>NZ_CP087114.1:0-600000 GCF_022559585.1 Bartonella machadoae
AGATGGTGGATAAGTTAAACTCTAAAGCTAGTTCCTTTAAAAGGGTTGCGGTGAATATCCTGTCGGCAGAGAAGGTAATAAAGAGCCATATGACGGAGAGTGGTGGGGCAGTGAGCAACAATGCTTCTGTTCATTATCCTGTTATATCAGAGGAGGAAGGCGCAGCGGCTTTTGCGCGTGTGATGGCGCAATTAAAGGCGCAGGTTGGTATTGAGGCTTATACGAGTTGGTTCGGGCGCGTAAAGCTTGCGGAATATAGCCGTAATCTTGTAAAGCTTTCAGTTCCTACAGCGTTTTTGCGGTCATGGATTAATAATCATTATGGCTCTCTTTTGACCAATTTATGGAAGCAAGAGAATTCAGCGATTCTTCGTGTTGAAGTTATCGTTCGTGGTATGAAGCGTGTTTCAAGAGGTATCGTTTGTAAAACAAGTGTCGCGCCTGTCGTTTTAGAAGAACAGGAGACACCGTCTTTTGTTGAGAGTTATCCAGAGCATTCAGTAAAGAGTGTTCAAACAGGTGTTTTGGGTTCACCGCTTGATTCTCGTTATACTTTTGAGAGTTTTGTAGAAGGTTCTTCTAATCGTGTTGCATTGGCTGCTGCACGTTCGATTGCAGAGGGGCATAAAAGTGCCTTAAGGTTTAATCCTCTTTTTATCCATGCATCTGTTGGTTTAGGAAAAACACATTTACTCCAAGCAATTGCAGCCGCAGCGTTACAGCGTTTAATGTCTGCGCGGGTTATTTATTTGACTGCTGAATATTTCATGTGGCGTTTTGCGACGGCTATTCGTGATAATGATGCTCTTTCTTTTAAAGAGCAACTTCGTGATATTGATCTTCTTATTATTGATGATATGCAATTTTTGCAAGGAAAGTCGATACAGCATGAATTTTGTCATTTGCTTAATATGTTGCTTGATAGTGCCAAGCAAGTTGTTGTGGCGGCGGATCGTCCACCGGCAGAGTTAGAATCGCTAGATCTTCGGGTTCGGTCTCGTCTTCAGGGGGGGGTCGCCCTTGAAATTGAGGCACCAGATTATGAAATGCGTTTGAAAATGTTACGTCAGCGGTTAAAGTTGGCGCAACAAGAAGATAGTATGGTTTCAATTTCTGATGATATTCTCGATTATATTGCGAGAACAGTTTTGGGGTCAGGACGTGATATTGAAGGAGCATTTAATCAGTTACTGTTCCGTCAGTCTTTTGAATCTGATTTATCTTTAGAACGAATCGATGAATTGTTAGGTCATTTGACTCGTTCTGGCGAGCCTAAGCGCATTCGTATTGAAGAAATTCAACGCACAGTTGCGCGCCATTATAATGTTTCTAAGCAGGATTTATTGTCTAACCGTCGGACACGTACGGTTGTGAAGCCACGACAAGTTGCAATGTATTTAGCCAAGATGTTGACGCCCCGTTCATTGCCAGAAATTGGTCGTCGTTTTGGTGGACGTGATCATACAACGGTTTTACATGCTGTACGAAAGATTGAAGATTTGCTTTGTGGTGATCAAACATTAGCCAAAGAACTTGAATTGCTTAAGCGGTTAATTGGAGAGCAGACAGCGTAGAGGTCTTGATTCTGTTTAAGGGAGCATTATGGAGAAGTTAATAACGAGGACTATTTTTTTCTTGTACAGAGGGTGCTTGCCATCGTAAAAGGGGGGGAAGAGAATTCAGCAGATGATTCTTAAAAAGGTAGGTTATTTGAACCTGAAGATTTTATATAGTTTTGGTAAATTGTAACGGAGATTTTATGCGTATTACAGTTGATCGCAGTCAATTTCTTAAATCTCTAGGGCGTGTTCACCGTGTAGTGGAGCGTCGTAATACTGTTCCTATTCTCTCAAATGTACTGATTGATGCAGACAACGGTGGTGTGCAATTAAAAGCAACAGATCTTGATTTAGAGATTACGGAATCTTTTACAGCCAATGTTAAACAAGCTGGCGCGATAACTGTTCCAGCACATTTGCTGTATGATATCGTTCGAAAATTTGCCGATGGCAGTGAAATTGTATTATCAGTTGATGAGAATCAAGCGAATACGATGTCTGTTGTTTCGGGTTGTGCACATTTTCAGCTTCAGTGTCTTCCGAAAGTAGATTTTCCAGAGTCGCTTCCGGGGCAGTTTGGTTATCGTTTTTCTTTACCGGCATCAGGGCTGAAACATTTACTTGATTGTACGCAATTTGCTATTTCTACTGAAGAAACCCGTTATTATCTTAATGGAATTTATTTTCATGTTATTAACGATGGTGTTTTGAAGCTGCGTTTGGTTGCAACCGATGGTCATCGTTTGGCACAAGTTGATATGGAGGCTCCTTCAGGTGTTGATGGTATGCCGGGTGTCATTATTCCTCGTAAAACTGTGGGAGAGTTGCAAAAGCTTCTTTCGGAAGAGATTGATGGTGATGTGTGTGTCGAACTCTCAGAGACAAAGATTCGTTTTTCTGTAGGTTCTGTGGTTTTGATATCAAAGTTAATTGATGGAACATTTCCAGATTACCAGCGTGTTATTCCTCTTGGGAATGATAAAAAGTTGGTGGTCAATAGGCAGGATTTTTCTTCTGCAGTTGATCGTGTTTCAACGGTTTCAAGTGATCGTGGTCGTGCGGTCAAGTTAACGATTGAACAGGGACAATTGAAGCTTGTTGTTAATAATCCCGACTCAGGGAGTGCGGAAGATCAATTATCCGTAACTTATACATCTGATCCGCTTGAGATAGGTTTTAATTCACGTTATCTTTTGGACATTGCGGGGCAACTTTCAAACGATGAAATGGTTTTTATGTTGTCTGATGCTGTAGCTCCAGCTCTGATTCGTGATCATGCAGATGCGCTTTACGTGCTAATGCCCATTCGCGTTTAGGGGCGATTATTTTGCAATACATGGCTGGTCATGTGCACAAAGTGGCAGTGAGGCAGCTAAAACTTGTACGTTACCGCAATTATTCTTCTTTTAATCTTCATTTTTCAGGTCAGCATGTGGTTTTTACCGGCCATAATGGTGCTGGTAAGACAAATCTTTTAGAAGCGTTATCTTTTCTTTCTCCTGGTCGTGGTTTACGGCGTGCTGCTTATTCTGATATTAGCCTTAAAGATGGTGGGGGTGAAGGATTTGTCGTCTTTGCGCGTCTTGAATGTGTCCTTTATGGTGAAGTGAATATTGGTACAGCTTTTGACGTTGATGGTAACAGCCGAAAAGTTCATATTAATGGTGTAAATGAGACGAGCGATTGCCTAACAGATTATTGTCATATTAGTATTCTAACGCCTTCTATGGATGGGCTTTTTACAGGGCCTTCAGTTGAGCGCCGTCGTTTTTTGGATCGTATGGTTTTAGCGATAGATCCTTTACATAGTCGCCGTGTAGCAGATTATGATAAAGTTATGCGCGCACGTAATCGTTTATTTTTAGATAGAAATGAAGATTATGTTTGGTTTGATGCTTTAGAAAAGCAAATGGCGGAATTGGCAACAGCTATTGCCGCGGCGCGTATTGATGTTATTCGCCTTTTAAATGACATGTTTGCACAAACACCATCACAGATAGCTTTTCCACGGGCTTTTTTGCAAATTGATGGTTTTTTAGAAACAGCTTTGAGGACACAATCCGCAGTTGAAGTTGAAGAGCAATTTTGTAATCGGTTACGACATAACCGTGCAATAGATCGTGCTGCTGGTCGGACATTAGAAGGACCGCATCGTACAGATTTACAAGTTTTTTATGCTGATAAAAATATGGTTGCAACATCTTGTTCTACAGGTGAACAGAAGGCACTACTCATAGGTTTGGTTTTGTGTCATGCGCGTTTAACAGGCATGATGTCAGAGAGAGCCCCTATTCTTCTTCTTGATGAAATGGTTGCACATCTTGATCTTTATCGGCGTACGGCTTTATTTGATATTCTTGATGATTTAGGTGGACAAACATTTATGACAGGAACGGATCGCGTTTTATTTGATGCCTTAAAAGGGCGAGCAGAGTTTTTTGAGATTAGGAATGGAGCTTTGTTACGATAAAAAACATGCTCAAAATTTTTTATAAAGGAATGGTTGAACAGAAGAGGCTTACCATGTCTACAATTATAACGATTTTAAATGGTCCTAATTTAAATTTTCTGGGTCAACGAGAGCCAGAAATTTATGGAACTGAGACTTTAGAAGACATTGAAAAATTTTGCAAGGAATGGGCAACAAAGGCTGGTGTAATCGTCCATTTTCATCAAAGTAACTGTGAAGGACAATTAGTAGAATGGATACAGGCAGCAATTGGGAAGAGTGCTGGATTGATCATCAATCCAGCTGCTTATAGCCATACATCTGTTGCAATTCTTGATGCTTTAAGAATGTTTACAGGGATAAAAGTGGAAGTTCATTTGTCTCATATTTATCAGCGGGAAGCTTTTCGCCATCATTCTTATACGTCGACAGGTGTGGATGCGATTATTGCTGGTTGTGGGAGTGATGGATATTGGTTTGCGCTTGAATATATTGCTAAAAGGTTTAAATTTGGTACAAGAGGATCAAAAGTTGTATAATATTGATGAGGATATCTGAATTAACTTGATAATTCTTTCTAAATGGGTAATCGTATCATTAAAATTTTGTCATTTTCGGATGATAACTTTTGATATGGAGAGATGGGGCAGATGAAATGAGAAACTTTGTTAAACAGATAAAGACGCTCGTAATTTTAGGGGTGATGTTGCTTTTATCTGGTTGTAATTTTGATGTTATTTATCCAGCAGGATATGTTGCACGGCAACAGCTTATTTTGATTGTTATTTGTGTTGCTGTTATGCTTTGCGTTGTGATTCCAGTTATGGTGAGTGTGGTATTTTTGGCCATTAAGTACCGTGCATCGAGCACTGCGGCAGAATATTTACCTGAGTGGGGGCATTCAAATAAAATTGAAGCATTCATGTGGGGTATTCCAGTTGTTATTGTAATGGTTTTAGGTGCGTTGACAGCTTATTACACCTACGAGCTTGAGCCAGAGAAACCTCTACCAATAGAGGTTGCTGGTGAAGGAAAACCGTTGCAAATAGATGTGGTTGCTCTTGATTGGAAATGGCTCTTTATTTATCCTGAATATGGTATTGCATCGATCAATGAAATTTATGCGCCTAAAGATCGTCAAGTGTTGTTGCAGTTGACATCAGAAAATTCGGTAAATGCCTTTTGGGTGCCAAAGCTAGGAACGGTTCTTTACGCTATGCCGCAGATGAATTCTAAATTGCATTTAATGGCGGATGAGCATGGAGTATTCAAAGGATCATCGGCAAATTACAGTGGTGATGGTTTTGCACAGATGCGCTTTAAATGGCATTCTGTATCCTCGCAAGATTTTGATAATTGGATTTCTAAAGCTCGGTCTCATGGACAAGCTCTTGATCGTGCCTCTTATCGTCAGCTTACTATTGCGCCTCGTATGGGTGATATTGCTGCGAAGGAAAAAGATGCAGAAGTGCGTTATTTTGCGCCTGTTGAAGAACGGCTTTATTACCGGATTGTCAATCGATGTGTTGATGAAAATACGGTATGTAATGAGGACTTAATGAAGCGTGCTGCGGCTCAGACGCTTTGGGGTGCACTTTGTTCTGTTTTTGATCCTGATGTTCTTTAGAACATCAATCGAGAAAGAAACCTTTTAAAAGAAGATTTCTTTTAACTGAAATTCATTTGATATAGGTTAAGAAATGTTTGGAAGACTTACAGATCCTACAGCTGGTGCTTTTCATGCACTTGCACATGAGCCGATCGTTTTATACACATGTATTGCGATTGTTTTAGGTGGTTTAGTTGCTGTTATTGCTTTAACAGCACTCGGATGGTGGGGAGTTTTATGGCGAAATTGGATTACAACAGTTGACCATAAACGCATTGGTATTATGTACATTGTTCTTGGTATTATCATGCTTGTGCGTGGTTTTGCTGATGCGATTATGATGCGAACACATCAGGCTATGGCACTTGGGAGTGAAACGGCGGGGTATTTACCGCCTGATCATTTTGATCAGATTTTTTCGGCCCACGGCACGATTATGATTTTCTTCATGGCTACGCCTATTTTATTCGGCCTTTTCAATTATATTATACCGCTTCAAATTGGTGCGCGTGATGTTGCCTTTCCCTTCGCGAATAATTTAGGGTTTTGGATTACTGCTGCTGGGGCAATATTGATTAACATATCCTTAGGTGTTGGTAATTTTGGTCGTGGTGGTTGGTTGATGTATCCACCTTTTACCGAATTGCAAGGGAGTCCAGATACAGGAGTAGATTATTATTTATGGTCACTTCAGCTTTCTGGTATCGCAACGACGATGGGGTCAATCAATTTTGTTGCGACCATTATTAAAATGCGTGCTCCTGGGATGACAATGATGAAAATGCCTGTTTTTTGCTGGAGCGCTTTTGTTAGCAATGTTCTGATTCTAGTGATTTATCCTGTTTTGGCTGTCGCTTTTGCGCTTTTGGCATGTGATCGTTATTTAGGCATGAATTTTTTCACCAATGTTGGTGGTGGAAATCCAATGGTATGGATTAACTATGTTTGGATTTTTGGTCATCCTGAAGTTTATGTTTTGGTTGTTCCTGCTTTTGGGATTGTTTCTGAGGTTGTTTCGACTTTTTCTTCAAAACGCCTCTTTGGTTATACTTCAATGGTATGGGCAATGTTGGTGATTTTGATTCTTTCCCTTTTGGTTTGGGGACACCATTTCTTTACAATGGGTGGAGGTGAGGCTGTCAATACCTTCTTTGGTATTGCAACAATGATCATCGCAGTTCCAACTGGTGTTAAAGTCTTTAATTGGTTGCTGACAATGTACAAAGGTCGAATTCGTTTCGAGCCTCCAATGCTTTGGTGTATGGGCATGATCTTTACATTTGTTGGTGGTGGATTAACTGGTGTTTTGCTCTCTATCGTACCTGCTGATTGGCAGTTTCATAATTCTCTCTTTTTGGTAGCGCATTTTCACCATACAATTATTGGTGGTGTTGTTTTTGCGTATTTAGCTGGGCTTGCTTTTTGGTTTCCAAAAGTTTTTGGTTATAAACCGAATCGCGCATTAGGTATTGCATCTTTCTGGTGTTGGTTCATTGGTTTTTATCTTGCGTTTTTTCCAGTTTATGCGCTTGGGCTCATGGGAGCAACGCGTCGTCTCCAACATTACATGGAACCAAGTTGGCAACCAATGTTTATCATTGCCGCATTGGGTGCCTTTATTATTTTGCTTGGTATCCTTTGCTTTGTATTGCAAGTTGTTTTGGCAGTTTGGTATGGTATCAAGCATAAGGGTCTCTTGCCGGTAACATTAAATGATTCTTGGGGTGATGGACGAACACTTGAGTGGTCTATTTCTTCACCGCCTCCTTCTTACAATTTTGCAATAATTCCAGAAGTACACAGTGACGATGCTTATTGGAATATGAAGAAGAATGGTTATCAGCGTCCGACAAATGGGTTTTCAAAAATCCATATGCCTTCAAATACATCAGCAGGGATTATTGCAGGATTCTTTTCATTAGTCGTTAGTTTTGCGCTTGTTTGGCATATTTGGTGGCTTGTTGCGATTGGATTGATTGGTTTTGTTGCAACGATTGTGTATCACTCTGTAACGGGAGATCATCATGGTTACTATATTCCAGCTGAAGAAGTACAAAAAACAGAAGATGTTTTTACAGCTGTTCTTAAAGAACAAGGAGCAACAGTATGAGTACAATGGCAATGAATGATACGCACGTTGATGAGCATCATCACGACAGTAGTTCAGTAATGACATTTGGTTTTTGGGTTTATATCCTTTCGGATTTGATTCTATTCTCAACACTTTTTTCAAGTTTTGCTGTTTTTTCTGCTTCTTATGGTGGAGGAAAAGCGGGCAATGAATTTATTGATTTAAGGTTTGTTTTGGTTGAAACTGCCATTTTATTACTGTCATCAATTACTTATGGGTTTGCGATGGTGCAAGTCCATAAACGTAATCTCAGTGGTGTGCGTTTATGGATGGCTATTACCTTTGTTCTTGGAAGCTGCTTTATTGGAATGGAAATTTACGAGTTTCATGAGCTTTTAGGTGAGGTATTCTATTACGATCCTGGTGCTTATGCTGGTATTGATCCTACAACAGGTTTACAGCTTTTTGGAAAAGAAGTTTTATCTGCTTATTGGTCAGCGTTTTTTGCTTTGGTTGGTACGCATGGTCTTCATGTCAGTGTTGGTCTTCTCTGGATGATAGTGATGTTTTTTCATCTTCGTCGTAGTGGTTTGGATCAGGACAATAAAACGCGTTTGACATGCCTTTCAATTTTTTGGCATTTGCTTGATATCGTATGGGTTGGTGTTTTCACTATGGTTTATCTATTAGGAGCATTGTAATGAGTGTGCATAACGAAACACATGGTCCCAGTACTGGTTCCTATTTAATTGGTTTCATTTTAGCTGTATTTTTCACGATGGGTTCTTTTATTCCTGTGATGTATGGAATGATGGAAAGTTGGACAATTAGCACAAAGGTCATCTATCTTATTGGGATGGCGATTATTCAGATTATCGTGCAAATTGTTTTCTTTTTGCACTTGAACTCTGGTCCGGATGCCAAATGGAATTTGAGTGCTTTATGGTTTGCCGTTATCTGCGTTTTTGTTATTATTGGGGGCACGTGGTGGGCTATTTCTCATTTGAATTATAATATGATGGGTGGTTCAGGACGTGTTATTGAGCCAGAAATATTGGGCAAGTCTGTAACAGTGCCAGAGCAATTACCAGATACAGAAACACCTATGGGGCAAGCGCCTGTGGAACAGACACCGGCTGTTGAAACGCCCATGAAGCAAACACCTGTGGAACAGGCACCAGCTGTGGAGATACCCATGGGACAGACGCCTGTAGAGCAGGCACCGGCTGTGGAGATGCCCATGAAGCAAACACCTGTGGAACAGGCACCAGCTGTGGAGATACCCATGGGACAGACGCCTGTAGAGCAGGCACCGGCTGTGGAGATGCCCATGGGGCAAGTACCTGTAGAACAGGCACCGGCTATAGAAACGCCCATGGAGAAAGCACCCAATATGTAAACTTCTGTAAAGGAGTGACAAAGAATAAAGAATTTGTGGAGCCAGTGCGAAAGCATTGGCTCTTTTTGCAAGCATCAAGCACAAAAATGCTTACAGGAGATAAGATAGATGTTAACACGAGGTATCAGTGGAACAATTATTTAGCGGGGTATTAAATTTTGCATGCATTTTTATTTTGCAATGCGCAAATTCATAGATGATATAGTGCTGCTTTAGTTTTTATTTGATATAAATATCTATTTATAGAATAGACAAGAACGACATTTATACAGTTTAGTACAGAAAATATGAGGAATTTTAAAAGATCTCAGGTTTTATGAGACGAAGCCGTAGAGGAATAGAGCTTTTAAGTTCAGTGAATTTATATTAAAAATATTTCATTTTAGTATCTTTACAGCAATAGTGTACAATGAGAACTGAAGATTGAGAAAATAAGCAGCAAATTTAATGAAAGCAGTTTCAACGACAGTGATTGGTGCCGGTTCTTTTGGCACTGCTTTGGCTATAGCTCTTGCCCGTAACGGTCGTCGTGTTTTACTTTGGGGATATAATCCTCAACATATCAAAGAATTACAGAAATATCGTTGTAATCAGGCATTTTTACCCGATATTCAATTTCCTGAAAATTTATTGCTTGAAGCTTCGCTTGAAACTGCAATAATGGCAAGCCGCAATATATTGATTGTTGTTCCAAGCCATGTATTTCGTCAAGTATTGTGTAATATCCAACCTTATTTGGATCAGAATTCACGTATTATTTGGGCAACCAAAGGCTTAGAACATGATACGGGACGTCTTTTACAAGAAGTTGCTCGTGAGATTTTAGGTGATAAAATTCCTTTAGCCGTCTTTTCTGGACCAACTTTTGCTAGAGAACTTGCTATTGGCTTGCCTACAGCAATTACGGTAGCGGCCTCTGATGCTGAATTTAGTGAAGAACTACAGCAACTTTTCCATTGTAGCAAAAATTTTAGAGTTTATAAAAATTCAGATATGATCGGTGTTCAATTAGGTGGAGCAGTCAAAAATGTCATTGCTATTGGTGCAGGTATGTCAGATGGTATGGGATTTGGAGCAAATGCTCGTATCGCTCTTGTCACGCGAGGATTAGCTGAAATTAGTCGTTTAGGTGTTGCTATGGGTGCTGAATTTTCCACATTTATGGGGATGACAGGCTTAGGTGATCTCGTTTTAACATGTACGGATAATCAGTCGCGTAATCGTCGTTTTGGAATGCTACTTGGAAAAGGAATAAACAGAGAAGCAGCAAAAAAACAGGTTGGTCAAGTTGTTGAAGGTTATTTAAATACGAAAGAAGTCCATACATTAGCACAACGTATCGGAGTGGAAATGCCAATTACAGAGCAAATTTATCAAGTTCTCTTTTGTGATAAAAGCGTTGTTGAAGCAGCCAATGCATTACTCAGCCGGACATTTAAAAATGAAAATGATGGTACAGTATATTTTTAATGATTTAAATAGATAAGATAATGCAATTACAACAAAAACTTAATAATGAATTGCATTGATCATTAACAAGCCAATCATCTTAACGGATTATATGTGTATGAGATTGTTGTTTGTAGAGTATGATTCGTTGTTTCAGTCGTATATTTTAAAAACAAAAAATCTCTCATTATTCATAGCATTTGCGTTAGAAAAAGCATGCAATATACTTTTAAAACGTCATATACATGATGAGTTTTTGCACTTTTAACAGCGCTAAATAGTTATTCTCCTCGCGTTTCTTCACTTTGTTTCAGCTCTTCAAGTGTTGGCATAGACATAATATTATAGCCTGAATCAACGTAATGAATTTCACCAGTAACGCCTGATGATAAATCAGAAAGTAGGTAAAGAGCAGATTTTCCAATTTCTTGAATATTCACGGTACGGCGCAGTGGTGCATTACGGCGTTGATAGGAGAAGATTGCACGCGCAGATGCGATACCATTCCCCGCTAATGTTCTAACAGGTCCCGCTGAAATTGCATTGACGCGAATGTTTTGCGGGCCAAAATCTGCCGCTAAATAGCGTACCATAGCTTCTAAAGCGGCTTTAGCAACGCCCATAATATTATAATTAGGAACAACCTGCTGTGAAGCGCCATAAGTGAGCGTTAAAAGTGCACCTCCATTGGGCATCAGTTTACCAGCACGTTGGGCAATTTCAGTAAAGGAATAAGCTGAAATAACCATTGTGCGTTTAAAATTTTCGCGCGTTGTGACATCAACGTAACGCCCTTTTAGTTGATTTTTATCTGAAAAACCAATGGCGTGAACAATGAAATCAAGGGTTCCCCATTCTTTTTCAAGATATTCAAAGACATAATCAACATTTTCAATTTTTTCAACGTCGCATTCAAGCAACAATTTACAACCAAGTTTTTCTGCTAGTGGTTGAACGCGTTTTCCAAAAGCCTCACCTTGATAGGTAAATGCCAATTCAGCACCGGCTTGTGCGAGTTGACAGGCAATTCCCCAAGCAATTGAATGGTCATTTGCAACCCCCATAATAAGGCCACGTTTGCCCTCCATCAAACTTTTCATATTATTCTCCATAAAACTATGCCTTTTTCAATCCGCTAAAAACTCTTCTTTTACACATAGCGTTGGAAAACGAGCGTTGCGTTGGTACCACCAAAGCCAAAAGTATTTGATAATACAGTATTAAGTTGTTGATGATCACGACGTTTACGAACAATTGGCATATTGCTAAAAGCTGGATCCAGCTCTTCAATATGGGCACTCTCACAAATGAAATTATGATTCATCATTAACAGTGTATAGATTGCTTCCTGAACACCTGCTGCTCCTAGAGAGTGACCCGTCAAAGATTTTGTAGCAGAAATTGGTGGACATTGATCACCTTCTCCAAAGACACGGCGGATTGCTTCTATTTCGGGAGGATCACCAACCGGTGTTGCTGTTGCATGGGGGTTGATATAATCAATTTTATTATTTACCGTTGCAAGGGCCATGCGCATGCATCGTTCTGCTCCTTCGCCAGAGGGAGCCACCATGTCATGTCCATCGGATGTCGCGCCATATCCAACAATTTCTCCATAGATTTTTGCACCACGTGCTTTAGCAAGTTCTAATTCCTCAAGAACCAAAACACCCGCTCCACCAGCAATAACAAATCCATCACGATTGATATCATAGGCACGTGAAGCTTTTTGGGGTGTGTCATTATATTTGCTGGACATAGCACCCATAGCATCGAATAAAACAGATAATGTCCAGTCTAGATCTTCGCAACCACCAGCAAAGATACGATCTTGTTTGCCATATTGTATTAATTCGTAAGCATTGCCAATACAATGATTGGAAGTAGCACACGCTGAAGAAATTGAATAGTTTACGCCTTTAATTTTAAAAAAAGTTGCGAGTGTTGCGGATGCTGTAGAACTCATTGCTTTAGGTACAACAAAAGGACCAATACGCTTTGGACCTTTTTGGCGTGTAATATCAGCGGCTTCGACGATAGATTGCGTTGAAGGTCCTCCAGAACCCATAATGATACCTGTGCGTTCATTGGAGACTTCATGAAGTTCTAAACCCGCATCAGTGATTGCCTGATCCATGGCGATATGATTCCAAGCCGTACCACGCCCATGAAAACGCAAAGCACGCCGATCAACCAATTCTTCTATATTAATATCAGGTTTTCCATAAACTCTACTCCGAAAGCCTAATTCGGCGTATTGTGGTGCGTACGAAATCCCAGATTTTGCTTCATACAAACTGGTTAAAACAGTTTTAGGATTATTTCCAATTGCGGAGACAATTCCCATACCAGTTATAACAACTCGACGCATTCATACCTCCTTGTTTATGTCTCTTCTCATGGAAATAGTTTTAGTCTTCTTTAAATAAAGCAACACGTAAATCACTTGCTTTATAGATGGCTTCTCCATCTGCTTTTACCCATCCATCTGCTATTCCTAAGACCAGATTTCCACGCCGGATACGTTTAAAATCTATCCCATATTCAAGAAGTTTGGTTTGCGGGGTTACCATACCTGATAATTTTACTTCCCCTGTTGAGATAGCTCTTCCTTTCCCTGGTTCCCCTAACCAACCAAGAAAAAAACCTGTTAATTGCCACAGACCATCTAAACCAAGACATCCTGGCATGACTGGGTCACCTATAAAGTGACAGTCAAAGAACCATAGGTCTGGAGTAATGTCAAATTCAGCACGAACCATTCCTTTATTGTGTTCACCACCCGTTTCACTAATTTGAGTGATTCGATGAATCATTAACATAGGTGGTGCAGGCAATTGCGCATTACCCTTACCAAACATTTCGCCGCGAGCGCAGCTTAGAAGTTCTTCATAAGTGTAGCGAGACTTTTGTTCAGCCATTGTTACTCCATTTATTTGCATATATTTTTACTTCTGCGCTTTTCTCAACATACTTTTAGAGCAAATTTTAAAGAGAGGGAAATGATTTTATATCATTTTTAATGACAAAAGCCCTTTTTTATGTATCCTGCATGGATGGTTATTTAAGAAGTGAAATAAAAATTATATTATCTTGTTCCCGTTTTTTGTATTTTAACCTTCTTTGAATGAAAAGATAGTGTGGTTTAACATGACAGTGAGCGCAGACAATGTGAATTTGAATGAAGAGCAACAGCCTGTAAGAGATTGTGAGAAGGTTGTGGGTTATTATTCTATGTCTATGTTAGAAAAATGTTTGCGTCAAAATGGTTTACGGCCAACACGCCAGCGGTTGCAACTTGCGAATATGATTTTTTCTCAAGGGAACCGCCATATTGCTGCTGAAGAGCTCTATGAAGAGGCAATAACGTTGGGTGTACCTGTATCTTTAGCAACTGTTTATAATACGCTTCATCAATTTACAGAGGCGGGATTATTACGGATTATTGCTGTAGAAGGTTCAAAAACTTGGTTTGATACCAATACATCTGATCATTATCATTTTTATATAGAAGGCGAAAATCGTATTCTTGATATTCCGTGCAATTTGGAGCAAGCTCCGATCATTGCGAATTTGCCTCAACCGCCTGAAGGTATGGAAATTTCTCATGTTGATCTGATTGTCCGGTTAAAACCGAAAAGTTAACCTAATAATAACAGTGAAAGTTCAGCAAGCAAGATTTAAACGCATTAGGTTTGAAAATTCATCAATCTTTTATTTTTTCGTCGGGGTAGATTCCCCATAACAGGGGTTGAGGAAGCCATCCGCGGATATTATTAATGCTCAGTTCACACCAATATCCATCACATTGGCGAATATGAACAATGACATTGGGTTCTACTTCTGCAACAAGTTCTGCGTCGTCTGTTGGATTTTTGCGTAACATGAGTCGTTTAGTTTTATCTTTTTGCCATGGAACAGTGATAGCGGTTCGTTTGCCTGATAAGAGTGATTGATATACCCAACCCTCATCACCTTCGGCATCACGAATTTTTCGCCATTGATCATATTCTTGGATAATTTCAATCGGCAACCCCTGCTTTTTGTAGGTAAAGATGATAGAATAATTGCTCCCTGGTCCGATGCGTACGTTAACACGGGTAGGTTTAATGGAAGCAAACCGTGGAAGTGGTAAACCACTGGGTCCTAAATTTTTATTAAGTGTTTGGGCGTGTAAAAAATGGGATGAATTGAATACAAAAACACTTGCTATTAGAACATATAATGCAAGCATTAAGGATCGAAACAAACGAAGATATTGCACGCTTAAACCTTTTTATCTTTTCATTTTATATCTTGGTAATCTACGAATTGGAAGATAAGATCGAGAATTGATTAAAGCTATGGCATACTGCTGGTTAAAGAGGTCTAAACAACAAAGAAATTGTTACAAAAAATGGGATAAGTAAGATAAAAACGTACGCTTTTTAATGCAGATTTTTTTATGAAAGATAGCTTTATATCAATTTCTAATGCTCATAGAGGTGTAGGCTTGAGTTAAATATTGATTATTAAGACGGTTAAGTATCTTGTAAGCTGTGTTAACTTTTGTATGATAGATAAAAAATATTGTCTCACGTTTTTCGTTTTTACATTCTTTAACAACATCGTTTTCTTCATGAAACAGACAATATTGTCATGTTGTCATTTACATACGTATTTCACAAAGCCATTCCTCATTATTGACAAGCCCATTTCACCACGACATCTATGAATGCTGCAATATGGAATCAATAGGGTACTGCTATATAAGGTATAAACGCATATTATCATTTTATTTATTAGCTCATAATATAGCGAACTATCTTTGCACTAAATAACTTCATAAGAAACATATTCATTTCTTTTTTTAATGGTTTTATTAACTTATTATAAGAAAGTTTGAAATGAAAAAACACGCCTCTTGAGAGCAAGCCAATATATAATGCACGCACTTATAATTTTGCAAGATTATAAAGATGGTGGTTCTCGATACCAATGTTTTGTAGAAGTTTTATAGTTTTGGTAGCTCTACAATCTGATGAGTCGGGAACGCTATAATGCTAAATACAGAGATTATGCTCTGGGAGCATGGATCAACTTCGATTCATGACTGGTAGAGCCAGAGCACATTATTCTACAGTACGGTGATATAATGGCCGTTTATACCTAGCTTCAATTTTTTGTACCAACAAGATAGAGAAACATAAAATTCAACGAAAGATTCCGTGCGAACTTTCTCATAAAATCTATAAAATGAATTATAGAAGTGATCGACCGAAAAAACTTATTTTTAAGAAAAATCAATTTATTAAGTATACTCGTGGTGATTAGAAATCTTTATCTTTTAAAATGGGAAGAACATAATAAGCCAGAATGCATTATGTTTGCCAGCTTTCAATGTTGGACACTTCTTGCATTTAGATAGATGGTTTATAAGAAATATTTTCATTGTTTTTTAGAATTTTTGCCCATACACGACTCCACTTGGAAGCTACAAAGGGATTTTTGTTGATTCAACATCAACGTTTAAATGAGAGAATCTTACGATATTCGATAGGTTAATGTAAGGTGTAAAACAGTAAAATATCATTATAGGTCAATATGTTAAAAGCCGCAATTTTATCGCATCATTGGATCATTAAAGGGAAGAAGATTGTTTGTTTTTTATACAGCAATAACATACTATGAGAAAATTTAATCTCGTAGTTTAATAGGCTTAGGCAATGTAAAAAATGCTATATATCTGGTGCCAATAAATAAACCTTACAAGATTGGCACGTAAAGAAAAGTGATATTAAGAAGTACACTCTACATTCGATGCATTCTAACAACAACAACCTCTAACAATCCTAAAAGATACTCACGTTTTACCACTTAAAAAGATAAGCGCTCATGAGATTCTTGTTGCAAGAAAGCATATTGTTTTTAAAGGAACCTCTATTGAGAAAAGAAGCAAAAGACAACAAAAAAGTGATAGGAAATCGCAACAAAAATATCAAAACACCCTTAGATGTTATACATATACCATTCCAGATGTAATTCTAAGAACGCTTAAACAAAAATACACTATTTTATTGAAGCATTCCGACCGTTAGTGATCAAACCTTCTCTCTGCGCACGTTTACGAGCAAGTTTACGTGTACGACGAACAGCTTCAGCCTTTTCACGAGCACGTTTTTCAGATGGCTTTTCATAATATCCACGCATCTTCATTTCTCGGAAAATGCCTTCACGCTGCATCTTTTTCTTCAACGCACGCAGCGCTTGATCAACATTGTTATCACGAACGAGTACTTGCACGATCTATCCTGCTTTGTTTTATTGTCATAAATAATAGGTAAAAACCCGTCCTTTCTAAAGCTAGACTTGAAAGGACATACGCTAAAAAGTATATATCACATAAATAAGGTATTTGTCTACATTGCTTTTTAAAATTCTATTTTTTTCACTATACAGTGCTTTACAATGCATGATTAAGTTTACAAATATACGCTTATGAAAGTCCCTGTATCAGATCATTTTTGTCAAGGTGGATTTTTTCAGCGGCAGGAAAATGTGGTAAACCAGGCATGGTCATGATATCTCCGCAAATGATGACAATAAAGCCAGCACCTGCTAAGAGGCGGACTTCTCGTACAGGAATTTCAAAATCAATAGGAGCACCGTATTGAGTAGGATCAGAAGAAAAGGAATAGGGTGTTTTTGCCATACAAATAGGGTATGTGCCATAACCTTCTTTTTCCCAGGATTCTAACTGTTTGAGAATAGGAGCAGGGATGATAGCGCCACGTCCACCATAGAGTTTTGTGATAATGCAATTAATTTTCTCAACAAGTGGTAGATCATCTTGATACAGGACTTTGAAATGGGATTTTTTTTCTTCAATCAAGGTAACGAGTTCTTGTGCGAGTTCTAGAGCACCTTTTCCCCCTTTTTCCCAATGTTTGCAAACAATAGCCTTATGTCCGGTTGTCGCAACTATTTTTTGTAATGTTCTTATTTCAGCGTCGCTATCGGTATTAAAGTGATTAAGGGCGACAATACAAGGAATGCCATAATGTTCCATATTTTTGATATGTCGCAAAAGATTAGCTGCGCCCTTTTGTAGGGCAGGAATATTTTCTTGTGATAGATTATTTTTGTCCACACCACCATTCATTTTTAATGCGCGAATTGTTGCAACAATCACTGTAGCATCCGGTACAATATTGGCTTGTCGACATTTAATATTAAAGAACTTTTCTGCTCCAAGATCAGCTCCAAATCCTGCTTCTGTGACAACATAATCTGCGAGTTTTAAAGCAGTTTTTGTTGCTATAACTGAATTACAGCCATGAGCAATGTTGGCAAAAGGCCCTCCGTGAACAAGAACAGGGTTATTTTCAATTGTTTGTACGAGATTGGGTTGCATAGCATCTTTGAGAAGAACGGTCATTGCACCTGCTGCATTGAGATCAGCAGCTGTCACGGGTGTTTTATCATAACGATAGGCGACAATAATTTTTTTAAGTCTTTGTGAAAGATCTTCCAAATTTTGAGCAAGACAAAAAACAGCCATAATTTCTGATGCAACAGTAATATCAAAACCTGTTTGACGTGGAAAACCGTTTGTGATTCCACCCAATGAAATAACAACATCGCGCAACGCACGATCATTCATATCGAGAACACGTTTCCAAACAATGCGACGTGGATCAATATTTAGCGCATTCCCCCAGTAGATATGATTATCGATCATTGCGGCGAGAAGATTATGGGCAGCTGTAATGGCATGGAAATCACCAGTAAAATGTAAATTCAGATCATCCATTGGTACAACTTGAGCATAACCACCTCCAGCAGCACCACCTTTTATACCAAAACAGGGGCCTAGAGACGGTTCTCTCAAAGCGGCGATTGTTTTTTTTCCAATGAGATTGAGGGCATCGTTGAGCCCAACAGTTGTTGTTGTTTTTCCTTCTCCAGCAGGGGTTGGATTGATAGCTGTGACGAGAATAAGTTTACCATCCTGATTTTTATTAAGCGATTTTATATAGGTAGAAGAAATTTTAGCTTTGTCATGTCCATAAGGAATGAGATTTTCATGTGCGATACCAATTTTTTGTGCAATTTCTGTAATAGGTTGTTTCTGAGCAGCGCGAGCAATTTCAATATCTGTTTTAGGCATGGCAAAATTCTTTACTTAAGTTTTGTTGACATTAAGATTTGTACTATAATCGGATGAAAGAACCTATAGCATATATGGGGAAGAGAAGGTATTATAAAAGATAACAGACTGTGCAAAAAAGAGATCTCTGTTGAGCTTTTTGATTCTCTAAACAGTTTATTTCGTTGAGATTTTCTATATCTTGCTAAGAAGGAATGTTAGAGTTCTAACCATTTTATGGTAAAGGTTTTTGTTAAACTAATAAGGATTTTTCAAAAGAAAATATTTTTTGCATTTTAAGAGGTGAAAGAGACCTTCAAAGATTGCCTTTTAAAGGGGTGAGCGCGCCTTAGATATCAGATGTATCTAAACAATATCTTGGAGAGAAGTTCTGATTCGTAATCAGAAGAAGCAAGTATGAAGCAAGTATAATGCCATTTAGCAACGCTACAAAGCATATAGAAGCATATAATGGTGTATCAGAAAAGATTCTAGTCTGAGATTTTTCCGTCACAAATTGATTTATTGCTATTTTTAATGGGTAGGGGGCTTTTCATAAGGTTCAAAAAATTGAGGGGAAACAATATTGCCTCCGAAGATCATTTTTTTAGTATTGGAGCTGGATCTTTTGCGGCCTTGCAGCTTATAGAGGCTTCTTTAAAAGAACTTGGTATTATTTTTGAGCTAACAGATTTTTTTACAGCCCCAGTATTAAAAGATCAATTTGAAATGATGAGTAATGATAAGGAAAACAAATGTTCAACAAATCAAAAATTGACTTATCGTTAGAGAATAATTTTTTTTCAAAGGTGTGTTTTTTACCAAAACTGTGTTCCAAAATGAAGGTTGTTGATTTTTCAAATGGGGTGTCTTCTGTTAATTCAACATTTGCTTCAAACACATTCAATATTATATCTGCTAAAAATTTACAAGAAACTATACCTGTAGACCAAGCAAAGTCTATAATTGATTCCTTTAATGTACAGAAATTGCCTTTAGCTTGGTGGGTTGGACCTCATTCGTCTCATTATAACGTCGATAAAGTTCTCTTATCTATAGGCTTAGAGCATGTCGAAACAGAGGTAGGAATGGCGGCTTTAGCACAAGATATAGACTCCCATGTTACTTTTATGCTGGATAATTTCAAAATTAAGGAAGTTGAATCCCTGCAAGATTTTATAGATTATGGAAATGTTATGGCATCAGTATTTGAGCCTTTTGATGAGGAGGCGATAATATTTTATGAAACAATAGGTGGCTGTTATAAAAAAGATCCTAATGTAGATATGTTCGTTGGTTATATAAATAATAATCCTGTGGCAATATGTTTTTGTATTAAAGCGGATGGAGTTGGTGGGGTGTATGATATTGTCACCAATCCAGATTTTCAGAAAAGAGGTGTTGGGACATTAATGACAAAAATTGCTATTGAGCATTTAAAATGTCATGTTATTGGTATGCAAGCCTCTCACGAGGGAATTGGCATTTATAAAAAATTGGGTTTTATAAACTTTGGTGAATTCAAAGTTTATTCCAATAAACACATGGTAGTTTAGCTATGGACTCTTTTTTGCTCATTTATAAGAAAAATTATTATTTTCAGTAGAACTCAAATAAAGTCAACCAATCTATACAATTAAGGAATTTTGGCCAATCTTCTTTAATCTGATAGAGAAAAGCTAAAATCAGTTGTTACAAATATACAAGTGACTCGCTAAGATTTTCCTATTTTTATGATTTTCAGGATAATTGTCTTAATAAAAAGGTATCTATCGTAGGTTCAATTTGGACAAGTGTAAATTTTTTATATAATCTAGCAGCTTGCTGTTTATTGCTGGTCTTTATGAAGAGCTAGAAAGAAAATATTTAAAACGACAGTTTCATCATAGTGAATGAGATGGTTGGTTTGTTAGTAAATTTATAAACAATATATTGATTTATAAAGATAAATAATAATTTTTAACTTGTATTATACCCCCGAATATTGTCATCTCATCTCATCTCATCTCATCTCATCTCATCTCATCTCATCTCATCTCATCTCATCTCATCTCATCTCATCTCATCTCATCTCATCTCATCTCATCTCATCTCATCTCATCTCATCTCATCTCATCTCATCTCATCTCACGTATTTGCATGTCATAAGCGGGGCTGGCGTGTGTATAAAAATTCTAAAAAAAAGAGTAAAAATGCCTTTAATGAATCGTCTTAGTGCAAGATTTGTCGCAACATTAGGAGCTGGCAAATAGTTGGGGGGTGAATAATTATATGACGGTGCCGGCTAGCACAACTATGAGCGTAGAAAAGATATCCATTTTATACAATAACCAAGCTGTTAATCCCATTCTTGAATACGTTATATATACGATCCCGTGTATTTCTCTTCAAATAAAAAGTGTATTGAGATCTCTGCTTTTTGTCTTAAGAATAGTCATCAAGATTTTGCATGCACTGGTCAACTCATTCGAATAAACAAAAAAGAGCTTTCTCATATTATGGCAGAGATGTGATCCAATAAAGTGAACTTATTCTCTACCTTAAGTTATATAAATTATTAATTCATTCAAGGTTTATTACAATGTAGATTTTGCTATACTGTTTACTTCAAGATCTAAGGTCAATTTAGAAAAAGTAGAAATACTTATTGATATGCAGTTATTATCATTAAACAATTATCATAATACTCCAAGAAAACCGTATTAAGAATAAGTGATCAAAAAGCTACAAAAAAGTTCAAGATAGATAGGAAAATAAGTTCAAAGAATCAAAGAGTTCAAAATTTTTGGACTTTTATAGAATCCGTTTATTTTATTGATATATGGCGCACCCGAAGAGATTCGAACTCCTGACCCCCAGATTCGTAGTCTGGTGCTCTATCCAGCTGAGCTACGGGTGCATAATTTTCAATTTTTTATATCATCAAGATAAGAGGTTTCCTAATCGTTTCCTTAAGGAATTGCAAGTGAAACTTAGTGGAAATAGAAATTTTGTCTTTATGTTTTTTATACATTTTTAAAAAGGTTGTCGTATCTTTCTGATTTCTGATGGTTTTGTGTCGGGTTCTTTTTGTTCTGTAGACAGGATCATTCAATATGAATGATAGTTAACTTGACGCTTTAAGCTATGCAAGATAATCAAGTACGAATGAAATATGTTTTTCGCGGTGGGGAGCAAGATGCACTGCCTGCAATTCGGTTTTTATTGTCGAGCTCGGATGTGACTGTTGAAAACTGTTTGAGACGAATGAGCGCATTATAATGGCACAGCAAGGGTAGATGTATGGAGTTGTCAAAAAAGATTTTTCCACTGATGTTTTTCATTGTCGTTTTGATGGTTACTTATTGGGCAGGGAAACAGAGTTCAAAACACCCCATTCCTGTAGTGGATAAAACAACAGATGCATCGCATAAAATCTTAAAAGCGTCAACGGGAAGACCGCCAACAAAGGTTGTTATTGATGTTGTAAAAGTTCAAGATTTTTATGAACAATTGAATGCGCTTGGAAGTGGAAAAGCATTCGCTGCGGTAGAGTTAACCCCTTGGTCATCAGGGGTTATTGATAAGTTTTTTGTATCAGCTGGTACAAAAGTGCAAGAGGGTGATGCAATTGCAAAACTTGATTCTAAAAAGGAGGAAATAACGGCTGAAAAAGCAAAAGTCCAACGTGATAATAGTGCATTAACATTTTCGCGTATTCTTAAATTACGTTCTAGCAAGACAGCAACGGAAGTTCAAGAAATTACCGCACGCTTGGAGTTGGATAACGCAAATTTGGTTTTGCGTGATGCGACTTTAGCGCTTGATCGGCGAACAATTCGTGCACCAATCAGCGGCGTTGTTGGTATTTTGCCCTTTGATAGAGGGAATGCTGTTACTTCTAACACTATAATAGGTCGCATTGAAAACAGAGAACGTATTTTAGTCGATATATGGGTTCCTGAACGATATACATCGTATATTCATAAAGGCGATGAAGTAACAGCAACATTAACGGCACAGCCCGATAAAACTTTTGTTGGTCATATTTATGCGATTGATAATGTCATTGATCCAGAAAGCCGTACACTTCATGTTCAGGTTGAAATCAAGAATGAAAAAAATACGCTCCTTTCAGGCATGTCTTTTTCTATTGCATTTCAATTCCACGGTGGTGCTTTTCCTGTCGTTAATCCTCTTGCGATTCAGTGGAACAGTAAAGGGTCATTTGTTTGGCGTGTAAGAGAAGGAACAGTAGAAGCGATTCCAGTATCCATTCTTCAGCATAAAGCAGACCAGGTGTTTGTGAAAGCGCCCTTAAAGAATGGGGATCAAGTTGTCATTCAAGGAGTACAGATGCTCTATCCAGGAAGTAGAGTTACTTTTGATGATTTAAAGTCCCATCAACAGCAATTATCAGCGCTTCATGGGCAGGATATACAATGAGTCAGGAATTGAGCACGACCCCCCCTACAACACAGGGAGAGCAAGGCGGTTTCATTGCCTTATTTATTCGCAGGCCAGTTTTTACCTTTGTTTTAAATGCCATGATCATGATTGCGGGGTTTTCTGCTTGGTTGAACGTTGATGTTCGCGAATTGCCAGATGTTGATATTCCTGTGCTAACTATTATGACGATTTTTTCTGGTGCATCAGCAGAAACAATTGATCGTGAAGTTACAAAAAATATCGAAGATGCTGTTTCTCGTGTTTCAGGTGTTAAAACAATTTCTTCAAGTTCTTCTTTTGGTCGTTCCCGTGTAGAGATTAATTTTAATGTCGGTGTTGATTTGAATGTTGCAGCATCTGATATTCGCGATGCCCTTTCTCGTATTGCTTATTCTTTACCCAAAAACGCCGATACCCCTTTGATTATTAAAGCAGATTCGAATGCTGCTGCAATGATGTATTTAGTTGTCACTTCACCAACGATGAGTATTGATGATTTAACAGAAGTTGTAAACGATCAAATTGTTAATGCGCTTTCTGCTGTTGATGGTGTTGGTGATGTGCAGGTTGATAGTGCACGCACGAAGATTTTTCAAATTGATGTTGATCAAGCAAAGCTTGCCAGCTATGGCTTAACTGTAGCGGATATTTCACGTGCTCTTGCGGATATGACAACGGATGTACCAGTAGGGTCATTACGCAATTCTAAGCAAACTTTAATTGTACGTGCTACCGCGCGTTTAACAACACCAGAAGCTTTTGAACAAGTTGCTTTAAAACCGCATGTGTATCTTGGTGATGTTGCACATGTTACTTTATCGCCTGATGTGGAAACAGTGATTCTTCGTGTCAATGGAAAAACGGGAATCGGGTTAGGAATTGTGCGTAAAGCACAATCCAACACCCTTAATATTTCTCAAGGAGTTCGAGAAGTTCTTAGTCACCTCAAAAGTATTGTCCCTTCTTCTGTCCATATGGATATCATTAGTGATGATGCAGTTTTTATTAAAAGTGCACTTCATGAGGTTGAGGTAGCATTGGTTATTGCTATTCTCAGTGTTATTTTGGTTATTTTCCTTTTTTTAAGAGATATTCGTGTAACGCTCATTCCCGCATTATCTATTCCTGTCACTTTGATTGGTACAATTGCTGCTATTTACCTTGTTGGATTTTCATTAAATATTCTCACATTCTTAGGTCTTGTTTTAGCAACAGGGCTTGTGGTGGATGACGCAATTGTTGTTCTTGAGAATATTGTTCGGAGGCGTAATATGGGCTTAGGTTCCAGAGCAGCAGCGGTTCTAGGAACACGAGAAGTCTTTTTTGCTGTTGTAGCAACAACATTGACTTTAGTTGCTGTTTTTGTGCCTATTTCGTTTCTTCCTGGGCAAGTGGGAGGACTGTTTAGAGAATTTGGTTTTGTATTGGCAATTTCTATCCTTCTTTCTTCCATTGTTGCTTTAACACTTTGCCCTATGTTGACTTCGCGTTTTCTCAAAGGACATGTGGAAAGCGAGAGAGAAGGGGCACATTATCTTACTTTTTTGCATAAGTTAGGTTCTTTTTTTAGCAAAGGGTATGCTTATAGTTTGCATAAGTGTTTGCAAAGACCTTGGGCTGTTATTTTGGCTTCGTTTATTTTCGCAGGTCTTTGTATTGGAGGCTATACGAAATTACAACAGGAGTTAACGCCAGCAGAGGATAGAGCGTTGATCTTTTTGCTTATTACTGGACCACAAGGTATTTCAACACAATATTTGAATGAGCAAGTGAAGCAGATTGAAACGCGTTTACAGCCATTACGTGATTCTGGAGAGATTGCGAATAGTTATTCTATTGCCGGCATTGGTGGTTCATCAAATACAGCTTTTTTGGTTTTGTTGCTTTCTTCTTGGGATAAGCGCGTGCGCTCTCAACAAGAGATTTTAGAGGATGTTAATGCAAAGGTGAGACAGTTTCCAGCCGTTTTTGTGTTTGCTGTGCAGGGAAATTCTTTAGGCGTTAGAGGAACGGGACAAGGTTTACAATTTGCAATTCTTGGCAATGACTATACAAAATTACAGCCGATAGCTAATAAGCTTGTGAGTGCTTTGCAAGCTGATCCACATTTTATTCGTCCACGGCTTACTGTTGATGAAACACAACCACAGTTTTTTGTTGAAATTAACAGGGAAAAAGCCTCTGATTTAGGGGTTGATATCACCAATTTGGGCAATACATTGCAAGCAATGTTGGATGGTAAAAAAATTGGTTCCGTTTATGTCGATGACCATTCTTATGATGTAAAACTCACTTCGTGGCACAATCCAGTTAACAATCCTCATGATTTGGAAAATATTTTTTTAAAAACCAAGAGCAATAAATACATTCCTTTATCAGTTATTGCACATTTACAGGAAAAAGCCATTGCACCTCAACTAAAACGAGAAAAACGCATGAGTGCTGTTATTTTAAGCGCAAATCTTGCTCCAGGTGTCGTTTTAGGGGACGCTTATCAGACTGTACAGAAAATCGCTACTCCTTTATTATCAGGGGAAAATTATATTGTTCCTTTAGGGGAAGCGGCTACCCTTGGTGAAACATCCTCCAATTTTATGATTGTCTTTGGAATAGCCTTTGTGATTATTTTATTGGTCTTAGCTGCTCAATTTGAGAGTTTTATTTCAGGATTTATTATCATGGCGACTGTACCATTAGGCATTGGTTGTGCGGTTATTGCTATGCTTTTGAGTGGAGTAAGTCTGAATATTTACAGTCAAATAGGTTTAATTTTGTTGGTGGGGGTTATGGCTAAAAATGGGATTCTTATTGTTGAGTTTGCAGATCAATTACGTGATCAAGGGAGAAATGTGCGTGAAGCTATTGAAGAAGCGGCAAATATTCGTCTTCGTCCAGTTTGTATGACGATGATTTGTGCTCTTTTAGGGGGCATTCCTTTGGTTTTAGCCAAAGGTGCTGGTGCAGAGGCACGTGTTGCTTTGGGTTGGGTTATTGTTGGCGGTTTGGGTTTAGCAACTGTTTTTACGCTTTATGTCACACCGGTGGTTTATCTTTTTCTCGGACGTTTTGTAAGGACAAAAGCAGAAGAAGCTGTACGTTTAACAAAAGAACTCAGCCAAGTTGAATAATATATTTGGTAGAGAAAAGTTTGGAAGTTTTTAATTTTTGTTTTAAAAATGCCACTATCGGATCTTACCTTTCTGCTTTTATATTCCTTTATTTTGCATATGGACAGTAAAAATAGGTTAATAATAAAGGATCTTCCCGCTGTTTCATGATTATTTTTTTGGAGATGGCGTTATCAATAACTATACGAGATGCGTTCATGGAAGATAGTTTTCCACTTCGAAATGAAAAAGCTTTTGCCCTAACTTTGAACGCCTTAAAGAGGCATGCAATAAAGGATAGAGCTTATGATATTCGCCGGCATTTCGAGGAAGATGAGCAGCGTTTTTGCCATTTTTCTTTGAGGCTTGATGACCTTCTTTTTGATTTTTCAAAATGTGGTGTAACATTTAAAACATTGCAACTTTTAGATGATTTAGCAATTGCGGCAGATGTATTAGGCAGGCGTGAAGCAATGTTTTTAGGTCAAGCTATTAATACAACGGAAAAGCGTTCTGCTCTTCATATTGCCTTACGTTTGCCTGCTGATGAAGTTTTTATGTTAGATGGTCATGATGTTATTCAAGACATTCAAGCTGTTCTCAACGATATGGAAAGATTTTCTGAAAGTGTGCGAGATGGTAGCTATAAGGGAAAGAGTGGTGAGAAGATAACCGATATTGTCAATATTGGCATTGGCGGTTCTGATCTTGGACCGGCAATGGTTACACATGCTTTAAAACCTTATCATGATGGCCCGCATTGTCATTTTGTTTCTAATGCTGATAGTGCACATATTGCTGATATTCTCTCTGTTTTGAATCCAGCAACGACGCTGTTTATTATTGCCTCTAAAACCTTTACAACGGCTGAAACAATGGCAAATGCGCAAGTTGCCCGTCAATGGATTTGTTCACATTTAGGGGAAGAAGCTGTTTGCATGCATTTTATTGCGGTTTCGAGTGCGCTTGATAAAGTTGCAGAATTAGGCATAGATTTTTCAAGAGTTTTTGGATTTTGGAATTGGGTTGGAGGGCGCTATTCGATTTGGTCTGCTATTGGTCTTGTTGTTATGTTGGCAATAGGGGGGCAGAATTTTCGCCAGTTTCTTAAAGGCGCTTTGCAGATGGATCAACATTTTAGAGCCGCACCTTTGCATAAAAATATTCCTATTCGATTTGCACTTTTAGGTTTTTGGCATCGTGTCATTTGTGATTATTCATCGCGTGCTGTTATTCCTTATGAACAGCGTTTAGCGCAATTCCCGGCTTATTTGCAACAGCTTGATATGGAATCGAATGGTAAGCAGGTTTCTTTGAGTGGCGAACGTTTAACTTTTTCAAGTGGTCCAGTTGTTTGGGGTAATTCAGGGACAAATGGTCAACATGCTTTTTTTCAGCTTTTGCACCAAGGAACAGATGTTATTCCCGTGGAATTTATTTTATTTATCAAGGGGCATGAATGTAATTTACATCATATGCATGACATGTTGGTAGCGAATTGCTTGGCGCAATCAAAGGCCTTAATGAAGGGACGCAGTGTTGAAGATACTTGGCGTATTCTTGTAAAAAATGGAATTGATGAAGGTGAAGCAAAGAATTTAGCACGTCATAGAAGTTTTGAGGGAAATCGCCCTAGTATTATGTTGGTTCAGGATTTACTAACACCTTTTTCACTTGGTCGCCTTATTGCACTTTATGAGCACCGTATTTTTGTTGAAGGTATTTTGATGAACATTAATTCATTTGATCAATGGGGTGTTGAGCTTGGTAAAGAATTAGCCAATGAATTGTTAGCAATACTACATGGAGAAAAAAAAGCGGATAGACGCGATAGCTCAACATTGGGGTTATTGGCGCATATTCAAGCCAAACGCGCAGAATAAGAGGGGCTCAAGAAGTTTATTTCAAGAGAATTTGGCGGAGAGAGAGGGATTTGAACCCCCGATAGAGTTGCCCCTATGCCGCATTTCGAGTGCGGTGCTTTCAACCACTCAGCCATCTCTCCGTATAAAAGTGCGATAAATTTCATATTCTTTAAGTATATGGTGGGTAGATAACCTTCAATTGCTTTTAGTACAACCATTTTTTGCTTTTTTATGGGACTTTATTGACAGAGAATAGAAATTCCGTCATATACGAAATGCAAGCGCGGAGAAATCTGCGCATATTTGTGTTGGAGAAGGGTGTTTATCCTTCTTTTTAAGTGAACTACGACTGAATAAAAAGCAGCCTATTTCCCTTATTGATAAGGTAGAAATAAGAGCTGGAATGAACGGAAGGATAAGAAATGTTCGCAGTCATTAAAACCGGTGGTAAGCAATACCGCGTTGTTGCTAACCAAGTGGTGAAAGTGGAAAAAATTATTGGCAATGCGGGTGATGTTGTTGAATTCAGTGATATATTAATGGCTGAGCAAGAGGGTAACACCGTTATTGGTGCACCTACTGTTGCTGATGCTTTAGTGACTGCTGAGATTATAGAACAAGTGCGTGGGCGTAAGGTTATCGCATTTAAGAAGCGTCGTCGTCAAAATTCGAAACGCACGCGGGGTCATCGTCAAGAGCTGACAACCATTCGTATTTTAGAAATTTTAATGGGTGGTGCAAAGCCTAAAAAAGCAGTTGCAAAACCAATTAAAGAAAAAGCGACTGTATTAAAAGAACAAACAAAAGAAACAGAAGCAGTAGCTTCTGTTAAGGAAACAGTTAAAAAAACTGCTGAGAAAAAGTCCGCACCGAAGAAGAAAGCGGCCGTAGCAGCAGAGAGTAAAAAAGATTAAAGGAGAACGTCCATGGCACATAAAAAAGCTGGTGGTTCCTCACGGAATGGTCGCGATTCAGAATCGAAACGTCTTGGTGTTAAAAAATTTGGCGGTGAGAGCGTTATCGCTGGAAATATTATTGTTCGCCAACGCGGTACACGCTGGCATCCTGGTGACAATGTTGGTATTGGAAAAGATCACACTCTTTTTGCCCTATCAAAAGGGACGGTTTCTTTTCAAAGGAAGGCGAGTAATCGTTCTTATGTCTCGGTTATTCCCATTGTAGAGACACAAAAGTAATTTATAGTATTCTCTGCCAATAAGCCGCTGTTTTGTTGAATTTCGGTTGTGAGGCTATGAGTTTTAGAAAGGGAAGATAGGAAACGCTATCTTTCCTTTTTTTGTATTGATGATATAGTACAATTTGGTAATGTAGGAACAATGAAAAAGCGGAATCTAGAAAAACCTTTCTCTTAAATAACTAAAAAATTGATATTATATTTCATTTGTACTGAAAATATAAGTATTATGAGAAAGTTTACCGCACATTTTGCTGAAGATGAGGGAGTTTATGGTTATTAGTGATAGTTATCATATTCTTTAAATGATTATGGGATTTAGTAAGGCACTCTCCTTACAAAAGAAAGCCCTATGTAAAGAGGGTAGGGGAGCGTTTATCAAAGCTATTTTGTAGAGTATGTGTGTTGAGGGATTTTAGTCTCGAGAGTGCATTTGTGCTATGGAGGGAGCGTAATTTGATAAGGTAGAAATAACAGATGTACAAGCAGCTAAGAGTGTTTTGATCTATCTGTTATGAAGCATTATGAAAACAAGCTTATAAGTATAAGAGTAGAATTTTGTTTAAGATAAAAGCACTTTTCACTTTACGTCTTTATTAATCTTGTTTTTCAAAATCTTTAGAAGTGAGGGTTGCGTATGGGGGTTTATTTGATTTTTTTCTCAAGAGGGAATATTGTTTTTTAGATGTACATATTGGATAAACAATCAAATAAAGAAAGTTTTACGATTAGAATGTGTATTGAAAAAAGAGCTCTATGATGGGATCAAGGTTGTATCTTGAAATTCTATGTTGCGAGATATTTATTACCCTGTAGCCTTAAAAGAGAGGTTATATGTGTTACGTGGTGATCATTAACGCGTTAGAGGAAAGAAAATAGAGGTTGCTCAATTTTTAAGGAGGATAGAAAGTAAGATAAGATTGTAGGGGTTTGGGGATATTCTGTTTTCTTATATGAGGAGTAAGAACAAGTTATACCGAATAATTTGAGAGAATGAGGTCCTTTTAAAAATGGTTTTTCAAGTAATTTGGTGTGCAAAAATTGGGGTATTTATCTTCATGAAATAAAGAGTGGAAGTCAGATTTAATTATGGCACTTTTAGGAAATTAATAGACGCGTAATATCCAATTATTTAATGGGTCATATTGGAAAGGTATTCCGTTCAAATTATCTTCTGTACAACATAGGAAAGTTCCAGTGTTACTTATTAAGTCTCAGTGTTATTTATATGTTGTATGTTGAAAAATACAGCTTTGAAATAGAGTTTCTCAGAAAAATTTATACGCAAACGTGAGGGAGTTTCAGTTCATCATGAGATGTGAGGAAGTAGAAGCAATAAATACAGATTTTAACGAAGATGAAATCTTGTCTATCAAATCTGTACAACTTGCCGCTGCTTTTGATCATAAAGATGATGTAATTCGTGCTGCTGTTGAATTACTGGTACAGGTTGGTGCGGTTGACAAACGTTATCTGGCAAGCATGCTGCAACGTGAGGTCATTGTGAATACTTGGCTTGGGAACGGTATAGCAATTCCCCATGGAATGGTTGAAAATCGTCATTTGATTATGAGAGATGCCGTTGCTGTTATACAGATTCCGGCTGGTGTTGAGTGGCGGAAGGGAAAGAAGGCGCATTTGGTTATTGCCATTGCTGCGTGTCCAGATCGATATAAAGAGATTTGCAAACAATTAACGCCTCTTTTATTTGATAAGAAACGGCTTGAAGTCCTTTCAACAACGACAGATAAACAACAGATTGTTACAACTCTATTGGGTCAGGATATAAAGATAGGGAAGACTTTTATTGGTGATCTTTCAGTTTGCCAAGAATGGACTTTAGATTATCCAAGTGGTCTTCATGCTCGACCAGCTTCTCTTTGGGTTGATTTTGCAAAAAAGGTTCAAAACTCTATCAGAGTGCGCCATGGTCAGTATGCTGTTGAAATGAAAAATTTAGTTGGTTTATTGCAGTTAGGAGCAAAAAACGGTGATGTTTTGATTTTTTCGACGGATGCTGCTGAGGGTGTGCAACTTCTTAACGATGCAATTTCTGTCGCAAAAAAAGTAAGCATAAGTGAAAAGTGTATGATGAGAGAAATGGAATCTCAATCTCAAGCTTTTCACAGTTGGTATCCATGTTCTGGTCAAAAAGGTATTTCTGGTGTTGGAGCAAGTTCAGGGTTAGCTCTTGGCAAGATTTTTGTTGTAAGGGAAAATAATATTTCCATAACAGATCAGCCAGTTGATTTTGCAATTGGCACGGCGTGTCTTGAAAATGCTCTTACAAAAACAAAGCATAAGATGGCATCAGTTATTACTGATATTACAACGCGTATGGGAGCAGATTCTGCCGCGATTTTTTCTGCACAAATGGTTTTGCTTGAAGATGAAAATCTGATAGCGCAAGCTTTTCGTTTTATGGCAGAAGGCCATGGTGTTGCTTGGTCTTGGGATAGAGCGGTTCGACAATTTGCGGATATGTTTTCTAAGGTAGATAACGCTTTATTAGCGGCGCGCGCGATAAATTTAATTGACGTTGGCCGTCGTGTTCTAGGCGAAATCAATCCATCATATAAATCATTTTATTTAAATGATATTCCACATGGTATTATCCTTGTTACAGATGATCTGTCTCCTTCTGATGTCGCTCAGCTTGATTGTACAAAAGTGCAAGGGTTAGCAACAGCATGGGGAGGTCCTCTGTCTCATACAGCTATTTTAGCGCGTACTCTTGGTCTTCCAATGGTTGTTGCTATGGGGGCTGATGTTTTGTCACTTGAATGTGATGTTCAAGCTATTATTGATGGCGATAATGGGTTCATTTACCTTAATCCTGCTTCTGCAGATGTTGAAGATGTTCAAAGGCAGATAAGCATTGTTACGCAAAAGCGTGACAGTGAGAGACGCGTATGGAGATTACCAGTGCAAACGACAGATGGCCAAAGGATTCGTGTCATGGCTAATGTCAATTATGCACATCAGGTTCCTCTTGCCCTAGATTTAGGAGCAGAAGGCATTGGCCTTATGCGTACAGAATTTTTGTTTTTAGAGAGTCCACATATTCCAAGTGAAGAAGCACAATTTGATGTGTATAGAGCAATGATTACAGCGGTAGGAGATAAGCCGTTGATTATCCGTGCGCTCGATATCGGTGGGGATAAACAGGTTACACATTTGCATTTATCGAAAGAGGACAACCCTTTTTTAGGTGTTCGGGGAATACGACTTTTATTACGTCGGCGTGATCTTTTGGTTCCTCAGTTACGTGCTTTGCATCGAGCAGCAAAAGAGGGCGGAGATTTATGGATTCTGTTTCCGATGGTTATGTCTGTTTCAGAGATTCTTGCGATGAAAAAGATTATGGAAGAAATTCGTAATGATATTGGTGCACCGAAATTAAAGCTTGGTATTATGATAGAGGTTCCGGCAGCAGCCATTATGGCAGATGTTTTGAGTGCTCACGTTGATTTTTTCTCAATTGGAACGAACGACTTAACACAGTATACAATGGCGGTTGATCGACAAAATCCTTACCTTATATCTGAAGCTGATAGTCTTGATCCAGCGGTTTTACGCATGATTCATTACACTATTCAGGGCGCAGAAAAAAACAACTGTTGGGTTAGTGTTTGTGGCGGTATGGCTGGAGATCCTTTTGCTGCGATGATTTTAACGGGATTGGGAATTAATGAACTTTCTATGATATCCTGTGATATTTTTTCAGTAAAATCGTGTTTGCAAACCCATAGTTTTGCAGACATGAAAATTTTAGCAAGAAAGGCATTACAGTGTGAAACTGTACGCGCTGTACGTGCCCTTAGCAATGATATAGAAATTTTAAGGTGAAAAGAGTTAATCACTTCTTCAATTTATAGAGAATTTTTTGACATCTATTTAATTATCCTCATGAAACGTGATGTCATATTGGTTGACAACAAGGTTTATTCGGTCGTTTATCCTGCTGACTATTGAATATCAAGAGGGGTAAGAGGTTAATGATAAAATTGCTTATCCACGGAAAGAAATTGCTTCTTAAATGGGAGAGCATGTATTTATTATTTAATCATTATCTTACCTTATTTTAATCAATAAAGTTGTTTTTTTGAATTTTGAATATGAGTTTAAGCTTGCACGTTATTTCTTTCTGGGTATAGTGCAGACTTCTGGAGAGGTGGCCGAGTGGTTGAAGGCGCACGCCTGGAACGCGTGTATATGGGAAACCATATCGAGGGTTCGAATCCCTCTCTCTCCGCCATTCAATCTTTAAGTATACATAACTTATTGATTTTCCATATGTTTTTTTAAGGTGCGGGATACGTGAATAAAGGTTAGGGAATAGGATTTTCTAACATTCCTCCGCAACACGAATATTTTTTTGGCTTTTCTTCTCTATAATCGCTTCTAACATTTCTTTGAATACTTCTAAATCCTGTTGTGAAAAAACCTTTAAAAGTCTCGTAAACATACCAACAGTTTCACCACACAACGGATTAGAAGATTTGATGATAAAACTACCGCGACAAACATCCGCTTCTCTCCTTAAATGAGCGGCTACTGATTACAGAACTAAAGCCCAAGGCAACAGATTATTTGCGTAATTTATTTATTTTGTTGCTTGACAATATGGCATCAATGTGTCTAGTATCGAATCAGGTGCCTGAAAAACGCCTTAAATCGATAGCGGACAGATTGCCGAAACAATCTTTTTCCGCCAATTAAAAGCTTTGACTCATTATATGTTACACGCATATAATGCTCTCGTCGGGTGTGGTTGCGCTATACAATACTCTTACGGGGAAAGCGTAACGACGGACTATCGACCGTGTTTTTCAGCACCCGGCGCTCTTTATAGAGTGTCAATGAAAAACCTTTAATCGATAGGAGTTATCATGAATACTTTTATAGAAACTGTGGGAAACACTGCTAATAGTAGTGCAGCGGTTCAGACTATGTCTAGTCGTGAAATCGCCGAATTATGTAACAAAAGACATGATCATGTTATGCGCGATATTAAGCAAATGCTTGAAGAAATTAACGCCCCCAAATTTGGGGTGGTTGATTTTATCGGTAGTTACGTTGATGCAAAAGGTGAAAGTCGTCCTTGCTACCATCTCCCCAAGCGTGAGTGTTTAATCCTCGTCTCAGGTTACAGCACTGCTTTACGAGCAAAAATTATTGACCGTTGGCAAGAATTGGAAAAGCAGATTACAACATCTCAGATTGACTACTCAAGTCCTCAAGCAATGATTGGTTTCTTGAATCACTTACAAAGTCAAATCGAGCAGAAAGATCATGTAATTGCTAAGTTAGAACCCAAAGCAAAGGCGCTTGATGGTTTAAAACGCTCTGATGGTCTGTTTGGTTTGATTGAAGCCGCAAAGATGCTTGAAGTACGACCTAAGGACTTAACCGATTACTTGCGTAAACATGATTGGGTCTATCGAAGAGCTCCAAGTGGTCCTTTGTTACCCTATCAGGATAAGATCAAGAAAGGTTTGATGGATTGCCCTGCTATTACTATTCAAAGACCCGATGGCACAGAAAAGGTGCTTCCTTCAACCAAAATCACATCCAGAGGATTGGCTTGCTTGAGAGAACAAATCCATGGAGATGTGCAATGAATACCAGTATCGATTTTTTATGTGATTTGTGGATGGCGCTATCTCAATTTTCTAACCATCAAGGCATTGGAGATAAAGACTGTAAGGCATTGGTTGAAGTCATGGGCATTGTAGAAAAAGCTTTGATTTTGAAACTTCAAGATGACGTGCCAAATATTACAAAGATTCTAGCAGTTCTTACAGACTTTGGAGCTTCAGAGTTTCCTACGGCTATAGATCCTTTTTTAAAAGCTTATGCTCCAAATTTAGAAAATCCTATTGTGAAAGCCGCTTAAACAAAAACATATCCCTTCCCACTTCCAAAAATGGGGAGGGAATAAAGCTTTTAGTTTTTCGAAAACCACTGTTTTAAGTGTGCAAAAACATTGTCTATTGCATCCATAATCCGAGCAAAGTCAAGGATGAGTAAAAAGAGAAAGAAGGCTATCCACTTCATAAAACGAGACATCATTTTTACATTTTGATAGGTGATGATCATTTCTTGAAGCATTTCTTTTTCTGCTTCTGTAAGCGCGGCAGTTTTTTTAGTGTTTTTTCTAGCCATGTTTCCACCCACACAAATATTCACCTTGCTTGTTATGCTTTAAGATCTCTCTTGCTAAGTTTGAACTGATGGCGTTTAAATCTTGGCGCTGCAAATATATCGGCAACCAACCCACACAAGAAGAAGCAACTTTATTTGTCGCGCAACCAGTGAGAGAGATCAGTACGCACATCAGCATCACTTTTTTGATTAATTTCATTTTCCACCTCAAGCCGTGTTGTTGCAGTCTTTAAAGCCTTCTCTGTTTGCTTTTGCTGTTCAGTTTTTTTGCCAAGAACAAAAGCTTTTGCTACAATCATAAAAAAAGCGGCTAAAGCCGCACCTGTTAGCATCAGATTTTTTTTCATCCATAAGATCATAATTTGTGCTCCTGAAAGCGTTTGGCGACACAGAAAAGACCGGCACAGGCGGCTAAGACCATAATGGTTGCTAATGCCCATTGGATAGGACCATTGCCCGCTAACAAGCCTCCAAGTCCTGAGAAAGAACCAATGATTGGGGCAAGGGCTTCTGCTTTGAAAATCCCCATTGGCTGTTTGGTTTCTACTGGTTGATAATTGGAGGAAACATAAGCGCCTTTTGCCCATAAGCCTGCTTCTGCTGTACGTCGGTGTACGAGACCTTGAAGGCGCTTTCCACCCGCTTTGGTCCATTTTTGTAATTCAAAGGGCACTGCTTCATATTCACCTTGATTGAGTTTTTTTAACAGTGTCGAATTGCAAAAGGCTGCTGTTCCTACATTATAACAAAAGGACACGAGTGCCGCGAATTGTTCGTCTGTTAAGGAAACTTGAACGACTCGTTCAACAGTATTCTCAAATTGTTGCAAATCATGGCAAAGAAACTCTTCTGCTTGCTCTTCAGTGATTGTCATGCCCTTATGAACAAAGGGTTTTCCAGCAGAATTTGTATGTCCATAACCAATGGTCCATATACCAATGGCATCTTTATAGGCGTTTAGACGCAAGCCTTCCCATTGTTTAATCAGTGCTAATCCTTCTGATGATATTTTTCTCATAGGTTTCTCCATAAAAAAAGCTCCGCACAAGGCAGAGCTGGATTAAAAAGTGAATCTTTTTCCTCTTCGAAAAGACGGCTTATTAAAACTTATGTAGCTTTTTCACTGGAACATAAGAATATATTTGACATTGTCTGTTATGTATCTTATAAGTTACAAATGTTTACAGTGCATAAAACAAAATACTTTATGAAATGGCTAGATTCTTTAAAAGACAAGATTGCGCAGGCACATGTTGTTACACGGATTGCAAGAATAGAAACAGGGTTTCTTGGTAATGCAAAATTTTTCCGTGGGATTGGAGAATTAAAAATAAATCACGGACCAGGCTATCGTGTTTATTTTTTCAAACAAGGAAAAGAGATCATTTTATTACTTAATGGTGGCGATAAATCTACTCAGCAAAAAGATATTGAAAAAGCTCTTCAATTAGTAAAGGAAATAAAAAATGGAAATCACCAAATTTGATACAAGCGAATATTTCAAAACGCCTGAAACGCAGAAAATTCTTTTACAAGATGCTCTTGAAAGCAAGGATAGTAAATATCTTGCACATGCTCTTGGCATAATAGCAAAAAACCAAGGGATGAGTAAAATTGCTCAAAATACAGGGCTATCAAGAGAGTCCCTTTATCGTTCTTTAAGTGACAAAGGTGACCCACGGCTTTCTACTTTTCTCAGTGTTTTGAGTGCTTTAGATTTGCAAATCAGTTTAACTCCTGTTCAAAATGATTCTGAGAAACAAACAGTGTTAGAAGAAGCATCTTGATCTTCTCCTCACTTTTTTAATATTTTTGCTAATTTGACTTATATATCTCCTTCATCCATATGGATGACGCCTTCGCCTTCATCATATGTATTTTGTGGAGCATTTGGATCAAGAGTATCATCCTTATCTGGCGTTGTGTTTGCAACATTTCCAGCGGCGTCTTCTTGTCCTTCATCAAAAAGTTCGCACTCTATTTTTGTGGTGTAACCACCCGTTTTATCAAGCTTGTGCTTGACGCTTTTGATACGCCATTCTGCTGGTATATAAGGACGGAAAGGGGGCTCTTGAACAAGCTTTGCCTCTGCTTGCACAAAGGGATCACCACCAATATCACAGGAGAAAGAAGATTTACCCCGTGACGATTTGTTACGATAAGCAGCAATAGCTGCAACAGCCTCTGATTGATTATGGTAGGTATATTTGAGTTCATGAAACGGTGAATGACCGGATTTGACTTCTTTCTTTTCACCACTGCGGATATCATAATAGGTTGCGATAACGCCGCCTTTTTTCTCTTGTTTTTGCTTCTCCGCTTCTTTTTCTGTTTTTTCTCCTCTCTCTGCTTCAGATGGTTCTGGTAGATCATTTTCATCCATATGGATGGTATTTTCATCCTCCTCTATCTCTTCTGGTGCACGTGCATCTGCTGCGGCTTTTTGGTCCTCACCACCATCGGTTTCTAGACCATTGGCTGCACCTGCTTCATCCCGTGCGCTGTATTTAAAATCCCAAGATGTGCACTGTTTCTCATGAAGAACCACTACGGGAAGTGTCTCGCCGGTGATGGCTTTGCCTTCCCCCCGTTTGGCAAGGACAAGCTTACCATCAACAGGCTTTGCTACCGCATCATATTCCTCTGCAAGGCGGGCGGCAAAAGCCATATCACTTTCAGCTGTTTGATCAATATGACGCACAACAATTTTCGCAAGAGAAGGGTCAACCTTTGCGGTATAACCATTACGCTGTGCGATTTCTTGAACAATATTGCCAAGTGTTTGCTGGTGATAAGATTGGCTTTTGGGTGTTCTATAAGATGTGTTCATTGCCGCGGCAGAGCAGGCTTTATTAGCAAGAATCAAATAGTATAAAGATGTGCAAGACCATATTGATGTATATAATTTTTTATGTTCCAATAAAAAAAATAAGTATTAAAGAAAAAATCTCAAATCAGAAATTAAAGGTGGTCTAAAAGGTGGACCAAAAAAGGTGGAGGGGCAATGCCTGAAAAGGTGGACGAGAGGGGGTGTTAAGTGAGGGCGATTCACCGGTTATCAGCATCATTCGTAAAGACGTCTCCACAGGGTAAGTATTGTGATGGGGCGGGGCTATGGTTAAATGTTCGAAAAGACAATACGCGTTCTTGGTTTTTTCGCTATACGCACCACAATAAGCGCCGTGAAATGGGGCTTGGTCCTGTTACAAAGCTTTCTTTAAAAGAAGCGCGCGAACTTGCTAGGCATTATAGTGATATTCTTAAAGAAGGTAATGATCCTATTGTTTTTAGAGAACAGACTATTTTAAAACAGCAAAGCAATATCTTTCAAGAAGTTGCGCAAGCGGCTTTTGAAAGCAAAAAAGCAGAGTTGAAAAATGAAGGGAAAAATGGTCGTTGGTTTTCTCCATTAGAGTTGCACGTTATTCCACACATAGGCAAATTATCTATAGAAAAATTGACAGCCAATATCATTCGCAATGTTCTTGCTCCACTTTGGCATGAAAAAGCAGATACAGCGCGAAAAGCACTGAATCGTATCAATATTTGCTTGAAATATGCTGCTGCTCTTGGCTTAGATGTTGACCTACAGGCTTGTATGAAAGCACGAGCTCTTTTAGGAAAATCACGTGCGACATCGACGAATATTCCTGCTATGCCTTGGCAAGAACTTCCAGATTTTTATCACAACTTAGAGGATAATATCCTTTCAAATTTAGCACTAAAATTACTAATTTTGACAGGTGCTCGATCATATCCATTGCGCTATTTGCGTCTTGAGCAGATTGATAAAAATATATGGACCATACCCAAAGAAAATATGAAAGGTATTGTAGGAAAAGTTTCAGACTTTCGTGTGCCACTGAGTAGTGAAGCTATGAAAGTGATTGAAAAAACTCTGCCTTTTGAAAAAAAGGGCTTTCTATTTGCGGGGCTTAAAGGAAAACCAATTTCTGATGCAACGCTTTCTAAATTCATGAAAGACAAAGGCTTTGATTATAGACCTCATGGTTTTAGATCGAGTCTTCGTGACTGGATAGCGGAGACAACATCAACACCATTTGAAATTGCAGAATCTGTTCTTGCGCATTCAGTTGGTAATTCAGTGACAAAAGCTTACATGCGAACAGACTTCTTAGAGCAACGGCGTGTTCTTTTGGAGCAATGGGCATCTTTTGTATCAAGAAGTGCTTGACAATATAGACCCAATGTGTCTATTGTCGAATCAGGTGCCTAACAAACACCTTAAATGCATAGCGGATTGGTTGCCGAAACAATCTTTTTCCGCCAATTAAAAGCTTTGACTCATTATATGTTACACGCATATAATGATCCCGTCGGGTGTAGTTATGCTATACAATACCCTTATGGGGAAAGCATAACGACGGACTATGCACCGTGTTTGTTAGCGCCCGGCACTCTTTTTGAGTGTCATTAACAAACGTCTAACTGCATAGGAGCCGAATTATGGCGCAATATTTAATTAATATAAATCAAACTGAAATTGATGGTGAATTAGTTCAAACCGTTAACGCACGTGAGTTACATGCATTTTTGGAAGTAAAACGAGATTTTTCCAATTGGATTAAAGATCGCATAAACAAATACGATTTAAAAGAGGGAAGAGATTATATTTTAACGCTCGCCAAAATTGGCGAACGTCAAAATGTAGTATTAAAAGAATATTACCTCATACTAAATGTCGCCAAAGAACTTTCTATGCTTGAGAACAATCAGAAAGGCAGAGAAGCTCGTTTGTACTTTATCGAATGCGAAAAACTTGCAAAGCAGGCAGTCTTACCGAAGATTGATTATTCAAGTCCACAAGCTATGATTGGTTTCTTGAACCACTTACAAAGCCAAATCGAGCAGAAAGATCATGTAATTGCTGAGCTAGAGCCTAAGGCAAAGGCGCTTGATGGTTTAAAACGTTCTGATGGCTTGTTTGGTCTTATTGAATCTGCAAAAATGTTAGAAGTACGACCAAAAGATCTAACCGATTATTTGCGTAAACATGATTGGGTCTATCGACGGGCTCCGGGTGCTCCTTTGTTACCCTATCAGGATAAAATCAAAAAAGGTCTCATGGATTGCCCTGCTATCACAATTCAAAGACCGGATGGTACAGAAAAAGTGCTCCCTTCAACAAAAATCACATCTAGAGGATTGGCTTGCTTGAGAGAACAAATCCATGGAGGTGTGCAATGAAGGTAGATACCAATTTTTTATGTGATTTGTGGATGGATTTGTTTCAGTTTGTCAATTGTGAAGATATTAAAGATAAAGACTGTAGCGCACTGGTTGAAGTCATGGGCATTGTAGAAAAAGCTTTGATTTTAAAACTTCAGGATGACGTGCCAAATATTACAAAAATTTTAGCAGTCCTTACAGGTTTTGGAACTTCAGAATTACCGCATATCATGAATCCATTATTGCAAGCTTATGCTCCAAGTTTAGAAAATCCTATTGTGAAAGCTGCTTAAGTAAAACATATCCCTTCCCACTTCAAAAGTGGGGAGGGGATAAGGCTTTTAGTTCTTTGAAAACCACTGTTTTAAGTGTGCAAAAACATTGTCTATTGCATCCATAATCCGAGCAAAGTCAAGGATGAGTAAAAAGAGAAAGAAGGCTATCCACTTCATAAAACGAGACATCATTTTTACATTTTGATAGGTGATGATCATTTCTTGAAGCATTTCTTTTTCTGCTTCTGTAAGCGCGGCAGTTTTTTTAGTGTTTTTTCTAGCCATGTTTCCACCCACACAAATATTCACCTTGCTTGTTATGCTTTAAGATCTCTCTTGCTAAGTTTGAACTGATGGCGTTTAAATCTTGGCGCTGCAAATATATCGGCAACCAACCCACACAAGAAGAAGCAACTTTATTTGTCGCGCAACCAGTGAGAGAGATCAGTACGCACATCAGCATCACTTTTTTGATTAATTTCATTTTCCACCTCAAGCCGTGTTGTTGCAGTCTTTAAAGCCTTCTCTGTTTGCTTTTGCTGTTCAGTTTTTTTGCCAAGAACAAAAGCTTTTGCTACAATCATAAAAAAAGCGGCTAAAGCCGCACCTGTTAGCATCAGATTTTTTTTCATCCATAAGATCATAATTTGTGCTCCTGAAAGCGTTTGGCGACACAGAAAAGACCGGCACAGGCGGCTAAGACCATAATGGTTGCTAATGCCCATTGGATAGGACCATTGCCCGCTAACAAGCCTCCAAGTCCTGAGAAAGAACCAATGATTGGGGCAAGGGCTTCTGCTTTGAAAATCCCCATTGGCTGTTTGGTTTCTACTGGTTGATAATTGGAGGAAACATAAGCTCCTTTTGCCCATAAGCCTGCTTCTGCTGTACGCCGATGTACAAGACCTTGAAGGCGCTTTCCACCCGCTTTGGTCCATTTCTGTAATTCAGAGGGCACTGCTTCATATTCACCTTGATTGAGTTTTTTTAACAGTGTTGAATTGCAAAAGGCTGTTGTTCCTACATTATAACAAAAGGATACGAGTGCCGCGAATTGTTCGTCTGTTAAGGAAACTTGAACAGCGTGTTCAACAGCATTCTCAAATTGTTGCAAATCATGGCAAAGAAACTCTTCTGCTTGTTCTTCAGTGATTATCATGCCCTTATGAACAAAGGGTTTTCCAGCAGAATTTGTATGCCCATAACCAATGGTCCATATACCAATGGCATCTTTATAGGCGTTTAGACGCAAGCCTTCCCATTGTTTAATCAGTGCTAATCCTTCTGATGATATTTTTCTCATAGGTTTCTCCATAAAAAAAGCTCCGCACAAGGCAGAGCTGGATTTAAAAGTGAATCTCTTTCCCCTTCGAAAAGACGGCTTATTAAAAGTTATGTAGTTTTTTCACTGGAACATAAGAATATATTTGACATTGTCTGTTGTGTATCTTATAAGTTACAAATGTTTACAGTGCATAAAACAAAATACTTTATGAAATGGTTAGATTCTTTAAAAGACGAGATTGCGCAGGCACATGTTGTTACACGGATTGCAAGAATAGAAACAGGGTTTCTTGGTAATGCAAAATTTTTCCGTGGGATTGGAGAATTAAAAATAAATCACGGACCAGGCTATCGTGTTTATTTTTTCAAACAAGGAAAAGAGATCATTTTATTACTTAATGGTGGCGATAAATCTACTCAGCAAAAAGATATTGAAAAAGCTCTTCAATTAGTAAAGGAAATAAAAAATGGAAATCACCAAATTTGATACAAGCGAATATTTCAAAACGCCTGAAACGCAGAAAATTCTTTTACAAGATGCTCTTGAAAGCAAAGATAGTAAATATCTTGCACATGCTCTTGGCATAATAGCAAAAAACCAAGGGATGAGTAAAATTGCTCAAAATACAGGGCTATCAAGAGAGTCCCTTTATCGTTCTCTAAGTGATAAAGGTGACCCACGGCTTTCTACTTTTCTCAGTGTTTTGAGTGCTTTAGATTTGCAAATCAGTTTAACTCCTGTTCAAAATAATTCTGAGAAACAAACAGTGTTAGAAGAAGCATCTTAATCTTTTCTTCACTTTTTTAATATTTTTGCTAATTTGACTTATATATCTCCCTCATCCATATGGATGACGCCTTCACCTTCCTCATATGCATTTTGTGGAGCGTTTGGATCAAGAGTATCATCCTTGTCTGGCGTTGTGTTTGCAACATTTCCAGCTGCATCTTCTTGTCCTTCATCAAAAAGTTCGCACTCTATTTTTGTGGTGTAACCACCCATTTTATCAAGCTTGTGCTTGACGCTTTTGATGCGCCATTCTGCTGGTATATAAGGACGGAAAGGGGGCTCTTGAACAAGCTTTGCCTCTGCTTGCACAAAGGGATCACCACCAATATCACAGGAGAAAGAAGATTTGCCCCGTGATGATTTGTTACGATAAGCGGCAATGGCTGCAACAGCCTCTGATTGATTATGATAGGTATATTTGAGTTCATGAAACGGTGGATGACCGGATTTGACTTCTTTCTTTTCACCACTGCGTAGATCATAATAGGTTGCGATAACGCCGCCTTTTTTCTCTTGTTCTTGCTTCTCCGCTTCTTTTTCTGTTTTTTCTCCTTTCTCTGGTTCAGATGGTTCTGGTAGATCATTTTCATCCATATGGATGGCGTTTTCATCCTCCTCTATCTCTTCTGGTGCACGAGCATCCGCTGCGGCTTTTTGGTCCTCACCACCATCCATTTCTAGACCATTGGCTGCACCTGCTTCATCCCGTGCGCTGTATTTAAAATCCCAAGAGGTGCAATGTTTCTCATGAAGAACCACTACGGGGAGTGTCTCGCCGGTGATGGCTTTACCTTCCCCCCGTTTGGCAAGGACTAGCTTACCATCAACAGGCTTTGCTACCGCGTCATATTCCTCTGCAAGGCGGGCGGCAAAAGCCATATCACTTTCAGATGTTTGATCAATATGACGCACAACAATTTTCGCAAGAGAAGGGTCAACCTTTGCGGTATAACCATTACGCTGTGCGATCTCTTGAACAATATGGCCAAGTGTTTGCTGGTGATAAGATTGGCTTTTTGGTGTTCTATAAGACGTGTTCATCGCCGCAGCACGTCCTGTAACAGTTAAGCTTTGTGGTGGACTGCTTACAGAGATTTCATCTATCAGATAGGCTCCCATATCGCGTATTTTGTCGCCCTCATAGCCAAGTGTTACGGAAAGAACTGTTCCGATGAGGGGTATATCAAGAAAGCCATTATCACTGTTGCGTGCACGGTCATCAAGCTCTATGGTGATACGGTCGCTTTTGTCTTCTGCCTCATCGGTTATTTCAATTGATAAAACATAATCTATGAGAGTTTTGGTGATGTCTTGTCCATTTGCCATAACCATGCAAAAAGGTTTCATGATTTGCTGCCCCAAATTCTAATCACCGGTGTGGCTTTGGGATAGGGGAGGGAGGGCAAAATGATTGTGATGCCTGCTGTCAAAATGGGTCCATAGTCTGCAAGCCCTAAATTTGCTGCATAGACACGTTCGACAGCAAGCGATTGTTGACCTTTAGCATAATATTTCCAACAAATGGCATCAACCATATCGCCTTCTTTGGTCCTATAAAGATCACTCATAGGTCTCCACCATACTCTCTCAGTTTTACTGTAAATTCTTGTTTTTTGGGGGCACCGTTATAATGAAAAACGCTTTGCTTTTCTTCTACAGAAAGGATGACAAACTTCCCTAAAATTTTGCCTTGCCCTGTTACAAGAATGTGAGGTCCCTGATGGGCAATTTGCCGCAAATATTCGAGTTGTCCATGCCCACCTTTGAAGTCTGGATAGATCACACCCGTTAAGGAAAATTCCGCATTTGCAACAGCAGGCAATTGAAGAGCGGCTTTTCGTCCCAATCGTCCTTGCTCGACCCATGGTATACCATAAGACAGATCAAGAGTTTGATAGGCTGCTGTTTCAATCGAAAAAATAAAACTACCCAAAGCAAGCATCATGGTCTTTAATCCGAAAGGCTAGAGGCTATCGCCAAACGTTGCTGTTTGGCATAGCGTTCAAGAGCTTGATTGACAGCGTCTCTGATTTCGTCTTTGAGACCATTTGGCACTGAAATATTTAAATTTGTAATGGTTACACGGGCATCTACTTCAACATCTTTATGAACCGTAATTGGTTTGGGAGCTTTGAAGGCATCTGCTTTTGCATTGGGAGTTTCTATATGCCTTGTTTCAAGTGACCCTAGATTAAAACCACTGTTGCTTTTTCCAAAGGGGGACTTGGTGACAACAGCGGTATCCATTATTCTTTTTGCACGTGCATTGGTTTCATCGGTAAAGGTTTTAATCGTTTCTGTTGAAGTTTTATTGATTGAAACATTGAAACCAAGTTTTTCTTTCATCCAGTTAGGCATCCAACTGGTTAATTTGCTTATCATGCCGCTAAACCAATTGCATAGAGCGGTCCATTGGCTTTTGATGCCGTCCCACAAGCTGCCAATGAGATTAGCCCCTGCATCCATTAAATTGACGCCAAACAACCAATCAATCAATGCGTTGATTTTTTTGCTATCCAGTAGAGTGGTGAAAACTTTTTAAAGAGAGTAAAGAGTTTACTGAAAGTGTTACTGAACAAACTGGCAAAAGAATCCCATAACTTGCTTATGAAATTTACGACTGTATTCCAGTTTTTGTAGAGCAGATATCCAGCTGTGACAAGCGCCGCAATGCCTCCGATTATCCAACCGATAGGAGTGGTCATGATTGCGACACCAAGTGATATAAAAGCAGAACCAACGGCAGTTATTGCTGGAATAAGTGAAGTGACAAGAGTTACAGCAAGACCGGCAACTGCATAAGCTGCTGGTGCCATTGCCGCAAGGAATGCTCCGGTAAGAACTGCTCCAACTGCGGCTAAAGATGCTGCGACCCAACCATTGAGTTTGTCCCAATATTTATAGAGTGCAACAAGTGCCGCAATACCCCCAATGAGCCAACCAATAGGTGTTGTCATGATTGTATAGCCAAGCGTGACAAAAGATGCGCCCACGGCAGCTAATGCAGCAATGAGTGGACCAAAAATAAAGGAACCAAGCGCTATAAGACCTACTTTTAACAGGGTTATTTCACCAACAAGCGGTTTCATCCAGAAAAACCAGCCTTTAATCCTCTCGGTAAGATCGCTGATGCCTTTTCTCAAATCAGAGGTAGGATCAAGCAAATCATGAAAGACTTTTTTTAAGGTTTTAGCCCATCCAGAAACGGTTGTTTTTATGAGATCACGGTTTTCGTCAATCAGTTTTTCAAAAGCGTCAATCATATCGTTGAGAATGGGCATAAAGCGTGCGCCAATAAAGCTCGCGATACCGCCTATTTTTTTCTTAAAAGCACCAAGCTTATCACTTAAATCTGCGGCATAGCGTGCAACATCGGCACCAATTAACCATTTTCCTTTCCGTGCTTTTGCAAACAGCTCTTTGATGGGAGCCATCCCTTGCGCAAGCATGGCTGCCATTTCTTTGCCATCGCCACCAAACAGCAGAGCAGCAATATGCTGTCTTTGCGCTTGGTTGTTCATCTTACTCATCTTATCGGTAATTTCTTCTAACAAGGTAGAGTTTGATTTGAGTTTTCCAGAGGCATCTTTGACAGAAATGCCAAGCGCCTCAAACCCCATAATGCCTCTTTTTTGTCCGGCATATGCTTGTGCCGAACGCCTATTTAAAGTTGCTAAGGATTGTTGAAAAAGTTCAGAAGAGTATCCTGAATTGTCTGCCGCATCACCCCATAACTGAAGCGCTGTGACACTCATTCCCAAATGCCGTGATGCGTGATGAAGACTATCCTCAAGATGCATGGTTTTCATGGTGACGGCGGTGACACTTGCGATAAGACCTCCACCGGCAAGCCCTAAAGCACCGGTAAAGAGCGAAGCACGGCTTGCCGCTGTACCAAGAGCACTTTGAACGCCTTGCAAACGTGATGTCATATTTTTTACCGCAGCAGAAAAGCGAGGGATACTCAATCTATGGGAGAGTGTCTTTGACAATGTATCAAATCTTTTTTGAAGATGTTTAAGAGGTGCGGTAAGTTTGTCTTCAAGAGACAATTTTACCTTTGCATCAGCAACTTTTTCACTCATTTTGATTTATACCTTTCCGCTGCTTGTTTTCGCCAGAAGATTAATTCTTGCGGTTCCATTTCCATCATGTCTGCAAGGGACCAATGAAAAACGATGGCAATATCCGCTATCAGTTGAGCGGCGGTTTCCCAGTCGAGGTATCCCGCCGCTTGATAAAAGACTCTAAAATTTCTCCAATGCTCGATAAGTCACTAATATCGAGTTCTCCAACAGCTTCATGGGGCCATCCAGAAAGGCGGGCAACCATAGCAATTGTTTGTTCAACACCTTCCTTTTTGTCGATTGCTTGCACATCTTTTGTTTTGGGGCGCTGTAAGGTAATTGTAGTATGCTCTTTTCCTTCAAAGGTCACAGGGATAAGCAATTGATGCGTCATGCTTGATTGTACGGTCATTTTTATATTCCTAAAAAGTTTTTATGTTCTGCTAATTGATTAACACCATTGAATTTTCTGATTAAGTTGAGGACATCTATCTCAACAATTTCAACATCCTTCTGAACATATTTGAAATACTGTAATGTAAATGTAGCAGTAGATGTTGCTTTGCTTCCCGGTTGCCATTCTGCCATTTCAAAGCCTTTGCAAAGCCCCCTCATGGTAATGACAACACCTTCTGCTGGTGTGCCTTGTGCTTGCATTGAACTTCGCAATGAAATGTTTACATCAGAGCGCCCTAACAGTGCCATCAGTTCTGGAGAGCAATCAGAAATGGTCATAGTGAGGATGAGTGTTTCAAGCCCAAGATCAATCTCAAGAGAGCTATCCATGCCACCACCGCGATAGCCTTCAACAACCAAACTTAAATTTGGCAGCGTCACGCTTTCGCATTTTGCCTGATAGGGAATACCATCAACAAAAATGTTAAAATATTTTAGAACTCTCGGTAAAACGGGTACAGTCATTAAAAGATCTCCTCTAGGTAGTCATTGATGATGCGTGAACGGAATGTGATATGTTCTGCTGGTGTTGTTGGTGTAAATTCAACATTGAAATAGACTCTGCCGCTCTCAATAGCGCTTGCTGTATTCAACTCTGGATCAGGCGTGCACTGCCCACCGAGAATGGCACCTTGCGCTTTTAAATCACGCAAATAGGCATTGACGCTTTCACTCACATCACTCATGTAGGTTTTTTTGATATTGCGGTCGACCGCCCACATATGCCCACGCAAGATGGCGTCATTAATCATATCCGCGGTTCTCACAACGGATAAGAAAGCGAATTTTGTATCGCTTGAAAGGGTACGATTGCCCCAAAGACGATAACCATTCTCACGAATAATTGTTGTGATGTTTTGTTCATTGAGAAGGTTGGCACGGCTTGATCTGTCACCAATGGAAAAATCAATCGGGCGGGTAATTCCTACAATGCCATTGATCACTTTGTTTGAAGGGGAATGCCAAAAACCATGTGTGAAATCTGTTTTGGCAATGACACCAGCAACTGCTGCACTTGCCGGCTGTTCTAGGATTTCTCCATTACGATTTACCTTTACAAAAGGATCAACAATAAGCGCGCGTTTTGAATCAAAATCCTTTGCTGCATCAAGAGCTGCTTCATCGGTTGTGTTTGGTGCGTCAATGATCACAATAGCGCGTAGCCGCTCGGCAATACCAATCAACTCTGCTGCTACAGGATTAGAGGTTACACTGATTTCGGCTTTTGCTGTTGCACCAATGCCATCACCTTCAATCGTTACATTGGGGGCGGTTTGATAATCAAAACCATTGTCCTTGAGAATAATCGAGGTTACTTGTCCATTATCTAGGATTGCTTCTGCTTTTGCACCACCGGCAATTTTAACAGTTGCTTGAGTATAACCACTCCCTTTGTTGGTAACCTCAATCTTGCTAAGGCTAATAGGGCGTTTATGGGTAAAGCCTGGAGCAATCAGAATGCGTGGTGTTTGTCCAAGAAGGGATTGCGCTCCAATCAAAGCATGCACACCTTCATAAGCACCATTTGTATTCACACCGCCTAAAACATTGGTCAATGTTGCACTTTCATTGTCGCCTTCTTGCACACGCACGACAACAACAATAGCACCCACTTGCTTGAAAATGAGATCAAGAGCATTGGGTAGGGTACCTTGACGTTTTCCTGTTTTATCCAGTTTTGCTGCTTGTGAAAGTGAACCGGTAACCAACACCGGCGTATTGAGGGGAAAAGCCTGTTCATCGGCATCGGGTGCTGTGCCGACAATGCCGATAACTGCCGATTGAACTGCACGAAGGGGACGCGTTCCATCGTCCACCTCGACAACTTCAACACCGTGTAAAAAACCTGTTGTCATTATGATGCTCCTTTGCATGGTTGGTGAATAAAAATGAATGGAAAAAATGAGAGATAAAAAACCGTTTTTGAGAACGAATATTGCTGTTACAACCTCTTTGAAAATTGCAGAGGGGGTGAGGCATACTCATAAAACAGTTATGCAGCTGGTTCGTCAAAATATTAAAGACTTTGAAGAATTTGGTTCACTCGCATTTGAAATGCGAGTGAGTAGAAAAGGGTAGCATTTCAAATGCGACCCTTTGGAATAGCAGTATGTGAAATAATTTTTTAAAAGCATATTGACACTAATAAACCCTCATGTTATTCGAATCACAAGTGCTAGAAACACTAAACCATTAGCGGATAGGTCACGTAAGATCTCTCCCATGCATTTAAATACTGATTGTCTTTTATGCTATTATTGGCATATAACGATTTTGTCGGGTGTAGCTATGCTATACAATACCTTCTCACGAGGGGAAGGCATAGCGACGGACTAATGGCCGTGTTTCTAACGCCCGGCACCCTTAGGGGTGTCAATAGAGACATTAAAACCATTAGGAGTTAATCATGAACAATTTAGTAACCATCGACAGTGCTGGTGTTGCCGTCACAACCTCTTTGAAAATTGCAGAGGGTGTGGGGAATAGCCATGCGACTGTCATCAAACTTGTACGCAATAATCGTAAGGATTTTGAAGAATTTGGTTCACTTGGATTTGAAATCCAAGTGAGTAAAAGAGACGGTAAAGGCGGTCAAAAAAGAGAAGTTGCAATCCTCAACGAACCACAAGCAACTTTACTCATGACCTATATGCGTAACAATGATATGGTGCGTGCATTTAAAAAAGCACTTGTTAAAGCTTTTTATGATTTAAAAAACCAGTTAATTGATAATGACCGTGATACACGATTTGCTTTTCCAAGCAACTGGGATGAAATGGGACCTACTGAAAAGGCTGTTTACATTTACGGACCTCTCCACATGCATCTTGTTAAAGCCTTCACATTAGCAGAAGAGAGTAAACATTATAAAACGCTTATTGAAGAAGCCAAACGTGTTTTAGCAAATCCTGTTGCAAAAGTAGTTTAGATTAAAACATAATATCATCTCCTCGTCTTTAAAGGCGGGGAGATGATAAAAGCTCTAGCTATTTTATTAACAACTATGGTCCATTTGTACATTGACTTTTTTACTAGCTTCTAGTGTTGGAATAGAAGAAACATCAATATCACGCTCGGCATGCCAAGCGTCATAATTGGCTTGCATACGTAACCATATGGAAGCTCCATCACCAAACATTTTGCCAAGACAAGCAGAAATAGAAGGAGAGACAGGCTTTTTTGTATTCAGGATATCATAGAGATGTTGGCGTGATATACCGAGCATCTGTGCAATTTCTGACTTTGTTTTGCCAGTCTCTGGAATAATTTCCGCTAAAATTTCTCCTGGATGAGTAGGACAACGGTTTTTGTCTCTTTGCGCAGGAATGTCATTCATAACTGTATCCTTAGTGGTATTGTTCAAGATCAACACGGTAAGCATTACACGAGTCAAATTCAAAAGTGATACACCATGGTCCATTAACGTGAACAGTGTAACGGGTAGGTGAATATCCGATTAAAGAATGAAAGTTAAACCCTGGAAGATTCATATCTTCTGGTCTTTCACAAATATCTAAACGATCAAGACGAATAATGATACGTTTTATAAGTCTTTTATCAATCTTAGATGATTTTCCCGTTTTGAATAATTCTGCTAGTGTTTTGCTTTTAAACGTTTTAATCATTACCTTATATAGCGTAAAAAACCACTTGTGTCAACAAATAGCTTACAATATAAATATTAAAATGGAAAAAACATAAATATCCTATTGGAAAGCCTGATAGATTAGACTTGTTCATCTTTCTCTTGCGGTTCTTTCATAGATTCTACCGCTGCGTCTGTCTCAACCCTTTCAGAAGACAAAGAATTATTTTCTTCATCAATAATGGGAGGAGAGAACACCCCATCTTTATAAGTCCAACCAATTTGCGCTTCACTTGAGGCGATTGCCTCTCCATCAAAAGCATGGACATAATCTTCTGGCGCCACAATAATATTTGTTACCACACCCTTTTCAACAACTGCGTATTCCATAAAAACTCCTATATAAAAAATCTAAACAAGATTGCTCCATCTCCACCATCACCGCTGTTGTAGTTCTCTCCATCTTTTCCAGAAAAATAGCCACCGCCACCACCGCCAGCATCAGCTTGGTTTTTACCGCCTCTGCCACCTTTCCCACCTTTATCACTTTCACCACCAGAACCACCGCCGCCATTACTAGATCCGCCACCACCACCAGCACCACCAAAAATAGAGCTTCCACCGTTATAGCTTCCGCCATCTCCACCATCACCGCCAGAAAAAATAAAGTTTTTAATACTTGAGTAACCTCCTCTTCCTCCGCTCCCTACTGTTTTGGTAACTCCGCTACCGTCAGAGCCTCTATTTCCACCATTTGCAACGAGAAGATCTTTAATAATCGTTGCCCCACCATTACCATTTTTACCACCACAACCAATTTGAATATTTCTTGATTTTCTAAGTTGAGATCCTTTAATTTGAATGCGTACACATTCTCCCCCACCGCCTCCACCGCCACCGTAGTAGGTATACGTGGCACGACCGTTATAAGTATTTTTTAACCAGCCTCCAGTCCCTCCACTACCACCAGCACCCCATGCCCATATTTCGATTTCTGTGTTATCGGTCATACCTTCAGGAAACGGAATAGTGCCGCTTTCTGTCATGAGGATTTCGACAGGTTTTTTGGTTAATGAAGCCACCAATTTATCTATTTCACTTTTCGTATAAACAGCTTCACCATCAACTTTTAGTGGTCCTTTAAGCGTGCTTCCTGTTGCAGTTAAATTTGTTACCACTTCACCATTGTGGATGAGGTTCAGGGATGAGTTGCCTAAAAGCTCTAAGCTATCACCAATGGTGACTTTGCTGGTAAACTTATTGTAATTTTGCCATTCATTGGCTTGTGCTAAGTGCCCATAGCTTGTCAGATCTTCGTTAATCTTGGCTCTAAACGCATCAAGACCGACAATATCTTCAATTTTGTGTTGGTGTGCTCCAAGAAGCGAGACAGCACTGCCAAAGGTAAAATGATTGTTGCTAGCTTTGTAGAGAACATAATTGTTGGCGGCATCCTTAGCGCCCTCGATATCGCCCAAATCAGCAAAGGTGAAGGTTTTGTCTGCTGCCATTTTGCCTTTAAGGGCTGTTTCAAGATCTGCAACATCCCCTATGCTATGTGTGTGTTTTGCAGGGGCTTTTTCGTCTAGCTTTTCCTCAACTTCCATTATGGCTTGATCAAGTTTTGTCAAGTTCTCACGCAAAATAGGGAATTCAGAACTGATAAAACGCCCTTCTTTAGGCAATTCCATTGCAAGCTTTTTGGTTTTTGTCATTTCCATTCTCCAAGTCTCTAAAGCGGTCCAACATCCCATCTTTCCCCCAAATTCCATCTTTCAAAGCGAGGAGGGATCACAAAATACCGGCACCAAAATCACGCAGCATTGAACGTGCCGAAGGTCCACCGGTGAGTGTGAGTTTCAAGCGCGCTTGCTTTGCTGTTTGGTCGTGACTGATAAATTTTCGCTCTGTCCAAAGCGGTTCCGTAAGTTGTTCTGTTTCCTCTAAGGTGAGGGGGGTAAAAGCACCATCATCCAGTTGCATCTCGAGGGTGAATGTGGAGCCGCCTGGTAAAAAGGTCTTGATATAGCTGGTCAATCTTGCCTTCTCACCAAAGGCAAAAGCACGGGTAATATAGGTTGCTGTGTTATGGATCTTGCCGGCAATCAACTGAACAGGAGCAAACAGAACCGGTGAGAGTTTCTCCGTGCCTTTAAGAATGGCACGTAATTGAACTGTCTCACTGATATATTCGGTAAGGCTTAACAATTGAAAGGGTAAGAGTTGATAAATTGTGCCATTGTTTCTTTCAATTTCAAAGATCACCGAACAATCACTAGAAGGCAATTCAACCGCGGCACGGATTTGCAAATCAGAACAATCAACAAGGTCAAAGGTGCCAAGATCAATGGTTTTTGTTGTTTGTCTGTAGCGTGCTGCCAAGACACGAAAAGCTAAAGCTTCATCTTGATGAGCACTCCATGTTTGCGCATTGACAGAGGAAAAACGAGGACCGGTCACATAGGGGTGGCTTGAGACAAATCTTTGCTGTTCTTCATCAAACCCCCCAAGCTTTGCCAAGGAGAGAGAATGATCGGCATCATCGGTCTTAATGACAAAAGCCGTTAAGCGGTCATTGGGCACGAGGAGTGGGACATCATAGCGTGCCTGTGCCCATCCGGTTTTTGCCCCCTTCATGGAATAAAAGCTTTGGGCTTGGATATCGGCGGTGGGATAGCCGTTTTCGGTTGTGACCAAATCAATGACCAGATCATGATTGGGATTGCCGATTTTGCAAAGATGAAAGTCAATACCGGTGATTTGTCGTGTTTCTTCCGGTGTAAAGACTTGCGCTTGCGGGTCCACTTGCGTCCAGATCTTGACTGTTGTGGTGTGTCGCATCACTTTCACATCAATAACACCTTGCCCGGTAAAGAGACCTGTCGCCACTGTTCCCCCTTTGCCTCGTGCTACAACATTTTTGGTGCCGGCAGGAATATTTTCAGGGATTTTGAAAGTGCCTTCCAAAATGCCAGTGCTATTGGCAGCAAGGCGGTTCGCTGGCATGACACTTACACCATCAAAGGTGAGACTGTCTAAAATTTCTCCCTTGCCAAAACCTTCAATTTTAAAGCCAAGGGTAATTTGTCTTAAGAAATCGATTTGTTCTTGATGCGTATTGATGAGATCATCACGCACTTCTGTGTTACGGATAGTGCTACCACGGTTCCATCCCATGTTTAGTTGATTGGTGACACTTGAGAGCCAATCGGTGCGCTGGACATGCCAAAAATCTGTTGCGGGTGTGAGAGTTACTCTACCAGTCAGAGGAGCAAAGTTTTGATAGGGGTTGATTTTTTCGCAAGCGGTTGTCAATTCTTGGGCAATGATCACTTCATTGGTCCAGTCAAGGGTGACAGGAGCCTTTAAAGGGGCGGTGTAAAAGGTTGGATCAATAGCCAGCTGTAAAATGCCATTGCCGACAGCCCCTGTTTGCGTGAACCCTTCATCTCTGTAAGTATCATCAAGGAACGGGTCAGCAAACATGCCTTTTTTGGCAACGGGCTCTTTAGAGTCAACATTGCTTTTAATGCGCTCTAATTGCATCAAGCGATCAAGGGAGAGCACCCGTTGAAAATAACGCCACATCTCATCATAGGGGGCAACACGCGTGCCATCATTGACCACAAGCGGGGTATCCAACCAACTGTTGGTGATGGTGGCAAGGGACAACACATCCTCAGGAACGCTGGGCGCCATGGGATGATCAGCGGAGATTCCTTTGATATAGACAACCGTGCCTTGTGTATTAAGCCCTATACGGTCAATACGGGGCAATTTGTAGGTGTAACTGACAATGATATCCCCTCCTTGCGCACCCCCTGAGACAGTGATTTCCTGTGCCGTGACCTTATCGGCGGTCACTTGTGCACGATAGCGATAGGTTACCGTGTAACTGCTGCCAGGACGCGGTTCATCTCCCACCGGTGCCCAGTCAATGGTATCACCGGTCTTTTTAAAATCCGTTCCTTCTTTGAATTCCTTGTTGCCTTGTGTGACTTTGAGAAAAGAGGTGATGCTTTTATCGGGAACACCATCACGCCCAGCAACGACCGCACCGCGGGTGACAGTGACGGTTTTTTCTTTTGTCAACAAAAGAGAGTGAATATCGGCAATGGGAGCATAATAGCTTTTAAAGGTAAAGCTTGTTTTGCCTTTTTGAGGGGCAAAAATATGGGTTTCACTAGGCACAACGCTTGTCGAAAACTCTTCTTTCTCTTCATGGCGCAAAGCAGCAAGGCGCTTGCGCTTAAAGCCATTGATATTGGCTTCTCCTTCTTGAATGCTAAACACTTGGCAACCATTGTTTGGTCCCAGAGCTGTCACCCTGCATCCACTCACGATATAATGACCATGGGCACGGTCATAAGTCGCAATGGCTTGCATGGCGGGTTCCAGCAGTGAGGGGGACTTTTGATCAATCAAAATGCCATCTTGTAAGATATAAACGGGAAAGAACGTGCCTTGCTGCCCATCCTCTTTGAGTGCCCAAACAAGCTTTGCCGTTTCGCGTGCCGCACCGGGCTCTCCTTGTGCCAAGGTACCGGGAACTTGTCCCAACAGTTCTGGATCATCCTCATGGGTAATCCATGTTTTTTGCAACTTTACACCGATTTCAAGGCGCCCAACCATAGAAACAGCATTCAGAACCGCTTGTGAGACCGGAAAGATATCGCCTGCGATATAGATTTTTCCTTCCGTTAAAGTAACGGTCTTTGTGTCTTTATTGACAAAGGCATCGGCTCGTTCAACACGGTCTCCTTCTTTGGCGACCAAGCGCCCCAAACGGTCATGGCGCCCCCTGATGATGGTTTGCATCTCATTGAGTTCACCACTTTGGATAAAGGGACGTTGCCCATAAAAGACAACGCTTTGTTGTTCGTCTTTGCCGCAAGATCTGTCAATTGCAAAGGGTAAACCACTTTCATGCTTCATGTTAAAACCTCAATAAAATCTTGAATTGCTCGCGAACATCACCGCGCAAAGGAATAGTAACGGGTGTTTTGATGATCTCCACCCCGCCAATCAGTTCATTGCACTCACACCAAAGTTTACCCAAAGGAACGTGTTGTTTGGGGGTTGCATGAACCAAAACAGCAATAGAAGCAGCTTTTCTACCGTCAACATCTTGAAAATCCGTGCGTGCTGCAATAAGAACTGCTGTGCCCCTCGAGGAGGGGTGATAACAATCGCCCAAATGGTGATACACACCCGCTAAATTCTGTTCTACCGGCTGGACAATATTGCATCTGCGATACCCAATGACATCATCCTCACTGTCTTTTAACACGAGATAAAGGGTACGGTTGCAAAACCACTCTGCCATCAAAATATCGCGTTCATGTTTTTTAACAGAACACCAAGGGAAATTTGCCATATCCCATGGATAATCAATCTGCTCCCAACTTAATTCCCCATCCCCGTCATCCATCCAATTGCCAATTAGTGTGCCTTCTTCTTTTGTCAGCCTGTGCTTGATTTCTGTTGTGCGACCAAAGGAAAACAGTGTGTCCCTCGCTGTTAAGCGCACACCGCTCTCATAGTCCAGCAGACTGTCATCAAGGCGTGACATATTGCCTTCCATAGCTTGCACGTCATAACCATTGACACCGCGGCGAAAATCAGAGCGCAAACTTTTGGAAAGTTCTGTAATGGCTTCAATGGCTTCAAGAGCACTTTGTTCAGGCAATTGATCAAAGTAAAGTTGAAAGGAATTCCACCACGCACGCCCTGACCATGCTGGTGTAAATCGTGCTGTAATCTGAAGCCATGCAAGCCCTCTATCAATGGCCGCTAAAGAACCACGCAAACGCTGCCATTGGAGCCCTTGATCAATCAAATCATAGAGGTTTGGAACATAAGGTGTAAGCTCTCCAAGCCCATATTCTTCAATCAACCATGGTAAGAAGCGAGGAGGGCGGGTGATAAGCTTAGAGCGTGAAATCCCCAAAACAGCGCCATCAACATCTTGATGAAAGTCGCAAGCATCGGCAAGGCGCCTTTCAAATTCTGTTGCATTGTTTGGGAGAAGCGCGCCAACCATTAGCGTGCCCGTCCTTTGAAGTTTAAGGTTACCTTACCAATCGCTAAAACCTCTTCATCACCGACGGCTCTGTCTTGTGTTGGTGTAATGGCAATCACTTTCTGGACACCCGCAATCATCAGTTTAGAAACCCACCATGAAAGGCTTAATTCACGACCAATGGCTTGTTCTTTTCGCCATGCTGCTCTTAAATTGGTTTCCATTGTCGTGAGAATTTTCAAGGATGTTTCGGGTAACAGCCAAACATCGGCTTGTAAATCCACCACTTTTTTAACAGCAGCGTGCACAATGATTGTATCATTGGTCATGATGATATTCTTTCTGTGAAGGGCTTGTGAGACTGTTTGTATGAGATCTTCAGATGCTGTGCCTTCTTCATTATTGCCAAAAAGCGCAACATAGATGGTTGGATTTTTGCCTTTACGGTAAATAATGGCATCCTTAACACGGCTATCTGCGGACATGGCTATAAGTTTGTAATAGGGTTCTGTTCCGCTGCCCTTGCCACCACGGGCATGAAGTCTTATGCGTTCGCGATATCTCTCATCACTTTCACCCTCCATGCGGGCAATTCCATGCCAGTTACCCAAAGCGTCAAGAGATTCACCGGTTGCAAAATCAAGAATATTGTTGCGAGCGGCTTCGTTAATACGTTGCCTTAAAAGCAGTTCTCGATAGCTAAAGGCTTCAATGACTTTGACGGCTGGATCACTTTCAAGAACACTATATCCAGGCAACAGTTCTTTTAAACGGTCAAGAGCTGCTGCTCGTATTTCTTCAAAGGAAATTTCTGTAATGATTTCTGGTTTTGCAAGTGCTCCATTCATTTTATCAGCAATCCTTCCATGGTGATGGGCTTGCCTGAGGGCAAATAAAGACCTTCAAAGGACAAGGAAACTTGCCCATTCTCATTCCATTTACAATCAATCTTGTTCAGTTTAAAACGTGGTTCCCACTTGTCTAAAGCCTCGGCAATAGCGGCATAAATACGAACAGCGAAGGCGTCATTGACCGGTACATCAATAATATCCGCAACGTGTGAACCATAATCACGACGCATTACACGCGTACCAATGCGTGTTGATAAAATATCAAGGATTGATTGGCGCAAATGTTCAATGCCGGTCAAGGGCTTTCCTGTGCTACGGTCCATTCCTGTGTTCAATTGGGACCTCCTGTCATGGAGCCACCAGGAACAACACCCCCGTGAACATGGGTTGCTCCTACATTGGTGCCGTTATGGGTCAAACCACTTGAATTCACGGCAACATTGTTAGCAGAATGAAGAGAGAGACTCTCATTGGAATGAAGTGAAACACCACCACCAGCCTGTAAAGAAATATTGCCCTTTGCATTGAAAGTGATATCGCTTTGTGAAACAATTTTTATGCCTTCTGGTGCGGTAAGTTCTAGCTTGCCACCATCACCTTTAAGAGACACGCCATCCGCAATTGTGAGAATGAACTTTCCGCCTGATGTGATCTGAATGCTATAGCTGTTTTGTTCATCATCATATTCAAGGATGGTGCCATCGGGATAAATTGTTCTGTGAATACTGCCTTTATCGGCTGCTTGATTAGCATCGGTATGGATGGAACCAACAATCACCCCTTGCGCTAAATCCCCTGATGATGCCACCACCACCACTTGTTCTCCAACATCCCGTCCTTCATAAGAGCATGTTTTACCGGCGCGGGCTTGGGTATCTGGAATCCAGTCACTGATAAGATTGCCACTTTTTACCCGATAGCGTGCATTTTTATGGTCGATATGGCTAATTGTGCCTACCATAACCATATTTGCGAGACGTCTTTTTAAATCGGTGATGTCTTTATCGCGCCGCTCTAACATGGGGGACCTCGATTTTATGATATTTGTCTTCATTGCCCACACCTGTTTGTGGTGTAAAACCTAGGAAAGGTTCAACAAGTTTTGCGCTTGCACCATCTTCTTGTGTTTCAGGGGAGGGGATATTGGTCACATAAGTGACCTCAAAGGTTAAAATTGCCCCATGGAGTGCTAGAGCACCATTATCGCCAAAGGCAAAAGCGATATTTTGCAGGTGGCATGTTTCTACGGTGTTATTGAGATTGGGATTGGCGTAGAAGATCTCTTCAACTTCCCATGCTAATTGGTCGACAAAACGCGCACCATCTTCTTGTGTCGCATAACATTCAACATCTACGGTTAAGACACGCCGCCTTACTGCATTATCATAGCCATCTTCAATTGTTTCGCTTTGTGTTGAGATATTAATTGCCGGTGTGTTCTCAGCGGAAAAGTTGAAATCACGCATATTAAACACATTGTCACCAGCCGTTGTCTTTGCTGCTTTGATCAATGCAACAAAGCTTTCTCTTATCGTCTCTCTCGGATGCATAAAAGTTCCTGTTTAATTGATGCCATTTTTATTTTAAAAATGGTTGACTAGGATTAATAATGATACTATTATCGGTTATGAACAATAAAGTTGAAAAAATAATCAGCTTGATGAAAGCCTCACCAAAGAACATCAAGTTTTCAGATTTGTTAGCTGTGTGTGTGCATTTTTTTGGAGAACCGCGGAACAATGGTACAAGTCACTTTGTTTTTAAAACGCCGTGGCTTGGGGACCCCCGTGTGAATATTCAAAAAGATACTGGCAACAAAGCAAAAGCTTATCAGGTCAAGCAAGTCTTACAAGCGATAGAAAGGATAAAACATGAACAATAATCATTATACATATCGTGTTTTGTGGTCGCAAGAAGATAAGGAATATGTTGGTTTGTGTGCAGAATTCCCATCCCTTTCATGGTTAGATGTTCAAGCAGAGAAAGCTTTAAAAGGTATTATGGATCTCGTTTCAGAAGTTATTGAGGACATGCAACACAATGGAGAAGAAATTCCTGTGCCTTTGTCACATGGTAAATACAGTGGTAAGTTCCAATTAAGAATACCACCAGAACTCCATAGGAAGCTTGCAATTCAAGCTGCTGAAAATGGTGTGAGTTTAAACAGATATATTTCTTCTAAACTTTGAAAAATTTATACGTACTAAAAGAAAAATAATTTTTATGAAAACCTCTCAATTAAAACAAATGCCTGTTTTTAAAACAGATGAAGAAGCAGAAAACTTTGTTGATACTGCTGATCTCACGGATTATGACTTAACTGATTTTAAGCCCGTTCATTTTGAATCCTTCCCTAAAAAAGCCTCTTAACCACCTCCCCATTTTTGAGAACGGGGAGGGGATATGTTTTACTTAAGCAACCTTTTTAATAGGGTTTTCCCAATTCGGCTGGTAAGCTTTTAAAAAAGGATCTATCGTTGCGGGAAACTCTGAAGCTCCAAAATCTGTAAGAACTGCTAGAATCTTTGTAATATTTGGCACGTCATCTTGAAGTTTCAAAATCAAAGCTTTTTCTACAATGCCCATAACCTCAACCAGTGCCTTACAATCTTTATCTCCAATGCCTTTATGGTTAGAAAATTGAGACAACGCTATCCACAAATCACATAAAAAATTGGTATCTACTTTCATTGTACACCTCCATGGATTTGTTCTCTTAAGCAAGCCAATCCTCTAGATGTGATTTTTGTTGAAGGGAGCACCTTTTCTGTACCATCCGGTCTTTGAATAGTAATAGCAGGGCAATCCATCAAACCTTTTTTGATTTTATCTTGATAAGGTAATAAAGGAGCACTCGGAGCCCGTCGATAGACCCAATCATGTTTACGCAAATAATCGGTTAAGTCCTTTGGTCGTATTTCTAACATTTTTGCAGATTCAATAAGACCAAACAGACCATCAGAGCGTTTCAAGCCATCAAGTGCCTTGGCTTTAGGCTCTAACTCGGCAATCACATGGTCTTTCTGCTCGATTTGGCTTTGTAAGTGATTCAAGAAACCAATCATTGCTTGTGGACTTGAATAATCAATCTGTGGTGTTGCTACTTGCTTTGCAAGTTTTTCACATTCGATAAAATACTCTCTTGCTTGGTGCCCTTTGTCATTACGCTCGATCATCGAAAGATGTTTAGCCATGTCTAAAGTTAGGTAGTACTCTTTTACTTTTCCACCGTTTTCTAAATTTTTAGAAAGCGTTACAAAGTCTTTGTTTTCTCGAAACTTACATTCTTTTATGCGATTTTTAATCCAGTCTGCAAACTTTGATGTGATGTTTAAAAATGCATGCAACTCACGTGCGTTGACCGTTTGAACAGTTTCCTGATCAATGGTTTGTTCTTTAATCTCTATAAGTGTATTCATAATGAATTCCTTGATGTTAGACGTTTTTGATTGACACTCTAAAAGAGCGCCGGGTGCTCAAAAACACGGCATCAAGTCCGTCGTTATGCTTTCCCCCTAAGGGTATTGTATAGCATAACCACACCCGACAAAGCTATTATATGCGTGTAGCATATAATGAGTCAAAGCTTTTAAATTGCGGAAGACTGATTATTTCGGCAACCAATCCGCTTGATGTTTTAAGGTGTTTTTGAGGCACCTGATTCGAAAATATATATTACAGAAATAATGTCAAGTATCTTTCGATAATTTTTTAATATTTTTTGCTAATTTGATCTTTGATGCCGGGCGCTCAAAAACACGGCGTACAGTCCGTCGTTATGCTTTCCCCGCAAGGGTATTGTATAGCATAACTACACCCGACAAGCCATTATATGCGTGCAACATATAACGAGTCAAAGCTTTTAATTGGCGGAGAAAAGATTGTTTCGGCAATCCATCCGCTGTGTATTTAAGGTGTTTGTTAGGCACCTGATTCGATTATTCATATTCCCATAATCTTGTCAAGCAGTAATATAAGATTTTTTAAAAATGATAAGAGGGTTCTTTATTTTACCTCCCTTAAAATAAGCTTATACATACCGGATTCAGAGGCTTGGACATCTGTGACAATGAAGCGCTCTTGAGTTGTCTCTTCAGTGTTTTCAGGGGCGAGCACCACGACATTATCCTCAGCTTTTGGTGGCAATCCGCCAATATCATTGATACAAAGATCAAGTTCTTTTCTTGGAATTGTTGTTGGTATTCTGCCACCAGCATCCGATTCAGAATGTTTGATGCCGTAAATCGCTGTAATCCGAAAAGATTGCTGGTTATCCTTTCGCGTATAGATGACGGGCTGCCCAAAGGTGTTGCGTACCTCTTTTACCATTTTGTTAAGCAGCCCGTGCCATCGCATGTTATTTCCCTCCAATGACGGCTTTGAACAGCATTTCAGGACGTGTGCAAATGTAAAGCGGATAGCTGTAAACTTCAGGCTTTACCCATGCATTACGGTCATGATCGACGATTAGCATCGTGTAGAGAGGTTTTCCCACCGTGTTGGCAAAATCTAAGCTTTCACCAGGTGCAAAGGTTTTCTGGAATACACCAGGCGCATTAACAGGAAAGAATTGACATTCATCAGGCTTAATTCCTATCGCACGCTTTGTTCCAGCCTTTGCACTCACATTATAGTTATGAATACTGCGATAATTGATAAAGGTCACACCCGCAAAGTCAAAACTACCAAAGCTCCCTGAGCCAAGAGCACTTGGTGTTGCAACGCCTCCTGCGCTATTGAGTGTCTGAGCTAAGGCTGTGTTTAAATAGGTTTCACGAATGGTTTTATGGTTTTTTAGTTTGGAAAAGAATTCATTCCCACAAAGTCCAATAATCCGTGAACGGTCAGAGAATGCTCCTTTTGAAGCTTCAATCATTCGCATAATGACCTGATCAACATTATCAGCAACATTGGTTGTTTCATTCTCCAGTTTAAAGTCAATTGGCTTTGGTGGGGTAATTTCCCATTCCTTATACCAATCGACAATCACCGAACCATCAGCATCAAGGACAACACCTTGAACAGCACCAAGCTGCATGTTTTCCCATGTCAATTCGATTTCAGAAATCAGTTTCTTTTGTTTTCTGGCAATATATTTCATTGCCGTCTCTAACTGATCTTCTGTGCCAAATTCACGCCGGTTTTGGATTTCTTCTGATTTCACAGTATCACTTTTGGCAATACGGGTTGTTTTGAAAAACCGAAGATTACGACTGTCTCTGTCACCTTCTGCTAAAGGGGCTCCGCGTTCGCTGGTTTGAATAAGCGAAAATGTATTATCACGCCGTTCAATACCAACCACTGTGGTGCTGGTTTCAACTTCTTCAAAAAGATTGAGAGAGCTTACAAGACCCGGTTGAAACTCATAGTTTTCAATGGCTTTCATCATTGTAATGCTTGAGAAAGCATCATGTTTAAAAAAATTCATATCCATGTGCGTATTCTCCTATCGCAACAGAATTTTATTGTTGTCTTCTAAAGACTGGATAGCTGCCATTTTTTCTTGCTCCAGTATTGCATCGGGCCATATCAGTTCCGAAGCTTTTACAGTACTCAAACGCGCTGTAATGACGGCACGTTGTTCTTCACCTGTTGCATCAACAGTGGCATAAGAAATCCCTGCGGGCACCGCACTGCCATCAGATGCTGCCGGATTAAGAGGGACATATTTTCCCGTTTTTGTTATCTTTCCCATGACAGTCCCAGCCTCAATGAAGGCTCCTGATGCAAACACCACTTGTTCATTTGACATGTCAGGGTCGTAGCGCCCAAGATAAGCGCCATTGCGAACATCTTCATAAATAATATGACTCATTTCATTGCCTTCCAAATTGATTGCCATTTTGCATGAATTTTTGCCTTGCTTTCTCCATCAGTATGAGGAACATAAGGCGATAGTTTTAAAGAGGCGCTTTGCGAGCTAGCCTCCGTCAAGACGCACTGGCGTGCTTTCTCGATACTCATACCGTTTTGAATAGCCTTTGCGGCATCAAAAGAAACCCCTAAGCGCTTTGCTTGCCTTTCAAGGGTTGTCAGTGCTTGAGCGCGCTTTCTTTCTTGTTCAAGGATGGCTTTTAGGTTTTCGCGTTTGTCCTCATTGTCTTCATCCTCCTCTTCGTCTTCGTTGTCGTCAAAGATTTCGGCGTTTTTATCGATGTCGTGATCATTTTCATCCTCTTCTTCATCGCGGATGTCGACAATCTCTTCATCTTCTTCTTGTTGGGCGCGGTATTGTGTGCGTGCCATGTGTTTTGTCCTTCTTTTGCTGTTACAGTTGGGGTTTGTGAGATGAAATCCGTTAAGGATTCCAAAGCTTGCGCAAGCGTGCCTTGCGCATCTGCTAATCCAAGCGTGATAGCTTGGGTGCCTATAAAAGTTTCTGCCTTTGTGTCACGGATTGCATCAGTATTCAGGGGTCTGTTTTGTGCTACCCAATCGACAAACATCTCGTAGAGCAGGGCGCAATCTGCTTGCATTTTGTTAAGCGCAGTATCAGCCAATGGCTCGTGAGGATTACCATGAACCTTGTGGTCACCTTCAAAGACAAAGGTCCATTTAAACCCCTGTTTTTCATCCGCGCTTGATTGGTCAAGATGCGCACAAACCACCCCAATTGAACCGACAACGCCTGTGCGAGCTACCCATATTTGTGAAGCGGAACAGGCAATGGCATAAGCAGCAGAGCAGGCAAATTCATTGGCATGCGCCCAAATTGGTTTCTGATGGTGTTTTGAGAGTGCTTGGAATTCTTCAACCAAATCAAACACCCCACCGGCTTCTCCACCACCACTGTCAATATCGAGTAAAACAGCTCGGACATCAGGCTGTTTAATGGCTTCACGAAAAGAGGCGCTTAAGCCTTCATAAGAGGTTAATCCTGAGAGCGCACCAAGCCATGCACCGCGGCGCACCAGTGTGCCATGAACCGGTAGGATGGCAACATTATTGCGCACCATGTAACTCTCAGGTGGTTTGAAAGATGCGCTATCCCCTTGCAAGAAAGCCTGAGGGGCAAACTTTTCTCCTGCAAAAAGACGCGGTGCAAGAGCATTAAGAATGACATCAAGCTTTGTCGAGGCAAGCATATGTGGAACACCAAAAAGCCGTGATACTAAAAACGGCATGTCAAGATTATTAGTCATTTTTGTGCGCCTCACTGCCTTGGTTGCTTTCATAAGTCTCAGACGGATCTGAATCTGTGAAATTCGTCGTTTGGTTTTCACCAGAAGGTGCCGCCATATCGGTATCAAAAGATAACCCCCGTGCACGAGCATCGGTGTGTTCTTCCTCAAGTTCGGCATGGATGCTGTCGATATCAAAACCCCGTTCGGCAAGTGCCATTCTTCGTGTTTTTAAACCGGCGCGAATTTCTTCTTTTTCCGCCGAGATATCTTTGTTTGGATCAATCATTTCAAGCGGGGGTGCAAAGCTTTCACATTGAAGCCATGGCAAGGGATTTTCTTCCCATCCTGGTAATTCTACGCATCCAGCAAGGACAGCCATTTCCACAAAGCGCTCCCAGACAATGCGGTTGAATTGAAAGGCAATGATATGTTCGCGCCATTGTTTGACGTGACGTCTAAACTGAATAATGGAGGTGCGCACATTGGAAAAATTACCCCGCGTAACGTCTCCAGTGACAACGGCATAAGGCATATTGAGAGCCGAGCAAATTCTCATAATATTGCGAAATTGAAAGGCTTCATAGGAACCACCAACCTCAACAGGATTTGAAAATGTAATTTGTTTGTCGCCATCCACTATGTTAACCGAGCCAGGGTGAACTTCATGCTCCTCTGGTGCCTCTTCAATTTTCTTTTGCGGCTTCGTTTGTTCACGATTTTCCTCTAACTCCGCCTCATGAGATTTTTCGCCTGTAATAAACACCGCAAAAAGAGCTGCTGTTCTTTTTCGATCAAGTTCCGCATCATCATAGGATTCCAATTGAAAGATCTTTGTCATACAGCGTGTTATTTTAGGAGAACCGCGCAATTGTCCGGCAATACGGCGCTCTTTGATATGCAGAACCATTCTTGCGGGTACACGCACGCGCTCTTGGCTCTCAAATACTGTATTTGAAGGGCAATTGTCATAAGGATGGTGTTGCCAAAAATGGTAAGCAACACGCTTGCCACTGGCATCAAATTCAATACCCATACGAATGTAATTGCCTTCAATTTCCGCAGGTCCATTGTAAGTGAGGTCCAGCATTTCGGTTGGATAGATTTGTAATTGAAGAGGCACCCCAGAGCGTCCATAAAGGTCAACATAATGCAGTCTTACAAAACATTCACCGGTTAAAAAGACTTCTCGTGCAATTGTTGCTTGCAGACCATAAAAGCTCGCATCTTCATCATAATCTGCCTCATCAACCCATTGCCACCATAAGTCTAAAAGCTTTTTCTTTTGTTCTTGAAAGCCTTCAATACGAGGATAGGGTTTAATCCCATCACTCACAGCTGCGGAAACCCATTCTTCTGTTGCCGAGCCATAAAGAGATTCATTGTCATAAAGCCATCTTGAACGAGCAGTAATGGTATCACCGCATTCTTCAATTGCTTTATTGATGTGTTTTTTTGCGGGGTCAAATCCACCCATGCGACGGCTTTTGCTTGCAGCCTCAAAAGGCGGATTGTGTTGACGAGAAATTTTAAAAAAGTCCGCAACTTTATTGATAAAGCCAGCCATTAATAGCCTCGTGATATATTAAAATAGAAAACACGTGAACGCTTGCGTCCTTCAAGGTTTTCTATTTGTGTGTTCAGCATCTCAAGTGCTCTGCGAAGTTCCTCAACAGAACGGTTGCTTACTTGCTTATCGCCATGGCGCACGGATTGCGCTCCCGAATAAAGAGCCTCTTCAATTTGTTCGCGTCGCCTTTTTAAACTTTCAAGTCTCTCAGTTTTGCTGTTTATTTGCTTCAATTCTTCATCCACAAATTACCTCCAATCTCCTCGCATATAAGGATTTATTATCGTTCTGAATTGCTTCCTTTGAGGTTGTGCTGTCTGCGTTCTTTTGGGAGAAGTGGATGAAGAAATCCCTGATGTTGGCTGCTCTAAAGAAGCGTCAACTTTAAGTTTTTCCAAACGCTCTTCTAAGATATCGACTTCCAGGTTAAGGTTTATTCCTGCCGAAATTAGCCCCTGTAAAGCGGCATAAGCATAAACCCTACAATCCAAAGCCTCGTTTCTTGCTTTCTCACTTTTTTGCCATTCAATGCGCTTGAAGCCTTTAAAATATTTGATGACTTTTCTTTCAGCCGTGAGCTGGTCAAAATATTCTCGATCAAGGCTTTTATGAAAGTGTGTTGCACCAGCCCCCGATGCTTCAGGACCGGATTTTTTTAATCGTGCCGTGATAATATCTTTTGCCGCATCAACACCAACAATATAGAGATTAATCTGTCCTTTATTGTTTCTGCTTGGACGGCGTGGCCATACCGCACGCCATCCCGCCTGTCCCTTAATCCCCCAGATGCGTCGTCCTTCACGGGGGCGTACATAATTGTAAACGGCTTGTGTATGTCCACCACCGGTATCAATACAAGCCGCTGTTATTCTGATGCCATCTTTGTAACCAGGGTGTGACCAACGTCTTGCCAGATATTCATCCAGTTGGTCCCAGACTTCAAAAGAAGACGGATCACCAGGAATGATGTGATAATCAATGTGCCAGCTTTCTTCACCACGCCCCCATCCAACCACTTCAAGCTCTAAGCGGTCGTTTTGCACATCGATGCCGGCGGTCAATAACACGGCTTGCGGCGGTGCAATGGGATAATCTTCGCGTTTTGCATAGAGGCTATCAGGATCAACAACTTCACCTGTTCTGTCCTCCCATGGCTCTCCAAGCACTGTATTAACAAAAGGTTGCAAAAGCGCTGGATCATCTTTCGCTTCTAAAAACTCTCTTGCGCATTCTCCCCACGTTAGCCAAGGTGAATAGAGTGCCGAAATATGATAAGAGCGTAAATTCGGTCTCGTTGATTCACTCGTAGGAACCCAGCACGCGCCTCTTTCCTCACTCATAAGATCGGTTTTTCTGTGCTCGGCATGTTCATGACCACAATGGGCACAAACAAAAACAGCTTTTTCGGGGGCTCCTTTCGGCCACTTGATTTGCGACCAAACAATGGGCTGTAGAACCCCACACTTATCACAAGGGACATTGTAATATCTTTGATCACCAAGCACGAAATCTTTGGCAATACGGCTTGTGTCACGGTGTGTTGGCGTGGACAATTTAAAAATCTTTCTCTGCACAAAGGTTGAGGTACGCTTTTCGGCAATCATCACAGGATCACCTTCGTTATCCACACTGAGAGGATAGGCATCAACTTCATCCAAAATCAGATAACGAATAGGCATGGAACGCAAACCAGCAGCACTGTTTGCTCCTGTAAGCATCAATGCTCCCCCATCAAATTCTTTCGAAAACATTGTATTTCCGCTGTCACGTGCACGGGCAGGGGCAATGCGTTCACTTAAAACAGGGCTTGCCATAATCATTGGATCAAGACGCGTTTTTGACAGTTTCTTCGCGGTCTCGACAGTAGGCATTACATAAAGAGCGGGTCCCGGACTATAGTGAATAGCATAACCGCAGAAGTTCAATCCTGCTTCAGACATTCCAATTTGCGCTCCTTTCATGACAATTGTTGTTTCAATTGGCATGTAAGAGGAAAGGTTATCCATGATTTCGCGCAAATAAGGGGTACGCTTTGTCCTCCATAATCCAGGCTCTGCACTTGCTACGGTGCTAAGGTATCTATTCTTATCCGCCCATTGCGAAACCGTGTATGGTGGATCTGGTTGTCGTGCGTCATTGGCATTGGCGAAAAATTCTTCGATTGCATTTTCATCCATTATTCGTTTCTTGCAAGTTTTCTAACTCAGGAGAATGAGGATCATGAAAAGGCACTGGAATGTTAACTGCTTCAAGCAAAGCTGTTCTCATGTAATAATCAATGGCACCAATAAGGCTAGCCGCATCACATCCAATTTGTGCTGCAATGCTTGCACCGAAACGGTGAGAAAACTTCAACATGGCATCACGGTGTGCTCTTCCAAATTCACGTGCCGCCTTTTTCATTTCTTCACGGTCAACCGTTGTTTCGCGTAACTTTTCTAGAGCAATCTTCTCTCTTTCAAGCGCAACTTGCATTCGCTCCAATTTGATCTCAAATTCATTGGCTGCTTTTGCGGAATCCTGTTTAATTCGTGTAGATTTCTGATGAGTTTTCTTAGTAGGATTCTCATTCCATATCGCTGTTGCAAGAGCTTCATTGACAGAACCATCTTCAAAAAGAGCAGCATCAAATTTGCCTGTTTTTATTCGAGAAACCACCGCATTATGCGACACGCCCATCTTCTTGGCAAAAGCGCGAACCGAGAGACCCTCACGATGCTTTTTGTTCATTCAAAATTTCTCCTTGCCTTCTTCTATGCCCTAAGAAGTAAGACGGCGTTATGAGTAATTGACAATCAGGTATAATCGGGTATATATTCCGGTATGCAAACAGACACACTTCAAATTACACAAGAATTATTGAATCTCATTACTGAGATTGATGAATTTAAAGGTGCATGGCGCGCTCTTGGTACTCTTGCACCTGAGCGATTGAACGCTCTTCGTCATATTGCTACTGTTGAAAGTATTGGATCTTCTACGCGCATTGAAGGCAGCAAATTAACAGACCGTGAAATTGAACAGCTTTTGGTAAATTTAGAAATTCAACACTTTAAGAGTCGCGATGAACAAGAAGTTATAGGCTATGCCAAGGTTATGGAGACAATCTTCCAATCTTGGAATGATATTCCTATTACAGAAAATCATATAAAACAACTTCATCGTGATCTTTTATGCCATAGCGATAAAGATGAACGACATCGAGGTGAATATAAGGTTTTGCGCAATGATGTAGCAGCATTTAATTCTCAAGGAAAAATGGTTGGTATTGTTTTTGAAACAGCCACACCATTTGATACGCCATATCGAATGCAAGAGCTTATTGCTTGGTTTAATAAAACCAATGAATTGAAAAATCTTCACCCTTTACTTACGATTGGTATTTTTAATGTCACTTTTTTAGCTATCCATCCTTTTCAGGACGGAAACGGACGTTTAAGTCGTATCTTAACCACTCTACTTTTGTTACAAAAAGGTTATGTTTATGTACCATATTCGTCACTTGAAAGTATTATTGAGAATAATAAAGAAAATTATTACTTAGCTTTGAATCAAACTCAAAAAACAATTTATACTAAAACACCTAATTGGCAGCCTTGGATACTCTTTTTTTTACGTGCTTTACAACAACAAAAACGCCAATTAGCTATGAAAATAGAAAGTGAAAAAAATGCTCTTTTTTCCTTATCTGAATTGGCTCTTAATATTCTTGATTATGTCCGTGATCATGGACGCGTTACAACCCGTGATATGGTGCGTGAAATTGGTGCAAGCCCAAACACACTTAAAGCAACCTTTACATCACTAGTTGAAAAAGGTCTTTTGATACGTCATGGTGGTGGACGATCAACTTGGTATAGCTTACCTTAATTTTATTACCTTATTGATACCTCCCCACTTTTGAAGTGGGAAGGGATATGTTTTACTTAAGCAGCTTTCACAACAGGATTTTCTAAACTTGGAGCATAAGCTTGCAATAATGGATTCATGATATGCGGTAATTCTGAAGTTCCAAAACCTGTAAGGACTGCTAAAATTTTTGTAATATTTGGCACGTCATCCTGAAGTTTTAAAATCAAAGCTTTTTCTACAATGCCCATGACTTCAACCAGTGCGCTACAGTCTTTATCTTTAATGTCTTCACAATTGACAAACTGAAACAAATCCATCCACAAATCACATAAAAAATTGGTATCTACCTTCATTGCACACCTCCATGGATTTGTTCTCTCAAGCAAGCCAATCCTCTAGATGTGATTTTTGTTGAAGGAAGCACCTTTTCTGTACCATCCGGTCTTTGAATAGTGATAGCAGGGCAATCCATCAAACCTTTCTTGATCTTATCCTGATAGGGTAACAAAGGAGCACCTGGAGCCCTTCGATAGACCCAATCATGTTTACGCAAGTAATCAGTTAAGTCCTTTGGTCGTATTTCTAACATCTTTGCAGATTCAATCAAACCAAACAGACCATCAGAGCGTTTTAAACCATCAAGTGCTTTTGCCTTGGGTTTTAACTCTGCGATTATGATGTCTTTACGTTCATTTTCGTTTTTTAGATGTGTTAAGACACCTAACATCACTTGTGGACTTGAATAATCAATCTTCGGTGAGACTGCCTGTGCTTCCAATGCTTGCCAACGATCTATGATTTTAGCTCGTAACGCTGTGCTGTAACCTGAGACGAGAATTAAACATTCGCGTTTGGGCAGGTGGTAACAAGGACGGTTTTCACCTTTTGCATCAACGTAAGTACCGATAAAATCAACCGGCTCAAATTTGAGCTCGTTAAATATTTGCTTAATATCCCTCATTACATTCTTATGCTTTTTACCACATAACTCAGCAATCTCATGACTAGACATAGTCTGAGTGGTAGCACTATTAACAGTGCTTTCTTTAATTTCTATAAGAGTGTTCATATGAACTCCGTACGATTAGATGTTTCTTAATGACGCTCTCAAAGAGTGCCGGGTGCTAAGAAACACGGCGTACAGTCCGTCGTTATGCTTTCCCCGCGAGGGTATTGTATAGCATAACCACACCCGACGAGGTCATTATATGCGTGTAACATATAATGAGTCAAAGCTTTTAATTGGCGGAGAAGAGACTGTTTCGGCAATCTATCCGCTGTACATTTAAGGTGTTTCTTAGGCACCTGATTCGAAGATATATGTTACAGAAATAATGTCAAGTCTCTTTCGATAATTTTTGTCTTTAAATAATCATATATTGTACAGTGTACATATTGAAATCGTTATTTATCAATGTGTTATGTGTACAATGTACAGTCAATTTGAAAAGTTCTAACGCTAGCGATAGTTCGCGCTGTCCTGCCCCGCAACACTCCCAACCCGCTGGAAAGTACCTTTTGCATTGATTTTATTGTATTTTTTCTGGAAAAACCAAAATATAAGTGATAATTTGCTTTAAAAATTACAATTAAAGTGAGTAGTGTGTTTACATAGCTTAAGAACATTATTTCTTTTTCTTATTAGCGGCATATTCTTGACGGTCAAGTTGTCTCTGGATATTTTTGATTAACCTCTCATTCGCATATTGTGTAATAGTATTTGCAATTTCTGGCTTGGACATTACTCTAGCAATTGAGGGTCCTTCTTGTTTTGCAATGGGGAATTGATCACCATCGGCTCTTTGAAAAACATTATTGCCCATTTTTAATTCAACACGCTTTGGAAAACTCCCACCTCGAATAAAAGCATGAGGTAAGATTTCTTTTTTGCCAAACATTGTGTAGGTCACACCATGTTTTGTTTCTCTTGCTTTAAAAAATTTAAGAGGTATCGGTGTTCCAGAGCCAATGATATCTGTCTCGAGAAGCTGTGCTGTAGCCTTGCCTTTAATATAAATACCTTTCTTGATACGCTTTGATTTTGCTGATGTAAGTTCAGAAACTTTCTTTTCGGCAAAGCGCTCCACTTGTTTTGCTGCGGTATTTACAGCATTACGCAAAGCCCAATTAAGGCGTGGTGCTTGAAGACTTGTAAAGGTATCCTTTGCTTGTTGAAGATACCATTTTTGGTGAATAATTAATTTCAACTTCTAAGCCTTTTTTGGAGTAGATGTTGCTGTCTTAGAAACTTTAGATGTTTTGGTTTGTTTGGGTGTGGTTTCCTCTACCACTGGTTCAGTTGATGTTTGGACATTTTCATTTTCTTCTTTCTCAACCTTTTCACTTGTCTTATCAGGCTTTGCATTTGTTTTGCTTTCAACAAAAGGTTTTGCAGCATTGGCACGCTTAAGACGAGCATAGACCTGATTAGAAATTTCAACAAAAGGGGTATTTTGTGTAGAAGGTTCAAAACGAACGGTGCTTTTATTGTCGCCAACGACACAGATTGGTTTAGTGATGACAGCTTTCATTATTGCTCCTTTTGAGGAATGATTTAATGACATCATGCGTCAAATATTGATGTTTACACTGTGAAAAATGGACAAGCCAGAATTACCAAGAAAACCGGGCTCTTTAGCCATGTTTCAGGTATATATTTTACTAACTTTTTGGGGAATATTTTTGAATTTTAGACGCAATACGACTAGTGCAGTATTGTCATTAAATAGGATTTTTTACACGATGTCAACAGAAAAAATCATCATCTAGTATTTTTTTATTTTTTTGATCAAAATCTGGTGTTTTTAGAAAGCGTTATTTATTTTCCTTAAATACAACATTTGTGTTGTGTTAAAACATTTTAGATGTTATATTATTATAATGAACAGTCAAGAATTGAAAAGATATCTTACAAAGCATGGTTGTAGTTTTACTGCAGGGAAGGGTGGACATTTGCTTGTAAAGCGCGGTTCTAAAAAGTCTGTTTTACCTATGCATGGTACACGTAAAGAATTAGGAACAGGATTAGTTCAGAAGATTCTTAAAGATCTTGGTCTAAAATAAGCTTGAATATGGAGGTGCAAATGAAATATGCAATAAAATTTATCAAAGATGACAATGATACTCTTCTTGTCATCTCTAAAGATTTTCAGGAATTTATTACCTACGGTAACGACGAAAAAGAAGCTTTAGAACAGGCTAAAAATGCCCTTTTAACAGTTATTATGGGGCGTTTCCAAGATCGTGAAGTTGTTCCTTTGGGAGCGTATGATGCTATCTATCCTTTTGTTGAAGTCTCTTCATTAGTGACTTTAAAAATTGCAATACATAACGCTATGATTGAAAAAAACTTACGTAAAGCTGATCTTGTACGTCTTTTAGAACTTCACCCAATACAAATTGATCGATTGTTGGATTTAAATCACGCAACAAAGTTAGACGCTTTAGAATCCACTCTTCTTACTCTTGGAAAAGAAGTTACCATTCATATTCAAGATGCCGCTTGACAACTACCGGTTTTGCACAAAATGTTTGTGAAGTGCATCAAGTACAATACAGAGTGAATTAACAAGATGCGGTAGCATTTGATCTTCTATAACAAGATATTGTAATGCGGCATAAAAATTGTGTTGGCGATATAGATATTGTGCTTCTTTTATTGCCTCTTGCATATTTAAAAACCGCTCTGTAGTAAGTTTTACCCATTTTTCTCTTGCACCATCATCAGAAGTTGTAGGCATTTCATCATAAACAGCATTAGGTAACGCTTTTGCACAGAGGTAATTGTTTTTCACTTCAAGATATTTTTGTGCAGCCTCATACTGATCTTGAGTAAGTTGACCTTGTAAATAAAGCCGCCCGATATAGGTACCAGCAAGTGGATTTTTGGCATCTTCTATGGACAAACCAAAGCGTTTAGCACGCATTTCTATTGCCAATTGATCAACAGGTTCACGCGGTGTTTTTGCTCTTGAGATGCGTCCATTTGGTTCTCTTACACATCCCTTAATTCGGGGACGCCCACGTTTTGCTCGTTTCTTTTTCTTTGTCATATTTTTCAATCAGAATGGAATAGCATCATTGACAGGTTTTCCATAATCAGCAGCTCCTGAAGTAGCAGCATAACTTTGAGCAGTGACCGGTAAAGGGGTAGGGGATGCAGGTTGGTCTTTCTTTGCATCAAGTAAATACAATTCACCTTTGAATTGTGGCAAGACAATCTCTGTTGCAAGATGTTCACCACCATTTCTATCTTTCCATTTGCGGGTTTGTAATTTACCTTCTACATAGACCTTTGAACCTTTATTGAGATATTGAAGAGCAATTTTTGCCAGATGTGGATTAAAAACCACAACAGAATGCCATTCCGTTTTGTCGACTCTTTTATTGGTTGCCTTATCAGTATAGCTCTCAGAAGTAGCCATACGAAAATTGACCACCTCAGTACCATTATTCATTGTTTTGCTTTCGGGATCAGCCCCCAAATGCCCAATTAAGATCACTTTATTCAGCATGTTTTTTTACCTTAAATTTGCACCTTTTTTATACATATAAAATTTTAACATGATTTGTATATTTTTTTTCAATCAATTCAAAAGGATATTATTGTTTTTTAACATATTAAATTATGTTTTATAGCACTCTTTAAAATAAAGATCGATTGATACAGGTGCATGGTGTATAGTATCAAGTTCTAAGAGTTAATATCTACTCTGTCCTAAACCCCACTTAGCTTCTCTAGTTTTTAAGCTTTTCAAAAGACAAAACTTCTATATAGGTTTTGTAGTTCTTATGGTAACCAAAATATCGCATACCATCGTTTGTTTTAGTTAAATCCAAAAACCTGCAAGATCTTCTCATACTTTCAGTTAAATCGCAGACAATATAGCAAAATCCAGGAACATTTTGAGATGGTGGTATTGGACATCCATCCACTGTGAAAGCCTCACCTTTACGAACTTTTTCTAAATAATCAAAAACATGCGTAACTGGGCTTTTATCCATTGGGTCTATTTCATTTTCTGTTGGTTGTTCGATATTTACGATTATAATGGATTCAATCAGTTTTTATAAAACCATTATTTTTTTTCAGATGGACATCAAACATATCAAGGAGAAAGTTAGTATTTCCACCCGATTGAGGTGTTAATTTGTTCACTGAATGCTCCTGTTAATTTCATCTATGAGGGGCTCAATGTTGAGAACGCTTCTAGGCACAGCACCACCATATAGCCATGCTTTCACTTGCGCTTTGGTACTGTAATCTGCGTTTTCTGGTATTTCATGATATTGCCCACCATCAAATTCCTCATATTCTCTTGCGCCATCTTCGTATTCATAAAGGTTATAAAAATACTCTGTAACCCCTAATCCCCATGGGGCATGCCCTCTTGCTGTTGCAACAAACTTTTTTTGCGGTTGTTTACGCCTTGTTAAGAACAAATCTCTAAAAATTCCCATGCTTTTAGTCCATAATTTTACCACTTGGTCTATTTGCCTCAAAAATGACCGTACAGAGCGTTTTTTAATTTTTATGCGGTTGTTTATCAAAAAATCTTTAAATCGTTTTGTACGGTCTCTTTTTGTCGATTTAAACACATATCTAATCGCAAAATGATCAGCACTTTTCACTATTTTGCTATATCATCAACCTTTTTCATAACATCCCCTATGCCACTAAAAGCTCTTTCAAGCTCTTGCTTGTGAACAAGAGTTAGGGGTCTAAAATAATCTCTCGCTGTTTTTTCTTTCGCTGCTTTTTCACGTGTATTTTCAATCGCTCTACGTACACTGCCGGCTTTTGAAAGAAGGGTGTTTTCTATGCTTTGGCAATAAGCTAATAGCTCTCCGCAAGTTGGCATAAATGTTTTTGATACCCCATTTGCTTGACCAATTACGATATCTTCAACGCCCTTTTTCAGGGCATATGACGAAATGCGGTCCAGCAACATGCCATAGGATAGAACGACGGCTTTGGCATCTGTATTCGCAGGTACCCGCATACTTGAAAGCAGAAAAGAAGCTTTTTCAATCTGTTCAACCGAAGCTTTCACAGAGAGCAAGGTTTCTAGACGATTGCAAGCATCTAAGGTTTTTTCCTCCTCCTGTTTCGTCAATGTATTCCCAGCTTTCAGCATCAATGGATACCCCGGATTGATCATTTCGATAATCTTCTCTAGATGAGAGATGATTTCTGAGTTCGCTAAAGCCTTCTGCAAGTTGTTTTGTGAAAGTTTTCGGAGTGAATTTTCCATAATTACCACCTATTTGATTAATTTTATGATCTTTTGAGTTTCTAATCCAATTGCGCCACGTTGCTTGCCAATCGATTTTGGTTGCATCCTTGCCTGTCTTGGCTTTCCAATAATCTCGAAACTTTGCAATTTCGATTTTCACACGCTCTGGAGGCAAGCCCTCTGTAATTGCGAAATCGTAATCCGGCTCGAAATCGTCTGGTAATCGACAGCCTCGATTGGCTTTAGAGCGCTTGGCTTTTTTGGGAACGTTTTCTTGCTCGTGAACAGCAGGTTTATCCTCTGCCACCGTTTCGATTGCATCTGCTTGCTTTTCGCAATCATGGTCTTCTGAAGGCTCGTCAACCTGTTCGTTTGTTTCTAAATCTTCAAAATCAATTTCTTTTTTTGCTAACACGATAGTGTTAGTTTTTTTATTATAACTGTTATTGTTATTGTTAATGTGTTGTCGTGATGAGGTCATGATGATGTCATCATGATCTCGTGATGAACTCGTCATGACTTCATGATGATCTTGTGATGATGTCATGATAGACGCATCATATTCTTTTGATGCATTATCTTTCTGCTTATTTTTCCTAGTGTTTGCAGCTTTGATAGCTTTTTCCGAAAGCCTGTTTAAATTCTCATTACAATTTTTTAACTCTTCTTCGACTTGTGTACTCCACAAATTTCCATCTTCTAATTGAAGAATTAATTTTTTTCGAATGAGTTTTTCTAATGATTTTTTAAACGTTTGCACTGAACAACCAACAATGCGTGCTAAAGCAGAAGTGTCATCATAAATCGGTTCACAGGCTCGATACATGAGAGCAGTGAGTGTACTATAAGTAGCTTTCTCTGCTGCATCAGTACCAGCAAAGTCCATAATCCAATCTTGATAAAAATTACGGACCCAAGGTAATTGATTAGCCATTCTCTTGTTCTTTCTTGTGCTTATGCCATATGGCTTCTGATTATTGCGTGTTATTTTTTAGCTCTTCTTCAACATCTACACTCCAGATATGTTCGTCATCCAAAAGGAAGATGTGTCCAGTTTCAGATAAGAGATCAAATGCATCATTAAGCTCGTCAATTGAACAGCGTGCTAATGAAGCCAATGCTCGTAAATTGTTCGTAAGAGGTTTGCCAGTATGTAGCATTCTTAATCGCAACCTCATGTAAATATTGCCTTCAGTAGGGGGTAAAGCAGCGAGATCAAGAAGCCATTTTTCTACATTAATTTTTATCCAAGATGTTTTTTCAGACATTACTTATTCCCCTTCTTTCATTAAATATAAAATTGCTAAAGCATCTGCTTCATTATCATCCTTAGGCTTGTGTCCCTTTGCACATATCGCCTGTATTATCTCTTCTTTTGAGGCATTTCCTTTTCCTGTCGTTGCCTTCTTAATTGTGCCAACAGGGATGCCTTCATAAGGTATCTGATGATGTTCACACCAAGCTGTTAAATGACCTAGAAAACCACCGTAAACATGCGCCGCATCAGTACCAACATGACGGCGCACCTCTTCAAAATACACGGCATCAATACCACCGGCTGTTGCCTTCATTTCTGTAAGCCATTGTTTAAAGCGCAAATAACGCATCCCCCCACCTTCAAAACGGCGTGGTTGAAAATTGACCGTGCCACTGAATATGTGACCATCAGCACCACGTATCGCCCATCCCGTTGTGGTACCTAGATCAAGACAAAGAATGGTTGGTGTGTTAGTGATCATATTCCCCCCCTTAAGGCTGTTGTGTATTATATATTTGCCATGACAGAGCGCGTAATGAGTGGATTAACTCACTTAGGCAAACGTTTTTATGCTACGATTTATTGATTTGATTTCTTTTTTTGATGACTTCATCCCTTAAAAGATCAAGCTTTAAGATATCAAGCTTATCTTTGACTAAGATCATAAACAAGATCAGATCATTTAAGCGATAAAAAGATAACAACTCTTGAGAAAAATAATTATCAAACCAAGTTGTAAAAGCTTGCATAAAAACAGATGAAAACCATTGATTAAAATCATTGTATGGCAATAACGGAAAATAATTTCTATCATCACGCGCAAAGATACTATACAGCATATAGACAAAATAACCTGTTGATGAGGGATCTATTCTTGTTTCAAAACGTGCATCTTGAGGCGAACGGACACCATAATATATGGTTGCCTCTCCAATATTATTAACAAGATCAATCAACTGGACTTTACTTATAGTGATATGTGGTTCATCTATCATCTCTTAATCTTTCTTCTTTAAGAGTGTGAATTGGGCTGGTGGTGTTTGTTGTCAGATAAAGGAGCGGCAATAAAAGCAGAACTAGAAACAGAGCTGTCTTTCAATTGTTGCAATTTTAAATAACTCTTTAAAGATAGTCCTTTGCCTTGTTCCCAACGACAAACAGAAGCTTGCTTAACACCTAAAATATCTGCTAATTCCTTTTGTGTTAGCGATAAACACTTTCGGATAGATTTAACCTTAAATTTTCCCTCTGTGTCCATTTGAGTTAAGTCCTTTATTTTAACCATATACGCAATTGTATAGTATATAATAAAAAAAACAATAGATTTTTTTAATTTAAAAATCATAAGTAACTAATTATGACGAAAAATATCATTGCGACATTGCAAGTATTGCAATCTGAGTTTGGTCTTAATCAGAAAGATCTTGCTGATAGACTAAATGTAACCCAAGCAACTGTATCAAGATGGTTAGGAAGCGAATCTGATCCCAGAGGTTCACACAGAGACGCAATTTTAGAACTTTATAAGAGCTTAAAGGGTTATAATCAAGTTACTACACTTGTTCCTATTATGGGGTATGTAGGAGCGGGGTTAGAGATTGACACTGATGTTGAGCAAATCCCAGAAGATGGGCTTGAAACAATCGAAATACCATTTGATTTGCCTTTTGAAACAATAGGATTCATGGTTCGTGGAGATTCTATGTATCCTGTATATAAAGATGGTGATTTAATCGTAGTTAAACATTTGCAAACAAAACCAGTGAGTGATTATTACGGTGATGAAGTTGTTGTGCTAACAGAAGATAATAGACGATTTATCAAACAAATTACCCGTTCTTCAGAGGGCATTGTACTTAAATCATGGAATGCGCTACCTATTAAAAATGTTAAGATAAAATGGGTTGGAGAAATAGTTGCAATACTACCTCGCAAATCCTATCGTCCACTTATGAAATAATCCCAGTAAAGCTTTTGATTCTATTGTTTTTGAAGATAGCATTTAAGTGAAAATGCAAAAAAAATGAAATATATGTAATTTTTTGCTTGCTTATATTTATACATTTGCGTATAAGTAATTATATAAACCAAACACAAGAGATTGCCAAGAGGCATCAGGGAGGGGAAATTATGGATAAGCCAATTCTTATTAATTCCAATGAAATTTTATTAGTTGTATGTGATGATGAACACATTGGGCATTCGGGTCCACTTGATGAAAGTCAAGTTTTAGAAATGATTGACGAGGCAGATAATGCCATAAAAATCTTTCGCATAAATCCTTCTGAAAACAGTTGTGAAGATATTTCTGAAGAAATTGCAGAAATATACATAAAAGAAAACAGAGAATTTCTCGATGAGGACAGTAAAGTTCATTATTATGTAGGTGAAAGCGCTGCCTACGATAGTCTTTTAGAAGAAATTGCAGACGAAAAATATAATGATGAAGTCTACGGTACTTATGAAGAGCAGCACCGCCTGACTTTTTGGGATGTTATTCCAAATTATCCAAACTATTAAGGGCGTTTTTAAAAACGCCTCCTTTTCTTTCTTTCAAATATTATCACAAATGGAATACAGGCATGCATAATCTTGTCACAACAGCAGAAAGTACTTTTAAGAACGAAGCTATTCAAACCATGTCGAGTCGTGAAATTGCAGAATTGTGTGGTAAACAGCATGCACATATTATGCGTGATATTCGACAAATGTTAGGAGAATTGTACCCTGAAGGGGGTCAATCCAAATTTGGATCGACCTATTTAGACACGCAAGGTAGACCTCAAAATTGTTATAATCTTCCCAAGCGCGAATGTTTAATCCTCGTCTCAGGTTACAGCACAGCATTACGAGCAAAGATCATAGATCGTTGGCAACAATTAGAACAGCAAGTAATGGCACCGCAAATCGATTACTCTAGTCCACAAGTCATGTTAGGGGTTTTAAATTATCTCAAAAATGAGAATGAACAAAAAGACAATATGATTGCAGAATTAAAACCAAAGGCAATGGCTCTTGAAAGTTTACAGCGCCATGATGGGCTCTTTGGTCTTACCGAGACTGCTAAAATACTCGAAATGCAACCAAAACAGTTCATTCTCTTCTTACAGCAAAAAGGTTGGGTCTATCGACGCATGGCAAATGGGCATCTGTTGCCTTATCAAGACAAAATCCAAAAAGGTCTGATGGATTGTCCTACCATCACGATTCAAACTTCTGGCGGAATAAATAAAGTCATTCCTTCGGCAAAAATCACAACAAAAGGCATTGGTGTGCTTTCTCAAGAAATCAAAAGACAAAGCATGCATTAAGGGGTGACCATCATGGAAAAGAAATACGAATTCACTGATGCAATCGATATAGTTTATAGGCGTAAGGTTCGCCGTATTCGTGCATTGAAAAACTTTGGTGATATTAAAGCTGGTGATTTAGGCGGTTTTATAGAGCATGAAGGCAATTTAAGCCATGAGGGGGATTGTTGGGTTGGGGACAATGCTTGTGTTTCTCATAGTGCTAAAGTTTGCGGTAATGCAAGAGTATTTGAAAAAGCACGCATTGCAGACAGAGCATATATTAGTGACAATGCAAATGTTTTTGGAAATGCTTGTATTGAATCTGAAGCGTGTATTTTAAATAAAGCAAAAGTTTACGGAAAAGCAGAAGTCTTTGATAATGCTATGGTTTGCGATAATGCACAAGTTTTCGGTAATGCGGTAGTTTGTGGCAAGTCTCATATTTATGGTTATGCACAAGTTTACAACAAAGCACGCGTTCACGACCAAGCTAAGATTTATGGCAAAGCACGTGTTTACGGTCAAGCCAAGGTTTATGAGAAAGCACGTGTCTATAATAATGCAGAAGTTTATGAAAATGCAAAAGTTAAGGGTAGGGCAGAGGTTTACGCTCTTGGAAAGATTTATGGAGATGCATGTGTTTGTTGGAACGCATGTATTGGCGGCAATCAGTCCATCTCAACTGGAGAAAAAACCATATGAAAAAATACGAATTTACTGGTGAAACAATAGAGGTTTCTAGTAGAACTCTTCGCCGTGTCCGTGCATTGCAAGACTTTGGTGATGTAAAAAAAGGAGATTTAGGCGGTTGGATAGAAAAGGAAAAGAACCTCAGTCACGAAGGTAATTGTTGGGTTGGAGGCGATGCTAAGGTTTATGGTGATGCTCAGATTTATGGTGATGCCGATGTTAGCGGCGATACCTATGTTTATGGCAATGCCAAGGTTTATGGTAGTGCAAAAGTTACAGGGAGTGCGCACATTTATCAAAATGCACAAGTTTATGATCATGCTACTGTAGCAGGCGCTTTTTTGAAAAGTGTTGAGATTTTTGGAGATGCACAAGTTTATGATAGTGCTTGCATTTATGACGAAGTCAAGATTTTTAGAAATGCTAAGGTTTGTGGATTGGCTCTCATTTGCGGAAACACGAGAATTCCTCAAGACATAAAAATTTAGCAACAAACAACCCTTTTAACACAAGCGTGATTCACGCAACGGGTGAGTTGCACGCTAATGGAGGAAAACAAGATGAATGAACAAAATACGAGCTTAACAGAAGTTGAAAAAACGCAACATTTAGACGTCGAACAAACTGCTATGGAACGCATTTTAAATAAAGCATTAGAAAGTGACGTCGACATGGACCGCTTAGAACGTCTTCTTGATTTAAGAGAAAAAGAAATAAAAAGACAGAACCATCAGAGCTTTATTCATGATCTTTCGGCTATGCAAATCGAATATCAAACAATCACCAAAAATGCTAAAAACAACCATACTAAGAGTGCATATGCAACCCTTGATCAGTATATTGACGCTGTAAAGGACACTCTTGCAAAACACCGCTTCGCTTTGTTTTCTCATATTAAAAATCAAACAGAAAAAAACATTACCATAGAAATAACTCTGTCTCATCCTTCAGGAAATCAAATCTCAACAGAAGGAACATTTCCAATTGATGGACAAGGAAGCAAAAATAATATTCAATCTCTTGGTTCTACGATTACCTATGCACGCAGATATCTGTTAGGCATGCTTCTTAATGTCGCAAGCAAAGAAGACGATAAAGATGGGAATATGCCTGAAAAACCGGCTTTTCCGGAGCAGATCAATGAAATCAGAAGACTGATGATACAAACAAAGGCAGAAGAAAAAAAGATACTTTCTTATGCAAATGTCGAAAAGCTTGACGATATCTCTGATCAGAGCGCGCAAACCATTTTGCACCTTTTAAAAGATAAACAAAATAAGCAAATGGCATCAACACAACAACAAACGGCGGTGTGATATGGAACAAAGAACAGCAGAATGGTTTCAAGCAAGATTAGGAAAAGTCACCGCTTCTAATGTTTACAACATCCTCAGTAAAACAGCTAAAGGATTGCCGACAAGCAAATATGAAGACTACAAAATCAAACTCATGACAGAACGCTTAACAGGGGAAATAAGCCAATCTTATATAACCCCATCTATGCAATGGGGGATTGAACATGAAGAGGACGCCCTGAAAGAATATGAATTCATTTATGATGCCGATGTCATAAAATGCGGTTTTATACCACATCCTACCATAGAAATGGCGGGGGCTAGTCCTGATGGCTTGATTGGTGAAGACGGTTTAGTTGAAGTCAAATGTCCACAGTCAACGACGCATCTTCGTTTTTTTATGTATGACGAGATTAAACCTGAATATATAGCGCAGATGCAATTCCAAATGGCTTGTACAGGGCGCAAATGGTGTCATTTCATTAGCTATAATCCACAATTTGTAGGCAGATCTACTGGTTTGAGGATGAAAGTCAAACGCATCCACCGTGATGATGAACAAATTGAACAGCTTACTAAAGCAGTCGAGGTCTTTTTAGCAGAAATAGAGCAAGACATGGAGCAGATCTTGACAAAAGCTGCATAACCCTATGGGGGTGCTCTCTCCTCCCAGCACCCCCGCCCTCTCACAACAACTTTCAAGAAATGCGTGCTTCACGCCACAGGCAAATTGTACCTAAATTAAGGGGAATAAACATGGGACACCGTCCACCTACTATAACACAACCTGCTATTGCGCGTGCTTTAAGAGAAGCAAAAAAACAAGGAGCAGAGATCGTAGAAATAAAACCTACCGGTGAAGTGCTTATTCATATCAATAAAATCACACCTCCAACAAACATGGATAATGCTTATAGCATTGATGATTTTCCTCCGCTTGAAAATGAAGAAGCTAGTACTAAGAAAATTTGTCGCCCTGTCGACGATATAAAGTTTTAGCCATGCCAAAACGTCGTCCACCACATCTTGTTCGTGAACGAACGCGCCATGGTAAAATCATATGGTATGTTCGGATTGGTCATGGACCACGGTTTCGCATTGAAGGAACCTACGGAACGCAAGAGTTTGTTGACAATTATACAGTTGCTATTAAACAAGCACAAAGCGGCTCGTCAAAAACTATGAAGCGCACTAGACTCACAGAAGGCTCTTTTGATTGGTTGTTGCATCAATATTTACAAAGCATGCAATGGCATAATCAATCAGAATCAACCAAAAAAGTTAAGTATAGAATTCTGAAAAATGTTTCTAAATATATTGGCGACCGTTCTTATAAAAGTATAGCAAAACAACATATCCTTGATGCCGTAGACAGAAGACGAGAGACCCCAGCCGCGGCTAAGCATTTTTTAACGGCTCTAAATGGTCTTTTTAATTGGGCGGTTGATAATGCTCTTTTAAATATAAATCCTGCCTTGAGTGTTAAAGCACCAAAAGCTTTTAATACAGAGGGATTAGCGCCATGGTTAGAAGAAGATATTGAGAAATACTATCATCGCTGGAAATTAGGAACGCATGAACGTGTTTGGATTGACGTTCTTCTGTACACCGGCTTGCGTCGTGGTGATGCTGTTCGCATTGGTTGGAAAGATGTTAAAGAGAATATCATTCACTTAAAAACAGAAAAGAGCCAATTTAAAACAGATGTTTTTCTACCCATTTTGCCTGAATTAGCAGAAACTCTTAAAATTGGTCCTATTGGAAATGAAACGTTTATTTGCGGAAAAAGCGGAAATAAGCTTGTCAAAGAAAGTTTTGGTAACCTGTTTCGTGAGGCATGTAACGCTGCAGGAATTAAAAAATCAGCCCATGGCTTAAGAAAGTTAGCAGCAACACGCGCTGCTAATGCTGGTGCTACAGTTTCACAAATGAAAGCGCTTTTTGGCTGGACAGAAGATAAAATGGCATCACTCTATACGAAAACGGCGGATAGAAAACGACTAGCAATAGAAGCCATCAAAAAGCTTCAAAAAGGTTCGGGATAGATAGGAAAATAAGTTAAAAGAATCAAAGGATTCAAAATTCCCTAATTTCTCTATAACACCTTGATTTTATTAATATATGGCGCACCCTCTCTCTCCGCCATTCAATCTTTAAGTATACATAACTTATTGATTTTCCATATGTTTTTTTAAGGTGCGGGATACGTGAATAAAGGTTAGGGAATAGGATTTTCTAACATTCCTCCGCAACACGAATATTTTTTTGGCTTTTCTTCTCTATAATCGCTTCTAACATTTCTTTGAATACTTCTAAATCCTGTTGTGAAAAAACCTTTAAAAGTCTCGTAAACATACCAACAGTTTCACCACACAACGGATTAGAAGATTTGATGATAAAACTACCGCGACAAACATCCGCTTCTCTCCTTAAATGAGCGGCTACTGATTACAGAACTAAAGCCCAAGGCAACAGATTATTTGCGTAATTTATTTATTTTGTTGCTTGACAATATGGCATCAATGTGTCTAGTATCGAATCAGGTGCCTGAAAAACGCCTTAAATCGATAGCGGACAGATTGCCGAAACAATCTTTTTCCGCCAATTAAAAGCTTTGACTCATTATATGTTACACGCATATAATGCTCTCGTCGGGTGTGGTTGCGCTATACAATACTCTTACGGGGAAAGCGTAACGACGGACTATCGACCGTGTTTTTCAGCACCCGGCGCTCTTTATAGAGTGTCAATGAAAAACCTTTAATCGATAGGAGTTATCATGAATACTTTTATAGAAACTGTGGGAAACACTGCTAATAGTAGTGCAGCGGTTCAGACTATGTCTAGTCGTGAAATCGCCGAATTATGTAACAAAAGACATGATCATGTTATGCGCGATATTAAGCAAATGCTTGAAGAAATTAACGCCCCCAAATTTGGGGTGGTTGATTTTATCGGTAGTTACGTTGATGCAAAAGGTGAAAGTCGTCCTTGCTACCATCTCCCCAAGCGTGAGTGTTTAATCCTCGTCTCAGGTTACAGCACTGCTTTACGAGCAAAAATTATTGACCGTTGGCAAGAATTGGAAAAGCAGATTACAACATCTCAGATTGACTACTCAAGTCCTCAAGCAATGATTGGTTTCTTGAATCACTTACAAAGTCAAATCGAGCAGAAAGATCATGTAATTGCTAAGTTAGAACCCAAAGCAAAGGCGCTTGATGGTTTAAAACGCTCTGATGGTCTGTTTGGTTTGATTGAAGCCGCAAAGATGCTTGAAGTACGACCTAAGGACTTAACCGATTACTTGCGTAAACATGATTGGGTCTATCGAAGAGCTCCAAGTGGTCCTTTGTTACCCTATCAGGATAAGATCAAGAAAGGTTTGATGGATTGCCCTGCTATTACTATTCAAAGACCCGATGGCACAGAAAAGGTGCTTCCTTCAACCAAAATCACATCCAGAGGATTGGCTTGCTTGAGAGAACAAATCCATGGAGATGTGCAATGAATACCAGTATCGATTTTTTATGTGATTTGTGGATGGCGCTATCTCAATTTTCTAACCATCAAGGCATTGGAGATAAAGACTGTAAGGCATTGGTTGAAGTCATGGGCATTGTAGAAAAAGCTTTGATTTTGAAACTTCAAGATGACGTGCCAAATATTACAAAGATTCTAGCAGTTCTTACAGACTTTGGAGCTTCAGAGTTTCCTACGGCTATAGATCCTTTTTTAAAAGCTTATGCTCCAAATTTAGAAAATCCTATTGTGAAAGCCGCTTAAACAAAAACATATCCCTTCCCACTTCCAAAAATGGGGAGGGAATAAAGCTTTTAGTTTTTCGAAAACCACTGTTTTAAGTGTGCAAAAACATTGTCTATTGCATCCATAATCCGAGCAAAGTCAAGGATGAGTAAAAAGAGAAAGAAGGCTATCCACTTCATAAAACGAGACATCATTTTTACATTTTGATAGGTGATGATCATTTCTTGAAGCATTTCTTTTTCTGCTTCTGTAAGCGCGGCAGTTTTTTTAGTGTTTTTTCTAGCCATGTTTCCACCCACACAAATATTCACCTTGCTTGTTATGCTTTAAGATCTCTCTTGCTAAGTTTGAACTGATGGCGTTTAAATCTTGGCGCTGCAAATATATCGGCAACCAACCCACACAAGAAGAAGCAACTTTATTTGTCGCGCAACCAGTGAGAGAGATCAGTACGCACATCAGCATCACTTTTTTGATTAATTTCATTTTCCACCTCAAGCCGTGTTGTTGCAGTCTTTAAAGCCTTCTCTGTTTGCTTTTGCTGTTCAGTTTTTTTGCCAAGAACAAAAGCTTTTGCTACAATCATAAAAAAAGCGGCTAAAGCCGCACCTGTTAGCATCAGATTTTTTTTCATCCATAAGATCATAATTTGTGCTCCTGAAAGCGTTTGGCGACACAGAAAAGACCGGCACAGGCGGCTAAGACCATAATGGTTGCTAATGCCCATTGGATAGGACCATTGCCCGCTAACAAGCCTCCAAGTCCTGAGAAAGAACCAATGATTGGGGCAAGGGCTTCTGCTTTGAAAATCCCCATTGGCTGTTTGGTTTCTACTGGTTGATAATTGGAGGAAACATAAGCGCCTTTTGCCCATAAGCCTGCTTCTGCTGTACGTCGGTGTACGAGACCTTGAAGGCGCTTTCCACCCGCTTTGGTCCATTTTTGTAATTCAAAGGGCACTGCTTCATATTCACCTTGATTGAGTTTTTTTAACAGTGTCGAATTGCAAAAGGCTGCTGTTCCTACATTATAACAAAAGGACACGAGTGCCGCGAATTGTTCGTCTGTTAAGGAAACTTGAACGACTCGTTCAACAGTATTCTCAAATTGTTGCAAATCATGGCAAAGAAACTCTTCTGCTTGCTCTTCAGTGATTGTCATGCCCTTATGAACAAAGGGTTTTCCAGCAGAATTTGTATGTCCATAACCAATGGTCCATATACCAATGGCATCTTTATAGGCGTTTAGACGCAAGCCTTCCCATTGTTTAATCAGTGCTAATCCTTCTGATGATATTTTTCTCATAGGTTTCTCCATAAAAAAAGCTCCGCACAAGGCAGAGCTGGATTAAAAAGTGAATCTTTTTCCTCTTCGAAAAGACGGCTTATTAAAACTTATGTAGCTTTTTCACTGGAACATAAGAATATATTTGACATTGTCTGTTATGTATCTTATAAGTTACAAATGTTTACAGTGCATAAAACAAAATACTTTATGAAATGGCTAGATTCTTTAAAAGACAAGATTGCGCAGGCACATGTTGTTACACGGATTGCAAGAATAGAAACAGGGTTTCTTGGTAATGCAAAATTTTTCCGTGGGATTGGAGAATTAAAAATAAATCACGGACCAGGCTATCGTGTTTATTTTTTCAAACAAGGAAAAGAGATCATTTTATTACTTAATGGTGGCGATAAATCTACTCAGCAAAAAGATATTGAAAAAGCTCTTCAATTAGTAAAGGAAATAAAAAATGGAAATCACCAAATTTGATACAAGCGAATATTTCAAAACGCCTGAAACGCAGAAAATTCTTTTACAAGATGCTCTTGAAAGCAAGGATAGTAAATATCTTGCACATGCTCTTGGCATAATAGCAAAAAACCAAGGGATGAGTAAAATTGCTCAAAATACAGGGCTATCAAGAGAGTCCCTTTATCGTTCTTTAAGTGACAAAGGTGACCCACGGCTTTCTACTTTTCTCAGTGTTTTGAGTGCTTTAGATTTGCAAATCAGTTTAACTCCTGTTCAAAATGATTCTGAGAAACAAACAGTGTTAGAAGAAGCATCTTGATCTTCTCCTCACTTTTTTAATATTTTTGCTAATTTGACTTATATATCTCCTTCATCCATATGGATGACGCCTTCGCCTTCATCATATGTATTTTGTGGAGCATTTGGATCAAGAGTATCATCCTTATCTGGCGTTGTGTTTGCAACATTTCCAGCGGCGTCTTCTTGTCCTTCATCAAAAAGTTCGCACTCTATTTTTGTGGTGTAACCACCCGTTTTATCAAGCTTGTGCTTGACGCTTTTGATACGCCATTCTGCTGGTATATAAGGACGGAAAGGGGGCTCTTGAACAAGCTTTGCCTCTGCTTGCACAAAGGGATCACCACCAATATCACAGGAGAAAGAAGATTTACCCCGTGACGATTTGTTACGATAAGCAGCAATAGCTGCAACAGCCTCTGATTGATTATGGTAGGTATATTTGAGTTCATGAAACGGTGAATGACCGGATTTGACTTCTTTCTTTTCACCACTGCGGATATCATAATAGGTTGCGATAACGCCGCCTTTTTTCTCTTGTTTTTGCTTCTCCGCTTCTTTTTCTGTTTTTTCTCCTCTCTCTGCTTCAGATGGTTCTGGTAGATCATTTTCATCCATATGGATGGTATTTTCATCCTCCTCTATCTCTTCTGGTGCACGTGCATCTGCTGCGGCTTTTTGGTCCTCACCACCATCGGTTTCTAGACCATTGGCTGCACCTGCTTCATCCCGTGCGCTGTATTTAAAATCCCAAGATGTGCACTGTTTCTCATGAAGAACCACTACGGGAAGTGTCTCGCCGGTGATGGCTTTGCCTTCCCCCCGTTTGGCAAGGACAAGCTTACCATCAACAGGCTTTGCTACCGCATCATATTCCTCTGCAAGGCGGGCGGCAAAAGCCATATCACTTTCAGCTGTTTGATCAATATGACGCACAACAATTTTCGCAAGAGAAGGGTCAACCTTTGCGGTATAACCATTACGCTGTGCGATTTCTTGAACAATATTGCCAAGTGTTTGCTGGTGATAAGATTGGCTTTTGGGTGTTCTATAAGATGTGTTCATTGCCGCGGCAGAGCAGGCTTTATTAGCAAGAATCAAATAGTATAAAGATGTGCAAGACCATATTGATGTATATAATTTTTTATGTTCCAATAAAAAAAATAAGTATTAAAGAAAAAATCTCAAATCAGAAATTAAAGGTGGTCTAAAAGGTGGACCAAAAAAGGTGGAGGGGCAATGCCTGAAAAGGTGGACGAGAGGGGGTGTTAAGTGAGGGCGATTCACCGGTTATCAGCATCATTCGTAAAGACGTCTCCACAGGGTAAGTATTGTGATGGGGCGGGGCTATGGTTAAATGTTCGAAAAGACAATACGCGTTCTTGGTTTTTTCGCTATACGCACCACAATAAGCGCCGTGAAATGGGGCTTGGTCCTGTTACAAAGCTTTCTTTAAAAGAAGCGCGCGAACTTGCTAGGCATTATAGTGATATTCTTAAAGAAGGTAATGATCCTATTGTTTTTAGAGAACAGACTATTTTAAAACAGCAAAGCAATATCTTTCAAGAAGTTGCGCAAGCGGCTTTTGAAAGCAAAAAAGCAGAGTTGAAAAATGAAGGGAAAAATGGTCGTTGGTTTTCTCCATTAGAGTTGCACGTTATTCCACACATAGGCAAATTATCTATAGAAAAATTGACAGCCAATATCATTCGCAATGTTCTTGCTCCACTTTGGCATGAAAAAGCAGATACAGCGCGAAAAGCACTGAATCGTATCAATATTTGCTTGAAATATGCTGCTGCTCTTGGCTTAGATGTTGACCTACAGGCTTGTATGAAAGCACGAGCTCTTTTAGGAAAATCACGTGCGACATCGACGAATATTCCTGCTATGCCTTGGCAAGAACTTCCAGATTTTTATCACAACTTAGAGGATAATATCCTTTCAAATTTAGCACTAAAATTACTAATTTTGACAGGTGCTCGATCATATCCATTGCGCTATTTGCGTCTTGAGCAGATTGATAAAAATATATGGACCATACCCAAAGAAAATATGAAAGGTATTGTAGGAAAAGTTTCAGACTTTCGTGTGCCACTGAGTAGTGAAGCTATGAAAGTGATTGAAAAAACTCTGCCTTTTGAAAAAAAGGGCTTTCTATTTGCGGGGCTTAAAGGAAAACCAATTTCTGATGCAACGCTTTCTAAATTCATGAAAGACAAAGGCTTTGATTATAGACCTCATGGTTTTAGATCGAGTCTTCGTGACTGGATAGCGGAGACAACATCAACACCATTTGAAATTGCAGAATCTGTTCTTGCGCATTCAGTTGGTAATTCAGTGACAAAAGCTTACATGCGAACAGACTTCTTAGAGCAACGGCGTGTTCTTTTGGAGCAATGGGCATCTTTTGTATCAAGAAGTGCTTGACAATATAGACCCAATGTGTCTATTGTCGAATCAGGTGCCTAACAAACACCTTAAATGCATAGCGGATTGGTTGCCGAAACAATCTTTTTCCGCCAATTAAAAGCTTTGACTCATTATATGTTACACGCATATAATGATCCCGTCGGGTGTAGTTATGCTATACAATACCCTTATGGGGAAAGCATAACGACGGACTATGCACCGTGTTTGTTAGCGCCCGGCACTCTTTTTGAGTGTCATTAACAAACGTCTAACTGCATAGGAGCCGAATTATGGCGCAATATTTAATTAATATAAATCAAACTGAAATTGATGGTGAATTAGTTCAAACCGTTAACGCACGTGAGTTACATGCATTTTTGGAAGTAAAACGAGATTTTTCCAATTGGATTAAAGATCGCATAAACAAATACGATTTAAAAGAGGGAAGAGATTATATTTTAACGCTCGCCAAAATTGGCGAACGTCAAAATGTAGTATTAAAAGAATATTACCTCATACTAAATGTCGCCAAAGAACTTTCTATGCTTGAGAACAATCAGAAAGGCAGAGAAGCTCGTTTGTACTTTATCGAATGCGAAAAACTTGCAAAGCAGGCAGTCTTACCGAAGATTGATTATTCAAGTCCACAAGCTATGATTGGTTTCTTGAACCACTTACAAAGCCAAATCGAGCAGAAAGATCATGTAATTGCTGAGCTAGAGCCTAAGGCAAAGGCGCTTGATGGTTTAAAACGTTCTGATGGCTTGTTTGGTCTTATTGAATCTGCAAAAATGTTAGAAGTACGACCAAAAGATCTAACCGATTATTTGCGTAAACATGATTGGGTCTATCGACGGGCTCCGGGTGCTCCTTTGTTACCCTATCAGGATAAAATCAAAAAAGGTCTCATGGATTGCCCTGCTATCACAATTCAAAGACCGGATGGTACAGAAAAAGTGCTCCCTTCAACAAAAATCACATCTAGAGGATTGGCTTGCTTGAGAGAACAAATCCATGGAGGTGTGCAATGAAGGTAGATACCAATTTTTTATGTGATTTGTGGATGGATTTGTTTCAGTTTGTCAATTGTGAAGATATTAAAGATAAAGACTGTAGCGCACTGGTTGAAGTCATGGGCATTGTAGAAAAAGCTTTGATTTTAAAACTTCAGGATGACGTGCCAAATATTACAAAAATTTTAGCAGTCCTTACAGGTTTTGGAACTTCAGAATTACCGCATATCATGAATCCATTATTGCAAGCTTATGCTCCAAGTTTAGAAAATCCTATTGTGAAAGCTGCTTAAGTAAAACATATCCCTTCCCACTTCAAAAGTGGGGAGGGGATAAGGCTTTTAGTTCTTTGAAAACCACTGTTTTAAGTGTGCAAAAACATTGTCTATTGCATCCATAATCCGAGCAAAGTCAAGGATGAGTAAAAAGAGAAAGAAGGCTATCCACTTCATAAAACGAGACATCATTTTTACATTTTGATAGGTGATGATCATTTCTTGAAGCATTTCTTTTTCTGCTTCTGTAAGCGCGGCAGTTTTTTTAGTGTTTTTTCTAGCCATGTTTCCACCCACACAAATATTCACCTTGCTTGTTATGCTTTAAGATCTCTCTTGCTAAGTTTGAACTGATGGCGTTTAAATCTTGGCGCTGCAAATATATCGGCAACCAACCCACACAAGAAGAAGCAACTTTATTTGTCGCGCAACCAGTGAGAGAGATCAGTACGCACATCAGCATCACTTTTTTGATTAATTTCATTTTCCACCTCAAGCCGTGTTGTTGCAGTCTTTAAAGCCTTCTCTGTTTGCTTTTGCTGTTCAGTTTTTTTGCCAAGAACAAAAGCTTTTGCTACAATCATAAAAAAAGCGGCTAAAGCCGCACCTGTTAGCATCAGATTTTTTTTCATCCATAAGATCATAATTTGTGCTCCTGAAAGCGTTTGGCGACACAGAAAAGACCGGCACAGGCGGCTAAGACCATAATGGTTGCTAATGCCCATTGGATAGGACCATTGCCCGCTAACAAGCCTCCAAGTCCTGAGAAAGAACCAATGATTGGGGCAAGGGCTTCTGCTTTGAAAATCCCCATTGGCTGTTTGGTTTCTACTGGTTGATAATTGGAGGAAACATAAGCTCCTTTTGCCCATAAGCCTGCTTCTGCTGTACGCCGATGTACAAGACCTTGAAGGCGCTTTCCACCCGCTTTGGTCCATTTCTGTAATTCAGAGGGCACTGCTTCATATTCACCTTGATTGAGTTTTTTTAACAGTGTTGAATTGCAAAAGGCTGTTGTTCCTACATTATAACAAAAGGATACGAGTGCCGCGAATTGTTCGTCTGTTAAGGAAACTTGAACAGCGTGTTCAACAGCATTCTCAAATTGTTGCAAATCATGGCAAAGAAACTCTTCTGCTTGTTCTTCAGTGATTATCATGCCCTTATGAACAAAGGGTTTTCCAGCAGAATTTGTATGCCCATAACCAATGGTCCATATACCAATGGCATCTTTATAGGCGTTTAGACGCAAGCCTTCCCATTGTTTAATCAGTGCTAATCCTTCTGATGATATTTTTCTCATAGGTTTCTCCATAAAAAAAGCTCCGCACAAGGCAGAGCTGGATTTAAAAGTGAATCTCTTTCCCCTTCGAAAAGACGGCTTATTAAAAGTTATGTAGTTTTTTCACTGGAACATAAGAATATATTTGACATTGTCTGTTGTGTATCTTATAAGTTACAAATGTTTACAGTGCATAAAACAAAATACTTTATGAAATGGTTAGATTCTTTAAAAGACGAGATTGCGCAGGCACATGTTGTTACACGGATTGCAAGAATAGAAACAGGGTTTCTTGGTAATGCAAAATTTTTCCGTGGGATTGGAGAATTAAAAATAAATCACGGACCAGGCTATCGTGTTTATTTTTTCAAACAAGGAAAAGAGATCATTTTATTACTTAATGGTGGCGATAAATCTACTCAGCAAAAAGATATTGAAAAAGCTCTTCAATTAGTAAAGGAAATAAAAAATGGAAATCACCAAATTTGATACAAGCGAATATTTCAAAACGCCTGAAACGCAGAAAATTCTTTTACAAGATGCTCTTGAAAGCAAAGATAGTAAATATCTTGCACATGCTCTTGGCATAATAGCAAAAAACCAAGGGATGAGTAAAATTGCTCAAAATACAGGGCTATCAAGAGAGTCCCTTTATCGTTCTCTAAGTGATAAAGGTGACCCACGGCTTTCTACTTTTCTCAGTGTTTTGAGTGCTTTAGATTTGCAAATCAGTTTAACTCCTGTTCAAAATAATTCTGAGAAACAAACAGTGTTAGAAGAAGCATCTTAATCTTTTCTTCACTTTTTTAATATTTTTGCTAATTTGACTTATATATCTCCCTCATCCATATGGATGACGCCTTCACCTTCCTCATATGCATTTTGTGGAGCGTTTGGATCAAGAGTATCATCCTTGTCTGGCGTTGTGTTTGCAACATTTCCAGCTGCATCTTCTTGTCCTTCATCAAAAAGTTCGCACTCTATTTTTGTGGTGTAACCACCCATTTTATCAAGCTTGTGCTTGACGCTTTTGATGCGCCATTCTGCTGGTATATAAGGACGGAAAGGGGGCTCTTGAACAAGCTTTGCCTCTGCTTGCACAAAGGGATCACCACCAATATCACAGGAGAAAGAAGATTTGCCCCGTGATGATTTGTTACGATAAGCGGCAATGGCTGCAACAGCCTCTGATTGATTATGATAGGTATATTTGAGTTCATGAAACGGTGGATGACCGGATTTGACTTCTTTCTTTTCACCACTGCGTAGATCATAATAGGTTGCGATAACGCCGCCTTTTTTCTCTTGTTCTTGCTTCTCCGCTTCTTTTTCTGTTTTTTCTCCTTTCTCTGGTTCAGATGGTTCTGGTAGATCATTTTCATCCATATGGATGGCGTTTTCATCCTCCTCTATCTCTTCTGGTGCACGAGCATCCGCTGCGGCTTTTTGGTCCTCACCACCATCCATTTCTAGACCATTGGCTGCACCTGCTTCATCCCGTGCGCTGTATTTAAAATCCCAAGAGGTGCAATGTTTCTCATGAAGAACCACTACGGGGAGTGTCTCGCCGGTGATGGCTTTACCTTCCCCCCGTTTGGCAAGGACTAGCTTACCATCAACAGGCTTTGCTACCGCGTCATATTCCTCTGCAAGGCGGGCGGCAAAAGCCATATCACTTTCAGATGTTTGATCAATATGACGCACAACAATTTTCGCAAGAGAAGGGTCAACCTTTGCGGTATAACCATTACGCTGTGCGATCTCTTGAACAATATGGCCAAGTGTTTGCTGGTGATAAGATTGGCTTTTTGGTGTTCTATAAGACGTGTTCATCGCCGCAGCACGTCCTGTAACAGTTAAGCTTTGTGGTGGACTGCTTACAGAGATTTCATCTATCAGATAGGCTCCCATATCGCGTATTTTGTCGCCCTCATAGCCAAGTGTTACGGAAAGAACTGTTCCGATGAGGGGTATATCAAGAAAGCCATTATCACTGTTGCGTGCACGGTCATCAAGCTCTATGGTGATACGGTCGCTTTTGTCTTCTGCCTCATCGGTTATTTCAATTGATAAAACATAATCTATGAGAGTTTTGGTGATGTCTTGTCCATTTGCCATAACCATGCAAAAAGGTTTCATGATTTGCTGCCCCAAATTCTAATCACCGGTGTGGCTTTGGGATAGGGGAGGGAGGGCAAAATGATTGTGATGCCTGCTGTCAAAATGGGTCCATAGTCTGCAAGCCCTAAATTTGCTGCATAGACACGTTCGACAGCAAGCGATTGTTGACCTTTAGCATAATATTTCCAACAAATGGCATCAACCATATCGCCTTCTTTGGTCCTATAAAGATCACTCATAGGTCTCCACCATACTCTCTCAGTTTTACTGTAAATTCTTGTTTTTTGGGGGCACCGTTATAATGAAAAACGCTTTGCTTTTCTTCTACAGAAAGGATGACAAACTTCCCTAAAATTTTGCCTTGCCCTGTTACAAGAATGTGAGGTCCCTGATGGGCAATTTGCCGCAAATATTCGAGTTGTCCATGCCCACCTTTGAAGTCTGGATAGATCACACCCGTTAAGGAAAATTCCGCATTTGCAACAGCAGGCAATTGAAGAGCGGCTTTTCGTCCCAATCGTCCTTGCTCGACCCATGGTATACCATAAGACAGATCAAGAGTTTGATAGGCTGCTGTTTCAATCGAAAAAATAAAACTACCCAAAGCAAGCATCATGGTCTTTAATCCGAAAGGCTAGAGGCTATCGCCAAACGTTGCTGTTTGGCATAGCGTTCAAGAGCTTGATTGACAGCGTCTCTGATTTCGTCTTTGAGACCATTTGGCACTGAAATATTTAAATTTGTAATGGTTACACGGGCATCTACTTCAACATCTTTATGAACCGTAATTGGTTTGGGAGCTTTGAAGGCATCTGCTTTTGCATTGGGAGTTTCTATATGCCTTGTTTCAAGTGACCCTAGATTAAAACCACTGTTGCTTTTTCCAAAGGGGGACTTGGTGACAACAGCGGTATCCATTATTCTTTTTGCACGTGCATTGGTTTCATCGGTAAAGGTTTTAATCGTTTCTGTTGAAGTTTTATTGATTGAAACATTGAAACCAAGTTTTTCTTTCATCCAGTTAGGCATCCAACTGGTTAATTTGCTTATCATGCCGCTAAACCAATTGCATAGAGCGGTCCATTGGCTTTTGATGCCGTCCCACAAGCTGCCAATGAGATTAGCCCCTGCATCCATTAAATTGACGCCAAACAACCAATCAATCAATGCGTTGATTTTTTTTGCTATCCAGTAGAGTGGTGAAAACTTTTTAAAGAGAGTAAAGAGTTTACTGAAAGTGTTACTGAACAAACTGGCAAAAGAATCCCATAACTTGCTTATGAAATTTACGACTGTATTCCAGTTTTTGTAGAGCAGATATCCAGCTGTGACAAGCGCCGCAATGCCTCCGATTATCCAACCGATAGGAGTGGTCATGATTGCGACACCAAGTGATATAAAAGCAGAACCAACGGCAGTTATTGCTGGAATAAGTGAAGTGACAAGAGTTACAGCAAGACCGGCAACTGCATAAGCTGCTGGTGCCATTGCCGCAAGGAATGCTCCGGTAAGAACTGCTCCAACTGCGGCTAAAGATGCTGCGACCCAACCATTGAGTTTGTCCCAATATTTATAGAGTGCAACAAGTGCCGCAATACCCCCAATGAGCCAACCAATAGGTGTTGTCATGATTGTATAGCCAAGCGTGACAAAAGATGCGCCCACGGCAGCTAATGCAGCAATGAGTGGACCAAAAATAAAGGAACCAAGCGCTATAAGACCTACTTTTAACAGGGTTATTTCACCAACAAGCGGTTTCATCCAGAAAAACCAGCCTTTAATCCTCTCGGTAAGATCGCTGATGCCTTTTCTCAAATCAGAGGTAGGATCAAGCAAATCATGAAAGACTTTTTTTAAGGTTTTAGCCCATCCAGAAACGGTTGTTTTTATGAGATCACGGTTTTCGTCAATCAGTTTTTCAAAAGCGTCAATCATATCGTTGAGAATGGGCATAAAGCGTGCGCCAATAAAGCTCGCGATACCGCCTATTTTTTTCTTAAAAGCACCAAGCTTATCACTTAAATCTGCGGCATAGCGTGCAACATCGGCACCAATTAACCATTTTCCTTTCCGTGCTTTTGCAAACAGCTCTTTGATGGGAGCCATCCCTTGCGCAAGCATGGCTGCCATTTCTTTGCCATCGCCACCAAACAGCAGAGCAGCAATATGCTGTCTTTGCGCTTGGTTGTTCATCTTACTCATCTTATCGGTAATTTCTTCTAACAAGGTAGAGTTTGATTTGAGTTTTCCAGAGGCATCTTTGACAGAAATGCCAAGCGCCTCAAACCCCATAATGCCTCTTTTTTGTCCGGCATATGCTTGTGCCGAACGCCTATTTAAAGTTGCTAAGGATTGTTGAAAAAGTTCAGAAGAGTATCCTGAATTGTCTGCCGCATCACCCCATAACTGAAGCGCTGTGACACTCATTCCCAAATGCCGTGATGCGTGATGAAGACTATCCTCAAGATGCATGGTTTTCATGGTGACGGCGGTGACACTTGCGATAAGACCTCCACCGGCAAGCCCTAAAGCACCGGTAAAGAGCGAAGCACGGCTTGCCGCTGTACCAAGAGCACTTTGAACGCCTTGCAAACGTGATGTCATATTTTTTACCGCAGCAGAAAAGCGAGGGATACTCAATCTATGGGAGAGTGTCTTTGACAATGTATCAAATCTTTTTTGAAGATGTTTAAGAGGTGCGGTAAGTTTGTCTTCAAGAGACAATTTTACCTTTGCATCAGCAACTTTTTCACTCATTTTGATTTATACCTTTCCGCTGCTTGTTTTCGCCAGAAGATTAATTCTTGCGGTTCCATTTCCATCATGTCTGCAAGGGACCAATGAAAAACGATGGCAATATCCGCTATCAGTTGAGCGGCGGTTTCCCAGTCGAGGTATCCCGCCGCTTGATAAAAGACTCTAAAATTTCTCCAATGCTCGATAAGTCACTAATATCGAGTTCTCCAACAGCTTCATGGGGCCATCCAGAAAGGCGGGCAACCATAGCAATTGTTTGTTCAACACCTTCCTTTTTGTCGATTGCTTGCACATCTTTTGTTTTGGGGCGCTGTAAGGTAATTGTAGTATGCTCTTTTCCTTCAAAGGTCACAGGGATAAGCAATTGATGCGTCATGCTTGATTGTACGGTCATTTTTATATTCCTAAAAAGTTTTTATGTTCTGCTAATTGATTAACACCATTGAATTTTCTGATTAAGTTGAGGACATCTATCTCAACAATTTCAACATCCTTCTGAACATATTTGAAATACTGTAATGTAAATGTAGCAGTAGATGTTGCTTTGCTTCCCGGTTGCCATTCTGCCATTTCAAAGCCTTTGCAAAGCCCCCTCATGGTAATGACAACACCTTCTGCTGGTGTGCCTTGTGCTTGCATTGAACTTCGCAATGAAATGTTTACATCAGAGCGCCCTAACAGTGCCATCAGTTCTGGAGAGCAATCAGAAATGGTCATAGTGAGGATGAGTGTTTCAAGCCCAAGATCAATCTCAAGAGAGCTATCCATGCCACCACCGCGATAGCCTTCAACAACCAAACTTAAATTTGGCAGCGTCACGCTTTCGCATTTTGCCTGATAGGGAATACCATCAACAAAAATGTTAAAATATTTTAGAACTCTCGGTAAAACGGGTACAGTCATTAAAAGATCTCCTCTAGGTAGTCATTGATGATGCGTGAACGGAATGTGATATGTTCTGCTGGTGTTGTTGGTGTAAATTCAACATTGAAATAGACTCTGCCGCTCTCAATAGCGCTTGCTGTATTCAACTCTGGATCAGGCGTGCACTGCCCACCGAGAATGGCACCTTGCGCTTTTAAATCACGCAAATAGGCATTGACGCTTTCACTCACATCACTCATGTAGGTTTTTTTGATATTGCGGTCGACCGCCCACATATGCCCACGCAAGATGGCGTCATTAATCATATCCGCGGTTCTCACAACGGATAAGAAAGCGAATTTTGTATCGCTTGAAAGGGTACGATTGCCCCAAAGACGATAACCATTCTCACGAATAATTGTTGTGATGTTTTGTTCATTGAGAAGGTTGGCACGGCTTGATCTGTCACCAATGGAAAAATCAATCGGGCGGGTAATTCCTACAATGCCATTGATCACTTTGTTTGAAGGGGAATGCCAAAAACCATGTGTGAAATCTGTTTTGGCAATGACACCAGCAACTGCTGCACTTGCCGGCTGTTCTAGGATTTCTCCATTACGATTTACCTTTACAAAAGGATCAACAATAAGCGCGCGTTTTGAATCAAAATCCTTTGCTGCATCAAGAGCTGCTTCATCGGTTGTGTTTGGTGCGTCAATGATCACAATAGCGCGTAGCCGCTCGGCAATACCAATCAACTCTGCTGCTACAGGATTAGAGGTTACACTGATTTCGGCTTTTGCTGTTGCACCAATGCCATCACCTTCAATCGTTACATTGGGGGCGGTTTGATAATCAAAACCATTGTCCTTGAGAATAATCGAGGTTACTTGTCCATTATCTAGGATTGCTTCTGCTTTTGCACCACCGGCAATTTTAACAGTTGCTTGAGTATAACCACTCCCTTTGTTGGTAACCTCAATCTTGCTAAGGCTAATAGGGCGTTTATGGGTAAAGCCTGGAGCAATCAGAATGCGTGGTGTTTGTCCAAGAAGGGATTGCGCTCCAATCAAAGCATGCACACCTTCATAAGCACCATTTGTATTCACACCGCCTAAAACATTGGTCAATGTTGCACTTTCATTGTCGCCTTCTTGCACACGCACGACAACAACAATAGCACCCACTTGCTTGAAAATGAGATCAAGAGCATTGGGTAGGGTACCTTGACGTTTTCCTGTTTTATCCAGTTTTGCTGCTTGTGAAAGTGAACCGGTAACCAACACCGGCGTATTGAGGGGAAAAGCCTGTTCATCGGCATCGGGTGCTGTGCCGACAATGCCGATAACTGCCGATTGAACTGCACGAAGGGGACGCGTTCCATCGTCCACCTCGACAACTTCAACACCGTGTAAAAAACCTGTTGTCATTATGATGCTCCTTTGCATGGTTGGTGAATAAAAATGAATGGAAAAAATGAGAGATAAAAAACCGTTTTTGAGAACGAATATTGCTGTTACAACCTCTTTGAAAATTGCAGAGGGGGTGAGGCATACTCATAAAACAGTTATGCAGCTGGTTCGTCAAAATATTAAAGACTTTGAAGAATTTGGTTCACTCGCATTTGAAATGCGAGTGAGTAGAAAAGGGTAGCATTTCAAATGCGACCCTTTGGAATAGCAGTATGTGAAATAATTTTTTAAAAGCATATTGACACTAATAAACCCTCATGTTATTCGAATCACAAGTGCTAGAAACACTAAACCATTAGCGGATAGGTCACGTAAGATCTCTCCCATGCATTTAAATACTGATTGTCTTTTATGCTATTATTGGCATATAACGATTTTGTCGGGTGTAGCTATGCTATACAATACCTTCTCACGAGGGGAAGGCATAGCGACGGACTAATGGCCGTGTTTCTAACGCCCGGCACCCTTAGGGGTGTCAATAGAGACATTAAAACCATTAGGAGTTAATCATGAACAATTTAGTAACCATCGACAGTGCTGGTGTTGCCGTCACAACCTCTTTGAAAATTGCAGAGGGTGTGGGGAATAGCCATGCGACTGTCATCAAACTTGTACGCAATAATCGTAAGGATTTTGAAGAATTTGGTTCACTTGGATTTGAAATCCAAGTGAGTAAAAGAGACGGTAAAGGCGGTCAAAAAAGAGAAGTTGCAATCCTCAACGAACCACAAGCAACTTTACTCATGACCTATATGCGTAACAATGATATGGTGCGTGCATTTAAAAAAGCACTTGTTAAAGCTTTTTATGATTTAAAAAACCAGTTAATTGATAATGACCGTGATACACGATTTGCTTTTCCAAGCAACTGGGATGAAATGGGACCTACTGAAAAGGCTGTTTACATTTACGGACCTCTCCACATGCATCTTGTTAAAGCCTTCACATTAGCAGAAGAGAGTAAACATTATAAAACGCTTATTGAAGAAGCCAAACGTGTTTTAGCAAATCCTGTTGCAAAAGTAGTTTAGATTAAAACATAATATCATCTCCTCGTCTTTAAAGGCGGGGAGATGATAAAAGCTCTAGCTATTTTATTAACAACTATGGTCCATTTGTACATTGACTTTTTTACTAGCTTCTAGTGTTGGAATAGAAGAAACATCAATATCACGCTCGGCATGCCAAGCGTCATAATTGGCTTGCATACGTAACCATATGGAAGCTCCATCACCAAACATTTTGCCAAGACAAGCAGAAATAGAAGGAGAGACAGGCTTTTTTGTATTCAGGATATCATAGAGATGTTGGCGTGATATACCGAGCATCTGTGCAATTTCTGACTTTGTTTTGCCAGTCTCTGGAATAATTTCCGCTAAAATTTCTCCTGGATGAGTAGGACAACGGTTTTTGTCTCTTTGCGCAGGAATGTCATTCATAACTGTATCCTTAGTGGTATTGTTCAAGATCAACACGGTAAGCATTACACGAGTCAAATTCAAAAGTGATACACCATGGTCCATTAACGTGAACAGTGTAACGGGTAGGTGAATATCCGATTAAAGAATGAAAGTTAAACCCTGGAAGATTCATATCTTCTGGTCTTTCACAAATATCTAAACGATCAAGACGAATAATGATACGTTTTATAAGTCTTTTATCAATCTTAGATGATTTTCCCGTTTTGAATAATTCTGCTAGTGTTTTGCTTTTAAACGTTTTAATCATTACCTTATATAGCGTAAAAAACCACTTGTGTCAACAAATAGCTTACAATATAAATATTAAAATGGAAAAAACATAAATATCCTATTNGAAAGCCTGATAGATTAGACTTGTTCATCTTTCTCTTGCGGTTCTTTCATAGATTCTACCGCTGCGTCTGTCTCAACCCTTTCAGAAGACAAAGAATTATTTTCTTCATCAATAATGGGAGGAGAGAACACCCCATCTTTATAAGTCCAACCAATTTGCGCTTCACTTGAGGCGATTGCCTCTCCATCAAAAGCATGGACATAATCTTCTGGCGCCACAATAATATTTGTTACCACACCCTTTTCAACAACTGCGTATTCCATAAAAACTCCTATATAAAAAATCTAAACAAGATTGCTCCATCTCCACCATCACCGCTGTTGTAGTTCTCTCCATCTTTTCCAGAAAAATAGCCACCGCCACCACCGCCAGCATCAGCTTGGTTTTTACCGCCTCTGCCACCTTTCCCACCTTTATCACTTTCACCACCAGAACCACCGCCGCCATTACTAGATCCGCCACCACCACCAGCACCACCAAAAATAGAGCTTCCACCGTTATAGCTTCCGCCATCTCCACCATCACCGCCAGAAAAAATAAAGTTTTTAATACTTGAGTAACCTCCTCTTCCTCCGCTCCCTACTGTTTTGGTAACTCCGCTACCGTCAGAGCCTCTATTTCCACCATTTGCAACGAGAAGATCTTTAATAATCGTTGCCCCACCATTACCATTTTTACCACCACAACCAATTTGAATATTTCTTGATTTTCTAAGTTGAGATCCTTTAATTTGAATGCGTACACATTCTCCCCCACCGCCTCCACCGCCACCGTAGTAGGTATACGTGGCACGACCGTTATAAGTATTTTTTAACCAGCCTCCAGTCCCTCCACTACCACCAGCACCCCATGCCCATATTTCGATTTCTGTGTTATCGGTCATACCTTCAGGAAACGGAATAGTGCCGCTTTCTGTCATGAGGATTTCGACAGGTTTTTTGGTTAATGAAGCCACCAATTTATCTATTTCACTTTTCGTATAAACAGCTTCACCATCAACTTTTAGTGGTCCTTTAAGCGTGCTTCCTGTTGCAGTTAAATTTGTTACCACTTCACCATTGTGGATGAGGTTCAGGGATGAGTTGCCTAAAAGCTCTAAGCTATCACCAATGGTGACTTTGCTGGTAAACTTATTGTAATTTTGCCATTCATTGGCTTGTGCTAAGTGCCCATAGCTTGTCAGATCTTCGTTAATCTTGGCTCTAAACGCATCAAGACCGACAATATCTTCAATTTTGTGTTGGTGTGCTCCAAGAAGCGAGACAGCACTGCCAAAGGTAAAATGATTGTTGCTAGCTTTGTAGAGAACATAATTGTTGGCGGCATCCTTAGCGCCCTCGATATCGCCCAAATCAGCAAAGGTGAAGGTTTTGTCTGCTGCCATTTTGCCTTTAAGGGCTGTTTCAAGATCTGCAACATCCCCTATGCTATGTGTGTGTTTTGCAGGGGCTTTTTCGTCTAGCTTTTCCTCAACTTCCATTATGGCTTGATCAAGTTTTGTCAAGTTCTCACGCAAAATAGGGAATTCAGAACTGATAAAACGCCCTTCTTTAGGCAATTCCATTGCAAGCTTTTTGGTTTTTGTCATTTCCATTCTCCAAGTCTCTAAAGCGGTCCAACATCCCATCTTTCCCCCAAATTCCATCTTTCAAAGCGAGGAGGGATCACAAAATACCGGCACCAAAATCACGCAGCATTGAACGTGCCGAAGGTCCACCGGTGAGTGTGAGTTTCAAGCGCGCTTGCTTTGCTGTTTGGTCGTGACTGATAAATTTTCGCTCTGTCCAAAGCGGTTCCGTAAGTTGTTCTGTTTCCTCTAAGGTGAGGGGGGTAAAAGCACCATCATCCAGTTGCATCTCGAGGGTGAATGTGGAGCCGCCTGGTAAAAAGGTCTTGATATAGCTGGTCAATCTTGCCTTCTCACCAAAGGCAAAAGCACGGGTAATATAGGTTGCTGTGTTATGGATCTTGCCGGCAATCAACTGAACAGGAGCAAACAGAACCGGTGAGAGTTTCTCCGTGCCTTTAAGAATGGCACGTAATTGAACTGTCTCACTGATATATTCGGTAAGGCTTAACAATTGAAAGGGTAAGAGTTGATAAATTGTGCCATTGTTTCTTTCAATTTCAAAGATCACCGAACAATCACTAGAAGGCAATTCAACCGCGGCACGGATTTGCAAATCAGAACAATCAACAAGGTCAAAGGTGCCAAGATCAATGGTTTTTGTTGTTTGTCTGTAGCGTGCTGCCAAGACACGAAAAGCTAAAGCTTCATCTTGATGAGCACTCCATGTTTGCGCATTGACAGAGGAAAAACGAGGACCGGTCACATAGGGGTGGCTTGAGACAAATCTTTGCTGTTCTTCATCAAACCCCCCAAGCTTTGCCAAGGAGAGAGAATGATCGGCATCATCGGTCTTAATGACAAAAGCCGTTAAGCGGTCATTGGGCACGAGGAGTGGGACATCATAGCGTGCCTGTGCCCATCCGGTTTTTGCCCCCTTCATGGAATAAAAGCTTTGGGCTTGGATATCGGCGGTGGGATAGCCGTTTTCGGTTGTGACCAAATCAATGACCAGATCATGATTGGGATTGCCGATTTTGCAAAGATGAAAGTCAATACCGGTGATTTGTCGTGTTTCTTCCGGTGTAAAGACTTGCGCTTGCGGGTCCACTTGCGTCCAGATCTTGACTGTTGTGGTGTGTCGCATCACTTTCACATCAATAACACCTTGCCCGGTAAAGAGACCTGTCGCCACTGTTCCCCCTTTGCCTCGTGCTACAACATTTTTGGTGCCGGCAGGAATATTTTCAGGGATTTTGAAAGTGCCTTCCAAAATGCCAGTGCTATTGGCAGCAAGGCGGTTCGCTGGCATGACACTTACACCATCAAAGGTGAGACTGTCTAAAATTTCTCCCTTGCCAAAACCTTCAATTTTAAAGCCAAGGGTAATTTGTCTTAAGAAATCGATTTGTTCTTGATGCGTATTGATGAGATCATCACGCACTTCTGTGTTACGGATAGTGCTACCACGGTTCCATCCCATGTTTAGTTGATTGGTGACACTTGAGAGCCAATCGGTGCGCTGGACATGCCAAAAATCTGTTGCGGGTGTGAGAGTTACTCTACCAGTCAGAGGAGCAAAGTTTTGATAGGGGTTGATTTTTTCGCAAGCGGTTGTCAATTCTTGGGCAATGATCACTTCATTGGTCCAGTCAAGGGTGACAGGAGCCTTTAAAGGGGCGGTGTAAAAGGTTGGATCAATAGCCAGCTGTAAAATGCCATTGCCGACAGCCCCTGTTTGCGTGAACCCTTCATCTCTGTAAGTATCATCAAGGAACGGGTCAGCAAACATGCCTTTTTTGGCAACGGGCTCTTTAGAGTCAACATTGCTTTTAATGCGCTCTAATTGCATCAAGCGATCAAGGGAGAGCACCCGTTGAAAATAACGCCACATCTCATCATAGGGGGCAACACGCGTGCCATCATTGACCACAAGCGGGGTATCCAACCAACTGTTGGTGATGGTGGCAAGGGACAACACATCCTCAGGAACGCTGGGCGCCATGGGATGATCAGCGGAGATTCCTTTGATATAGACAACCGTGCCTTGTGTATTAAGCCCTATACGGTCAATACGGGGCAATTTGTAGGTGTAACTGACAATGATATCCCCTCCTTGCGCACCCCCTGAGACAGTGATTTCCTGTGCCGTGACCTTATCGGCGGTCACTTGTGCACGATAGCGATAGGTTACCGTGTAACTGCTGCCAGGACGCGGTTCATCTCCCACCGGTGCCCAGTCAATGGTATCACCGGTCTTTTTAAAATCCGTTCCTTCTTTGAATTCCTTGTTGCCTTGTGTGACTTTGAGAAAAGAGGTGATGCTTTTATCGGGAACACCATCACGCCCAGCAACGACCGCACCGCGGGTGACAGTGACGGTTTTTTCTTTTGTCAACAAAAGAGAGTGAATATCGGCAATGGGAGCATAATAGCTTTTAAAGGTAAAGCTTGTTTTGCCTTTTTGAGGGGCAAAAATATGGGTTTCACTAGGCACAACGCTTGTCGAAAACTCTTCTTTCTCTTCATGGCGCAAAGCAGCAAGGCGCTTGCGCTTAAAGCCATTGATATTGGCTTCTCCTTCTTGAATGCTAAACACTTGGCAACCATTGTTTGGTCCCAGAGCTGTCACCCTGCATCCACTCACGATATAATGACCATGGGCACGGTCATAAGTCGCAATGGCTTGCATGGCGGGTTCCAGCAGTGAGGGGGACTTTTGATCAATCAAAATGCCATCTTGTAAGATATAAACGGGAAAGAACGTGCCTTGCTGCCCATCCTCTTTGAGTGCCCAAACAAGCTTTGCCGTTTCGCGTGCCGCACCGGGCTCTCCTTGTGCCAAGGTACCGGGAACTTGTCCCAACAGTTCTGGATCATCCTCATGGGTAATCCATGTTTTTTGCAACTTTACACCGATTTCAAGGCGCCCAACCATAGAAACAGCATTCAGAACCGCTTGTGAGACCGGAAAGATATCGCCTGCGATATAGATTTTTCCTTCCGTTAAAGTAACGGTCTTTGTGTCTTTATTGACAAAGGCATCGGCTCGTTCAACACGGTCTCCTTCTTTGGCGACCAAGCGCCCCAAACGGTCATGGCGCCCCCTGATGATGGTTTGCATCTCATTGAGTTCACCACTTTGGATAAAGGGACGTTGCCCATAAAAGACAACGCTTTGTTGTTCGTCTTTGCCGCAAGATCTGTCAATTGCAAAGGGTAAACCACTTTCATGCTTCATGTTAAAACCTCAATAAAATCTTGAATTGCTCGCGAACATCACCGCGCAAAGGAATAGTAACGGGTGTTTTGATGATCTCCACCCCGCCAATCAGTTCATTGCACTCACACCAAAGTTTACCCAAAGGAACGTGTTGTTTGGGGGTTGCATGAACCAAAACAGCAATAGAAGCAGCTTTTCTACCGTCAACATCTTGAAAATCCGTGCGTGCTGCAATAAGAACTGCTGTGCCCCTCGAGGAGGGGTGATAACAATCGCCCAAATGGTGATACACACCCGCTAAATTCTGTTCTACCGGCTGGACAATATTGCATCTGCGATACCCAATGACATCATCCTCACTGTCTTTTAACACGAGATAAAGGGTACGGTTGCAAAACCACTCTGCCATCAAAATATCGCGTTCATGTTTTTTAACAGAACACCAAGGGAAATTTGCCATATCCCATGGATAATCAATCTGCTCCCAACTTAATTCCCCATCCCCGTCATCCATCCAATTGCCAATTAGTGTGCCTTCTTCTTTTGTCAGCCTGTGCTTGATTTCTGTTGTGCGACCAAAGGAAAACAGTGTGTCCCTCGCTGTTAAGCGCACACCGCTCTCATAGTCCAGCAGACTGTCATCAAGGCGTGACATATTGCCTTCCATAGCTTGCACGTCATAACCATTGACACCGCGGCGAAAATCAGAGCGCAAACTTTTGGAAAGTTCTGTAATGGCTTCAATGGCTTCAAGAGCACTTTGTTCAGGCAATTGATCAAAGTAAAGTTGAAAGGAATTCCACCACGCACGCCCTGACCATGCTGGTGTAAATCGTGCTGTAATCTGAAGCCATGCAAGCCCTCTATCAATGGCCGCTAAAGAACCACGCAAACGCTGCCATTGGAGCCCTTGATCAATCAAATCATAGAGGTTTGGAACATAAGGTGTAAGCTCTCCAAGCCCATATTCTTCAATCAACCATGGTAAGAAGCGAGGAGGGCGGGTGATAAGCTTAGAGCGTGAAATCCCCAAAACAGCGCCATCAACATCTTGATGAAAGTCGCAAGCATCGGCAAGGCGCCTTTCAAATTCTGTTGCATTGTTTGGGAGAAGCGCGCCAACCATTAGCGTGCCCGTCCTTTGAAGTTTAAGGTTACCTTACCAATCGCTAAAACCTCTTCATCACCGACGGCTCTGTCTTGTGTTGGTGTAATGGCAATCACTTTCTGGACACCCGCAATCATCAGTTTAGAAACCCACCATGAAAGGCTTAATTCACGACCAATGGCTTGTTCTTTTCGCCATGCTGCTCTTAAATTGGTTTCCATTGTCGTGAGAATTTTCAAGGATGTTTCGGGTAACAGCCAAACATCGGCTTGTAAATCCACCACTTTTTTAACAGCAGCGTGCACAATGATTGTATCATTGGTCATGATGATATTCTTTCTGTGAAGGGCTTGTGAGACTGTTTGTATGAGATCTTCAGATGCTGTGCCTTCTTCATTATTGCCAAAAAGCGCAACATAGATGGTTGGATTTTTGCCTTTACGGTAAATAATGGCATCCTTAACACGGCTATCTGCGGACATGGCTATAAGTTTGTAATAGGGTTCTGTTCCGCTGCCCTTGCCACCACGGGCATGAAGTCTTATGCGTTCGCGATATCTCTCATCACTTTCACCCTCCATGCGGGCAATTCCATGCCAGTTACCCAAAGCGTCAAGAGATTCACCGGTTGCAAAATCAAGAATATTGTTGCGAGCGGCTTCGTTAATACGTTGCCTTAAAAGCAGTTCTCGATAGCTAAAGGCTTCAATGACTTTGACGGCTGGATCACTTTCAAGAACACTATATCCAGGCAACAGTTCTTTTAAACGGTCAAGAGCTGCTGCTCGTATTTCTTCAAAGGAAATTTCTGTAATGATTTCTGGTTTTGCAAGTGCTCCATTCATTTTATCAGCAATCCTTCCATGGTGATGGGCTTGCCTGAGGGCAAATAAAGACCTTCAAAGGACAAGGAAACTTGCCCATTCTCATTCCATTTACAATCAATCTTGTTCAGTTTAAAACGTGGTTCCCACTTGTCTAAAGCCTCGGCAATAGCGGCATAAATACGAACAGCGAAGGCGTCATTGACCGGTACATCAATAATATCCGCAACGTGTGAACCATAATCACGACGCATTACACGCGTACCAATGCGTGTTGATAAAATATCAAGGATTGATTGGCGCAAATGTTCAATGCCGGTCAAGGGCTTTCCTGTGCTACGGTCCATTCCTGTGTTCAATTGGGACCTCCTGTCATGGAGCCACCAGGAACAACACCCCCGTGAACATGGGTTGCTCCTACATTGGTGCCGTTATGGGTCAAACCACTTGAATTCACGGCAACATTGTTAGCAGAATGAAGAGAGAGACTCTCATTGGAATGAAGTGAAACACCACCACCAGCCTGTAAAGAAATATTGCCCTTTGCATTGAAAGTGATATCGCTTTGTGAAACAATTTTTATGCCTTCTGGTGCGGTAAGTTCTAGCTTGCCACCATCACCTTTAAGAGACACGCCATCCGCAATTGTGAGAATGAACTTTCCGCCTGATGTGATCTGAATGCTATAGCTGTTTTGTTCATCATCATATTCAAGGATGGTGCCATCGGGATAAATTGTTCTGTGAATACTGCCTTTATCGGCTGCTTGATTAGCATCGGTATGGATGGAACCAACAATCACCCCTTGCGCTAAATCCCCTGATGATGCCACCACCACCACTTGTTCTCCAACATCCCGTCCTTCATAAGAGCATGTTTTACCGGCGCGGGCTTGGGTATCTGGAATCCAGTCACTGATAAGATTGCCACTTTTTACCCGATAGCGTGCATTTTTATGGTCGATATGGCTAATTGTGCCTACCATAACCATATTTGCGAGACGTCTTTTTAAATCGGTGATGTCTTTATCGCGCCGCTCTAACATGGGGGACCTCGATTTTATGATATTTGTCTTCATTGCCCACACCTGTTTGTGGTGTAAAACCTAGGAAAGGTTCAACAAGTTTTGCGCTTGCACCATCTTCTTGTGTTTCAGGGGAGGGGATATTGGTCACATAAGTGACCTCAAAGGTTAAAATTGCCCCATGGAGTGCTAGAGCACCATTATCGCCAAAGGCAAAAGCGATATTTTGCAGGTGGCATGTTTCTACGGTGTTATTGAGATTGGGATTGGCGTAGAAGATCTCTTCAACTTCCCATGCTAATTGGTCGACAAAACGCGCACCATCTTCTTGTGTCGCATAACATTCAACATCTACGGTTAAGACACGCCGCCTTACTGCATTATCATAGCCATCTTCAATTGTTTCGCTTTGTGTTGAGATATTAATTGCCGGTGTGTTCTCAGCGGAAAAGTTGAAATCACGCATATTAAACACATTGTCACCAGCCGTTGTCTTTGCTGCTTTGATCAATGCAACAAAGCTTTCTCTTATCGTCTCTCTCGGATGCATAAAAGTTCCTGTTTAATTGATGCCATTTTTATTTTAAAAATGGTTGACTAGGATTAATAATGATACTATTATCGGTTATGAACAATAAAGTTGAAAAAATAATCAGCTTGATGAAAGCCTCACCAAAGAACATCAAGTTTTCAGATTTGTTAGCTGTGTGTGTGCATTTTTTTGGAGAACCGCGGAACAATGGTACAAGTCACTTTGTTTTTAAAACGCCGTGGCTTGGGGACCCCCGTGTGAATATTCAAAAAGATACTGGCAACAAAGCAAAAGCTTATCAGGTCAAGCAAGTCTTACAAGCGATAGAAAGGATAAAACATGAACAATAATCATTATACATATCGTGTTTTGTGGTCGCAAGAAGATAAGGAATATGTTGGTTTGTGTGCAGAATTCCCATCCCTTTCATGGTTAGATGTTCAAGCAGAGAAAGCTTTAAAAGGTATTATGGATCTCGTTTCAGAAGTTATTGAGGACATGCAACACAATGGAGAAGAAATTCCTGTGCCTTTGTCACATGGTAAATACAGTGGTAAGTTCCAATTAAGAATACCACCAGAACTCCATAGGAAGCTTGCAATTCAAGCTGCTGAAAATGGTGTGAGTTTAAACAGATATATTTCTTCTAAACTTTGAAAAATTTATACGTACTAAAAGAAAAATAATTTTTATGAAAACCTCTCAATTAAAACAAATGCCTGTTTTTAAAACAGATGAAGAAGCAGAAAACTTTGTTGATACTGCTGATCTCACGGATTATGACTTAACTGATTTTAAGCCCGTTCATTTTGAATCCTTCCCTAAAAAAGCCTCTTAACCACCTCCCCATTTTTGAGAACGGGGAGGGGATATGTTTTACTTAAGCAACCTTTTTAATAGGGTTTTCCCAATTCGGCTGGTAAGCTTTTAAAAAAGGATCTATCGTTGCGGGAAACTCTGAAGCTCCAAAATCTGTAAGAACTGCTAGAATCTTTGTAATATTTGGCACGTCATCTTGAAGTTTCAAAATCAAAGCTTTTTCTACAATGCCCATAACCTCAACCAGTGCCTTACAATCTTTATCTCCAATGCCTTTATGGTTAGAAAATTGAGACAACGCTATCCACAAATCACATAAAAAATTGGTATCTACTTTCATTGTACACCTCCATGGATTTGTTCTCTTAAGCAAGCCAATCCTCTAGATGTGATTTTTGTTGAAGGGAGCACCTTTTCTGTACCATCCGGTCTTTGAATAGTAATAGCAGGGCAATCCATCAAACCTTTTTTGATTTTATCTTGATAAGGTAATAAAGGAGCACTCGGAGCCCGTCGATAGACCCAATCATGTTTACGCAAATAATCGGTTAAGTCCTTTGGTCGTATTTCTAACATTTTTGCAGATTCAATAAGACCAAACAGACCATCAGAGCGTTTCAAGCCATCAAGTGCCTTGGCTTTAGGCTCTAACTCGGCAATCACATGGTCTTTCTGCTCGATTTGGCTTTGTAAGTGATTCAAGAAACCAATCATTGCTTGTGGACTTGAATAATCAATCTGTGGTGTTGCTACTTGCTTTGCAAGTTTTTCACATTCGATAAAATACTCTCTTGCTTGGTGCCCTTTGTCATTACGCTCGATCATCGAAAGATGTTTAGCCATGTCTAAAGTTAGGTAGTACTCTTTTACTTTTCCACCGTTTTCTAAATTTTTAGAAAGCGTTACAAAGTCTTTGTTTTCTCGAAACTTACATTCTTTTATGCGATTTTTAATCCAGTCTGCAAACTTTGATGTGATGTTTAAAAATGCATGCAACTCACGTGCGTTGACCGTTTGAACAGTTTCCTGATCAATGGTTTGTTCTTTAATCTCTATAAGTGTATTCATAATGAATTCCTTGATGTTAGACGTTTTTGATTGACACTCTAAAAGAGCGCCGGGTGCTCAAAAACACGGCATCAAGTCCGTCGTTATGCTTTCCCCCTAAGGGTATTGTATAGCATAACCACACCCGACAAAGCTATTATATGCGTGTAGCATATAATGAGTCAAAGCTTTTAAATTGCGGAAGACTGATTATTTCGGCAACCAATCCGCTTGATGTTTTAAGGTGTTTTTGAGGCACCTGATTCGAAAATATATATTACAGAAATAATGTCAAGTATCTTTCGATAATTTTTTAATATTTTTTGCTAATTTGATCTTTGATGCCGGGCGCTCAAAAACACGGCGTACAGTCCGTCGTTATGCTTTCCCCGCAAGGGTATTGTATAGCATAACTACACCCGACAAGCCATTATATGCGTGCAACATATAACGAGTCAAAGCTTTTAATTGGCGGAGAAAAGATTGTTTCGGCAATCCATCCGCTGTGTATTTAAGGTGTTTGTTAGGCACCTGATTCGATTATTCATATTCCCATAATCTTGTCAAGCAGTAATATAAGATTTTTTAAAAATGATAAGAGGGTTCTTTATTTTACCTCCCTTAAAATAAGCTTATACATACCGGATTCAGAGGCTTGGACATCTGTGACAATGAAGCGCTCTTGAGTTGTCTCTTCAGTGTTTTCAGGGGCGAGCACCACGACATTATCCTCAGCTTTTGGTGGCAATCCGCCAATATCATTGATACAAAGATCAAGTTCTTTTCTTGGAATTGTTGTTGGTATTCTGCCACCAGCATCCGATTCAGAATGTTTGATGCCGTAAATCGCTGTAATCCGAAAAGATTGCTGGTTATCCTTTCGCGTATAGATGACGGGCTGCCCAAAGGTGTTGCGTACCTCTTTTACCATTTTGTTAAGCAGCCCGTGCCATCGCATGTTATTTCCCTCCAATGACGGCTTTGAACAGCATTTCAGGACGTGTGCAAATGTAAAGCGGATAGCTGTAAACTTCAGGCTTTACCCATGCATTACGGTCATGATCGACGATTAGCATCGTGTAGAGAGGTTTTCCCACCGTGTTGGCAAAATCTAAGCTTTCACCAGGTGCAAAGGTTTTCTGGAATACACCAGGCGCATTAACAGGAAAGAATTGACATTCATCAGGCTTAATTCCTATCGCACGCTTTGTTCCAGCCTTTGCACTCACATTATAGTTATGAATACTGCGATAATTGATAAAGGTCACACCCGCAAAGTCAAAACTACCAAAGCTCCCTGAGCCAAGAGCACTTGGTGTTGCAACGCCTCCTGCGCTATTGAGTGTCTGAGCTAAGGCTGTGTTTAAATAGGTTTCACGAATGGTTTTATGGTTTTTTAGTTTGGAAAAGAATTCATTCCCACAAAGTCCAATAATCCGTGAACGGTCAGAGAATGCTCCTTTTGAAGCTTCAATCATTCGCATAATGACCTGATCAACATTATCAGCAACATTGGTTGTTTCATTCTCCAGTTTAAAGTCAATTGGCTTTGGTGGGGTAATTTCCCATTCCTTATACCAATCGACAATCACCGAACCATCAGCATCAAGGACAACACCTTGAACAGCACCAAGCTGCATGTTTTCCCATGTCAATTCGATTTCAGAAATCAGTTTCTTTTGTTTTCTGGCAATATATTTCATTGCCGTCTCTAACTGATCTTCTGTGCCAAATTCACGCCGGTTTTGGATTTCTTCTGATTTCACAGTATCACTTTTGGCAATACGGGTTGTTTTGAAAAACCGAAGATTACGACTGTCTCTGTCACCTTCTGCTAAAGGGGCTCCGCGTTCGCTGGTTTGAATAAGCGAAAATGTATTATCACGCCGTTCAATACCAACCACTGTGGTGCTGGTTTCAACTTCTTCAAAAAGATTGAGAGAGCTTACAAGACCCGGTTGAAACTCATAGTTTTCAATGGCTTTCATCATTGTAATGCTTGAGAAAGCATCATGTTTAAAAAAATTCATATCCATGTGCGTATTCTCCTATCGCAACAGAATTTTATTGTTGTCTTCTAAAGACTGGATAGCTGCCATTTTTTCTTGCTCCAGTATTGCATCGGGCCATATCAGTTCCGAAGCTTTTACAGTACTCAAACGCGCTGTAATGACGGCACGTTGTTCTTCACCTGTTGCATCAACAGTGGCATAAGAAATCCCTGCGGGCACCGCACTGCCATCAGATGCTGCCGGATTAAGAGGGACATATTTTCCCGTTTTTGTTATCTTTCCCATGACAGTCCCAGCCTCAATGAAGGCTCCTGATGCAAACACCACTTGTTCATTTGACATGTCAGGGTCGTAGCGCCCAAGATAAGCGCCATTGCGAACATCTTCATAAATAATATGACTCATTTCATTGCCTTCCAAATTGATTGCCATTTTGCATGAATTTTTGCCTTGCTTTCTCCATCAGTATGAGGAACATAAGGCGATAGTTTTAAAGAGGCGCTTTGCGAGCTAGCCTCCGTCAAGACGCACTGGCGTGCTTTCTCGATACTCATACCGTTTTGAATAGCCTTTGCGGCATCAAAAGAAACCCCTAAGCGCTTTGCTTGCCTTTCAAGGGTTGTCAGTGCTTGAGCGCGCTTTCTTTCTTGTTCAAGGATGGCTTTTAGGTTTTCGCGTTTGTCCTCATTGTCTTCATCCTCCTCTTCGTCTTCGTTGTCGTCAAAGATTTCGGCGTTTTTATCGATGTCGTGATCATTTTCATCCTCTTCTTCATCGCGGATGTCGACAATCTCTTCATCTTCTTCTTGTTGGGCGCGGTATTGTGTGCGTGCCATGTGTTTTGTCCTTCTTTTGCTGTTACAGTTGGGGTTTGTGAGATGAAATCCGTTAAGGATTCCAAAGCTTGCGCAAGCGTGCCTTGCGCATCTGCTAATCCAAGCGTGATAGCTTGGGTGCCTATAAAAGTTTCTGCCTTTGTGTCACGGATTGCATCAGTATTCAGGGGTCTGTTTTGTGCTACCCAATCGACAAACATCTCGTAGAGCAGGGCGCAATCTGCTTGCATTTTGTTAAGCGCAGTATCAGCCAATGGCTCGTGAGGATTACCATGAACCTTGTGGTCACCTTCAAAGACAAAGGTCCATTTAAACCCCTGTTTTTCATCCGCGCTTGATTGGTCAAGATGCGCACAAACCACCCCAATTGAACCGACAACGCCTGTGCGAGCTACCCATATTTGTGAAGCGGAACAGGCAATGGCATAAGCAGCAGAGCAGGCAAATTCATTGGCATGCGCCCAAATTGGTTTCTGATGGTGTTTTGAGAGTGCTTGGAATTCTTCAACCAAATCAAACACCCCACCGGCTTCTCCACCACCACTGTCAATATCGAGTAAAACAGCTCGGACATCAGGCTGTTTAATGGCTTCACGAAAAGAGGCGCTTAAGCCTTCATAAGAGGTTAATCCTGAGAGCGCACCAAGCCATGCACCGCGGCGCACCAGTGTGCCATGAACCGGTAGGATGGCAACATTATTGCGCACCATGTAACTCTCAGGTGGTTTGAAAGATGCGCTATCCCCTTGCAAGAAAGCCTGAGGGGCAAACTTTTCTCCTGCAAAAAGACGCGGTGCAAGAGCATTAAGAATGACATCAAGCTTTGTCGAGGCAAGCATATGTGGAACACCAAAAAGCCGTGATACTAAAAACGGCATGTCAAGATTATTAGTCATTTTTGTGCGCCTCACTGCCTTGGTTGCTTTCATAAGTCTCAGACGGATCTGAATCTGTGAAATTCGTCGTTTGGTTTTCACCAGAAGGTGCCGCCATATCGGTATCAAAAGATAACCCCCGTGCACGAGCATCGGTGTGTTCTTCCTCAAGTTCGGCATGGATGCTGTCGATATCAAAACCCCGTTCGGCAAGTGCCATTCTTCGTGTTTTTAAACCGGCGCGAATTTCTTCTTTTTCCGCCGAGATATCTTTGTTTGGATCAATCATTTCAAGCGGGGGTGCAAAGCTTTCACATTGAAGCCATGGCAAGGGATTTTCTTCCCATCCTGGTAATTCTACGCATCCAGCAAGGACAGCCATTTCCACAAAGCGCTCCCAGACAATGCGGTTGAATTGAAAGGCAATGATATGTTCGCGCCATTGTTTGACGTGACGTCTAAACTGAATAATGGAGGTGCGCACATTGGAAAAATTACCCCGCGTAACGTCTCCAGTGACAACGGCATAAGGCATATTGAGAGCCGAGCAAATTCTCATAATATTGCGAAATTGAAAGGCTTCATAGGAACCACCAACCTCAACAGGATTTGAAAATGTAATTTGTTTGTCGCCATCCACTATGTTAACCGAGCCAGGGTGAACTTCATGCTCCTCTGGTGCCTCTTCAATTTTCTTTTGCGGCTTCGTTTGTTCACGATTTTCCTCTAACTCCGCCTCATGAGATTTTTCGCCTGTAATAAACACCGCAAAAAGAGCTGCTGTTCTTTTTCGATCAAGTTCCGCATCATCATAGGATTCCAATTGAAAGATCTTTGTCATACAGCGTGTTATTTTAGGAGAACCGCGCAATTGTCCGGCAATACGGCGCTCTTTGATATGCAGAACCATTCTTGCGGGTACACGCACGCGCTCTTGGCTCTCAAATACTGTATTTGAAGGGCAATTGTCATAAGGATGGTGTTGCCAAAAATGGTAAGCAACACGCTTGCCACTGGCATCAAATTCAATACCCATACGAATGTAATTGCCTTCAATTTCCGCAGGTCCATTGTAAGTGAGGTCCAGCATTTCGGTTGGATAGATTTGTAATTGAAGAGGCACCCCAGAGCGTCCATAAAGGTCAACATAATGCAGTCTTACAAAACATTCACCGGTTAAAAAGACTTCTCGTGCAATTGTTGCTTGCAGACCATAAAAGCTCGCATCTTCATCATAATCTGCCTCATCAACCCATTGCCACCATAAGTCTAAAAGCTTTTTCTTTTGTTCTTGAAAGCCTTCAATACGAGGATAGGGTTTAATCCCATCACTCACAGCTGCGGAAACCCATTCTTCTGTTGCCGAGCCATAAAGAGATTCATTGTCATAAAGCCATCTTGAACGAGCAGTAATGGTATCACCGCATTCTTCAATTGCTTTATTGATGTGTTTTTTTGCGGGGTCAAATCCACCCATGCGACGGCTTTTGCTTGCAGCCTCAAAAGGCGGATTGTGTTGACGAGAAATTTTAAAAAAGTCCGCAACTTTATTGATAAAGCCAGCCATTAATAGCCTCGTGATATATTAAAATAGAAAACACGTGAACGCTTGCGTCCTTCAAGGTTTTCTATTTGTGTGTTCAGCATCTCAAGTGCTCTGCGAAGTTCCTCAACAGAACGGTTGCTTACTTGCTTATCGCCATGGCGCACGGATTGCGCTCCCGAATAAAGAGCCTCTTCAATTTGTTCGCGTCGCCTTTTTAAACTTTCAAGTCTCTCAGTTTTGCTGTTTATTTGCTTCAATTCTTCATCCACAAATTACCTCCAATCTCCTCGCATATAAGGATTTATTATCGTTCTGAATTGCTTCCTTTGAGGTTGTGCTGTCTGCGTTCTTTTGGGAGAAGTGGATGAAGAAATCCCTGATGTTGGCTGCTCTAAAGAAGCGTCAACTTTAAGTTTTTCCAAACGCTCTTCTAAGATATCGACTTCCAGGTTAAGGTTTATTCCTGCCGAAATTAGCCCCTGTAAAGCGGCATAAGCATAAACCCTACAATCCAAAGCCTCGTTTCTTGCTTTCTCACTTTTTTGCCATTCAATGCGCTTGAAGCCTTTAAAATATTTGATGACTTTTCTTTCAGCCGTGAGCTGGTCAAAATATTCTCGATCAAGGCTTTTATGAAAGTGTGTTGCACCAGCCCCCGATGCTTCAGGACCGGATTTTTTTAATCGTGCCGTGATAATATCTTTTGCCGCATCAACACCAACAATATAGAGATTAATCTGTCCTTTATTGTTTCTGCTTGGACGGCGTGGCCATACCGCACGCCATCCCGCCTGTCCCTTAATCCCCCAGATGCGTCGTCCTTCACGGGGGCGTACATAATTGTAAACGGCTTGTGTATGTCCACCACCGGTATCAATACAAGCCGCTGTTATTCTGATGCCATCTTTGTAACCAGGGTGTGACCAACGTCTTGCCAGATATTCATCCAGTTGGTCCCAGACTTCAAAAGAAGACGGATCACCAGGAATGATGTGATAATCAATGTGCCAGCTTTCTTCACCACGCCCCCATCCAACCACTTCAAGCTCTAAGCGGTCGTTTTGCACATCGATGCCGGCGGTCAATAACACGGCTTGCGGCGGTGCAATGGGATAATCTTCGCGTTTTGCATAGAGGCTATCAGGATCAACAACTTCACCTGTTCTGTCCTCCCATGGCTCTCCAAGCACTGTATTAACAAAAGGTTGCAAAAGCGCTGGATCATCTTTCGCTTCTAAAAACTCTCTTGCGCATTCTCCCCACGTTAGCCAAGGTGAATAGAGTGCCGAAATATGATAAGAGCGTAAATTCGGTCTCGTTGATTCACTCGTAGGAACCCAGCACGCGCCTCTTTCCTCACTCATAAGATCGGTTTTTCTGTGCTCGGCATGTTCATGACCACAATGGGCACAAACAAAAACAGCTTTTTCGGGGGCTCCTTTCGGCCACTTGATTTGCGACCAAACAATGGGCTGTAGAACCCCACACTTATCACAAGGGACATTGTAATATCTTTGATCACCAAGCACGAAATCTTTGGCAATACGGCTTGTGTCACGGTGTGTTGGCGTGGACAATTTAAAAATCTTTCTCTGCACAAAGGTTGAGGTACGCTTTTCGGCAATCATCACAGGATCACCTTCGTTATCCACACTGAGAGGATAGGCATCAACTTCATCCAAAATCAGATAACGAATAGGCATGGAACGCAAACCAGCAGCACTGTTTGCTCCTGTAAGCATCAATGCTCCCCCATCAAATTCTTTCGAAAACATTGTATTTCCGCTGTCACGTGCACGGGCAGGGGCAATGCGTTCACTTAAAACAGGGCTTGCCATAATCATTGGATCAAGACGCGTTTTTGACAGTTTCTTCGCGGTCTCGACAGTAGGCATTACATAAAGAGCGGGTCCCGGACTATAGTGAATAGCATAACCGCAGAAGTTCAATCCTGCTTCAGACATTCCAATTTGCGCTCCTTTCATGACAATTGTTGTTTCAATTGGCATGTAAGAGGAAAGGTTATCCATGATTTCGCGCAAATAAGGGGTACGCTTTGTCCTCCATAATCCAGGCTCTGCACTTGCTACGGTGCTAAGGTATCTATTCTTATCCGCCCATTGCGAAACCGTGTATGGTGGATCTGGTTGTCGTGCGTCATTGGCATTGGCGAAAAATTCTTCGATTGCATTTTCATCCATTATTCGTTTCTTGCAAGTTTTCTAACTCAGGAGAATGAGGATCATGAAAAGGCACTGGAATGTTAACTGCTTCAAGCAAAGCTGTTCTCATGTAATAATCAATGGCACCAATAAGGCTAGCCGCATCACATCCAATTTGTGCTGCAATGCTTGCACCGAAACGGTGAGAAAACTTCAACATGGCATCACGGTGTGCTCTTCCAAATTCACGTGCCGCCTTTTTCATTTCTTCACGGTCAACCGTTGTTTCGCGTAACTTTTCTAGAGCAATCTTCTCTCTTTCAAGCGCAACTTGCATTCGCTCCAATTTGATCTCAAATTCATTGGCTGCTTTTGCGGAATCCTGTTTAATTCGTGTAGATTTCTGATGAGTTTTCTTAGTAGGATTCTCATTCCATATCGCTGTTGCAAGAGCTTCATTGACAGAACCATCTTCAAAAAGAGCAGCATCAAATTTGCCTGTTTTTATTCGAGAAACCACCGCATTATGCGACACGCCCATCTTCTTGGCAAAAGCGCGAACCGAGAGACCCTCACGATGCTTTTTGTTCATTCAAAATTTCTCCTTGCCTTCTTCTATGCCCTAAGAAGTAAGACGGCGTTATGAGTAATTGACAATCAGGTATAATCGGGTATATATTCCGGTATGCAAACAGACACACTTCAAATTACACAAGAATTATTGAATCTCATTACTGAGATTGATGAATTTAAAGGTGCATGGCGCGCTCTTGGTACTCTTGCACCTGAGCGATTGAACGCTCTTCGTCATATTGCTACTGTTGAAAGTATTGGATCTTCTACGCGCATTGAAGGCAGCAAATTAACAGACCGTGAAATTGAACAGCTTTTGGTAAATTTAGAAATTCAACACTTTAAGAGTCGCGATGAACAAGAAGTTATAGGCTATGCCAAGGTTATGGAGACAATCTTCCAATCTTGGAATGATATTCCTATTACAGAAAATCATATAAAACAACTTCATCGTGATCTTTTATGCCATAGCGATAAAGATGAACGACATCGAGGTGAATATAAGGTTTTGCGCAATGATGTAGCAGCATTTAATTCTCAAGGAAAAATGGTTGGTATTGTTTTTGAAACAGCCACACCATTTGATACGCCATATCGAATGCAAGAGCTTATTGCTTGGTTTAATAAAACCAATGAATTGAAAAATCTTCACCCTTTACTTACGATTGGTATTTTTAATGTCACTTTTTTAGCTATCCATCCTTTTCAGGACGGAAACGGACGTTTAAGTCGTATCTTAACCACTCTACTTTTGTTACAAAAAGGTTATGTTTATGTACCATATTCGTCACTTGAAAGTATTATTGAGAATAATAAAGAAAATTATTACTTAGCTTTGAATCAAACTCAAAAAACAATTTATACTAAAACACCTAATTGGCAGCCTTGGATACTCTTTTTTTTACGTGCTTTACAACAACAAAAACGCCAATTAGCTATGAAAATAGAAAGTGAAAAAAATGCTCTTTTTTCCTTATCTGAATTGGCTCTTAATATTCTTGATTATGTCCGTGATCATGGACGCGTTACAACCCGTGATATGGTGCGTGAAATTGGTGCAAGCCCAAACACACTTAAAGCAACCTTTACATCACTAGTTGAAAAAGGTCTTTTGATACGTCATGGTGGTGGACGATCAACTTGGTATAGCTTACCTTAATTTTATTACCTTATTGATACCTCCCCACTTTTGAAGTGGGAAGGGATATGTTTTACTTAAGCAGCTTTCACAACAGGATTTTCTAAACTTGGAGCATAAGCTTGCAATAATGGATTCATGATATGCGGTAATTCTGAAGTTCCAAAACCTGTAAGGACTGCTAAAATTTTTGTAATATTTGGCACGTCATCCTGAAGTTTTAAAATCAAAGCTTTTTCTACAATGCCCATGACTTCAACCAGTGCGCTACAGTCTTTATCTTTAATGTCTTCACAATTGACAAACTGAAACAAATCCATCCACAAATCACATAAAAAATTGGTATCTACCTTCATTGCACACCTCCATGGATTTGTTCTCTCAAGCAAGCCAATCCTCTAGATGTGATTTTTGTTGAAGGAAGCACCTTTTCTGTACCATCCGGTCTTTGAATAGTGATAGCAGGGCAATCCATCAAACCTTTCTTGATCTTATCCTGATAGGGTAACAAAGGAGCACCTGGAGCCCTTCGATAGACCCAATCATGTTTACGCAAGTAATCAGTTAAGTCCTTTGGTCGTATTTCTAACATCTTTGCAGATTCAATCAAACCAAACAGACCATCAGAGCGTTTTAAACCATCAAGTGCTTTTGCCTTGGGTTTTAACTCTGCGATTATGATGTCTTTACGTTCATTTTCGTTTTTTAGATGTGTTAAGACACCTAACATCACTTGTGGACTTGAATAATCAATCTTCGGTGAGACTGCCTGTGCTTCCAATGCTTGCCAACGATCTATGATTTTAGCTCGTAACGCTGTGCTGTAACCTGAGACGAGAATTAAACATTCGCGTTTGGGCAGGTGGTAACAAGGACGGTTTTCACCTTTTGCATCAACGTAAGTACCGATAAAATCAACCGGCTCAAATTTGAGCTCGTTAAATATTTGCTTAATATCCCTCATTACATTCTTATGCTTTTTACCACATAACTCAGCAATCTCATGACTAGACATAGTCTGAGTGGTAGCACTATTAACAGTGCTTTCTTTAATTTCTATAAGAGTGTTCATATGAACTCCGTACGATTAGATGTTTCTTAATGACGCTCTCAAAGAGTGCCGGGTGCTAAGAAACACGGCGTACAGTCCGTCGTTATGCTTTCCCCGCGAGGGTATTGTATAGCATAACCACACCCGACGAGGTCATTATATGCGTGTAACATATAATGAGTCAAAGCTTTTAATTGGCGGAGAAGAGACTGTTTCGGCAATCTATCCGCTGTACATTTAAGGTGTTTCTTAGGCACCTGATTCGAAGATATATGTTACAGAAATAATGTCAAGTCTCTTTCGATAATTTTTGTCTTTAAATAATCATATATTGTACAGTGTACATATTGAAATCGTTATTTATCAATGTGTTATGTGTACAATGTACAGTCAATTTGAAAAGTTCTAACGCTAGCGATAGTTCGCGCTGTCCTGCCCCGCAACACTCCCAACCCGCTGGAAAGTACCTTTTGCATTGATTTTATTGTATTTTTTCTGGAAAAACCAAAATATAAGTGATAATTTGCTTTAAAAATTACAATTAAAGTGAGTAGTGTGTTTACATAGCTTAAGAACATTATTTCTTTTTCTTATTAGCGGCATATTCTTGACGGTCAAGTTGTCTCTGGATATTTTTGATTAACCTCTCATTCGCATATTGTGTAATAGTATTTGCAATTTCTGGCTTGGACATTACTCTAGCAATTGAGGGTCCTTCTTGTTTTGCAATGGGGAATTGATCACCATCGGCTCTTTGAAAAACATTATTGCCCATTTTTAATTCAACACGCTTTGGAAAACTCCCACCTCGAATAAAAGCATGAGGTAAGATTTCTTTTTTGCCAAACATTGTGTAGGTCACACCATGTTTTGTTTCTCTTGCTTTAAAAAATTTAAGAGGTATCGGTGTTCCAGAGCCAATGATATCTGTCTCGAGAAGCTGTGCTGTAGCCTTGCCTTTAATATAAATACCTTTCTTGATACGCTTTGATTTTGCTGATGTAAGTTCAGAAACTTTCTTTTCGGCAAAGCGCTCCACTTGTTTTGCTGCGGTATTTACAGCATTACGCAAAGCCCAATTAAGGCGTGGTGCTTGAAGACTTGTAAAGGTATCCTTTGCTTGTTGAAGATACCATTTTTGGTGAATAATTAATTTCAACTTCTAAGCCTTTTTTGGAGTAGATGTTGCTGTCTTAGAAACTTTAGATGTTTTGGTTTGTTTGGGTGTGGTTTCCTCTACCACTGGTTCAGTTGATGTTTGGACATTTTCATTTTCTTCTTTCTCAACCTTTTCACTTGTCTTATCAGGCTTTGCATTTGTTTTGCTTTCAACAAAAGGTTTTGCAGCATTGGCACGCTTAAGACGAGCATAGACCTGATTAGAAATTTCAACAAAAGGGGTATTTTGTGTAGAAGGTTCAAAACGAACGGTGCTTTTATTGTCGCCAACGACACAGATTGGTTTAGTGATGACAGCTTTCATTATTGCTCCTTTTGAGGAATGATTTAATGACATCATGCGTCAAATATTGATGTTTACACTGTGAAAAATGGACAAGCCAGAATTACCAAGAAAACCGGGCTCTTTAGCCATGTTTCAGGTATATATTTTACTAACTTTTTGGGGAATATTTTTGAATTTTAGACGCAATACGACTAGTGCAGTATTGTCATTAAATAGGATTTTTTACACGATGTCAACAGAAAAAATCATCATCTAGTATTTTTTTATTTTTTTGATCAAAATCTGGTGTTTTTAGAAAGCGTTATTTATTTTCCTTAAATACAACATTTGTGTTGTGTTAAAACATTTTAGATGTTATATTATTATAATGAACAGTCAAGAATTGAAAAGATATCTTACAAAGCATGGTTGTAGTTTTACTGCAGGGAAGGGTGGACATTTGCTTGTAAAGCGCGGTTCTAAAAAGTCTGTTTTACCTATGCATGGTACACGTAAAGAATTAGGAACAGGATTAGTTCAGAAGATTCTTAAAGATCTTGGTCTAAAATAAGCTTGAATATGGAGGTGCAAATGAAATATGCAATAAAATTTATCAAAGATGACAATGATACTCTTCTTGTCATCTCTAAAGATTTTCAGGAATTTATTACCTACGGTAACGACGAAAAAGAAGCTTTAGAACAGGCTAAAAATGCCCTTTTAACAGTTATTATGGGGCGTTTCCAAGATCGTGAAGTTGTTCCTTTGGGAGCGTATGATGCTATCTATCCTTTTGTTGAAGTCTCTTCATTAGTGACTTTAAAAATTGCAATACATAACGCTATGATTGAAAAAAACTTACGTAAAGCTGATCTTGTACGTCTTTTAGAACTTCACCCAATACAAATTGATCGATTGTTGGATTTAAATCACGCAACAAAGTTAGACGCTTTAGAATCCACTCTTCTTACTCTTGGAAAAGAAGTTACCATTCATATTCAAGATGCCGCTTGACAACTACCGGTTTTGCACAAAATGTTTGTGAAGTGCATCAAGTACAATACAGAGTGAATTAACAAGATGCGGTAGCATTTGATCTTCTATAACAAGATATTGTAATGCGGCATAAAAATTGTGTTGGCGATATAGATATTGTGCTTCTTTTATTGCCTCTTGCATATTTAAAAACCGCTCTGTAGTAAGTTTTACCCATTTTTCTCTTGCACCATCATCAGAAGTTGTAGGCATTTCATCATAAACAGCATTAGGTAACGCTTTTGCACAGAGGTAATTGTTTTTCACTTCAAGATATTTTTGTGCAGCCTCATACTGATCTTGAGTAAGTTGACCTTGTAAATAAAGCCGCCCGATATAGGTACCAGCAAGTGGATTTTTGGCATCTTCTATGGACAAACCAAAGCGTTTAGCACGCATTTCTATTGCCAATTGATCAACAGGTTCACGCGGTGTTTTTGCTCTTGAGATGCGTCCATTTGGTTCTCTTACACATCCCTTAATTCGGGGACGCCCACGTTTTGCTCGTTTCTTTTTCTTTGTCATATTTTTCAATCAGAATGGAATAGCATCATTGACAGGTTTTCCATAATCAGCAGCTCCTGAAGTAGCAGCATAACTTTGAGCAGTGACCGGTAAAGGGGTAGGGGATGCAGGTTGGTCTTTCTTTGCATCAAGTAAATACAATTCACCTTTGAATTGTGGCAAGACAATCTCTGTTGCAAGATGTTCACCACCATTTCTATCTTTCCATTTGCGGGTTTGTAATTTACCTTCTACATAGACCTTTGAACCTTTATTGAGATATTGAAGAGCAATTTTTGCCAGATGTGGATTAAAAACCACAACAGAATGCCATTCCGTTTTGTCGACTCTTTTATTGGTTGCCTTATCAGTATAGCTCTCAGAAGTAGCCATACGAAAATTGACCACCTCAGTACCATTATTCATTGTTTTGCTTTCGGGATCAGCCCCCAAATGCCCAATTAAGATCACTTTATTCAGCATGTTTTTTTACCTTAAATTTGCACCTTTTTTATACATATAAAATTTTAACATGATTTGTATATTTTTTTTCAATCAATTCAAAAGGATATTATTGTTTTTTAACATATTAAATTATGTTTTATAGCACTCTTTAAAATAAAGATCGATTGATACAGGTGCATGGTGTATAGTATCAAGTTCTAAGAGTTAATATCTACTCTGTCCTAAACCCCACTTAGCTTCTCTAGTTTTTAAGCTTTTCAAAAGACAAAACTTCTATATAGGTTTTGTAGTTCTTATGGTAACCAAAATATCGCATACCATCGTTTGTTTTAGTTAAATCCAAAAACCTGCAAGATCTTCTCATACTTTCAGTTAAATCGCAGACAATATAGCAAAATCCAGGAACATTTTGAGATGGTGGTATTGGACATCCATCCACTGTGAAAGCCTCACCTTTACGAACTTTTTCTAAATAATCAAAAACATGCGTAACTGGGCTTTTATCCATTGGGTCTATTTCATTTTCTGTTGGTTGTTCGATATTTACGATTATAATGGATTCAATCAGTTTTTATAAAACCATTATTTTTTTTCAGATGGACATCAAACATATCAAGGAGAAAGTTAGTATTTCCACCCGATTGAGGTGTTAATTTGTTCACTGAATGCTCCTGTTAATTTCATCTATGAGGGGCTCAATGTTGAGAACGCTTCTAGGCACAGCACCACCATATAGCCATGCTTTCACTTGCGCTTTGGTACTGTAATCTGCGTTTTCTGGTATTTCATGATATTGCCCACCATCAAATTCCTCATATTCTCTTGCGCCATCTTCGTATTCATAAAGGTTATAAAAATACTCTGTAACCCCTAATCCCCATGGGGCATGCCCTCTTGCTGTTGCAACAAACTTTTTTTGCGGTTGTTTACGCCTTGTTAAGAACAAATCTCTAAAAATTCCCATGCTTTTAGTCCATAATTTTACCACTTGGTCTATTTGCCTCAAAAATGACCGTACAGAGCGTTTTTTAATTTTTATGCGGTTGTTTATCAAAAAATCTTTAAATCGTTTTGTACGGTCTCTTTTTGTCGATTTAAACACATATCTAATCGCAAAATGATCAGCACTTTTCACTATTTTGCTATATCATCAACCTTTTTCATAACATCCCCTATGCCACTAAAAGCTCTTTCAAGCTCTTGCTTGTGAACAAGAGTTAGGGGTCTAAAATAATCTCTCGCTGTTTTTTCTTTCGCTGCTTTTTCACGTGTATTTTCAATCGCTCTACGTACACTGCCGGCTTTTGAAAGAAGGGTGTTTTCTATGCTTTGGCAATAAGCTAATAGCTCTCCGCAAGTTGGCATAAATGTTTTTGATACCCCATTTGCTTGACCAATTACGATATCTTCAACGCCCTTTTTCAGGGCATATGACGAAATGCGGTCCAGCAACATGCCATAGGATAGAACGACGGCTTTGGCATCTGTATTCGCAGGTACCCGCATACTTGAAAGCAGAAAAGAAGCTTTTTCAATCTGTTCAACCGAAGCTTTCACAGAGAGCAAGGTTTCTAGACGATTGCAAGCATCTAAGGTTTTTTCCTCCTCCTGTTTCGTCAATGTATTCCCAGCTTTCAGCATCAATGGATACCCCGGATTGATCATTTCGATAATCTTCTCTAGATGAGAGATGATTTCTGAGTTCGCTAAAGCCTTCTGCAAGTTGTTTTGTGAAAGTTTTCGGAGTGAATTTTCCATAATTACCACCTATTTGATTAATTTTATGATCTTTTGAGTTTCTAATCCAATTGCGCCACGTTGCTTGCCAATCGATTTTGGTTGCATCCTTGCCTGTCTTGGCTTTCCAATAATCTCGAAACTTTGCAATTTCGATTTTCACACGCTCTGGAGGCAAGCCCTCTGTAATTGCGAAATCGTAATCCGGCTCGAAATCGTCTGGTAATCGACAGCCTCGATTGGCTTTAGAGCGCTTGGCTTTTTTGGGAACGTTTTCTTGCTCGTGAACAGCAGGTTTATCCTCTGCCACCGTTTCGATTGCATCTGCTTGCTTTTCGCAATCATGGTCTTCTGAAGGCTCGTCAACCTGTTCGTTTGTTTCTAAATCTTCAAAATCAATTTCTTTTTTTGCTAACACGATAGTGTTAGTTTTTTTATTATAACTGTTATTGTTATTGTTAATGTGTTGTCGTGATGAGGTCATGATGATGTCATCATGATCTCGTGATGAACTCGTCATGACTTCATGATGATCTTGTGATGATGTCATGATAGACGCATCATATTCTTTTGATGCATTATCTTTCTGCTTATTTTTCCTAGTGTTTGCAGCTTTGATAGCTTTTTCCGAAAGCCTGTTTAAATTCTCATTACAATTTTTTAACTCTTCTTCGACTTGTGTACTCCACAAATTTCCATCTTCTAATTGAAGAATTAATTTTTTTCGAATGAGTTTTTCTAATGATTTTTTAAACGTTTGCACTGAACAACCAACAATGCGTGCTAAAGCAGAAGTGTCATCATAAATCGGTTCACAGGCTCGATACATGAGAGCAGTGAGTGTACTATAAGTAGCTTTCTCTGCTGCATCAGTACCAGCAAAGTCCATAATCCAATCTTGATAAAAATTACGGACCCAAGGTAATTGATTAGCCATTCTCTTGTTCTTTCTTGTGCTTATGCCATATGGCTTCTGATTATTGCGTGTTATTTTTTAGCTCTTCTTCAACATCTACACTCCAGATATGTTCGTCATCCAAAAGGAAGATGTGTCCAGTTTCAGATAAGAGATCAAATGCATCATTAAGCTCGTCAATTGAACAGCGTGCTAATGAAGCCAATGCTCGTAAATTGTTCGTAAGAGGTTTGCCAGTATGTAGCATTCTTAATCGCAACCTCATGTAAATATTGCCTTCAGTAGGGGGTAAAGCAGCGAGATCAAGAAGCCATTTTTCTACATTAATTTTTATCCAAGATGTTTTTTCAGACATTACTTATTCCCCTTCTTTCATTAAATATAAAATTGCTAAAGCATCTGCTTCATTATCATCCTTAGGCTTGTGTCCCTTTGCACATATCGCCTGTATTATCTCTTCTTTTGAGGCATTTCCTTTTCCTGTCGTTGCCTTCTTAATTGTGCCAACAGGGATGCCTTCATAAGGTATCTGATGATGTTCACACCAAGCTGTTAAATGACCTAGAAAACCACCGTAAACATGCGCCGCATCAGTACCAACATGACGGCGCACCTCTTCAAAATACACGGCATCAATACCACCGGCTGTTGCCTTCATTTCTGTAAGCCATTGTTTAAAGCGCAAATAACGCATCCCCCCACCTTCAAAACGGCGTGGTTGAAAATTGACCGTGCCACTGAATATGTGACCATCAGCACCACGTATCGCCCATCCCGTTGTGGTACCTAGATCAAGACAAAGAATGGTTGGTGTGTTAGTGATCATATTCCCCCCCTTAAGGCTGTTGTGTATTATATATTTGCCATGACAGAGCGCGTAATGAGTGGATTAACTCACTTAGGCAAACGTTTTTATGCTACGATTTATTGATTTGATTTCTTTTTTTGATGACTTCATCCCTTAAAAGATCAAGCTTTAAGATATCAAGCTTATCTTTGACTAAGATCATAAACAAGATCAGATCATTTAAGCGATAAAAAGATAACAACTCTTGAGAAAAATAATTATCAAACCAAGTTGTAAAAGCTTGCATAAAAACAGATGAAAACCATTGATTAAAATCATTGTATGGCAATAACGGAAAATAATTTCTATCATCACGCGCAAAGATACTATACAGCATATAGACAAAATAACCTGTTGATGAGGGATCTATTCTTGTTTCAAAACGTGCATCTTGAGGCGAACGGACACCATAATATATGGTTGCCTCTCCAATATTATTAACAAGATCAATCAACTGGACTTTACTTATAGTGATATGTGGTTCATCTATCATCTCTTAATCTTTCTTCTTTAAGAGTGTGAATTGGGCTGGTGGTGTTTGTTGTCAGATAAAGGAGCGGCAATAAAAGCAGAACTAGAAACAGAGCTGTCTTTCAATTGTTGCAATTTTAAATAACTCTTTAAAGATAGTCCTTTGCCTTGTTCCCAACGACAAACAGAAGCTTGCTTAACACCTAAAATATCTGCTAATTCCTTTTGTGTTAGCGATAAACACTTTCGGATAGATTTAACCTTAAATTTTCCCTCTGTGTCCATTTGAGTTAAGTCCTTTATTTTAACCATATACGCAATTGTATAGTATATAATAAAAAAAACAATAGATTTTTTTAATTTAAAAATCATAAGTAACTAATTATGACGAAAAATATCATTGCGACATTGCAAGTATTGCAATCTGAGTTTGGTCTTAATCAGAAAGATCTTGCTGATAGACTAAATGTAACCCAAGCAACTGTATCAAGATGGTTAGGAAGCGAATCTGATCCCAGAGGTTCACACAGAGACGCAATTTTAGAACTTTATAAGAGCTTAAAGGGTTATAATCAAGTTACTACACTTGTTCCTATTATGGGGTATGTAGGAGCGGGGTTAGAGATTGACACTGATGTTGAGCAAATCCCAGAAGATGGGCTTGAAACAATCGAAATACCATTTGATTTGCCTTTTGAAACAATAGGATTCATGGTTCGTGGAGATTCTATGTATCCTGTATATAAAGATGGTGATTTAATCGTAGTTAAACATTTGCAAACAAAACCAGTGAGTGATTATTACGGTGATGAAGTTGTTGTGCTAACAGAAGATAATAGACGATTTATCAAACAAATTACCCGTTCTTCAGAGGGCATTGTACTTAAATCATGGAATGCGCTACCTATTAAAAATGTTAAGATAAAATGGGTTGGAGAAATAGTTGCAATACTACCTCGCAAATCCTATCGTCCACTTATGAAATAATCCCAGTAAAGCTTTTGATTCTATTGTTTTTGAAGATAGCATTTAAGTGAAAATGCAAAAAAAATGAAATATATGTAATTTTTTGCTTGCTTATATTTATACATTTGCGTATAAGTAATTATATAAACCAAACACAAGAGATTGCCAAGAGGCATCAGGGAGGGGAAATTATGGATAAGCCAATTCTTATTAATTCCAATGAAATTTTATTAGTTGTATGTGATGATGAACACATTGGGCATTCGGGTCCACTTGATGAAAGTCAAGTTTTAGAAATGATTGACGAGGCAGATAATGCCATAAAAATCTTTCGCATAAATCCTTCTGAAAACAGTTGTGAAGATATTTCTGAAGAAATTGCAGAAATATACATAAAAGAAAACAGAGAATTTCTCGATGAGGACAGTAAAGTTCATTATTATGTAGGTGAAAGCGCTGCCTACGATAGTCTTTTAGAAGAAATTGCAGACGAAAAATATAATGATGAAGTCTACGGTACTTATGAAGAGCAGCACCGCCTGACTTTTTGGGATGTTATTCCAAATTATCCAAACTATTAAGGGCGTTTTTAAAAACGCCTCCTTTTCTTTCTTTCAAATATTATCACAAATGGAATACAGGCATGCATAATCTTGTCACAACAGCAGAAAGTACTTTTAAGAACGAAGCTATTCAAACCATGTCGAGTCGTGAAATTGCAGAATTGTGTGGTAAACAGCATGCACATATTATGCGTGATATTCGACAAATGTTAGGAGAATTGTACCCTGAAGGGGGTCAATCCAAATTTGGATCGACCTATTTAGACACGCAAGGTAGACCTCAAAATTGTTATAATCTTCCCAAGCGCGAATGTTTAATCCTCGTCTCAGGTTACAGCACAGCATTACGAGCAAAGATCATAGATCGTTGGCAACAATTAGAACAGCAAGTAATGGCACCGCAAATCGATTACTCTAGTCCACAAGTCATGTTAGGGGTTTTAAATTATCTCAAAAATGAGAATGAACAAAAAGACAATATGATTGCAGAATTAAAACCAAAGGCAATGGCTCTTGAAAGTTTACAGCGCCATGATGGGCTCTTTGGTCTTACCGAGACTGCTAAAATACTCGAAATGCAACCAAAACAGTTCATTCTCTTCTTACAGCAAAAAGGTTGGGTCTATCGACGCATGGCAAATGGGCATCTGTTGCCTTATCAAGACAAAATCCAAAAAGGTCTGATGGATTGTCCTACCATCACGATTCAAACTTCTGGCGGAATAAATAAAGTCATTCCTTCGGCAAAAATCACAACAAAAGGCATTGGTGTGCTTTCTCAAGAAATCAAAAGACAAAGCATGCATTAAGGGGTGACCATCATGGAAAAGAAATACGAATTCACTGATGCAATCGATATAGTTTATAGGCGTAAGGTTCGCCGTATTCGTGCATTGAAAAACTTTGGTGATATTAAAGCTGGTGATTTAGGCGGTTTTATAGAGCATGAAGGCAATTTAAGCCATGAGGGGGATTGTTGGGTTGGGGACAATGCTTGTGTTTCTCATAGTGCTAAAGTTTGCGGTAATGCAAGAGTATTTGAAAAAGCACGCATTGCAGACAGAGCATATATTAGTGACAATGCAAATGTTTTTGGAAATGCTTGTATTGAATCTGAAGCGTGTATTTTAAATAAAGCAAAAGTTTACGGAAAAGCAGAAGTCTTTGATAATGCTATGGTTTGCGATAATGCACAAGTTTTCGGTAATGCGGTAGTTTGTGGCAAGTCTCATATTTATGGTTATGCACAAGTTTACAACAAAGCACGCGTTCACGACCAAGCTAAGATTTATGGCAAAGCACGTGTTTACGGTCAAGCCAAGGTTTATGAGAAAGCACGTGTCTATAATAATGCAGAAGTTTATGAAAATGCAAAAGTTAAGGGTAGGGCAGAGGTTTACGCTCTTGGAAAGATTTATGGAGATGCATGTGTTTGTTGGAACGCATGTATTGGCGGCAATCAGTCCATCTCAACTGGAGAAAAAACCATATGAAAAAATACGAATTTACTGGTGAAACAATAGAGGTTTCTAGTAGAACTCTTCGCCGTGTCCGTGCATTGCAAGACTTTGGTGATGTAAAAAAAGGAGATTTAGGCGGTTGGATAGAAAAGGAAAAGAACCTCAGTCACGAAGGTAATTGTTGGGTTGGAGGCGATGCTAAGGTTTATGGTGATGCTCAGATTTATGGTGATGCCGATGTTAGCGGCGATACCTATGTTTATGGCAATGCCAAGGTTTATGGTAGTGCAAAAGTTACAGGGAGTGCGCACATTTATCAAAATGCACAAGTTTATGATCATGCTACTGTAGCAGGCGCTTTTTTGAAAAGTGTTGAGATTTTTGGAGATGCACAAGTTTATGATAGTGCTTGCATTTATGACGAAGTCAAGATTTTTAGAAATGCTAAGGTTTGTGGATTGGCTCTCATTTGCGGAAACACGAGAATTCCTCAAGACATAAAAATTTAGCAACAAACAACCCTTTTAACACAAGCGTGATTCACGCAACGGGTGAGTTGCACGCTAATGGAGGAAAACAAGATGAATGAACAAAATACGAGCTTAACAGAAGTTGAAAAAACGCAACATTTAGACGTCGAACAAACTGCTATGGAACGCATTTTAAATAAAGCATTAGAAAGTGACGTCGACATGGACCGCTTAGAACGTCTTCTTGATTTAAGAGAAAAAGAAATAAAAAGACAGAACCATCAGAGCTTTATTCATGATCTTTCGGCTATGCAAATCGAATATCAAACAATCACCAAAAATGCTAAAAACAACCATACTAAGAGTGCATATGCAACCCTTGATCAGTATATTGACGCTGTAAAGGACACTCTTGCAAAACACCGCTTCGCTTTGTTTTCTCATATTAAAAATCAAACAGAAAAAAACATTACCATAGAAATAACTCTGTCTCATCCTTCAGGAAATCAAATCTCAACAGAAGGAACATTTCCAATTGATGGACAAGGAAGCAAAAATAATATTCAATCTCTTGGTTCTACGATTACCTATGCACGCAGATATCTGTTAGGCATGCTTCTTAATGTCGCAAGCAAAGAAGACGATAAAGATGGGAATATGCCTGAAAAACCGGCTTTTCCGGAGCAGATCAATGAAATCAGAAGACTGATGATACAAACAAAGGCAGAAGAAAAAAAGATACTTTCTTATGCAAATGTCGAAAAGCTTGACGATATCTCTGATCAGAGCGCGCAAACCATTTTGCACCTTTTAAAAGATAAACAAAATAAGCAAATGGCATCAACACAACAACAAACGGCGGTGTGATATGGAACAAAGAACAGCAGAATGGTTTCAAGCAAGATTAGGAAAAGTCACCGCTTCTAATGTTTACAACATCCTCAGTAAAACAGCTAAAGGATTGCCGACAAGCAAATATGAAGACTACAAAATCAAACTCATGACAGAACGCTTAACAGGGGAAATAAGCCAATCTTATATAACCCCATCTATGCAATGGGGGATTGAACATGAAGAGGACGCCCTGAAAGAATATGAATTCATTTATGATGCCGATGTCATAAAATGCGGTTTTATACCACATCCTACCATAGAAATGGCGGGGGCTAGTCCTGATGGCTTGATTGGTGAAGACGGTTTAGTTGAAGTCAAATGTCCACAGTCAACGACGCATCTTCGTTTTTTTATGTATGACGAGATTAAACCTGAATATATAGCGCAGATGCAATTCCAAATGGCTTGTACAGGGCGCAAATGGTGTCATTTCATTAGCTATAATCCACAATTTGTAGGCAGATCTACTGGTTTGAGGATGAAAGTCAAACGCATCCACCGTGATGATGAACAAATTGAACAGCTTACTAAAGCAGTCGAGGTCTTTTTAGCAGAAATAGAGCAAGACATGGAGCAGATCTTGACAAAAGCTGCATAACCCTATGGGGGTGCTCTCTCCTCCCAGCACCCCCGCCCTCTCACAACAACTTTCAAGAAATGCGTGCTTCACGCCACAGGCAAATTGTACCTAAATTAAGGGGAATAAACATGGGACACCGTCCACCTACTATAACACAACCTGCTATTGCGCGTGCTTTAAGAGAAGCAAAAAAACAAGGAGCAGAGATCGTAGAAATAAAACCTACCGGTGAAGTGCTTATTCATATCAATAAAATCACACCTCCAACAAACATGGATAATGCTTATAGCATTGATGATTTTCCTCCGCTTGAAAATGAAGAAGCTAGTACTAAGAAAATTTGTCGCCCTGTCGACGATATAAAGTTTTAGCCATGCCAAAACGTCGTCCACCACATCTTGTTCGTGAACGAACGCGCCATGGTAAAATCATATGGTATGTTCGGATTGGTCATGGACCACGGTTTCGCATTGAAGGAACCTACGGAACGCAAGAGTTTGTTGACAATTATACAGTTGCTATTAAACAAGCACAAAGCGGCTCGTCAAAAACTATGAAGCGCACTAGACTCACAGAAGGCTCTTTTGATTGGTTGTTGCATCAATATTTACAAAGCATGCAATGGCATAATCAATCAGAATCAACCAAAAAAGTTAAGTATAGAATTCTGAAAAATGTTTCTAAATATATTGGCGACCGTTCTTATAAAAGTATAGCAAAACAACATATCCTTGATGCCGTAGACAGAAGACGAGAGACCCCAGCCGCGGCTAAGCATTTTTTAACGGCTCTAAATGGTCTTTTTAATTGGGCGGTTGATAATGCTCTTTTAAATATAAATCCTGCCTTGAGTGTTAAAGCACCAAAAGCTTTTAATACAGAGGGATTAGCGCCATGGTTAGAAGAAGATATTGAGAAATACTATCATCGCTGGAAATTAGGAACGCATGAACGTGTTTGGATTGACGTTCTTCTGTACACCGGCTTGCGTCGTGGTGATGCTGTTCGCATTGGTTGGAAAGATGTTAAAGAGAATATCATTCACTTAAAAACAGAAAAGAGCCAATTTAAAACAGATGTTTTTCTACCCATTTTGCCTGAATTAGCAGAAACTCTTAAAATTGGTCCTATTGGAAATGAAACGTTTATTTGCGGAAAAAGCGGAAATAAGCTTGTCAAAGAAAGTTTTGGTAACCTGTTTCGTGAGGCATGTAACGCTGCAGGAATTAAAAAATCAGCCCATGGCTTAAGAAAGTTAGCAGCAACACGCGCTGCTAATGCTGGTGCTACAGTTTCACAAATGAAAGCGCTTTTTGGCTGGACAGAAGATAAAATGGCATCACTCTATACGAAAACGGCGGATAGAAAACGACTAGCAATAGAAGCCATCAAAAAGCTTCAAAAAGGTTCGGGATAGATAGGAAAATAAGTTAAAAGAATCAAAGGATTCAAAATTCCCTAATTTCTCTATAACACCTTGATTTTATTAATATATGGCGCACCCTCTCTCTCCGCCATTTGAATCGAATCAATAGATTATAGGGAAGTTAAGGAATTCTGCGTCTTTTGATTCAATCGCTTCACTTTTTATTTATCTCAAACCTTTCTTATTATTTCTATCGCTAGTCGTTTTTTATCGGTAGTTTTAGTGTAGAGCGATGCTATTTTATCTACTGTCCAGCTAGAAAGTGCGTTCATTTGCAAAACTTTAATATCTACATTGGTTACGTCGTGTTTATGATAAAATAAAAAATTCAAAAGCCTCCAAAGAGAGAAATTTTGTGTTCTTACATTTTAATGCATTAAAACATAGAACTATGGGGTAGATTCTGATGGAGCTACGAGGGAATCATTGATGTTAGTTTCCAATTTAAAAGAACGTGTTGCTTTATTTGAAAATAGAACTTTTCTCTATTTTACGTTGAGTGGTTTATTTGCTACATTTGGAAGTGGATTAAATTACATAGCATTGTCGTGGCTTGCCTATAATCAGACAAGTTCAATCCGTGGTGTAGCGTTGATGATGTTTTTTCTCTGGATGCCTAGCATTATTTTTTCGCCTGTTTTGGGTGTATTGGCAGATAAATACAATCGTAAAATGCAAATTATTATTTCAAATTTGGGCAGAGGGTTACTTATCGTGGGCTGGGTGATGCTTTGGCAATTTGGCGTAAAAATTGAGTTTATATTCTTATCTGCTCTTTTAGGTATTTTGATTTCTTTTTATATGCCATCAGCAATTCCTTTGATTCAAAGTGTTGTTCCGAAAGAACAATTGCTCAATGCAAATGCAACACTTGATATGGTTTATGAACTTGGCACTATCTTGGGTATGGGACTAAGTGGATTTATACTCACCTATGCAGGAATAAAAGGAACTCTTCTGACAGGTGGTATATTTTGTATTATTGCTGGTTTGTTTAATTTTGCCATGAAGATCCCAAAAATCCAGAGATCTAAAAGTCAAAATCAGCAAAATTGGTGGAAAGATTACACATCATCACTTCATTATTTTAAGCAGAATCCAGTGCTTTTTATGCCATATATAAGCCAGATGATCATTTTGACTCTTTTAATGACCATCCCTGTTATTCTGATTCCTTATACACAAGAAATTTTAAATGCGGATAGCAGTATCTTCGCAATATTTGAAGCGCTTTATTCATTAGGTGTTTTTACTGGTGCGTTTTTTTCTCCACTTTTGTGTAAAGTTTTATCGATAAGAAAAACACTCGCACTGTTATTAGCTGTTATGGCTATCGGTCTTGTCATATTGTCTGTTAATACGCATACTTTTATCGTTTTCCCTGTTTATTTCATGATCGGATTTGGGCTTGCGAGTTGGGCTCTTTCAGTTTCTTTGTCACAACTCTACTGTGATCCTGAATATCAGGGGAGATTGCAGGCAAGTTTTAATGGTATCTCTGGATGTTTTATTCTTGGAATCTATTTATTTATGGCAAGAGATACCGCAAGTTTTTCATCTCAGTTTATATACTTTCTTCAAAGTATCATTGCGGTTGTTGGAATGTTCATTGTTCTGTTTTACAAAAATGAGAAACAATAATTTGCATTTAAATGCTGTAAGATCTCTGTCATTTCATAAATATTTACGATGCATTGTATAATATATTGCTTTAAAGGGTGGATGCGTGAATATTTAGGCAACATTTTATGAATAAAGCATAAATCTGATATGTGCTATAAAATGCTCGTTTTTTTTATGATAAATCACGCAAAAATGTTGATGTTCTTCTTGATTAACCTCACTTTTGTGAGAGGTTAATAATATACGATATTTTGCAAACTTTTTAAAAATCTTTGATTCCATATTTAAGCAAAGAAGGGCGTAAAGCGATAAGACAATCTCTTATCATAAGGAGGTTATATTCTATTATTTGCTCTCTTCAAAATCCATATGCATAACGGTATTTGCCTCCTCTTCATTGGAAAGAGGCATTCTGCGACGATGTAAAGTTTGTACGATTTCTTTTCTCAAAACCGCATCTGCTTCGCTTAAACGGTGAATACTCAATTCTAATTCAAGAGATAACGCTAAATCTACACATAATTTAAGTTGTTCTCCAATGTCAAAACCGCGTTGATAGTCGTCATAAAGACCAACAAGCGTATCGGATAATTCTTTATCGCATAAAGGGGGCATACCAATGTCTCCACATCACGGTTTTTCATACAGCTTTGGTAGGTACTCTTTTATTATCATCATCAAAAATTGTTATGCATATCAATATCACAGTTTTATAAATTTTGACACAAAACACTAACTTTTAAGCCAATATTTGTAAGAAACTTTATTGTTTCAAAATTTTCAATTTCCTCATTATTTATGCGTATTGCAATATTTTTACTATAAGGTCTACGATATTTAAAACGCATTATTGCCACATGGCTTTTAATTTGTGTATAAGATAGATGATTTTGATGGTAAAAATGCCTTGCAAGTCTATCATTATCAACCAAATCCAACCCAATATTATTAATATCAATGAAGTGATAGAATTGCATCATTGATGCGTCTTTGTCTTCGTTAATAATGAGCAGTTACGCCTTTTTATCCGCTTTCTTTTATTATCAATGGTGTGGATTGAAAGAGCTTGTAAACATTTCACTTCTGAATTAATAATCCCGTTTTTTTAGAAAAATCATGCATTTTATTCATTTTATATTGATTTTTAGATAGTGATAGACTTCTATCATTATGCAAATGAGAAAGCTATGGCAAATACGTTTAACACGCATATTCTGAGGTTTAAGCAGTGTTATTGCACAGTATAGAATGAACACTATAAACCGCATGAAGTTTCTTACGACCTTGATAATGTAGAGGTAACTTTAGAGAGAGTAGTCCACAAAAGTCTGTTTAACGGGTAGGTCAATAAATCAACAGTCGTGCATTTAAGTTTTTATTGGTTCATGTTCAGATGTTTTTGGCATTGGATAATGGTATTTGGTAAACTTTTATGAGTGATACCAAGATTATATTCCTGTAGTAGGTTTGAAAAAATACTATTGTAATCGCATGTTGGTACGATTGTCATAACTTTTACTTCTGCTTAAATAGATACTAAACACCTCTTTGTTATGGGATTTTATGTATAATAACCATCTTTTAAGGGGGGTAAAGGTATGGTTCAAGTATTGCAGTATAACAATGCAATATTTGCATGCATTATTGTCATTGTTTGGCAAAAAAGAAATTGAACCAAAAACAGAATAGGCGAAACGGTTACACTCGAGACAAAAAAACTTACAATTTCATCGGAATTAGATAGCTATTCATTTAGATATTAATAAAGAAATTTATGCCTACACTGAAAGAGGTACGATCTTATTAATGTAAGATTTTTAGCTGCTTCATCTCAGAAATTAAAGGCTGACTTGGCTAATGACAGATGATGGTGGAATATTGACAGATATGACAAAAGCGAAAGCGGTGGTTTTTAAACTACAAGCTCTTCCTAGAGGGGTGATGATTAGTTTATACGTTCTATTATGATATCAGGATAACACTTTTTCCTGAAGATGCAGCAGAATGAACAGTAGGATTTTATAGAAAGTTGTGGAGCTTATTCAAAATATTAACAACATGGAGGAATGTGAAGCAACTTTACCACTTTTAAAACTGCATTTAAAACATCAAGTTGAGGCTAAAAAAGTATAAAAAGCGACGACATAAGGTTCTGATGAGCAGTTTTCTAAAATGAAAGTATCGTTTGATGTTTTCTTGTAAAAACCTCATTTGCACAACCGCATATATTTCTCTTTTGCTTTGTCCCATTGAGTACAAAATTAATGTCAAACGATATATTTTGATCCACGTAATTTTTTTTGTCTCTTGTGCATATTTTTATAGTTTTTGAACGCGAAAACAGATTTATACAACAATACATTAATTCATATATTTGCGACGTATGCGTTAGTTATCAGGCGAAATCCAGCTATAAATATTCTGATCGTGAAAAACACCATTTAAATATTCGGCTTGTTTAAATGTGCCTTCAAACTCAAAGCCGCAACGCTTGGCAACAGCATTGCTTTTTTGGTTAGCGGTAGCACATTTTATGACAAATCGTTTGAGAAAATGATGTGAAGAGTAATGTTTTACAAGAGTTCTTATCGCTCGTGTAATAATACCATTACCTTGCGCTTTTCTATCAAGCCAGTATCCAATATATCCGGTTTTATTTTCATGATCGATGGTGTTGAAAGAAAGTAAACCTACAGGATGTTCCTTAAACAAAATAACATAAGTTTTTCCTTCGTCCTTTTGATGTGCCAGAAAACAGGAGTCAAGAAAATTGGCTGTATCATTTTCGTGGTTAACAAAACGTGGCCATGCCATAAATTTGCTGAAATATTCTCTGTTGCAATGAATGCTTTCGTAGAGAGCAGGAGCAAATTTTCTTGATGGTGTTGTAAGCCGGATATTATCATCGACATAAAGATTTTCTTCGTTGTGTAGTAAATCTTTGGAAAGTGCAGACAAGGTGGGAGAAGGCATTCTCGCGGTAAGGATATTTCCTTTTAACCAGACGTAAATTGGTAGTCTTTTGCATAACCATTCGTTAGTAGTTTGCATATCATAAGAACGACATCCCCTTATTAAAAAATGCTGACCTTCTTTTAAACCATGATTTTTTTCTAAACACAGATAGTTATTACAACAGATAAATCTGGTCAGAATTTGTTCATTATCACTTGGATTTTTATTCAAATCATCCAACAATGTGAGAGGATGAGGTAGATTGTATAGTGAAGGGATCTGGTTGATGTTGAGATTAGTTTGTATGATTTGAACACCATCATGGTGCTTATAACCAATGGTTTTTCCAACAGCATAACTATTTTTTTCTATCAAGGAGTAGTTTGGTTTAAAAATCAATTTCCATTTTTTAAGCAGATCTGGATCATAACTCTTCAAAACATCATGAATGCTATGGAAGAAGGATTCTGAATTACAAACTTTATGTTCTGGAGAAGATGCAATACAATCAGCAAGAAAAGTGTTATTGATATAGAGATACCCTGATGATGGCATATATTCGACAAGAAAGGAAAGCCAATCACTCAGAGGATTCAAACTTATTGCAGAATGTTCCACGTTGGAGTCAATGTGAAAGTGAAAGCCTTTCAGATAAATGTACTCAGATTTGGATAATAAAGGCAAAATATCTCTGATATATTCTTCTTTTGTAATCCCAAAACAGGGGCTTTTATCCTTTCGGTAAGAATGAGAGAGCTTAATACTAACGCCATAGCGTTTACCCTTGTTTGCAGCCAAACTCATAAGTTCGTGAAACGCGTTTATGGTCTCTACATTAATGGGTGCGTTTTTTTTCAATGTAAGAGACATGTCTTCAGTCGTTTTGAAGGAGCCATCTAAAATAATGCGATCATCAGGAAATCCTATGGCTGAGGCGAGTCTCCATTCATCAGCAGAGCAAACTTCAACGTTCAATCCTTTTTCTGCTAGCAATCGGAAAAAAATGCCAAGTGAACAGGATTGAAGAGAGACAGCAATGCTAGCATTAGCAAAGTATTTCTTGCTCGCTAATATGATTTTTTCCATTTCCACCAAAGTATTATCGGCATCAAAAAGAAAAAAAGGAAGATCACTATGTTTTGGGCGATTGATAATTTCTATTGCAGTTTGAATGATATGTTTTGAAATTATTTTTTGCGTTATCATTAAATTCCCCCCTGCAAGCTATGTTCAGTATTCAGCTCTTCATCAATAAATAAAAACCATTCGTATAATATACCATATGTAATAATAGTCTATAGAATAGATAAATATCTGTTACTTCTGATAAAGATAGAACTCTTCGTCTTTAGAATATGTATCAAGCAATTTCATTTAAAAAAGCACCGGCATCTCATATTCTAAAATTGTATAGACCTTATAAGGAGAATTTATACTTTTTTCCACACGCTATTCGGGCACTTTTAAAAAGAGCAAATTGTTTCGTATTTTAGCTTTTTAAAGTAAATTTAAGGGTTGTATCTGGCAGAGAAGATATAACAATATAGAATTTCAGGTATTTTGTATGAATTTTATGAACTTATACCATACTATCATACTATGTATTGTTTCATTTTTATAAAGTCTCATTTTTAAAATCAATAAAAAAATATTTAATTGTACTCTTGCCATTTTGTTTGTGCGCTTTATCTGAAAAATAAATTGCTCTTTAATTAGGAGCCCGTTTTTTATAAAAAGCGGATTATGCTATTTATTGATGGAGGTTACACCATAGTTTACCAGTAGAGTGCCATTTGGGGTTTGAATTCCTTTTAGAGGGGGGGCATCCAACATCTATCTTTTCAAAGGTTTTAAGACGACACTGAGATTATTCTGAGTGTTGAGGTGATATCTTTTGTTTTTTTATTTTTTTAGCGCGCAAAGGTGATTTTGCGAAGTGTTTTTTGTTGCCTGTTGTGGCGGAGCTGAACTTTGTTTTGGCATTTAAAGTGTTCTCTATATTAAGGGGTTTGTTATGAAAAAATATTCAACACCAAATTTGGTAAAAGCTATTTCCTTAGGAACAGCAATAGCGGCATTGTTATCCAGTGTTTCTCCTGTTTTTGCTGCGAATCTTGCGATAACGGGAGGAACTTCTTTAAGTACACCTGGTGGAGGAGTGTCTTACTCACACGGTAGCCATGGCAGTATTGTTTTTGCTGGTGATGATGATTACTGTGGTGCGGATAGTGTTGTTGGACGTGGTGGTAAACAACAGCAGACAATAAAAGATACTCAGCGAATAACAGCAGAGCAACAATATGAAAGATTTATTGGGGAGAAAGTTTTTAACGGTCGTAGTCCTTATGGTACGACCACTGAACAGGTTACGTGGATGTCTGAAGGAATTTTGACAAATGATGGCACTTATATGGGGAGAAACACTTTTGGTGTCATTAATGCTATGCCTGAGGCTTATGGTGTTTATTCTTTTGCTACTGGATGTGGATCTGCTGCAACGGGGAATTATTCCACGGTATTTGGTGCAGGTGCAACGGCAAAGGCTGGTGGAGCACAAGCCTTTGGCGTTTCTGCACTTGCAGGTGGTATAGCAAGTATCGCTACAGGTGTTGATTCAGAGGCGTCGGGGAAATCAGCAGTTGCTATTGGAGGGCTTTCAACGGCATTAGGTGAAAATAGCGTTGCTTTAGGGACAAGGGTAAGGGCAGAAGAGAATTATGCGATTGCTATAGGCTCAGAGGCTGAAGCTCAAGCTTCAGGTTCTATTGCAATAGGCAGTAGGCGCTCTGACAGAACTGAAGAAGCTAATCCTAACAGAAAAGTAATAGCGGAGGCTGAAAATGCGATTGCTATAGGTACATTTGCCTATGCTAAAACAGCAGATTCTGTTGCTATTGGTGTAAATGCACAGGTGTTTTCTAAGGATGGTGTCGCTATAGGTGGAGGCTCTATCTCTTATAAAGAAAAGGGTATTGCTGGTTATGATCCTCATTCAAATGGTGCCTCGACAGATAATGGTATAGCGTGGAAAAGCACCACAGGCGCTTTCAGCGTTGGAGAAGTTGGTGTTGCAGCTAATGGTACAAAGGGTACACTAACACGCCAAATTACAGGAGTTGCAGCGGGAAGTGATGATACTGATGCAGTAAATGTTGCACAGCTAAAGGCTATGAGGGATGTCATTGCAGGAGGAGGAGAAGGTTGGAAAGTTTCTGTTAATGGTGAAGATTCTACAGCTGTTAATGGAGGCAATATCGTCGATTTTTCAGTGAACAGTAAAGAAAAAGACAACTTAAAGATTGAAAAGGATAGTGCAAATAATAAGCACGAGATAAAATTTGCTTTAAGTGATACTCTTAAATTGACGAGTGTTACTACAGGGCAAAGCTCTATGAGTGATGATGGTTTTATAATTGAGAATGGGCCAAGAATAACTGTAGACGGTATTGATGCTGGTAATCAAAAGATTACAGGAGTGGTAGAAGGGGACGAAGATAACGATGCAGTTAACTTTAAGCAACTGAAAGAGGTCAAAGGATTAATATCACAAGCAGGAGGTTGGAAGCTTGCTGTTGATTCCGGTGATGCTACAGATGTTAATCCTGGTAGTATAGTAGATTTTGTTCCTGCTAAGAAAAATGATAGTTCTGGTGCAAATACAGAGAATATAAAGATTAAAAAAGATGGTAATACTGTAACATTTGAATTGAATGATTATCTGCAAGTAAAGAGCATTACAGCAGGAAAAAGCTTTTTTGATGATGGTGAGTTTGGATTTACGGGTGGAGGGCCAGTCATAAATCTTAATGGTATTAGTGCCGGAAGTAAACCCATTCGAAACGTGGAAGATGGTGTTGACGGACAAGATGCAGTGAATGTTTCACAGCTGAATAAGGTAAAAGACTTAATATCAACAGCAGGAGGTTGGAAGCTTTCTGTTAATGACGATGAAGCTACAGATATTAATTCTGGTAGTACAGTAAATTTTGTTGCAGTTAAGCAGAAAGACGATGATGATAATGAGACTGAAAATACAAATATAAAAATTACCAAAGGCGATAACAATGAAGTAAAATTTGATTTAAGCGAATATATTAAAGTTGGTCGTGTAGAAACAGGAAATACAAGTTTAAGTCATGCTGGTTTACAGATCAAAGGTGGTCCGCGTGTCTTTAAGGGAGGGATTGTTGCCGGAAATACAACGATTTCAGAAGTGAAAGATGGCGTTCTCGAACAAGATGCAGTTAATGTTAAACAGTTAAATGAGGTAAAAGGATTAATATCAAAAGCAGGAGGCTGGAAGCTTTCTGTTGATGGTGCCGATGCTACAGATGTTAATTCTGGTGATACGGTCAGTTTAGAAGCAGTTGAGAAAGAAGATGCTTCTGGTGAAAAAACAAAAAACATCAAAATTGTAAAAGATGATCAGAATAAAGTACAATTTGATTTAGCTGATAATCTTAAAGTGACGAGTGTTACAGCAGGAAGAAGCGTTTTGAGCGATGATGGTTTTATAATTGATGGAGGACCAAGAATAACTTTTGATGGTATTGAAGCTGGCAATAAAAAGATTACGGGAGTTGCAGCGGGAGAGGGAGATACCGATGCTGTGAATTATAAACAGCTAAAAGATTTTACAACGAACATTAAAACAGGTTGGAAACTTGCTGTTGAAAATGAAGAGGCTACAGATATTGGGGCAGAGAGTACAGTAAAGTTTGTAGCTGCTGTGGATAAGGATAGCCACAAAAATATCAACATTGTAAGAGGCGATAATAACGAGATAAAATTTGATTTAAACGAAGTTATTAAAGTTAATAAAAAAATAGAAGTAGGGGATGAAGTTACTATAACTGATAATGGCTTAAAGATTAAACGTGGTCCAAGTATAACATATGGCGGTATTGATGCTAGCGATAAAGAGATTAGAAACGTGGCAGAAGGTATTTTAGGCACGGATGCAGTTAATCTTAATCAGTTGAACGACGTAGAAAAGAAAATACAAGAAGTAGCAGAAAATAACCTTGTTAAATGGGATGAAGAGCAGAAACTTATCACCATTGGTAAGGAAAAAGAAGGCGCTAAAATTGATATTACAAATAAATCAGGTGATGCTCGAACAATTTCGGGTGTGAAAGATGGAGGATTATACGAAGATTCAACAGAAGCTGTAAATGGTAGCCAAATCAATGAGATATCCGGAGATATTGCAGAGTTTTTTGGTGGAGATGCGGCATTTGAAGATGGTAAGTTTGTAGGACCGAAATATAATTTATCTACAGTTTCTGCTGATGGTACTGTAAAACAAAAAACTTTTGAAAATGTTGGTGAAGCTTTGACGGGACTTGATGCGAACGTAAAGAATGTGAACAGCCGTTTGACACATGTCACTAATGATTTTACCAAGAAAATCGATGCTCTTTCTCAAGATGCCTTATTGTGGAGTGATAACGAACAAGCATTTGTTGCTCTTCATGGAGCAAACGGAGAGAAGACAAACAGCAAGATCACCTTTCTTAAGGATGGAGAGATTGATGTTAATTCAACTGATGCTATAAATGGTTCCCAACTTTTCAAGGTTGCTCAAAATACATCGAAATATTTTGGTGGCAGTACTGATGTACTTGAAGGGATAGAACCAACCTTCCTTATTCAAGGGAATAAACATAATAATGTTACGGATGCGTTTACTGATGTGAATGTTTCTATTACGAATCTTGATAATAAGATTATTGAAATGAAAGAAAATAATCTTGTACAGCAAGAGGGTATATCAGGTGTTATCACCATTGGTGCGAAAACGGCTGGTACTGAAATCAACATTGCAGGTACTGCTGGTGTAAGGCGTAAGATTTCTGGTGTTCAAGCTGCAGAAAAGGGTGATGAAGCTGTTAACAAAGACCAACTTGATAAAAGCATAGAAAAGGTTTCTAAAGATGCATTACTTTGGAGTGAAGATGAACAGGCATTTGTTGCACTTCACGAAAAAGATGGAGAGAAGACGAAAAGCAAGCTTAAATTCCTTTTGGATGGAGATATTGCTGCAAATTCAACGGATGCCATTACGGGTAATCAACTCTATCTCATGAGCAACCAATTGGCTGCGTATTTTGGTGGTGGTGCTAAATATGAGAATGGCGAATGGACAGAACCAAGTTTCAAGATCTCTAAAATTGATGCGGATGGTACTGTTAAAGAGCAAACACATCATAATGTTGCAGATGCTTTGGGTGATCTTAATGGTGGTATGGTCAACATCAATAACCGGATTGATGAGATTAAGGACAAAGTTACTTCGGATGTGATACATTGGAATAAGGATGAAAAAGCCTATGATGCTAGCCATGATGGGAAACCAGGTAAGATTATCAATGTCGCTGATGGTAAAATTGCACAAGGCTCGAAAGATGCGGTCAATGGTGGGCAACTTTGGGAGACCAATGAACGTATTGACGGTGTTGAAAAACATATGAATCATATCGAAAATAGAGTTGATAACATTTCCACTACAGTTACGAATATTGGTGAAACGGTTAATAATATTGGCAATAAAGTTGATCATATTGATGATAAGGTTAACGATCTTGTGGATGGTGTCGTTCTCTATGACAGAGACGAAAATGGCAAAAAAACCAATAAAGTTACTTTGATAGGTGGTAACGAAAGTGAACCTGTTACGATTGATAATGTTGCTGATGGTCGCATTGAGAAAGGTTCGAAAGAAGCGATTAATGGTGGACAATTGCATGATTACACTCAAGAACAAATGAAAATCATTCTTGATCAATCAAAGAACTATACAGATCAACGGGTAAACAATATTGTGATAGATGCTATTGATGATGCAGTTGAACGTGCGAACAATTACACCAACATGAAGTTTGAGGCTTTAAATTATAGCATTGAAAATGTACGTAAAGAGGCAAAACAAGCAGCAGCTATTGGGTTGGCAGTGTCTAATTTACGGTACAATGATACACCTGGAAAATTAAGTGTTGCATTTGGTAGCGGTTTATGGCGTAGCCAATCAGCCTTCGCTTTTGGTGCTGGTTATACATCTGAAAAAGGAAATATCCGTTCTAATTTATCGGTAACGAGTTCAGGTGGACATTGGGGTGTCGGTGCAGGATTTAACATGACATTGAACTAATAAAAGATTTTCTTAAACATGCTCCTTGCCCCTGCTTAATCAAAGCAGGGGCATTTTAGTAAAAAGCTTTTAAAAATCCTCCTCGGTGGAAATAAATGCTTTCTTAAAAGGATAATAAAGACGTAAAAATGAGCTCAATTTTAAATACGTCAAAGCCAAAACTGTTCTCTTAATGAGATACAATTTTTTTACGTTTCTCATAAATTGACTTTCTCAAATCTTCCCCTAATTACCCCTTCAAAGCGCAGTAGCGATAACAGCTTATATTTTGTTTTATTGATGATCTAAAAGCATAGACACATAAACGGAAATAAGAAAGTTGTACAACATTACACTGTACTTTTTTGGTGTTTTTTATTTAGAAGGGGGGGGATATGAAAAAATTATATACTACACTAGCGATGGGTAATGCGCGTTTTTCTCATTCACCTTATCGGGTATCGTTTTTAAAAGTAGCTTCGCTTGGAACTGCGGTTGTCTTATTTTTGTCGAATACTTCTCCTGTTTTTTCAGCAAACCTCGATTTAACAAAAGCGTCTCTTGAAAGTATGAAGAATGCTGCTGTAGCTTATCCGCAAAATACTATTTTTGAGTATAATGATTATAACAGTGGTATGGGAAATTATCATTCTACAATAAATGTTTTAACCTCTGGTAGAATATTTGTAGGGGAGGATGTGCAAAATATCTTTACAGTGAGTGGCACAGTCATTTCTGCTTCAAAGAGAGAAAAGAGTATTGAAAACGCAGTTATTTCAGATTCAAAGCAATATACGGGAAAAGGGAAAAGTGTTGCTAAAAGTTTTATAACGCGTGCTTTAGGGTTAGACAGTATTGCGATAGGTTTTGAATATGGTAACCAAAAGAGCATTGAGAAATCCGTATTCGCAAAAGATTATGATTCTATCACATTAAGCAATCAAGATAAAGAAAGTGCGATAGGGAAAATTACTGCGAAGGTAGCAGCGGCAATTGGTTATAATCAAAAGAACGTCGTGCACCAACTTGAAGGGAGGGTTGCTGATACTGACTCTTCTGATGCCATTAATGTTGCACAGCTAACAGCTTTACAATCCTATGTAGATCAAGGTTGGACGCTGTCTGTTGGAGGTAAAAGTGCTACAATAATCGGTACAACGAGCGTAGTGGATTTGTCAGCAGCAAGTGACAATTTGAAGGTTACAAAAGGCAATGGAGACAATAATATAAAATTTGATCTGGGTGATAATGTTAAGGTAACAAGCATTATTGCAGGGAACAGTTCTATGAGTGGTGATGGCTTTTTTATTAATGATGGGCCAAGAATAACGTTAGATGGTATTGATGCTGGCAATGAAAAGATTACAGGCGTTGCAGAGGGAACTAAAGATACTGATGCAGTGAATTTTGCACAGCTGAAAGAAATAGGAAGTCAAATAGCAGTAAGCAGCCTTGTTAAGCAAGAAGCAGGCAATAATCTTATCACTATTGGTAAGACTGTGGGTGGTACTGAAATCAGTCTTTCAAATAATGATGGTGAAGATCGTAGAATTTCTGGTGTGAAAGCTGCGCAGGAGGATACGGATGCTGTTAATAAAAAACAACTTGAAGATAGTATAGCAGATATTACCGATAGCATTGAGAATAATATTCTTGTCAAACAAAATAAAGGAGAGAATGCTTCTATTACTGTAGGTAAAGCAACAGGTGGTTTTGAGATCAACATTGCAAATAAATCAGGTGATACGCGTACAATTTCTGGTGTGAAAGCAGCTACCAAGAGTGATGAAGCTGTTAATAAAGAACAATTGGATGGTGAAATTGCCGATATCACAGATCGTATTAATGTTATAAAAGAAGCTAATAACTTTTCGGTTCTCTACGATAAAAATGCAGATGGGATCGTTAATTATAATAGTATCACTTTAGGAGGTGATAAAACGACGGCACCAGTTGCGCTTCATAATGTACAAGCTGGTATAATAGCAGAAGGATCGCATGATGCAATCAATGGCAGCCAGATTAATAAAATATCTGAAGATGTAGCAGCCATTTTTGGTGGTGATGCAGAATTTAGCGACGGTATCTTGTTTGGTCCGCACTATCATTTGTCAGAAATTTCTGAAGATGGTACATCGAAAACTCGTGACTCTTATGATGTTGGTTCGGCGTTGACAGGACTTGATAAGAATATCAACAATGTAAATAACCGCTTAACACATGTAACGAATGATTTTACTCAAAAAATAGATGGGATTTCTAAAGACTCTTTGTTGTGGAGTGATAAAGAACAGGCATTTGTTGCTCTTCATGGGGAAGGGAAAAAAGAAAATAGCAAACTTACGTTTCTTGCGGATGGGGACATTTCTGTTGACTCCACTGACGCTATAAATGGTGCACAGCTCTATGAGACCAATCAAAAGATGAAAGAGTTGAATAATAATTTTGCTAACATAAGCACAACTATATCCCAGTATTTTGGTGGTGACGCAAATATATCTAATGGTAAAGCACCAAGTTATGTGATTCAAAACAAAGAGTATAATGATGTGGGTTCTGCGTTTGATGGTGTTAACAATTCTATCACGGAGATTTCTAATCAGATTACCAATGCGGCAAACAATAGTCTTGTAAAGCAGGATGAAGAAACCGGTTCTATCACGATTGGTAAGGGAGTCGGTGGTACGGAAATCCGCATTGCAGGTATTGATGGTGCAGGACGCACTCTTTCCGGTTTAAAAGAAGCAGAAAAGGATGATGAAGCTGTTAACAAAAGCCAACTTGATAAAAGCATAGAAAAGATTTCTAAAAATATTGAAACAGCAAGTGCTGCTGCGGTTCTTTATGATAAAAATGATGATAACACCATTAATTATAACAGTGTAACATTGGGTGGGAAGGAAAATACCGGACCAGTTTCACTTCTCAATATCAAAGACGGCAGAATTGCTGTTAACTCAACGGATGCCATTACAGGCAATCAACTTTATCTCATGAGTAATCAGCTTGCTGCGTATTTTGGTGGTGGTGCTGGCTATAAGGATGGAAGTTGGACTGCTCCTCATTTCAAAGTTACGCAACTCAATGCTGATGGCACTGTTGATAAAGAGACAAGCTACGATAATGTTGCTGAAGTACTTGACGGTGTTAATAATAATATAGTGAGTATGAACAATCGTATTGATCATGTCATCGGCAAGATAGATTCTAATGCTTTAAAGTGGAATGATCAGAAGGAGGCTTATGATGCTAATCATGATGATAAGCCAAGTAAGATTATCAATGTCGCTGATGGTAAAATCGAACAAGATTCAAAAGATGCGGTGAATGGTGGACAACTTTGGAAAACCAACGAGCGTGTTACAAACGTTGAAAAAGATATTAAGCATATCGAAAACAGGGTTGATAATATTGAGAACACGGTTCATAACCTTTCTGATGGGGTTGTTAATTATGACAAAACTGAAGATGGCAAGAAAAGCAATAAGATCACTCTAACAGGTGGGAATGAAAGTGAACCTGTTGTGATTGATAACCTCGCTGATGGTCGTATTGAAAAGGGCTCGAAAGAGGCGATTAATGGTGGGCAATTACGTAGTTATACAGAGCAGCAGATGAAGATTGTTCTAGATGATGCCAAAAGCTACACAGATCAACGGGTGAATAATATTATTATTAATGGCATTGATGATGCTGTTGAACGAGCTAATCAATATACAGATATGAAATTTAATATTTTAAATTACAGCATTAAAAGTGTACGCAAAGAGGCAAGACAAGCGGCGGCTGTTGGTTTAGCAGTCTCTAACCTGCGTTATTTTGATACACCGGGCTCTTTAAGTGTCTCATTTGGTAGTGGTGCGTGGCGTGGACAGTCTGCATTTGCTCTTGGTGCTGGTTATACATCTGAAAATGGCAAAATTCGCTCTAATCTTTCTGCGACAAGTGCTGGTGGTCACTGGGGAGTAGGTGGTGCAATAACCTTCAAAATAAAATAATGCAAAAGCTATAACTGCATAGAATTTTCGCTTTTGTTTAAAGCAAGGGCGAAAATTTTATAAATCGAAACGGTATGACGGTTAAAGTATAGACTTCACCAAAGCATGCTTTTTACTAGCAGAGCTAAGAAAGTCATTTTTGTTATTTTCTATTGTTCTGTAGCTAATAGATCGCATAAGAAGACTACTTATAGTAGAAGCGAAGCAAATTTATCTTTTACAAGAGCACATAATTATTGAAGAGATTTTAATTTTTTTTATTGAGAGGTTAAGCGAAAGCAATATTAACTTTTTTAAGGGTACGATTTTATTAACAGACAAGTTTATTGACAGACAAGGGGACATCTGAATTCTTTTTAAAAAAGATTGTATGAAACTCACAAAATAAAAAATAACGAATATACGAAATTTAATTTGAAAAACTTTTAGCAGGTTAACTTTTTCAAACTAAATATGTTCTCAAATACACAAACTGAATCTTAATTTTAAGAATGATAACCGCTCTATTTTATAAGAGCGTTTAAATATGTCTTTATCAATCTTCATTCTCTAGGGGATATTATACGTTTCAAAGTGATAGCCTTTTTTCTAAGTTTTGGCATTTCAATTTGTCTGTAGGATTAGGAGAGTTGCAGGATTTGTGTGCAGGATCTCATAAAGTATTGAATTGATGCTGAAAACCAAATAGTTTAATGAAATTCTTAAACACCCTGATTTTGTTAGGGAAGTTTATAAGTTTTATAGATAAAAACAATATTTATTGAAACATAAATCAGTATAGCACTGAAAGAGGATGTAAATTTAATATTCCATAGAAATATTGTTAATCTGTTGAAAAAATAACACACTATAAATTAAAGAACAATTTTATTTAGAAAAGATTTACTTTTTTCTTGCTATTATAACAGAGGCTTTATAAACGTACAAAAAGTATATTAATAAGACTCATTTTGTTAAAAAATCTCTTTGTGGAAAGAGATTAAAAAGAGCGGGGTGAATATAATGGATCTAAAGAGAAGAGATAGCACAAAACCAAAACGCAGTTTCACTGTTATTCTTCATACAAGAAAACAATGAGAGAGAAAAAACACTCTCACGAAACCCTATTCATCTCAAAAATTATAACATCCCACTTTAACGACCATTAAGATACATAATCTTAACAAAGAAAAATTCAACAGCAAGTAAAACAGACTGACCGCACCAAATCAAAGCGTTGGATTAAAGGAATTAACTACCTAAAGAAAACCTTTCTAACACTTAAAACCCACATTTTAAAACACTACCCACAACCCTTATAAGAATCCAAACATGCCCTTTACAAAGCCCATTATAAAAAGCACACGTAAAACAACATTAAATCATAATCACACAAACTCCCTAACACTTAACGCGGAAATGTGTCTTTTTTATGTTTTTATTTTTTCATTGGAGAATTTATTATGAAAAAATTCTATGCCACACAAGCCGCGAGTAATTTAAGTCATTCTCGTTTTCCTGATCAGCGGTCTTTTGTGAGAACGCTTTCATTGGCTGGAATGGTTGTATTTTTATCGAATATACTTCCAGTAAGTGCTGGGGTAGCGGGGAATTCTTCAGATGGAAAGCCGAATACTGTTGAAACAGCATCCATAGCAGCAAATAATGACCCCGCATCATCGCCTGTTGATGTAAATGCAAGACATGTTAGTGGAGGAGACCCATTTTCAAGATTTGCTGTATCTGCGCGACCAGTGTTGGTTTCAGCATTGGAGAGCGACCCAGCAGCGTTGACAGTGGATGTATCGGCACGCACTGAATCTCTAGAAGAAGATAGTGTTAAGCAAGGTCCTCGATTAAGAAGCTTCTCTATGCCTGACCTTAGACAGATTTCGGCATTAGAGAGTGATCCCTCAGCATTGAATGGAGACATATCGACAGAGGATGAAACTCTAGAAGCAAATACTGTCAATAAGAGAGCTCTCTTTAAGAGAGCTCTCTTTAGAAGTTTCTCTATGCCTGATTTGAATCAACCAATGGCAAGAGGATTTACACCCTTTAGTGCAAAGGAAAGTCGCATCGCAACAGGCGGCTTGACATTAGGTGACGGAGCATCCGCTGGAGTAGGAAGTATTGCAATAGGGCAGGACACTCGAAAACCTAATGATGCTTCTAAGTACTGGGTAGCTCCAAAGGCGGAAGGGAAAATGTCAATGGCTATAGGGTTAGGGGCAAAGTCACCAGCGGAAAAATCAATAGCTATAGGTCAAAACGCTACAGTAAAGAAAAAAGATGCTGAAAGATCTGTAGTTCTAGGTGATAATGCATCTGCGAGTGTTGTTACGGGTGTTGCTTTGGGTGCTGGTTCTGATGCTGTAACTGCGAGTGGCATTGTAGGTTATAGTCCTAAGACAGGGGAGGTAGCTTCAACATTACAAGATATCGCATGGAAATCGACATATGGTGCAGCGAGTATTGGTGTGTTTAATGATAGTAGTACGCCTCAAAAGACACGGCAGCTTGTAGGTCTTTCTGCTGGAACTCAAGATACCGATGCGGTAAATGTTGCGCAGTTAAAAGAATTAAGAGAAATGGTAGTAGAAGGTTGGAAGTTCACTATTGACGGTGCAAATTCCACGAACGTTAGCTTAAACTCAAAGAATGAGATAGATTTTTCTTCTGGGAGTGCGAATTTCAAAATTGCAAAAGGAGAGAAAGACAATAAGGTCACATTTGATTTAGCCAAGGAGCTTGAGCTCGATAGCATAAAAACAGGTACGAATACTTTAGATAAAACAGGCTTATTAATTGCTAATGGCCCAGAGATAACGAAGGACGGCATCTCAGCTGGAAGTAAAAAAATTACAAATGTGGCAACAGGAACTGAAAATACTGATGCGGTAAATTTTGCGCAGTTAAAAGCAATACAAGCAGCAGTAGCTATAAAAGGTTTTAAAATTAACACCACTAGTAAAGATTTTACAGATGCTATAGCTGCTGCAGAAAATTCAATAGCTATAGGTTCAAATGCAATAGCACGTGCGGAAAATTCAATAGCTATAGGTTCAGATGCAGCAGCACTTGCGGAAAGTTCAATAGCTATAGGTCAGAGTGCTTTTATAGAGAAAGGTGATAAAGGTGTGGCTATTGGTTCTAACGCACGCGTGTATACTGAGAGTGGTGTTGCTTTGGGTGATAACTCTACTGTTCTAGAAAAGCATAAGGATGGCGTGGTAGGTTATAGTCCTAAGACAGGAAAAGTTTCAACATCGCAGGATGGTGCATGGCGGTCTGGAACTGGTGCAGTGAGTGTGGGTGTGTATGACCAGGGTACGGGTAGGGTTTCATCTGCACGGCAGATTGTAGGTGTTTCTGCTGGAACGGAAGATAACGATGCGGTGAATGTTGCGCAGTTAAAAGAATTAAGGGAAATGGTAGTAGGAGGTTGGCAGTTCACCATTGGCGGTAAGAATCCTACGAACGTTGGTTTAGATACAGAGAATGCGGTAGATTTTTCTGCTGGAAGTGGTAATTTTGAAATTACAAAAGGCGATAAAGGCAATAATATAAAATTTGATCTCGCAAAGAACATAGCAGTTGATAAGGTGAAAGTAGCAACGAACGTCTTCGATGCAACTGGTTTAGTAATTGGTAATGGTCCGAAAGTGACCACGGCTGGTATTTCCGCTGGTAGTAGAAAGATAACAGAAGTTGCAGAAGGAGCTTCAGATACCGATGCGGTAAATTTTGCGCAGTTAAAAGCAGTACAAGCAGCAGTAGCTATAAAAGGCTTAAAAATTAACACCACTAGTAAAGATTTTACAGATGCCGTGGCTGCTGCAGAAGATTCAATTGCTATTGGTAGCAAAGCCAACGTTGATGCATTATCCAAAGGTGCGATTGCTTTTGGCCATGGCGCATCTGTAAAGAATCAGACTAAAGAATTAGGGTCGTTAGGTGCAATTGCCTTAGGTGAAAATGCAACAGTATCAGTTAGAGATGGCATTGCTTTGGGTTCTTATTCTGTGGCTGATGTTGACGCTGGTGTTGCAGGTTATGACCCTCGTACTAGAGAAAATACACCTAAGCAGGACAATACATGGCTCGGCGGTTTGGCTGCACTCAGTATTGGTAATGCTAAGGAAGGAAAAACCAGACAGATTGTCGGTGTTGCTGCTGGTACTGCAGACACAGATGCGGTAAATGTGGCGCAGTTAAAAGCTCTACAAAACTCTATAACCCCAAGTTGGGATCTTTCTGTTAATGGTAAAAATAAAACGAATGTTAATTCAACCAGCCCAATGGATTTAGCAGCTGGAAGTACAAATATTACGCTTACAAAAGGAGAGAAAGACAATAATGTAAAATTTGATTTAGCTAGGGGTATTACAGTTGATAAAATAGAAGTAGGAAACAACACCTTAGATGCAACGGGCTTAGTAATTAGCGATGGTCCGAAAATAACCACTTCTGGTATTGATGCTGGTAGTAAAAGGATAACAGGAGTAGGAAATGCTACTGCAGATACCGATGCGGTAAATTTTGCGCAGTTGAATAAAGTGAAAAAAGAGGTTGAACAACAAGTAGCAGCCAATAGTTTTGTAAAACAAGATGCCGAGACCCTGCATATCACGATTGGTAAGGACACTGGTGGTGATAGAATTAATATTGCTAATAATAAAGGAGAAACACGTACACTTACTGGTGTGAAAGATGGCGATATTTCTAAAAATTCAACGGATGCAGTAAATGGTTCTCAGCTTTTCGCAACGAACAGTAATATAACCAAAAATACCAATGATATTAAAGAAGCTAATAGTAAGATTACGAAAAACGCTGCTGATATAACAAAAACAAACAGTAATATATCTTCTCTTGATGATAATATATCGAAATATTTGGGTGGTGGTGCAAGTGTTCTACAAGGTAAAGAGCCCACCTATACTGTACAAAAGGGAACTTATCATGATGTTGGATCTGCATTTGCAGGTGTGGACAGTTCTTTTACAAAGATTAATAATGAAATTACCGAGGTAGCTCAAAAGGTTGATAAAAATGCTCTGTTATGGAACGATGAAAAACATGCCTTTGTAGCGAGGCATGAACATAAAGAAGAAGGCAAAGAAATTAACAGCAGGATTACCTCTCTTGCAGATGGAGTTATTTCTATCGATTCCACGGATGCTGTAGCTGGTAATCAGCTTTATAGATTGAGCCGTGGCGTTGAAACTTCTTTAGGTGGTGGAGCTAAATATGATAACGGCAGATGGTCACCTCCAACTTTCAAAGTTAAGAGCGTAAAAGAAGATGGAAAAACAGAAGAGAAAGATTATCATGATGTTGCTACTGCATTGAGTGAAGTTGGTAGTTCCATCACGAATGTTCAGAATAAAGTTACAGAACAAGTTAATAATGTAATTAACAAAGTTGAAGGTGAGAGTGTCGTTAAGTGGGATGAGAAGACAAAGTCTATTACTATTGGTAAAGAAAAAGATGGTAATGTAATCAATCTTCAAAACAAGGATAACGAGAACCGAACCATTTCCGGATTGATAGGTGGAAAAATCTCCAAAGATTCAAACGAGGCAGTAAATGGTTCTCAGCTTTATTCTCTAAACAACGATATTGCGCATTATTTTGATAAGAATGCTGGCTATAATGAAGATGGCAAATGGACAGCTCCAACATTTAAATTTAAAACAGTTAATGCAGATGGTACTGAAAAAGATAATACCTATTATAATGTAGCAGATGCGTTTGCAGGTGTTGGTACTTCTATCACGAATGTTAAAAAGGAAATTACCAACCAGATTAATAAAGTTGAAGGTGATAGCCTTGTTAAGTGGGATGAGAAGACAAAGTTTATTACTATTGGTAAAGAAAAAGATGGCACAGTAATCAACATTGCTAATAAGGATAAAAAGGATAGAATCCTTTCTGGTGTGAAAGCGGGACAGAATGATAATGAGGCTGTTAATAAGGGGCAGCTTGACGAAAGTTTGAAGGATCTTTCGAATCGTCTTCAGTCTGATGAATCAGCAGTTGTTCATTATGATAAAGGTGATACAAATGGTTCTGTTAATTATACGAGTGTGACTTTAGGTAAAGGTAAGGGTTCTGCCTCAGTAGGTCTTCATAATGTAGCGGATGGGACAATTGCAAAAGATTCTCATGATGCGATTACGGGTGGTCAGGTTAACAAAATTGGTGAGGATAGTGCTAAGTTTTTGGGTGGCACATCGTCCTTTACAAATGGATCTCTTACTCAACCAACCTATCAATTATCTAAGATTTCTAAAGATGGTACAGTAGGCTCCACTTCGTTTCATGATGTTGGAACGGCTTTTGCGGGTCTTGATACAAATATCAAGAATGTCAATGATAGGATTAAGGAAGTCTCTCAAGGTGTTGCACAGGATTCTTTAAACTGGAGTCCAAAGAATAATGCCTTTGTAGCGACACATGGAGCAGGAGATGCAAAATCTAACAGCAAGATTACCTCTCTTAAAGCTGGTATTATTAGTAGTCTCTCAACGGATGCAGTGAATGGTTCTCAGCTTTATTCATTGGGCACTGAAGTTGCGAAGTTTCTTGGTGGTAACGCTGAATATAAGGATGGCAAATGGACTGCTCCAACATTTACACTTAAAATGCCTAATAGTGATGGTACCACTGAAGATAAGAATTATAAGAGTGTAGCAGAAGCTTTTGAAGGTGTTGGTGCTTCTATCACGAATGTTAAAAAGGAAATTACCAACCAGATTAATAAAGTTGAAGGTGATAGCCTTGTTAAGTGGGATGAGAAGACAAAGTTTATTACTATTGGTAAAGAAAAAGATGGCACAGTAATCAACATTGCTAATAAGGATAAAGAGGATAGAACCCTTTCTGGAGTTAAGAAAGCGGAGAATGCCAATGAAGCAGTTAATAAAGGCCAGCTTGATGAAAGTTTAGCAAAACTTTCTAACGATCTTCAGTCTGATGAATCAGCCGTTGTTCATTACGATAGGAAAGAAGGCGAAAATGGTGGCATTAATTATGCGAGTGTGACTTTAGGTGGTAAAGATAAAACCTCAGTTGCTTTGCATAATGTTGCTGATGGAAAAATTGCAAAAGATTCTCATGATGCAATTACGGGTGGCCAGATTAATACAGTTGGCAATGAGGTTGCTCAACTCTTGGGTGGTAATACATCCTTTAAAGATGGTTCTTTTACAGGGACAACTTATAATTTGTCGAATATTAATGAAAAGGGTGAGATAACAGACAAGACTTTCTCTGATGTTGGCTCAGCTTTTACAGGACTTAATACAAATATTGATAACGTCAATAAACGTATTAAAGAAGTTTCTCAAAGTGTTGCACAAGATTCTTTGAACTGGAGTACAAAAGATAATGCCTTTGTTGCAACGCATGGTGAAACAAAAAGTAACAGCAAAATTACCTCTCTTCAGAATGGGGCTGTTTCCAAAGATTCCACGGATGCTGTAAATGGTTCTCAGCTTTTTGATACAAATGAGAAGGTTGCAGCCTATTTAGGTGGTAAAGCTGAATATAAGGATGGGAAATGGACTGCTCCAACATTTACACTTAAAATGCCTAATAGTGATGGTATCACTGAAGATAAGAATTATAAGAGTGTAGCAGAAGCTTTTGAAGGTGTTGGTGCTTCTATTACGAATGTTAAAAAGGAAATTACCAACCAGATTAATAAAGTTGAAGGTGATAGCCTTGTTAAGTGGGATGAGAAGACAAAGTTTATTACTATTGGTAAAGAAAAAGATGGCACAGTAATCAACATTGCTAATAAGGATAAAGAGGATAGAACCCTTTCTGGAGTTAAGAAAGCGGAGAATGCCAATGAAGCAGTTAATAAAGGCCAGCTTGATGAAAGTTTAGCAAAACTTTCTAACGATCTTCAGTCTGATGAATCAGCCGTTGTTCATTACGATAGGAAAGAAGGCGAAAATGGTGGCATTAATTATGCGAGTGTGACTTTAGGTGGTAAAGATAAAACCTCAGTTGCTTTGCATAATGTTGCTGATGGAAAAATTGCAAAAGATTCTCATGATGCAATTACGGGTGGCCAGATTAATACAGTTGGCAATGAGGTTGCTCAACTCTTGGGTGGTAATACATCCTTTAAAGATGGTTCTTTTACAGGGACAACTTATAATTTGTCGAATATTAATGAAAAGGGTGAGATAACAGACAAGACTTTCTCTGATGTTGGCTCAGCTTTTACAGGACTTAATACAAATATTGATAACGTCAATAAACGTATTAAAGAAGTTTCTCAAAGTGTTGCACAAGATTCTTTGAACTGGAGTACAAAAGATAATGCCTTTGTTGCAACGCATGGTGAAACAAAAAGTAACAGCAAAATTACCTCTCTTCAGAATGGGGCTGTTTCCAAAGATTCCACGGATGCTGTAAATGGTTCTCAGCTTTTTGATACAAATGAGAAGGTTGCAGCCTATTTAGGTGGTAAAGCTGAATATAAGGATGGGAAATGGACTGCTCCAACATTTACACTTAAAATGCCTAATAGTGATGGTATCACTGAAGATAAGAATTATAAGAGTGTAGCAGAAGCTTTTGAAGGTGTTGGTGCTTCTATCACGAATGTTAAAAAGGAAATTACCAACCAGATTAATAAAGTTGAAGGTGATAGCCTTGTTAAGTGGGATGACGATAGTCAACTAATAAAAATTGGTGCAGAAAAACACGGTAATAAAGTTACTATTGCCGATCAGGATAGTAAGGATAGAACCCTTTCTGGAGTTAAGAAAGCGGAGAATGCCAATGAAGCAGTTAATAAAGGCCAGCTTGATGAAAGTTTAGCAAAACTTTCCAACAGTCTTCAGTCTGATGAATCAGCCGTTGTTCACTATGATAAAAAAGCTGATGACAATAACAGCATTAATTATGCGAGTGTGACTTTTGGAAAGGGTAAAGATTCCGCTCCTGTAGGTCTTCATAATGTTGCTGATGGTCAGATTTCTGAGAGTTCACATGATGCAATCACAGGGGGGCAAGTTAACAAGATTGGTAAGGATATTGCTAAGTTTTTAGGTGGAGAATCGTCCTTTACAAATGGATCTCTTACTCAACCAACCTATAAGTTATCTGAGGTTTCTAAAAACGGTGAGATAGAAGATGCTGAATTTAAAGATGTTGGTTCAGCATTTACGGGACTTGATAAAAATATCAAGAATGTAAACCAACGTATTAAGGAAGTATCTCAAGGTGTTGCGCAGGATTCTTTGAACTGGAACAAGGAAGCAGGAGCATTTGTAGCAACGCATGGATCAGGAGATGCAAAATCTAACAGTAAGATTACCTCTCTTCAGAATGGAACAATTAATGAGAAGTCCACGGATGCTATAGCAGGTCAACAGCTTCATGCATTGGGTAATGATGTTGCGGCGTATTTTGGTGGTAATGCTAGCTACAAGAATGGCACATGGATTGCACCAAAATTCACGCTTAAGACTGTCAAAGAAGATGGCAGTGCAGTTGAAGAGCAAAGCTATGGTAGTGTAGCAGCTGCTTTTGAGGGGAGAGGTACCTCTTTTAAGAACCTGCATAAAGAAGTTACTCAGGGCAATACGGAGGTTTCTGAAAATATTAAGCAGAACGCATTATTGTGGAGTGATGAAGACAAAGCATTTGTAGCAACGCATGGTAAAGACGGTGAAAAAACCAACAGCAAGATTAAGGTCCTTGCCAATGGTGATATTTCAGCAAGTTCCACGGAAGCTGTTAATGGTTCTCAGCTTTATTCTTTAAATACTACACTTGCTCAATATTTTGGTGGTGATGCAGCATTTAAGGATGGTATCTTTACAGGACCAACCTATAAATTATCTAAGGTTTCTCAAGATGGCAAAGTGGAAAAGGCTGAATTTAAAGATGTTGGTTTAGCCTTCTCAGGACTTGATGGGAACATTAAGAATGTCAATGATCGGATTAAGGATGTTTCTGAAAGTGTTGCACAGGATTCTTTGAACTGGAACAAGGAAGCAGGAGCATTTGTAGCAACGCATGGTAAAGACGGTGAAAAAACCAACAGCAAGATTAAGTTCCTTGCCAATGGTGATATTTCAGCAAGTTCCACGGAAGCTGTTAATGGTTCTCAGCTTTATTCTTTAAATACTACACTTGCTCAATATTTTGGTGGTGATGCAGCATTTAAGGATGGTATCTTTACAGGACCAACCTATAAATTATCTAAGGTTTCTCAAGATGGCAAAGTGGAAAAGGCTGAATTTAAAGATGTTGGTTTAGCCTTCTCAGGACTTGATGAGAACATCAAAAATGTCAATGATCGGATTAAGGATGTTTCTGAAAGTGTTGCACAGGATTCTTTGAACTGGAACAAGGAAGCAGGAGCATTTGTAGCAACGCATGGTAAAGATGGTGCAAAAACCAACAGTAAGATTACGTCTCTTCAGAATGGGGATATTTCTGCGAGCTCTACGGATGCTGTGGCAGGTCAACAGCTTCATGCATTGGGTAATGATGTTGCGGCGTATTTTGGTGGTAATGCTAGCTACAAGAATGGCACATGGATTGCACCAAAATTCACGCTTAAGACTGTCAAAGAAGATGGCAGTGCAGTTGAAGAGCAAAGCTATGGTAGTGTAGCAGCTGCTTTTGAGGGGATAGGTACCTCTTTTAAGAACCTGCATAAAGAAGTTACTCAGGGCAATACGGAGGTTTCTGAAAATATTAAGCAGAACGCATTATTGTGGAGTGATGAAGACAAAGCATTTGTAGCAACGCATGGTAAAGACGGTGAAAAAACCAACAGTAAGATTACGTCTCTTCAGAATGGTGATATTTCTGCGAGCTCTACGGATGCTGTGGCAGGTCAACAGCTTCATGCATTGGGTAATGAAGTTGCGGCGTATTTTGGTGGTGATGCTAGCTATGAAAATGGAAGTTGGAAAGCACCAAGTTTCAAGGTTAATATTGTCAAAGAAGATGGCAGTGCAGTTGAAGAGCAAAGCTATGGTAGTGTAGCCGAAGCGTTTGCAGGTGTGGGCAGTTCTTTCACAAACATTCATAATGAAGTTAAGAATAAGATTAGCCAAGTAGTTAAAGACAGTCTTGTTAAGCAGGATGAGAAGACCAAGGTTATCAAGATTGGAGGCGAACAGGATGGTACGACAATCACTATTGCCGATAAGGATAATAAAGATCGGATTCTTTCAGGCGTGAAAGCAGCAGCGAATGATAATGAAGCTGTTAATAAGGGTCAGCTTGATAAAGGTTTGAAAGATCTTTCGAACAGTCTTCAGTCTGAAGAATCCGCTGTTGTTCTTTATGATAAAGGATCAGATGGTAATACCAATTATGGTAGTGTGACGTTTGGAAAAGGTAAAGATTCGTCTCCTGTTGGTTTACATAATGTTGCCAATGGCCAGCTTTCTGAGGGTTCACATGATGTTGTTACAGGTGGTCAGATTAATACGATTTCCCAGGATGTTGCGAAATTCTTGGGTGGTGATGCAGGATTTAAGAATGGTGCATTTACAGGACCAACCTATCAATTATCTAAGGTTTCTAAAGATGGTCATGTAGAAAAGCATGCATTTAAAGATGTTGGTTCAGCCTTCTCAGGACTTGATGAGAACATCAAAAATGTCAATGATCGGATTAAGGATGTTTCTGAAAGTGTTGCACAGGATTCTTTGAACTGGAACAAGGACGAAGGAGCGTTTGTAGCAACGCATGGTGAAAAAGGCGGCAAAAAAACCAACAGCAAGATTAAGTTTCTTGCCAATGGCGATATTGCAGAAGGATCGACGGAAGCAGTAAATGGCTCTCAGCTTTATTCCATGAGTAATACGCTAGCGACCTATTTAGGAGGTGGAGCTGGATATGCGAATGGCGAATGGCATAAACCTGATTTCAAGGTTAATGTTGTCAAAGAAGATGGCAGTGCAGTTGAAGAGAAGAGCTATAAGACTGTAGCGGAAGCTTTTGCAGGTGTAGGAAGTTCATTCACGAATATTCATAAAGAGCTTAAGACTGAGATTAAAAAAGTCGTTGGAGACAGTCTTGTTAAGCAGGATGCTGATACCAAAGTTATCAAGATAGGAGCAGAGAAAGGCGGCAGTATCATTAGTATTGCCAATAGTGGAGATGCATCGCGGACCTTGTCTGGAGTAAAATCTGGTGCGCTTTCGGAAGAATCGACGCAAGCAGTGAATGGTTCACAGCTTTTTGCGACCAATCAACATGTAAGCACCGTGTCTACCAATCTTGAAACAGCCGCTAGGAATATAGCTAAATCCTTTGGTGGCGGCGCTAAGTACGAGAATGACGCATGGACGGTACCAAGTTTCAAGGTTAAGAGCTTTGAAGAAGATGGGAAAATAGAGGATAAAGAGTATCCTGATGTCGCCTCAGCTTTTGCTGGAGTAGGTAGTTCATTTACAAATGTTAATAATAGAATTACGAATGTTAAGGATGAGATTACCAAAGAGATTAGCCAAGTAGTTAAAGACAGTCTTGTTAAGCAGGATGAGAAGACCAAGGTTATCAAGATTGGAGGCGAACAGGATGGTACGACAATCACTATTGCCGATAAGGATAATAAAGATCGGATTCTTTCAGGCGTGAAAGCAGCAGCGAATGATAATGAAGCTGTTAATAAGGGTCAGCTTGATAAAGGTTTGAAAGATCTTTCGAACAGTCTTCAGTCTGAAGAATCCGCTGTTGTTCTTTATGATAAAGGATCAGATGGTAATACCAATTATGGTAGTGTGACGTTTGGAAAAGGTAAAGATTCGTCTCCTGTTGGTTTACATAATGTTGCCAATGGCCAGCTTTCTGAGGGTTCACATGATGTTGTTACAGGTGGTCAGATTAATACGATTTCCCAGGATGTTGCGAAATTCTTGGGTGGTGATGCAGGATTTAAGAATGGTGCATTTACAGGACCAACCTATCAATTATCTAAGGTTTCTAAAGATGGTCATGTAGAAAAGCATGCATTTAAAGATGTTGGTTCAGCCTTCTCAGGACTTGATGAGAACATCAAAAATGTCAATGATCGGATTAAGGATGTTTCTGAAAGTGTTGCACAGGATTCTTTGAACTGGAACAAGGACGAAGGAGCGTTTGTAGCAACGCATGGTGAAAAAGGCGGCAAAAAAACCAACAGCAAGATTAAGTTTCTTGCCAATGGCGATATTGCAGAAGGATCGACGGAAGCAGTAAATGGCTCTCAGCTTTATTCCATGAGTAATACGCTAGCGACCTATTTAGGAGGTGGAGCTGGATATGCGAATGGCGAATGGCATAAACCTGATTTCAAGGTTAATGTTGTCAAAGAAGATGGCAGTGCAGTTGAAGAGAAGAGCTATAAGACTGTAGCGGAAGCCTTTGCAGGTGTAGGAAGTTCATTCACGAATATTCATAAAGAGCTTAAGACTGAGATTAAAAAAGTCGTTGGAGACAGTCTTGTTAAGCAGGATGCTGATACCAAAGTTATCAAGATAGGAGCAGAGAAAGGCGGCAGTATCATTAGTATTGCCAATAGTGGAGATGCATCGCGGACCTTGTCTGGAGTGAAATCTGGTGTACTTTCGAAAGAATCGACGGAAGCAGTAAATGGCTCTCAGCTTTATTCCATGAATAATACGCTAGCGGCCTATTTAGGAGGTGGAGCTGGATATGCGAATGGCGAATGGCATAAACCTGATTTCAAGGTTAATGTTGTCAAAGAAGATGGCAGTGCAGTTGAAGAGAAGAGCTATAAGACTGTAGCGGAAGCTTTTGCAGGTGTAGGAAGTTCATTCACGAATATTCATAAAGAGCTTAAGACTGAGATTAAAAAAGTCGTTGGAGACAGCCTTGTTAAGCAGAATGAAGAGACACATGTTATCAGTATAGGAGGTGAAAAGAGTGGTACTGAAGTTAAGCTTGCGAATGTTGATGGCGCATCGCGGACGTTGTCTGGAGTAAAATCTGGTGCGCTTTCGGAAGAATCGACGCAAGCGGTGAATGGTTCACAGCTTTTTGCGACCAATCAACATGTAAGCACCGTGTCTACCAATCTTGAAACAGCCGCTACGGATATAGCTAAATCCTTTGGTGGTGGTGCTAAGTATGAAGGTGGTGTATGGACTGCTCCTAAATTTACGGTTAAGAGCTTTGAAGAAGAAGGGAAGGTTTCTGATGAGACCTATCATGATGTTGCCTCAGCTTTTGCTGGAGTAGGTAGTTCATTTAGCAATGTGAATAATAGAATTACGAATGTTAAGGATGAGATTACCAAAGAGATTAACCAAGTTGTCAGTGATAGTCTTGTTAAGCAGGATGAGACGACCAAGGTTATCAAGATTGGTGCGGAGAAAGAAGGTACAGCAATAACAATTGCCAACAGTAATGGTGATGCACGTAGTCTTTCTGGTGTAAAAGCAGCAATTCTCTCTGAAAGCTCGACAGAAGCAGTAAATGGTGGTCAGCTTTATTCATTGAATAAGACGCTAGCGACTTATTTTGGTGGCGATGCACAGTTTGCAGATGGCAAGTGGACTCCACCAAGTTTCAAAGTTCTGACCTTCAATGATGATGGCAGTTCAAAAGAAGAGAGTTATCCAGATATTACAGCTGCCTTTGCGGGTGTAAGCAGTTCCTTCAAGAAGCTTCATAAAGAGCTTTCTGATAATTCTGATAAAGTTGAGCAGAATGCATTGTTGTGGAGCGATGAAGAGAACGCCTTTGTAGCGCTTCATGGGCAGGGATCTGACAGAAGCAAGAGCAAACTGAAATCCCTTTTAGATGGTGATATTTCTGAAGGCTCGACGGAAGCGGTCACAGGTAATCAGCTTTATGCTCTGAATACGACCCTTGCGACCTATTTTGGTGGTGGAGCTAAGTATGAGAATGGTGTATGGACGCCTCCTAGTTTCAATGTTGCCCAATTTAATTCTGATGGGAGTTCCTCTACGAAGGAGAGCCATGATGTCGCGGGTGCCTTTAATACTGTCAGTGAGAGTATGACGAATATCAACAACCGTATTAAGGATGTCTCTGATAATATAGATAAGAATAGTTTGCATTGGAATGAGGAGCAAGGAGCGTATGATGCAAGTCATAATGGTGAAGCGTCTCATATTACCAATATAGCGAATGGAGAGATCAAAGCTGGCTCACAAGATGCTGTGAATGGAGGTCAGCTATGGGAAACGAATGAAAGGGTAACGAAGGTTGAGAACAGGGTAGATACGCTTGATAAACATGTCCAAGATATTGAAATAGCGGTAACGGATGGAGCTGTTAACTATGACAAAGGTGCAGATGGTAAAAAGACCAATAGCATCACGTTAGTAGGTGGCAATGAGAGTGATCCGGTTTTGATAGACAATGTAGCGGACGGCAAGATTGAAACAGGCTCTAAGCAAGCAGTCAATGGTGGTCAGTTACATGATTATACTAAAGATCAGATGAAGATAGTTCTTGATGATGCGAAGAAATATACGGATGATCAAGTGGGTAGTCTTGTCAATAAAGGTGTTAACGAAGCAAAATCCTATACAGACATGAAGTTTGAGACGTTAAGCTATGCTGTTGAGGATGTTCGCAAAGAGGCAAGGCAAGCAGCGGCTATTGGTTTGGCGGTTTCTAACTTAAGTTACGATGATACACCTGGAAAGCTAAGTATTTCATTTGGTAGTGGTTTATGGTATAACCAATCTGCGATTGCTTTTGGTGCAGGTTATACTTCTGAAGATGGCAGAATCCGTTCTAACGTATCTGCTACCAGTGCTGGAGGTCGTTGGGGCGTAGGTGCTGGATTGAGGATAACGCTTAACTAACAGTAAAAAGTACATTCGCCTTTGTCTGATCGGACAAAGGCGAATGTTTTATATCTAAAAAAATAATATTTTATACAGAAAGTTATAGAGCAGTATACTTACAAAGTTCATAAAAGTATATTTTGTATAATAATTTTAGTGAATCTGTTTTTAGTTAAATGGAAGTATTTTCACTACAATTTACAAATGCCAAAAACATTTTTATATACATATAATAATGAATAATATGCATAATCGTACAGCATTAAAAGTGCATGTTTTATAATTTCATTAATAGAAATATCTATTAGAGGATATGATTAAAAAAGTCCCATTTTTTACGACTCTATTTATTTGTATGTAGTAGCAACAGTAATTAAGTAAAATGCACTCTAATCAAAATGAGGGCGTTTAAAAAGCATAACCATACAATCAATATTCCTCTACAAAGCCTACAGAGCGACCAATGAGGCTATGAATTTAATAATCATTCATGAATCAAAATGAACAATTGTTAAAAATAAGTTAATTTTTTCCGTGTGTTTCTTTTTAATAGCTTATAGGACAGAGGTAGTTTTTAAGTTCAATGACTTTTTCGCAAAGTGGGGGAAGTAGGTCATAAAAAAATTACAAAACTGCTGTTATTCCATCTCAGAGCATACCAACGGACAAAAATCTAAAGCCCAAGTGTGTATCATCTATTTTTACAGAAAAAACGCAATAATTCTACACAAAAATCTCTAAATTATTTAGCAAAAAACTCAAATTTCTCTCGCAATAAATACTTTATTGCGTCCTAAGCGTACTACATTTAATAACGGTGCACAAAGATGTCCTCTTTCTGTCTATATCATTTATTCTCAGTCCCAAGATGAATGGGAAAATGTTTCAGATGGCTTTCCTTTTATGGACATGGTGCCTGCAGCAAAATTCTCTCGTTCTCTCGATGATGTAGACGATGAAAGTTCTCTTGAGATGTCCGACGAGTCAATGGATTCAGCAGGTTATGATGAGAGTGTCCCATTTTTGATGGACGATATAGCGGATGGCAAGATTGAAACAGGCTCTAAGCAAGCGGTAAATGGTGGTCAGTTGCATGATTACACTGAGGGTCAGATGAAGATAGTTCTTGAAGATGCGAAGAAATATACGGATGAGCAAGTGGGTAGTCTTGTCAATAATGGTGTTAACGAAGCAAAAGCCTATACAGATATGAAGTTTGAGGCGTTAAGTTATGCTGTTGAGTATGTTCGCAAAGAGACAAGACAAGCAGCAGCTATTGGTTTAGCAGTCTCTAACTTACGTTACTTCGACGATCCAGGATCTTTAAGTGTTTCATTTGGTGGTGGTCTGTGGCGTGGTCAATCTGCATTTGCTTTTGGTGCAGGTTATACCATCTGAAGATGGCAAGATTCGTTCTAATTTATCAGCAACCAGTGCCGGAGGTCATTGGGGAGTTGGTGGTGGAATAACTCTGAAGTTACAATAACACCAGATAATACAAAAAACGACAATTTAACCGAATTCTCGCCCTTGTCTTATGAGGCAAGGGCGAAAGTTTATATGATAGATAAAGCAATATTTTTCATAGAAAATGATAGAGTAATATATAGAAAACTCCATAATAATATATTCTATAGGAATAATCTTTGTGAGAGTGATTTTAGTAAGAAATACGAAGCACTTTAATAAAAATTTTAGAAATATAAAGTAATCTCTCTAAGCAAAACGGATAGAGTACGTCATCCAATCACAATTTTAAGGCATGTATTTTATAATTCCCTTGATAGAAAATATCCATTGGGGAGATACTGTCAAAAATAAAAATCCTATTTTACCATTTTCTTTGTACACAGCTGCACAAATCATAAGGTACGGAGTCGTCTTAATGATTAATAAGACTCATTTTGATCAAAAGGAACTACAAAAAACGATGAAACAAAAACCTCTCTATAAGTCTACAACATATGCAATAAAGCGATAAATTTCAAAATTATAATGGTATTTCATGGTTACATAAATTGAAAAGACTCATTCTGTAAAAATAATTAAATTCATTTTCTTCTTGCTTTTCTTCTTAAGAGTTTATAAAAGCTATTAATTAAGACTCATTTTGATAAGAAGTAAGAAACTTATCGCAAGGGGAGGTGCAGGTGGTTATGAAAATCCATACAACTTATTTCAAGTGCTTCAAAAAAATAATCCTGAAACATCGAGCCATGTTACCTATCTTTACGATAAGAACACAATGAACTCATGATAGGCACTCAACCCTTCCCATAAACATACAAAGCAAACTATTTCTTTAAAGATCATGAAGCACAAATTCAACAAACAAAGACACTTTTCTCGTATTTATCTCATTTTTCACTATCGATCACCCTAAAAACATCAGTGAAAAAAACGCCTCAGTTTAAGATGGAAAAATAAAAACCTTACCAAAGCTTTCATCTCCTCTTTCTACCTCTTCAACAAATCCAAATTTCATAAAGAACAAGCAAAAATCACACCAATACATCACCTCTAGCGCTGAAATGTGTTTTTTTTATGTTCTAAAATATATTTTCTTACCTGGAGAATTTGTTATGAAAAAAATCTATACCACGGTTTTAAGTTATTTTCCTGTTCAGTCATCTTTGATTAAAGCAGTTGCGTTGGGAACTGCAATGGCAACACTTTTATCAAGCGTTTCTCCTGTTTTTTCTTCCAATTTATCGATAACAGGAGCAATTATCCGCAGCGATAATTCTCCTAATGTAGCTTATCCTTTTGGTAGCCATGGAAGCATTGTCTTCTCTGGTGATGATGATTTTTGTGGTGTGGATAGAATTGTTGGTCGCGATGGAACATTGCTCACTGGAGGTGTTGGGCTAAGTGCGGAGACGCAGTATAATAGATTTATTACCAATCAAGTGTATTATAATCGTAATCCTTATGGTTCTATGACACAGCAGATTCCGTGGACTGGTAATGGTTTGGCTGGTCCTACGAGTGGTTATATGGGTGCTCTTACTGGTGGAGCTGGTAATATTCTACCTCGGGCTTTTGGTGTTTATTCTTTTGCGACAGGGTGTGGATCTTATGCTTCGGGTAATTATTCAACGGCTTTTGGTGCCGGTGCGACAGCAAAAGGAGGGGGAGCAATAGCCTTTGGTGTTTCTGCGCTTGCAAAGGACCAGGCAAGTATTGCTATTGGTATAGGATCAGAGGCATCTGCTATATCTGCTCTCGCATTTGGTGGGCTTGCAACTGCGAAAGCTGAAAATTCATTGGCGGTAGGGATCAAATCTCTTGTTGAAGAAGGCGCTAAGAGTGCTGTTGCTATTGGGACAGAAGCACAGGCTACTCTTGAAGAGGCTGTAGCTCTGGGAGCATATTCTGTATCTAATCGTAAACGTGGCGTTTTGGGTTATAATCCTCTAACAGGTAAAGCAAAAACAGCAGGCGATCATGTTTGGGAAAGTAGCTTGGCAGCACTTAGTGTTGGGAATGTTGAGAGCGGAAAAACACGGCAGATTACAGGTGTTTCTGCTGGTTCTGAAGATACAGATGCGGTGAATGTGGCGCAGTTAAAAGCAGTACGAGAAGCAGCAGCTATAAAAGGCTTAAAAATTAACACCACCAATACAGATTTTACAGATCCCGTTGCTGCTGCACAAGATTCAATTGCACTTGGTAACAACGCCCATGTTGATAAAGATTCCTCTTATGGGATTGCTATTGGTAAAAACGCAACTATTGAAGATGCCTTGTATTCGCTTGCTGTTGGTATGAACGCAAAAATTGATGAAGGTTCCTTGTATGCGTTTGCTATTGGTACAAACGCAAAAATTGATGCAAAATCCTCTTATGGGATTGCTATTGGTACAAACGCAGAAATTGGTAAAGGTTCCCGTCACGGGATTGCTATTGGTACAAACGCAAAAGCATTGATTGAAGATTCTGTTGCTTTGGGTTTGGAATCCATATCTGATGTTGGCGCTGGTATTGCAGGTTATGATCCTAGTACTAGAAGGAACTCAATCGCAGAGGATAAGATATGGCGAAGCACTCTTGCTGCACTCAGTATTGGTAGTATTAAGGACGGAAAAACCAGACAGATTGTAGGTGTTGCTGCTGGTACTGAAGACACAGATGCGGTCAACGTGGCACAGCTAAAAGCTCTACAAAGCTCTATAACCCCAAGTTGGGATCTTTCTGTTAATGGTAAAAATACAACGAATGTTAATTCAAGCAATCCAGTGGATTTAGAAGCTGGAAGTACAAATATTACGCTTACAAAAGGAGAAAACGACAATAAGGTAAAATTTGATTTAGCTAGAGGTATTACAGTAGGTACAGTACAAGCAGAGAAAATACAAGTAGGAAAAAACACCTTAGATGAAACGGGCTTAGTAATTAACGGTGGTCCGAAAATAACCACTTCTGGCATTGACGCTGGCGGTAGAAAGATAACAGGAGTTGCAGAAGGTAGTGATAATACAGATGCTGTTAACAAGGGGCAACTTGATGAAAGTTTAAAGAGGCTTTCCAACAATCTTCAGTCTGATGATTCTGCTGTCGTTCATTACGATAAGAAAGAAGGCGAAAAAGGTGGCATTAATTATGCGAGTGTTACTTTAGGTGGTAAAGATAAAGATAAGGTACAGGTAGGTATTCACAATGTTGCCGACGGTGCAATCTCTTCAGAATCCCATGATGCAATCAGTGGTTCACAGCTTTATTCTCTCGGTAGCAAGGTTGCATCTTACTTTGGTGGTGGTGCTGAATACAAGAATGGTCAATTGAGCGAGCCTGATTTTAAGCTTAATATAGTTAATGCTGATGGTGTTTCTGAAGCGACTTATCATGATGTCACCAGTGCTTTTAAAGGGGTAGGTAATTCATTAAAGAATATTAAGAATGAAATTAAGAATGAGATTGCTACTGTTCAAGGAGATTCTTTGTTATGGAGTGATAAAGAACAGGCCTTTGTCGCAACACATCACAAAGCAGATGGCAAAGAAGGACAAAAAACAAGCAGCACAATTAGGTTTGTTGCAGGTGGAGCTCAAACTCAAAATTCAACTGAGGCCATAAATGGTAGCCAGATGTATATGTTAGGTACTAGGATGGCTACGTTCTTTGGTGGTGGTGCTGATTTTGGGAATGGAAACTGGGACTATCCAAAATTTAAATTTAAAACCATCAAGGATGATGGTACTGAAGAAGAGAATAGCTATGATAATGTAGCAGATGCATTTGCGGGTGTTGGTACCACTTTCACAACTATTCAGAAGAAATTTACAGAACAAGTTAATAATGTAATTCAAAAATTTGAAGGTGAGAGTGTTGTTAAGTGGGATAATGCAACAAAGTCTATCACCATTGGTCAAGAAAAAGATGGCAATGTAATCAATCTCCAAAACAAGGATAACGAGAGCCGAACGATTGCAGGTTTGATAGGTGGGGAAATCTCTAAAGATTCAAACGAGGCGGTAAATGGTTCACAGCTTCATCAGTTGGGTAGCGAAGTTGCCACGTCACTTGATAGTGAAGCTAAATATGATGGAGGCAAATGGGTTGCGCCAAAATTTAAGCTTAAGCAATTTAATTCAATAAACGATGTTTCTGATGCGTCTTACGATGACGTAGTCTCAGCCTTTGCTGGTGTAGGTACTTCTTTTACGAATGTAAAAAATGAAATTACGAATGTAAAAAATGAGCTTACCAAAAAGGTTGAAAAAGAAATTACCGCTGTTCAAGGTAACGCATTGTTGTGGGATGAGGAGAAAAGCGCCTTTGCCGCAATGCATGGTAAAGAAGATAGCAAAAAAAACAACAGCAAGATTACCTCTCTTCAGAATGGGGTTGTTTCCAAAGATTCAACGGATGCTGTAAATGGCTCCCAGATTTATTCTCTAAACAAAAATATTGTGCATTATTTTGATAAGAATGCTGCATATAATGAAGATGGGAGTTGGAAAGAACCAACATTTAAGCTTAAAGCTTTTAAGGATGATGGTAACTCTGAAGAAGAGACTTATCATGATGTCGCCAGTGCTTTTGAAGGAGTAGGTAATTCATTCACGAATGTAAAAAATGAGATTACCAAAGAGATTAAAAAAATTAATACACAGATCACAAACGTTACAGAAAACAACCTTGTACAGCATGATAGCGAAACAGGTAAAATTACCATTGGTTTGAAAGAAAATGGCAATTTAATAGATGTTTCTAATAAGAAAGGAGAAACACGTACGCTTAGTGGTGTGAAAGATGGTACTCTCTCAGAAACTTCAAAAGAGGCAGTAACAGGTTCGCAGCTTCATACATTAGGCAGCAAGGTTGCATCTTACTTTGGCGGTAGCGCTAAATACGAGAATGGAAAATTAAGCGAGCCTGATTTTAAGCTTAATATAGTTAATGCTGATGGTAGCTCTAAAGAAGCGACTTATCATGATGTAGCGACGGCTTTTGCTGGAGTAGGCACCTCTTTTGCGAATGTTAATACCAATATAACGAAAAAGTTTAATGAACTTACTCAAAATATCGCGAATATTAAGCAGGAAGTTCAAGGAGATGCGTTGTTGTGGGACAAAGATGTAGGTGCTTTTGTAGCAACGCATGGAGAAAAAGGAAGCAAAAAAACCAACAGCAAGATTACCTCTCTAAAGGATGGGGTTGTTAGTAGTCTCTCAACGGATGCAGTGAATGGTTCTCAGCTTTATTCATTGAATAAGCAGTTTGCAACCTATTTTGGTGGTGGTGCCGGCTATAATACGAAAGGAGAGTGGACCGCACCTACATTTAAGGTTAAAGGCATCAAGGAAAATGGGCAAACGGAAGATAAAGACTATACTAATGTAGCGGCTGCTTTTGAAGGAGTAGGTAATTCATTCACGAATGTTGCAAAAAAGATTAACAAAGAGATTTCTGATGCAAAGAGTGACTCTTTAAACTGGAATGAAACTGCGAATGCCTTTGTTGCAACGCATGGAGAAGAAAAAAGCAGTAGCAAGATTACTTCTCTTCAGAATGGTGCAATTAATGAGAATTCCACGGATGCAGTAGCAGGTCAACAGCTTCATACATTGGGCACCGAAGTTGCTAAGTATTTCGGTGGTGGTGCGACCTTCAGTGAAGGTAGTCTTAAAGAACCAACCTATCAATTATCTCAGGTTTCTCAAGATGGCACAGTGAAAACTACTGATTTTAAGAATGTTGGCTCAGCCTTTGAAGGACTTGATAAGAACATCAAGAATGTCAATAATCGGATTAAGGAAGTCTCTCAAGGTGTTGCACAGGATTCTTTGAACTGGAACAAGAAAGCAGGAGCGTTTGTAGCAACGCATGGTGAAAAAGACGGTACAAAAACCAACAGCAAGATAACGTCTCTGCAGAATGGAGCAATTAATGAGGGCTCCACGGATGCTGTTGCCGGTCAACAGCTCCATAAATTGGGCAATGAAGTTGCGTCATATCTTGGTGGGAATGCGAGCTACAAGGATGGCGAATGGACAGCTCCTAAGTTTACGGTTCAGGCTGTCGATAAAGAGGGCAAAGTTTCTGATGCAACCTATCATGATGTAACAACTGCGTTTGCTGGTGTAGGTACCTCTTTTACAAATGTTAATAACAATTTGACGAATAAGTTTAATGAACTTACTGAAAAGATCACGAATATTAAGCAAGAAGTTCAAGGTGACGCGTTGTTGTGGGATAAGACAAAAAGCGCCTTTGTAGCAATGCATGGTGAAAAAGAAGGAGAAAAAAGTAACAGCAAGATTACTGCTCTTCAGAATGGAGAAATTAATGAGAAGTCCACGGATGCTGTAGCAGGTCAACAGCTTCATCAATTGGGTAGTGAAGTTGCGAAATATTTTGGTGGTGATGCTAAGTATGAGAATGGCAAATTGATTGCACCAAGTTTCAAGGTTAAGACTGTCAAGGATGACGGTAGTGATGTTGAAGAACAAAGCTATGGTAGTGTAGCAGCTGCTTTTGAGGGTATAGGTACCTCTTTTAAGAATCTGCGTAAAGAAGTTAAGAGTGAGATTGACAAAGTTGTTGGAGATAGTCTTGTTAAGCAAGATGAAAAAACAAATCTTATTACTATTGGTAAAGAAGTAGAAGGCAGTGAAATTAATATTGCCAACAGCAAAAATGGGTTACGCACTATTTCTGGTGTGAAGGAAGCAACACAAGATAATCAGGCTGTTAATAAGGGGCAACTTGATAAAAGTTTGGAGAAGCTTTCCAACAGTCTTCAGTCTGAAGATTCTGCTGTTGTTCATTATGATAAAAAAGCTGATGACAATAACAGTATTAATTATGCGAGTGTGACTTTAGGCGGTAAGGATAAAGATAAGACACCTGTAGGACTTCATAATGTTGCTAATGGTGTAGTTTCTTCATCATCTCATGATGCAATCAATGGTTCACAGCTTCATACATTGGGCACCGAAGTTGCTAAGTATTTCGGTGGCAGTGCAGGATTTAAGGATGGTGCATTTACAGGACCAACCTATCAATTATCTCAGGTTTCTCAAGATGGCACAGTGGAAACTACTGATTTTAAGAATGTTGGCTCAGCCTTTGAAGGACTTGATAAGAACATCAAGAATGTCAATAATCGGATTAAGGAAGTCTCTCAAGGTGTTGCACAGGATTCTTTGAACTGGAGTAAAACTGCGAATGCTTTTGTCGCGACGCATGGAGAGGATAAACAAAACAGTAAGATTACCTCTCTTAAGAATGGTGATATTTCTGCGAGCTCCACGGATGCTGTGGCAGGTCAACAGCTTCATCAATTGGGAAGCGAGGTTGCCAAGTTTCTTGGTGGTAATGCTAACTATGATGGTGGCAAATGGACGGCTCCTAAGTTTACGGTTAAGAGCTTCAAAGAAGGTGGGACAACAGAAGATAAAGATTACTCAGATGTTACCTCAGCCTTTGCTGGAGTAGGTAGTTCATTTACAAATGTTGATAATAGAATTACGAATGTTAAGAATGAGATTACCAAAGAGATTAGCCAAGTGGTCAGTGATAGTCTTGTTAAGCAGGATGAGACGACCAAGGTTATTAAGATTGGTAAAGAAGTAGAAGGTAGTGAAATCAATATTGCTAATAAGAGTGGTGAGGCACGAGCTCTTTCTGGTGTGAAGGAAGCAACACAAGATAATCAGGCTGTTAATAAGGGGCAACTCGATAAAAGTTTGGAGAAGCTTTCCAACAGTCTTCAGTCTGAAGATTCTGCTGTTGTTCATTATGATAAAAAAGCTGATGACAATAACAGTATTGATTATGCGAGTGTGACTTTAGGCGGTAAGGATAAAGATAAGACACCTGTAGGACTTCATAATGTTGCTAATGGTGTAGTTTCTTCATCATCTCATGATGCAATCAATGGTTCACAGCTTCATACATTGGGCACTGAAGTTGCGAAGTATTTCGGTGGTGGTGCGACCTTCAGTGAAGGTAGTCTTAAAGAACCAACTTATCAATTATCTAAGGTTTCTCAAGATGGCACAGTGGAAACTACTGATTTTAAGAATGTTGGTTCAGCCTTTGAAGGACTTGATAAGAACATTCAAAATGTCAATGATCGGATTAAGGATGTTTCTGAAAGTGTTACACAGGATTCTTTGAACTGGAATAAGGAAGCAGGAGCGTTTGTAGCAACGCATGGTAAAGACGGTGAAAAAACCAACAGCAAGATTAAGTTCCTTGCCAATGGTGATATTTCAGCAAGTTCCACGGAAGCTGTTAATGGTTCTCAGCTTTATTCTTTAAATACTACACTTGCTCAATATTTTGGTGGTGATGCAGCATTTAAGGATGGTATCTTTACAGGACCAACCTATAAATTATCTAAGGTTTCTCAAGATGGCAAAGTGGAAAAGGCTGAATTTAAAGATGTTGGTTTAGCCTTCTCAGGACTTGATGAGAACATCAAAAATGTCAATGATCGGATTAAGGATGTTTCTGAAAGTGTTGCACAGGATTCTTTGAACTGGAACAAGGAAGCAGGAGCATTTGTAGCAACGCATGGTAAAGATGGTGCAAAAACCAACAGTAAGATTACGTCTCTTCAGAATGGGGATATTTCTGCGAGCTCTACGGATGCTGTGGCAGGTCAACAGCTTCATGCATTGGGTAATGATGTTGCGGCGTATTTTGGTGGTAATGCTAGCTACAAGAATGGCACATGGATTGCACCAAAATTCACGCTTAAGACTGTCAAAGAAGATGGCAGTGCAGTTGAAGAGCAAAGCTATGGTAGTGTAGCAGCTGCTTTTGAGGGGATAGGTACCTCTTTTAAGAACCTGCATAAAGAAGTTACTCAGGGCAATACGGAGGTTTCTGAAAATATTAAGCAGAACGCATTATTGTGGAGTGATGAAGACAAAGCATTTGTAGCAACGCATGGTAAAGACGGTGAAAAAACCAACAGTAAGATTACGTCTCTTCAGAATGGTGATATTTCTGCGAGCTCTACGGATGCTGTGGCAGGTCAACAGCTTCATGCATTGGGTAATGAAGTTGCGGCGTATTTTGGTGGTGATGCTAGCTATGAAAATGGAAGTTGGAAAGCACCAAGTTTCAAGGTTAATATTGTCAAAGAAGATGGCAGTGCAGTTGAAGAGCAAAGCTATGGTAGTGTAGCCGAAGCGTTTGCAGGTGTGGGCAGTTCTTTCACAAACATTCATAATGAAGTTAAGAATAAGATTAGCCAAGTAGTTAAAGACAGTCTTGTTAAGCAGGATGAGAAGACCAAGGTTATCAAGATTGGAGGCGAACAGGATGGTACGACAATCACTATTGCCGATAAGGATAATAAAGATCGGATTCTTTCAGGCGTGAAAGCAGCAGCGAATGATAATGAAGCTGTTAATAAGGGTCAGCTTGATAAAGGTTTGAAAGATCTTTCGAACAGTCTTCAGTCTGAAGAATCCGCTGTTGTTCTTTATGATAAAGGATCAGATGGTAATACCAATTATGGTAGTGTGACGTTTGGAAAAGGTAAAGATTCGTCTCCTGTTGGTTTACATAATGTTGCCAATGGCCAGCTTTCTGAGGGTTCACATGATGTTGTTACAGGTGGTCAGATTAATACGATTTCCCAGGATGTTGCGAAATTCTTGGGTGGTGATGCAGGATTTAAGAATGGTGCATTTACAGGACCAACCTATCAATTATCTAAGGTTTCTAAAGATGGTCATGTAGAAAAGCATGCATTTAAAGATGTTGGTTCAGCCTTCTCAGGACTTGATGAGAACATCAAAAATGTCAATGATCGGATTAAGGATGTTTCTGAAAGTGTTGCACAGGATTCTTTGAACTGGAACAAGGACGAAGGAGCGTTTGTAGCAACGCATGGTGAAAAAGGCGGCAAAAAAACCAACAGCAAGATTAAGTTTCTTGCCAATGGCGATATTGCAGAAGGATCGACGGAAGCAGTAAATGGCTCTCAGCTTTATTCCATGAGTAATACGCTAGCGACCTATTTAGGAGGTGGAGCTGGATATGCGAATGGCGAATGGCATAAACCTGATTTCAAGGTTAATGTTGTCAAAGAAGATGGCAGTGCAGTTGAAGAGAAGAGCTATAAGACTGTAGCGGAAGCTTTTGCAGGTGTAGGAAGTTCATTCACGAATATTCATAAAGAGCTTAAGACTGAGATTAAAAAAGTCGTTGGAGACAGCCTTGTTAAGCAGAATGAAGAGACACATGTTATCAGTATAGGAGGTGAAAAGAGTGGTACTGAAGTTAAGCTTGCGAATGTTGATGGCGCATCGCGGACGTTGTCTGGAGTAAAATCTGGTGCGCTTTCGGAAGAATCGACGCAAGCGGTGAATGGTTCACAGCTTTTTGCGACCAATCAACATGTAAGCACCGTGTCTACCAATCTTGAAACAGCCGCTACGGATATAGCTAAATCCTTTGGTGGTGGTGCTAAGTATGAAGGTGGTGTATGGACTGCTCCTAAATTTACGGTTAAGAGCTTTGAAGAAGAAGGGAAGGTTTCTGATGAGACCTATCATGATGTTGCCTCAGCTTTTGCTGGAGTAGGTAGTTCATTTAGCAATGTGAATAATAGAATTACGAATGTTAAGGATGAGATTACCAAAGAGATTAACCAAGTTGTCAGTGATAGTCTTGTTAAGCAGGATGAGACGACCAAGGTTATCAAGATTGGTGCGGAGAAAGAAGGTACAGCAATAACAATTGCCAACAGTAATGGTGATGCACGTAGTCTTTCTGGTGTAAAAGCAGCAATTCTCTCTGAAAGCTCGACAGAAGCAGTAAATGGTGGTCAGCTTTATTCATTGAATAAGACGCTAGCGACTTATTTTGGTGGCGATGCACAGTTTGCAGATGGCAAGTGGACTCCACCAAGTTTCAAAGTTCTGACCTTCAATGATGATGGCAGTTCAAAAGAAGAGAGTTATCCAGATATTACAGCTGCCTTTGCGGGTGTAAGCAGTTCCTTCAAGAAGCTTCATAAAGAGCTTTCTGATAATTCTGATAAAGTTGAGCAGAATGCATTGTTGTGGAGTGATGAAGAGAACGCCTTTGTAGCGCTTCATGGGCAGGGATCTGACAGAAGCAAGAGCAAACTGAAATCCCTTTTAGATGGCGATATTTCTGAGGGCTCAACGGAAGCGATCACAGGTAATCAGCTTTATGCTCTGAATACGACCCTTGCGACCTATTTTGGTGGTGGAGCTAAGTATGAGAATGGTAGTTGGACTGCACCGACATTCAATGTTGCCCAATTTAATTCTGATGGGAGTTCCTCTACGAAGGAGAGCCATGATGTCGCGGGTGCCTTTAATACTGTCAGTGAGAGTATGACGAATATCAACAACCGTATTAAGGATGTCTCTGATAATATAGATAAGAATAGTTTGCATTGGAATGAGGAGCAAGGAGCGTATGATGCAAGTCATAATGGTGAAGCGTCTCATATTACCAATATAGCGAATGGAGAGATCAAAGCTGGCTCACAAGATGCAGTGAATGGAGGTCAGCTATGGGAAACGAATGAAAGGGTAACGAAGGTTGAGAACAGGGTAGATACGCTTGATAAACATGTCCAAGATATTGAAACTGCGGTAACGGATGGAGCTGTTAACTATGACAAAGGTGCAGATGGTAAAAAGACCAATAGCATCACGTTAGTAGGTGGCAATGAGAGTGATCCGGTTTTGATAGACAATGTAGCGGACGGCAAGATTGAAACAGGCTCTAAGCAAGCAGTCAATGGTGGTCAGTTACATGATTATACTAAAGATCAGATGAAGATAGTTCTTGATGATGCGAAGAAATATACGGATGATCAAGTGGGTAGTCTTGTCAATAAAGGTGTTAACGAAGCAAAATCCTATACAGACATGAAGTTTGAGACGTTAAGCTATGCTGTTGAGGATGTTCGCAAAGAGGCAAGGCAAGCAGCGGCTATTGGTTTGGCGGTTTCTAACTTACGTTACTATGATATACCAGGATCTTTAAGTGTTTCATTTGGTACAGGTTTATGGCGTAGTCAATCCGCGTTTGCTATTGGTGCAGGTTATACCTCTGAAGATGGTAATATCCGCTCTAATTTATCAGTCACAAGTGCAGGTGGTCATTTTGGAATAGGCGCAGGTATTACTCTGAGACTGAGATGATGATGAAAAAGATGCATATCACTATAAAGAAGCAAAATATTTTTGTAATTATTCTGTTTGTCCTTGCCTTTATAGGCAAGGGCGCGAGTTTTGCTAATGAGAAAAAGGATGTTTATACAGTGCACCCACCACAATTATCCGTTCCCAAAGGAGAGCCTGGTGAAACGCGTCGCATTATTATGCAATTTGATTATTGGACATTGATTTGTGATGAAAAACAAAAACTTAAGCAAGGAATATGCAATGTAACGCAGACGGTTCATGATCAGAATGATAATACGGTTTTTAGTTGGTCTCTTGTTTCTACCAAAAATGGTCAAGCAGTAATGCTTTTCCGAACATTACCAAATACTGATATAAATATTCCTATTCAAATTTTTGTAGAAGGTGTTAAAAAACCTATCCTTATTCGTTATACGCAGTGTAATGAAACCATCTGTTTGGCACAATCGCCTGTAGGACCAGTTTTAAGCAAACAAATAGAACAAAACAAAAAAATACGTATTTCCTATAAGATTAAAGAAGGAAAGGTGTTTTCTTTTACTGTACCATTTGAAGGGTTAAGTGCAGCACTTAATTCTTTACAACGATAACCTGTATAGAGCGGTTTTAAAAGAGCTTATTTGTCCATAAATAATATTGTTTTGTATTTTCAGATTTAAAGAAAAAATGCAGTAATTTAGTAATTTGTAGAGTATAATAGAGAAATGCCTTGTTCAATTGAGGTCGTATTTTACGGGTGTAAAATTTCAATAAATTATTTATCTATAACAGAAAATGAAGAATAAAAATTAGAATTTCTCCACGGGATTTACAAGAGCAATATAGTTCCTTTGAACAAATGGTCGGTTAGTTTTATCTTTGTAAAAATTTCATACCAATTTAATGCTTATAGAAAAAATAACCAGCGTCTCTCTTTATAAAAGAAAATACTCTAACGCACTCTTGATTTCTCTTTGTCTAAAATCCTATTGCGAAAAAGTGTTTAGGCTCATTTGACATCAATAACTTCCAATTAAAATACTGTCATACTTTTTGTAGTTATGGAGTTTGGTGATTGCGATACTAAGAGTTGAGTTACTTTGTAAAATGCAATTACAGTATTATTATGCCGCGAATATAAAGGAGCAATGATAGCTTAAAATTCTCGAAGAGTATAAATTTATCTTTTTTACAATAGAGATACATCTCGATATGAATGACTAAAGAGCAGTTACTTACTTACAAAAATGGATATAGACGTCATTAATGAATTTATAGTTTCAAGCTTATAAAGAGAAAGTCGATTTTTTTAAAAAAAACAAAAATTATTCAGAAAGCTAAATGACATGAGCGTGGACACTTCTGATAAGAGAAAAGTAAGGAATGTTTTCTTGATATTTATAATTTAATGCCGCATTGTTACTTTATTTAGTTATGAACACAAGGAGTTTTGCGTTTATTTATTGGGGGAAAACGCTCAAGGAATAAGGAAAATGACCCCATTAGATTATGATTCAAAAGAATCAAAGAAAGGAAGAGCGCATGATATCAAAGCAAAGCAATTCTATGATCACAGCGCTAGTCATCATAATCACTCTGCTTTGTTACAGACAGGAAGGGATTCCCTTTCCGTTGATATAAAGCACCAACAACGAAGAAGACGTCGTAAACAGAAGCCTATTCAATCGGATACAACTTTTGAATTTAATGGTCGAGCAACTATAGGTATTAAGAAAGCAAAAGGCTCAAAAACAACTTTTCTTCCACAGTTTTCTCGTTTGAAATCGCCGCCTCTTTATGCTGCACTTGATTTGGGAACGAACAATTGTCGTCTTCTTATCGCATCTCCTAGTAAACCAGGGTATTTTCATGTTGTTGATGCTTTTTCACGTATTGTACGATTAGGAGAAGGTTTAGTAAATAACGGTTTTCTTCATACACAAGCAATGGATCGTGCGATTGAAGCATTAAAGATTTGTCATTTAAAGCTAAAGCAGAGGCGTATTAAACGTTATCGTTTAGTTGCAACGGAAGCTTGCCGTTTGGCAAAAAATGGGAAACATTTTATTCAACGCGTTTTGGATGAGACTGGTCTTGAATTAGAAATTGTTGATCAGGAAACCGAAGCACGTTTTGCTGTTTCAGGTTGTGGTACGCTTGTTGAACCGAATACCGATGCAATTGTGCTTTTTGATATTGGAGGAGGTTCATCAGAAATTGTGCTTCTTGATGTTTCCAAAAAGCGTTCTTTACGTTTAACAGAACAAATTACGGCATGGACTTCTCTTCCTGTTGGTGTTGTCACGCTTGCTGAACGCTTTGGAGGCAGTAATGGTAGTTTAGACGATTTTGAGAAAATGAAAAGTTATGTGCGAAATTTGTTAAATAATTTTTCAGAACGTCATCAATTGGGGACTCTTGCTCAAGGGTCAAAGTTTCATCTTTTGGGAACTTCTGGAACGATTACAACTTTAGCGGGAATGTATCTTAATTTAGAACGTTATGACCGAAGACAAGTTGATGGTATTTGGATGGATGATGCAGACATTACACTTATGGTGGAGCGTGTATTGTCATGGGATATAAAAAAACGTGCAACTAATCCTTGTATTGGACGAGAAAGAGCAGATTTAATTTTAGCTGGTTGTGCAATTTTAGATGTTATTCGAGAAGTTTGGCCCAGTCGACGATTAAGAGTTGCTGATCGTGGTTTGAGAGAAGGAATTTTGATAGAGTTGATGTTACGCGATGGTGTATGGTGTCGATATAGGAAAGGAAAACGTTTCAGACGTTAGCAGATTATCAAAAGACGGAGACAATGAATAACGATGAAAAAAACGATAAAAACACCAGCTGGTGGATACGGTGGTTCAGGCTCACATGAATTATATCAACGTGTAAAGAAGAAAGCAGGAACCATTAAAGCGTCGTCACGGCGGTGGTTAGAAAGGCATCTAAATGATCCTTATGTTCATCAGTCTAAAGTAGATGGTTATCGGTCGCGTGCGGCTTATAAATTAATTGAAATTAATGAGCGTTATAAGTTTCTCAAAAAAGGTCAAAAGATTATTGACTTAGGTACGGCTCCGGGAGGATGGTGTCAGGTCGCTGTACGTGTAGTTGGCTCCAGTGATAAAAAACCGAGTGTTGTGGGCATTGATTATTTGCCTGTTGACCCATTACCTGGAGTTGTAATGTTGCAAATGGATTTTTTGCATGCAGATGCACCACAGAAATTAACTGATGCCTTAGGGACAAAGCCGGATGTGGTGCTTTCTGATATGGCAGCACCAACAACAGGTCATCGTCAGACGGATCATTTAAGGACGATTCATTTATGTGAAGTTGCTGCTGAGTTTGCTCTTTCAGTTCTTAAGCCTGGAGGACATTTTTTAGCAAAAGCCTTTCAAGGTGGAGCGGAAAACACCCTTCTCACAACATTAAAACAGAATTTCAAAACAGTTCATCATGTCAAACCACCTGCAAGCCGATCAGAATCCGTAGAGCTTTACCTTTTAGCTTTAAATTTTAAGGGTAAAACAGAAGTGCAACAATAGCTTTTTTCCAGAAGATTGAAGTGTATTGATATATTAAGAATATAAGGGTATTTGCGAATAGTTGTTGATGACATTATGGGCAGTTTTTCTTTTGTCAATAATGAAAAACTGGTAAAACTGATACGTTACCTATAGAGGCAGAAGGATTGATTCCTCAGTGAGTATTTCCAATGAAATTTCTTGATCAAGCTAAAGTTTATATTCGTTCTGGGAATGGGGGGGCAGGAGCAGTCTCCTTTCGTCGTGAAAAATTTATTGAATTTGGTGGGCCTGATGGAGGGAATGGAGGACGCGGTGGTGATGTTTGGGCTGTTGTTGTTGATGGACTGAACACGCTAATCGATTATCGCTATCAGCAGCATTTTAGAGCAAAAACAGGAGGACATGGTAAGGGGCGTAATATGTCGGGTGAAAAGGGTGATGATATCATTCTTAGAGTACCGGTTGGGACACAAATTTTTGAAGAAGATAATGAAACGCTAATCTGTGATTTAACACAAGTGGGACAACGTTACCGTCTTGCAAAAGGAGGGAACGGTGGTTTTGGGAATCTTCATTTTACGACCTCTACGAATCGGGCACCTCGTCGTGCAAATCCTGGTTTAGCTGGTGAAGAGCGCACATTGTGGCTTCGTTTGAAGTTAATTGCTGATGGTGGAATTGTTGGTTTGCCGAATGCTGGAAAGTCAACTTTTTTAGCATCAGTAACAGCTGCAAAACCAAAAATTGCTGATTATCCTTTTACCACTCTGCATCCTCATCTTGGTGTTGCACGCATTGATGCACGTGAATTTGTTTTGGCTGATATTCCTGGTCTCATTGAAGGGGCTCATGAAGGTATAGGAATTGGAGATCGTTTTTTAGGGCATGTTGAACGCTGTGGTGTTTTACTCCATTTGGTTTCTGCTCAAGAAGAAGATGTGGCAAAAGCGTACCAGATTGTGCGTAAGGAATTAGAGGCATATGGGAATAACTTAAGTAATAAGACAGAAATTATAGCTTTAAGTCAGATAGATACTCTCACTATTGAAGAACGAAAAGCTAAACAAGAGATTTTGCAAAAGGTAACGGGTAAATCTGTGATGATGTTTTCTGCGGTCAGTCGTGAAGGTTTAGAAAATGTGCTCCGTGCTATCGCACATATCATTGAAATGGCACGCAAAAATGATGATGACAGAGTAAAGCAGGATTGATGAAGATGGCAGTTGGATTGCAAAAACTTGCACATTATAAACGCATTGTAATCAAAATTGGATCTGCGCTTTTGGTTGATCCTCAGACAGGTTTACGGGCTGAATGGCTCAACAGTTTGGTAAGTGATGTTGCCAAGTTACGTCAAAAAGGTATTGAGATTTTATTGGTGTCTTCAGGTGCGATTGCTTTAGGAAGAACATTGCTCCAGCTCCCTAAGGGAGCTTTGAAATTAGAAGAGAGTCAGGCGTGTGCTGCTTTAGGACAAATTGAATTATCCAAAACATATGGCGATGCGTTTGCTCAATATGGATTAAAGACGGGTCAAATTTTACTCACTCTTTTCGATACGGAAGAGCGACGGCGTTATCTCAATGCACGTGCTACAATTAATGTCCTTTTGCGTTTTGGAGCTGTGCCGGTTATCAATGAAAATGATACTGTAGCAACAAGTGAAATTCGCTATGGTGATAATGATCGTTTAGCGGCACGGGTAGCAACAATGATGGGTTCAGATCTTTTGATACTTTTATCAGATATTGATGGCCTTTATACGAAATCTCCTCATCGTGATCCTACGGCTGAATTTATCCCTTTTGTTGCATCAATCACGAGTGATATCGAAAAAATGGCAGATGGAGCTGCTTCAGAGCTTTCTCGTGGGGGAATGAAGACCAAATTAGATGCTGGAAAAATAGCGAATTCCGCTGGAACAGCGATGGTCATTACTTCAGGCAAGCGTATGAATCCTCTTTCGTCCCTTGAAAAGGGGGAGCGCAGCAGTTTTTTTGCTGCGAGTGAAAAACCTGTTAATGCTTGGAAAATTTGGATTTCTGGTCATTTAGAACCATCGGGTATTTTAACGATTGATCAGGGAGCAGTGAAGGCTCTTAAATCTGGAAAATCATTATTAGCAGCAGGAGTTATTGCTGTTGAGGGAAGATTCAATCGCGGAGATACGGTTGCGATTGTTGATATAAATGGAATTGAGATTGCTCGTGGACTTGTGAGTTATGGCAAAGATGAAGTTGTACGCATTATGGGGTGTAAAAGCGAAGAAATTGCATTTATCCTTGGATATGAAGCGCGCTCTGCTATGGTGCATCGTAATGATATGGTTTTACGATGCTTGACCGATTCTGCTTAAAAAAGTTATCTTTTACTTTGTTTATTGCTTTTGCAGAATGGATGATACTATGGCTTTAAAAGAACAAATGAAAGACATGGGGAAAAAAGCGCGTCATGCTGCTGCGGAACTAGCTGTTATGTCTTCTGAACAAAAGAATAAGGCATTAGAAGCGATAGCTTTGAGTTTAGAGGATCAATCAGCTGAAATTTTACAGGCTAATCGTCAAGATTTAGCGAACGCTGTTCAGAATAATTTAAATGCAGCCATGGTTGATAGGCTTAAGTTAGATGAATTGCGTTTGGATGCAATCATAGAGAGTGTGCGTCATATTGCTTCTTTACCTGATCCAGTTGGACAAGTGATGGATGAATGGACACGTCCAAATGGGCTTCATATTAGTCGTGTCCGTACACCTCTTGGTGTCATTGGCATCATTTATGAAAGTCGACCAAATGTGACAATTGATGCAAGCGCTTTATGTTTAAAGGCTGGAAATGCTGCAATTTTACGTGGTGGGTCAGATAGTTTTCATTCTGCTCATGCGCTCCATTGTGCGTTGGTGAGAGGATTGGAAAAAGCTGATTTTCCTAAAGATGCAATTCAAATGGTTGGAACGACAGATCGGAATGCTGTTGGAGAAATGCTTAAAGGATTGGATGGTACGATTGATGTGATTATACCTCGTGGTGGAAAAAGCCTTGTTGCACGCGTGCAGTCTGATGCACGTGTTCCAACCTTTGCCCATTTAGAAGGGCTCTGTCATATCTATATTGATCAATCAGCAGATTTAGATATGGCGCGTAAGATTGTTATAAATGCAAAGTTGCGCAGAACCGGTATATGTGGCGCTGTTGAAACAGTTCTCATTGACCGACAAGCATTAAAAAAGTTTCTTCCTGTTCTCATTGCTTTACAAGAAAAGGGATGTGAAATTCGTGCAACAGAGGATATTGTTTCTCTCCTACCAGATGTTAAATTAGCCTCTGAAGAAGATTGGTCGCATGAATATCTTGATGCAATTCTTTCTGTCAAAACAGTTCAAGGTATTGAGGGAGCCATTGCGCATATTCAACGTTATTCATCGGGGCATACAGAATCGATTATTGCTGAGGATATGAGGGTGGTAAAAATATTTTTTAATCGTTTGGATTCAGCTATTTTACTTCATAATGCATCTACGCAATTTGCTGATGGAGGTGAATTTGGTTTTGGAGCAGAAATTGGTATTGCAACAGGAAAAATGCATGCACGTGGTCCAATTGGTGTTGAACAGCTGACATCATTTCAGTATCATATTAAAGGAAATGGGCAGGTTAGGCCTTGAAAAATCTGTTTTTTCCTTGGAAAGATCGCATGCCACATGTTGAAAAGTCCAATATTGTTGGTCTTTTTGGTGGGTCTTTTAATCCGCCGCATGCTGGACATCTTCTTGTTGCAAAAAGCGCAATTCGGCGTTTACATCTTGATCAATTATGGTGGATGGTAACTCCAGGAAACCCCTTAAAGGATTGTACACATTTACCTTCTTTAGATGAGAGAATGCGGCTAAGTATTGAACGCGTTGATCATCCAAAGATTCGTGTAACGGGTTTTGAACAGGCAATAGGTAGTAAAGTATCAATAGATACGATTTCTCATATTCTCACACATTGTCGTGGTGTCCGTTTTGTGTGGGTGATGGGTGCAGACAGTTTTGCAACGATACATCATTGGTATCGATGGCGTGCTATTGTCTCCATGCTTCCGATTGCAATTGTTGATCGTCCTTTTGCGCATATGTCAGCACTTTCTTCTCCTATGGCACATATTTACCGTTCTTTTCGTTTGGATGAGAGAGAAAGTATACGATTACCTTTTATGAAACCACCGGCTTGGACTTATTTACATGGCCCTTTGTCTTTTCAGTCTTCAACGAAACTTCGTTTAAAGGAGAATAATTTTTCTTGAATATTTTGTAAGATTCTGCTTCTCTTTCCCCTATGATTTAAATAATAAGAAAGGATATTGGTCTGAAAAATATTTCACAAAAATACTCTTACAGTATTGCACCTGCGACAGAAAAAAGAATCTTTTCTGTAAGCGATGGTCTCAAAATCATTCTCAAAAGTTTAGAGGATAGCAAAGCAGAAGATATTGTTTCCATTGATATTCAGGGTAAATCATCTTTGGCTGATTACATGGTCATAGCTTCAGCACATTCACAACGCCATGTTACTGCTATTGCGGATCATTTGTTAGGCACTTGGAAAGACAGTGGATATGGTCTTGCAAGTGTAGAAGGGTTAGATACGGGTGATTGGGTATTGATTGATACAGGTGATATCATTGTTCATCTTTTTCGTCCAGAAATTCGTCTCTTTTACAATTTAGAAAAAATGTGGCTTGCTCCTGATGTAAACAATACAAAATCGGTTCTCTTTGGAGATCATTAACATGCAAATTTCTATTTTTGCTGTTGGTCGCATGAAGATGGGAGCAGAACACACATTGTTTCACCATTATTTGGATCGTTTTTCTAAAAGTTCTGGAGTTGTGGGATTTCATTTCAAAAAATTACAAGAGATATTAGAAAGTCGTGCGCAGACAGCATGTCAGCGCATGGAAGAAGAGGGGAGAAAGCTTATCGAATTTTTGCCTGACAAGTGCCGATTAATTGTGCTTGATGAGCGTGGAAAATCGATTTCATCATCTGCTTTTGCTGAAAAGTTAGGTTTCTATCGTGATGAAGGTGTCCATGATTTGATCATTGCTTTAGGGGGGCCTGATGGGCATAATGAACAGATAAGAAGCCGTGCTGATTTTCTTTTGTCTTTTGGTTTTATGACGTGGCCGCATCAAATTGCACGTATACTTCTTGCTGAACAACTTTATCGTGCTGTAACGATTGCCAGTAACCACCCTTATCATCGCGTTTAATATTTTTAGACAATTTTTAGCACTTATTTGTGTATTTATTAATATTGTTTTAGTTGACGTCATTTAAAGCATCACTCATTTATGTGATGATGCTTAATGGTTGGGCAAATGGGAAATCTTCTTCATAGAAAGGTGCAACATTTATATGAAGAATTTATGCTATTTTTCGTGTTGTTCTTGAGTCTATTTTTTTGTTTTTCTATATCACATGCTGAAGATACAGTAAGGAGTGCAGAAGAAGCACAGAGAGCGTTAAAAGAGATTCACCAGAATATTTCACTTTCGCGTGAGCGGGTTGCTTTCCTTGAGCGTCAAGTTGAAGTTTTAAAAAAAGATCAGCGTGCTTTAAGTGATGCACTCATCAAGGTTGCTAAAGCAGAACGTGCCGTAGCAGGTGATATTGCTGAAAGAGAAGAAAAGCTAAAAAAAATGATAAAAAAGCGGGTGCAAGTTCAACAAAATCTGAAAAATCGTCGTGCAGAATTTGCGGAAGTTCTTGCCATTTTAGAACGTATGGGGTTAAATCCCGCTCCTGCTCTTTTAGTGAGACCTGAAGATGTATTAACTTCTGTCCGTAGTTCTGTTTTATTAGGGGCTGTTATCCCTCAAATGCAAGAGAAAACACGCGCTTTAACAGAAAGTCTGAAGGAGTTGACCTATTTAACCAATTCAATTACCACGGAGTATACAGCGTTAAAGGCTAAAATGCAAAAGCAAGCAGAACAGAAAAAGCATTTAGAGCTTTTATTAGACAAAAAAGCTAAGTTACAACAAAGATCAGAAGAAGAGCTTACAGAGCAACAACAAAAGAACATTGCTCTTGCTAAACAAGCGCGCTCTTTAGAGGAGTTGATTTTAGAGCTTGATCGTCAATCAAAACAGAGCTCTGATGTCTCAAGACAGTTACAGAAAAATTTACAGTTGTTAGAGCAATCGAATTTTGAAAATCGAAAAGGTTCTTTACTTTTACCTGTTTTAGGAAAACGTGTGCAGCATGCGCATAATGGTTCACAGATGACGCGCTTTGGTGAAATGATTGAAACAGAAGCATCTGCCATTGTTATATCTCCTACTGATGCTCTTGTTGCTTTTGCTGGGCCATTTCGTTCTTATGGACAATTAATTATTCTCAATGTCGGCAATGGTTATCATATCATTCTTATTGGGATGTCAAAAATTAACGTAAGTCAGGGACAGTTTGTTCTTGCCGGTGAACCCCTTGGAACGATGGGAATGCAATTTGTTGCGAACAGTGTTGCATTGGATATAGGCAAAACGGCTCCAATGCTTTACATTGAGTTTCGCAAGCAGGGGAGACCTGTAAATCCAACTCCTTGGTGGCGGACTGAAAAAACGAGAAGGAACCAAAATGATTCGTAAAGTTATTCTTTTGGTCGCTGGGGTATTGCTCGGCGCCTGTTCAATGATAATGGTGCAGTCTGTTGCTGCCAATAATGAAAATGATGTTTATAAAGAGTTGGCTTTATTTGGCGATATTTTTGAACGCGTCCGTATGCAATATGTGACGGTGCCAGATGATAAGAAGCTTATTGAAAATGCTGTCAATGGGATGCTCACATCGCTTGATCCCCATTCATCTTATATGAATGCACAAGAAGCTAAGGAGATGCGGGATTCTACGAAGGGAGAATTCGGAGGTCTAGGTATTGAAGTTACCATGGAGAAAGGCTTAATTAAAGTTGTTTCCCCAATGGATGATACACCTGCTTCAAAAGCGGGTATTTTAGCAGGGGATCTCATTTCAAAAATTGATGGTGTAGAGACGAATGGTCAAACATTGAATGAAGCTGTTAATAAGATGCGGGGAGCTCCTGGAGCACCCATAGCGTTGACAATTATTCGTTCTGGTGTTGATAAGCCGCTTGAAATTAAGGTTGTTCGTGATATCATCAAAGTAAAAGCGGTAAAATATCGCGTTGAGAATGATATTGGATATGTAAGAATTATTCAGTTTTCTGAGCAGACTTTTGGCAATCTTCAGGCCGCAATTAAAGATATTCAGTCGAAAATTCCTCAAGATAAGTTAAAGGGATATGTTCTTGATTTACGGCTTAATCCTGGTGGTCTTTTAGATCAGGCAGTAAGCGTTTCGAGTGCTTTTCTCAATAAAGGTGAGATTGTCTCAACCCGTGGACGTAAGAAGAGTGACGTGACGAGATTTGATGCTAAGCCAGGAGATATTATTGATGGAAAGCCTCTCATTGTGCTTATTAATGGTGGTTCGGCAAGTGCTTCTGAAATTGTTGCGGGTGCACTACAAGATCATCGTCGTGCTACGATTTTAGGGACGCAATCTTTTGGTAAGGGATCTGTTCAAACGATTATCCCTTTAGGTGAAAATGGTGCTTTACGTTTAACGACTGCGCTTTATTACACGCCGTCAGGCACTTCAATTCAAGGGACTGGAATTACACCTGATATTCTTGTAGAGCAACCCCTTCCTGAAAAATATAAAGGTTATGATGTAAAGATTGGTGAATCGACATTAAAAGGGCATATCAAAGGGAAGCGAGAAAGCAAGAAAGGATCTGGTTCAGCTGCTTTTGTTCCACAAGACCCAAAGGATGATGTTCAATTGCATGAAGCTTATAAGCTGTTACGGGGTGAAATGGCGCATGCAGCTTTTCCACCAGACCCCAATAAGGATATTTTAAAGTGAAAAAGGGAATATACAGCTTGAGGATCATTGCATGGATAATGCACAAGTTAGTTTAGAAGCTCTTCCTTATCGCCGATGCGTTGGAATTGCTGTCTTTAATCATGCAGGTAAAGTTTGGGTTGGACGTCGTTTAATGACGTCCGATCATCCTATCGCCGAAATGCCTCATCGTTGGCAGCTTCCTCAAGGAGGAATTGATGAGAATGAAGAGCCATTAGATGCGGCATGTCGTGAGCTTTACGAAGAAACGGGTATTCGATCTGTAAAATTGATTAAGGAAGCAAAAAATTGGTTCACTTATGATTTTCCACAAGAACTTGTTGGGTGTAAATTAAGCAACAGATATCGTGGACAAATACAAAAATGGTTTGCTTTTCAATTTACGGGAGATCTTTCTGAAATCATGACGAATCCCCCGCCGGATGGTCATAAAGCAGAATTCGACCAGTGGAAATGGATTGATCTGGAAACGCTGCCTTCGATTGTGATTTCTTTTAAAAAGCATGTTTATAGGAAAGTTGTTAATGAATTTCGAGGTAGCCTCAAGCGATTATAAAAGCTATACAATTATAGAAAGGTCTTTTTTATTAAGATGTTTTTATATATGTATAATTATTAAAAGATAATGAGCATGTTTCTCTTTTATGTAAAAAACTGGAATATAAAATGAAAAAGTTATTGAATTTACTTATATTTTTTACTCTCTTGAGTATTTCTTCTGTGGCATTTGCATCAGATTCAAAACCTGCCGCAGCTAAACCCGCAGCAGCTACATTACCAAACGGTGCCTCTTCTTTGTCTGAAACTTTCGGCTTGTGGACTGTTAATTGTGTTATACAAGAGGGGAAAAAGATTTGTTTTATGTACCGCCAAGAAGTAAATGAGCAAGGTCGTGTTATTGTAGCTATGAATGTCCTTCTTAATGCTGATGGTGTGGTATCTGGTAATTTGACGATTCCTTTTGGCGTTTTAGTCTCTAAGCCTGTTCGTTTACAAGTTGATGAAGGAAAGGCTACTATCGAAACCAGTGTTCGGACGTGCACATCAGCAGGTTGTATTGTTCCCATAGTCTTTGATAAAAGTTACGTGGCAGCTTTACGCGCTGGAAAGCATTTGAAAATGGCTATGACAATTGCCGCTCCAGGTGAACCACCTTTGAATGATTTATTTGTTCAGTTGAATGGTTTTAGCAATGCTCTTAATCGTTTGACTGCGTTGCAGAAATAATTTTAAAAATAACAAAGACGACCTTTAAAGGTCGTCTTTAATTTAAGCGTTTTTTGTAACAGACTTACAGTTAAAACGATGAGATTATTATGTAAGGGGCTTTTAGAGTTTTATTTAAAGGTTCTCAGATTATTCGCTGTTTTTTCTGTTTTAGTGAGTTCTTTTTTTCTCATATTTTTTATGAGGTTTCCCATCATTATAATAGAGATGAAGAGTTTTGGTATTTGGATTTTCTATTTATGGAAAAAGGAACATTGGAGTACGACACCATTGTCCCATCAATAGGCTTATTTTAATGAAAGCTCTCTATACACCCTTTTGTTTCTTTGATTAAAAGAGGAATAAAACATGGTTTATGCGTTGCTTCAGGTGATAGATCTCATTTTTAATATTTATATAGATATTTTAATTGTAAGTGTCATTTTTTCTTGGTTGTGTGTCTTTAATATCATAAATGCACGAAAGCGCTTTGTTATTCTAATAGGGAGCTTTTTATACCGATTGACAGAGCCAATTCTAAGTCGTGTCCGGCGGGTTTTACCAAATTTTGGAACAATTGATATTTCACCTATTGTAGTTTTTCTCATTATTTATTTTATTCGTACTTTCATGTGGCGCGCTTATGCCGGCATGTATCTATAAAAATACTGTGTAAGATACAGAAAATGTTTTATCAAAATGATGATAATCATGGCTTGAGTTTATTTGTACATCTCACTCCAAAGGCTTCCGTTGATAGAATAATGGGAGTTAAGTGTAGGGATGACGGAAAGCAATATTTGGTTATACGCCTCCGTGCTGTTCCTGAAGATGGAAAGGCAAATAAGGCTCTCATTCAATTTTTATCGAAGCAATGGAAAGTTCCATCTTCTTCTATTTGTCTAAAAAGCGGTGCAACATCTCGTTACAAGCAACTTTATTTTTCAACACATTTGGAAAAGCTAAAGCAGATATGGCGATCTTTAGAAGATGATCTCTCAAAGTAAAAAAGCCTATTTTAAAAGATAGGCTTTATTTTTTGCCGTGGTTATATTTTTTTGTTGCGATCAATCGCTTGCTTAATGAGTTCATGGGCAAAATCTTTATCCCGCCAACCTTCAATTTTAGCCCATTTCCCAGGTTCGAGATCTTTGTAATGTTCAAAGAAGTGTTCAATTTGTTTAAGGGTGATTTCAGGAAGATCTGTATAGTTACGAATATTGATATAGCGTTTTGTTAATTTTGGGGTAGGAACAGCAATAATTTTTTCATCTTTACCACCATCATCCTCCATCATGAGAGCACCGATAGGACAAACATTAATAACACAACCTGGGATCAGTGGACGGGTATTACAGATAAGTACATCAATAGGATCACCATCATCTGAAAGTGTATGCGGGACAAAGCCATAATTTCCTGGATAGACCATTGATGTATGAAGAAAACGATCAACAAATAATGCTTCCGATTTTTTGTCCATCTCATATTTTATTGGTTGACCACCAAGAGAAACCTCTACAATAACATTGATATCTTCTGGTGGATTTTTCCCAACAGGGATTTCTTTAATATTCATGGAAACATCCTTTCTGGAGTAATGAAGCTAAGTACAATAAAATATTCGACGGAGAAAGTCATAAAATTAGTTTGAAATTGATGCACGTGTTTTTTCAAAACGTTTGCGTTCATTGGGATCTAAATAGAGTTTGCGTAAACGAATATTTTTAGGAGTTACTTCTACAAGTTCATCATCTTGTATCCAAGCTAGAGCACGTTCTAATGTCATTTTAAGCGGGGGAGTTAATTTTACGGCTTCATCTTTTCCAGAAGCACGCATATTGGTTAGCTTTTTTCCTTTTAACACATTCACTTCTAAATCGTTATCACGTGAGTGTATACCAATAATCATGCCTTGATAGACTTTAACACCGGCATCGATCACCATAGGTCCACGATCTTCAAGATTAAAAAGAGCATAAGCGACAGATTCACCGTTATCATTTGAAATCATAACACCATTAACGCGACCACTAATATCCCCTTTATAAGGTTCATAGGCATGAAAAAGGCGATTCATAATGGCAGTGCCACGTGTATCAGTTAAAAGCTCGGATTGATAACCAATGAGTCCTCGCGTTGGTGCATAAAAGACAAGACGGACACGATTACCTCCAGAAGGGCGTAATTCAACCATTTCACCTTTACGTTCGGACATTTTTTGCACAACAGTTCCGGAATATTCCTCATCAACATCGATAACAACTTCTTCGATTGGTTCAAGGGTTGTTCCGTTTTCATCTTTTTGCATCACAACGCGTGGCCGTGAAACACTAAGCTCAAATCCTTCACGGCGCATATTTTCAATAAGAACGGCAAGTTGTAATTCTCCTCGTCCTGAAACGTAAAAAGAATCTTTATCTGCCGATTCTTCAATTTTAAGGGCTACATTGCCTTCAGCTTCTTTTAACAAACGATCACGGATGACACGGCTTGTTACTTTATCGCCTTCGGTTCCGGCAAGAGGGCTATCATTGACGAGAAAGCTCATAGTAACAGTGGGGGGATCAATTGGTTGAGCAGTAAGAGGTTCATTGACTGTAGGATCACAGAAAGTATCGGCAACGGTACCTTTTTGTAGACCGGCAATTGCTACAATATCACCGGCAACACTTTCTTCAATAGGTTGTCTTTCCAACCCACGAAATGCCAAAATTTTTGAAATACGTCCAGTTTCGAGAAGTTTTCCATCTTGCCCAAGCACTTTAACACTTTGATTGGGTTTTATAGAGCCCGAATGAATGCGCCCTGTAATAATTCGCCCAAGAAATGGATCTGCCTCAAGAATAGTTCCGATCATACGAAATGGTCCCTCCGCGACATGAGGGGAAGGGACATGGCGGGTGACAAGATCAAACAAAGGAGCAAGTCCCTGATCTTTCGGGCCTTCAGGAGATTCAGCCATCCATCCATCACGACCTGATCCATAAAGAATGGGAAAATCAAGTTGTTCATCGGTTGCATCAAGAGCAGCAAAAAGATCAAAAACCTCATTGATAACTTCATCAGCTCGTGCATCAGCACGATCAATTTTATTGATAGCAACAATTGGACGTAAACCTACTTTCAATGCTTTTCCAACGACAAATTTCGTTTGTGGCATTGGACCTTCAGCAGCATCAACAAGCACAATTGCGCCGTCAACCATGTTTAAAATACGTTCAACTTCTCCACCAAAATCAGCGTGACCTGGTGTATCAACAATGTTAATTCTGGTATCTTTCCAAACAACGGAGGTGACTTTTGCTAGAATTGTAATTCCACGTTCTTTTTCGATGTCATTTGAATCCATCATACGTTCGCTGGTACGCTGGTTATCACGAAAGTTTCCTGATTGTTTGAGAAGTTCGTCTACGAGTGTTGTTTTGCCATGGTCAACATGGGCAATGATGGCGATATTACGCAATTGCATAAATTTTCTTCTTTTCGTTTAATGAAATTTCACTTGAGGCAACGCCTTTGCGTTCCTTACCTTACTCTTACACAACCTTTTACATGTTTTTTTATAATTTTGGAAGAGGGATAAGAAAAACAATTCAATCAATTGCTGCATCTTACAGTAAAGAATTAAGTGATTATTGATTTCATTATATTTTTTGAAGTATTATCTTTAGTTTCGGGGCTTTTTAATCGATTTAAGGGTAAATCTTTTAAGATCTGCAATTTTGTATAAAAGATTTTTGCTGTTCTGTTCGTTTGAAGAACTTTTCCAAAACCTTTAAATATGTAAGCATTTTATATGAGGCATACGATAGAGAAAAATACTGTAATTTGCTCGTTTATAATATCATTTTCTTATTTATTTATATGCACTTTATTATGAATTAAAAAATATTTATTTTCATCTTGTTAAGAAGGAAAGTTTTGTATGCATAAATGAGATTTGAGAAAGGACGTGATATGCCCTTCATAAACGGTCTTAATGCAAGAACATTTGTAATATTGAATGATGGCAATGAGAATGTTAACAAACATCCATTTTTCTTTATGTTATCTTTGTTTTTTCTTTAGAGAATACGTTAACATATATTCGTTGGACTCTAAAATTTCTTTTTGACTCTTCATTGAATATTTTATGCTTACTCATAAGTGAAGCATTTGGAATAATGAACTATGACAATATTAAAAGAATTTATTTAAAATGTATGGTGCTTTTTTATATTTTAAAAAACAATGTTTTGTTCACACACTGCTTACAGAGCAAAGATTTTAAGTTGTATGAGGTGAGTTTTTGCTTCCCATATTAGAGCAGAGTTCCAGATAAAATAAAGGAGGCAACAGAAAAATAGATCACGATTCCCATAACATCCACTAAAGTTGCTACAAGAGGAGCTGAAGCGCTTGCTGGATCAAATCCAAAACGTTTAAGAATAAAGGGAAGCATGGAGCCGGATAAAGAACCAAAGGTAACAATTCCAACCAAAGCTGCACCCACTGTTATGGCAATAAAAACCCAATGTTCACCATAATTGTAAATACCGAGTTCTTGCCAAAGTGCAATACGCACCATTCCAATAAGTCCAAGCAAAAGGCCAAGAGATATCCCTGCTGGAATTTCACGGAGGATAATTTTCCACCAGTCTTTGAGTGTGAGCTCACGTAAAGCTAAAGCACGAATAATAAGAGATGTTGCTTGCGAACCCGAGTTTCCTCCAGAACTCATAATGAGAGGGATAAACAGAGTGAGAGTGATGACTTTTTCAAGTTCTGTTTCGAAATATTGCATAGCGCTTGCTGTTAGCATTTCACCAAGAAAAAGCAGTGCGAGCCAACCACCACGTTTTTTCATCATTCCTAGAAAGTTGATTTGCATATAGGGTTTATCAAGAGCTTCCATACCCCCAAATTTATAAGCATCTTCACTCATTTCCTCAACCATTGTATCAAGTACGTCATCGACGGTCACAATACCGATGACATGATTACTATCATCGATAACTGGTACAGAGAGAAGGTCATGGCGTTGAAAAAGACGTGCAATATCTTCATGATGTGTAAGGGGAGATATTGTAATAGGTGTATCATGTGTAGAAATATTGAGAATTTGATCATCAGGTGAGGCAAGGATAAGGCTACGCAGCGAAACAGCCTTGAGAAGAGTACCTGTTTTAGGATCAATGACATAGCTCGTATAAACAGTTTCGCGTGTTCGTTCAACATCACGAATGTAATCCAGAGTTCTTTTTACCGTCCAGTTTGCGGGGATTGCTATAAACTCTGTGGTCATCATCGCACCGGCTGTATGATCAGGGTAACTGGTCAGTTTTTTTAGTTCAGCGCGTGTTAAAGGTTTGAGCAACGCATAAAGCCTAGTACGGGTTTCTTTATCCATTTCTTGAAAAACATCGGCAGCAGCATCAGCGGACATACCGTCAAGAATTTCAACTGAACGGTTAATAGGAAGAAGCTCAAGAATAGCTGCTGGTTGCTCAAGTTCTGGTTTGTCAAACAGTTCAATGGTGTAATCAAGAGGTAAAAGGCTAAGAATAGCTACACGCTCTGTGATATCGAGATCATTGATGATATCAATCGAGTCAGCAAAATGAAGATTTTTTAATTCCTCGGCGATAACTTCAGGTGAAGAATTTTTGAAGTCGAAGGTCGTTTTAATTTCAGTCATAACAAAGTACCTTCCGAAGGATTGGAGAATATAAATTTATATCATGGATAGGTATAACAAAAGTTATGGAAGATTTAAAAAAAACCTCCCCGATTGTAGTTATTCAATTGTTAATATTGGAAATAAAGTCAAGGATAGATTACGGATTATAAACAATTTCATGAATAAGACATATAGAAATTTTCATTTTTTTATCTTCTTATAAGAAAAATATGCTGGATGTTTGCTTTTAAAAGAGAAATCTGAAAAGCATTTTGCAACGCACACAATAATTTTAGTATATTATCAATTTGTGTCGTAAAGGTAAATTATATACATCAAATTCATAATGGAGAGAGAGAATATTATGACAAAAGAAGCAGTTTTGGACTGGAAGGGATTTTCAGGGCTTCCTGATTTTTCTTCAATAAGTGATGAAGATTTTAGACCCGCTTTTGAACAGGCTCTTCAAGAAGCAGAACAAGAGCTAGAGACAATTGCAACGGTTCAAGAACCAGCGACACTTGAGAATTTTTTACAGCCTTTTGAGCTTTCTGGAAAAGCGCTTGATCGTGCCTGTTCAATCTTTTTCTTGCGTTCGAGCGCAGATAGTAATGCGTTGATTCAACAGTTAGAACAAGAGTTTGTTGTAAAGCTTTCTCGCTATTCTTCGAAAATTATGATGGATGCACGGATATTTGCGAAAGTAGATGTGCTTTATAAACAATCACAACAAGGCATGTATGATAGTGAAACAACACGTGTTCTTGAATTATGGTGGAAAAAGTTTGTTTGTAATGGTGCAAAACTTAATGAAGAGGATAAAAAGCGGCTTGTTGAGATTAATGAGAAGCTTGCTTTTTTAAATGCTACTTTTGGTCAACATGTTTTAAAAGATGAAGCTGAATGGGTTTTATTTTTAGAACAAACAGATTTGTCTGGTTTGCCTGAAGACCTTATTGCTTCAATGAAGGAAGTTGCGCGTGAAAGAGGACATGAGGGAGCCTATGCATTAACATTGGCACGCTCAATGATTGATCCTTTTTTAAAATTTTCTCATCGCCGTGATTTACGGGAAGTAGCTTTTCAAGCGTGGTCTAAACGTGGTGAGAATGACAACGAGAATGATAATCGGTCAATTATTTTAGAGATTATAGCGCTTCGTGATGAGAAGGCTAAATTATTAGGATATAACTCTTTTGCAGATTTGAAACTTGATAATACTATGGCAAAAAGTGTTGATGCGGTTATGGGTCTACTCACCCCTGTATGGGAACGTGCAAGAGTTAAAGCTTCTAGCGAACAAATAGAATTGCAAAATTTTGCACATAATCAGGGAAGCAATGAGACTTTAGAAGCTTGGGATTGGCGCTATTACGCTGAAAAACTTCGTTCTGAAAAATTCTCTTTCGATGGATCTGAAATTAAATATTATTTCCAGCTTGATCGCATCATTGAAGCAGCTTTTGGGGTGGCAGAAAAGCTTTTTGGTATTACATTTGAAGAAAAGAACGCTATTCCACTTTGGCATCCTGATGCACGTTTGTGGGAAGTAAGAAAATCTGATGGAAGCCTGCTAGGGCATTTTATCGGTGATTATTTTGCACGTCCTTCAAAAAGATCTGGTGCATGGATGAGTAATTTACAATCGCAACATAAATTGAATGGTGGACAAAAACCTATTATCTACAATGTTTGTAATTTTGCTAAGCCCCCCAAAGAAGAGGTTGCACTTTTATCACTTGATGATGCACGGACACTCTTCCATGAATTTGGTCATGCATTACATGGTTTGCTTTCTGATGTAACATGGCCATCTGTATCAGGAACATCTGTTTCGCGTGATTTTGTTGAACTTCCTTCTCAACTTTATGAACATTGGTTAACTGTACCAGAGATTTTAAAATCGTATGCTACACATGTAAAAACAGGGCTTCCTATGCCACAAACATTGATGGATAAAGTTTTATCCGCACAGAAATTTAATGCTGGTTTTGCTGCGGTTGAGTTTACCTCATCGGCTCTTGTAGATATGGCTTTTCATCAGGGAAAAACAGTAACTGATCCAACACTATTTGAGCGCCAAGAATTAGAAAAGTTGCAAATGCCCAATACCATCATCATGCGTCACCGTCCTACCCATTTTTCGCATATATTTTCAGGGGATGGTTATGCTGCTGGTTACTATTCTTATATGTGGTCGGAAGTCCTTGATGCTGATGCTTTTCAAGCTTTTGAAGAAACGGGGAATGTTTTTGATTCAGAACTTGCTGATCGCCTAAAGCGTTTTATCTATTCTGCTGGGGGAAGTCATGATCCAGAGGGACTCTATAAAGCCTTTCGGGGGCGGTTACCATCACCAGAAGCCATGATAAAAAAACGTGGGTTGTAAGAAATAAGATATTGATTTTAAAGATAACTTATCGTTTTTCCTGTTGAATGAGAGATGCGATATCCTAAGTTTCTCTCATTTCAATTCTGCTGGCATTGAATCAATTAAAACTCTCTCCTCGCACATCACAAATGGGATGATCATGTGGATAAAAACCTGAAAAGAAAGGTATAAAACGCTTTTAATAAATCGCCTAAATGCAAGGGCTGTTGCAACATTGGGGGCAGGTCAAAGAGAAGAATGGTTTGTTCCTTCACAAGTGGAAAAATGGTAATGCTCAAAGGATTGACCAACATACCATCCACGGGCGGTGGTGTGAAATGGGATTAGGTGCTTTAAGAAAGGTTTCTTAAAAAAAGCCCGTGAATGTGCAACACAATGGTGTTCTGTTTTGCATGAGGGGCATGATCCCATCATTAACAAATATGAGAAACAAAACTATGAGTTAATTGCGTAATCTTTATTATCTCAAAGCCATTGCTGTGGATGCTTTTGAAAGTCGTAAAGTAGCACAAAAAGGAGATGATAAGGATGGAGATTGGTTTTCACCTTCATATCCTCCCTAAATGAGGCTGCCTCGCTGTTTCAGAAATAACATGAACAAGATATACGCGACACGCTTGCCCTTATTGGGCTACAAAATCTGCGACAGCTAATAGAATTTTTACCCATCTCAATATTTATTTCAAACATGCTGCCGCATTGGGATTGGATTTTGCTTTACAAGCAACAGAAAAAGTATGCGCACTTTTAGGAAAACAATGTCATAAAGCCATTAAGAGCCCAGTAATGGATGAGAAAGAGAGAATGGTATATAAGGCCATACCGTTGTTATGTTCTTTCCTGCGATTGCGCTTTATGCCAATTGCTCCTCCATTATGGTTATATAAGTAAAATCTTCATTTGTAGAGCAAACGAAGATTTTGAATTTTAAAGGTATCAGGGGAAAGAAAAATTATCAGCACGGTCTTTTTGATGACCGTTTTCTGGAAGCCATGATCTTTTTATAAAGTTTTGATCTATTTTATTGAGTAATCCAGTATTTTGTTGTGCCATATCATGAAGGCTTATTGGAGCTTGACGTTCAATATTTTGTATTTCTTGCGGAATATTTGAAGTGTTGATATTGATCAAAAGTGAATTTTCATGAGTAAGTGTATGAAAATTTAAAATATTTTCCAATTTTTTTTCTACATAAGAAGCAAGTTTTCTCTTTCCTTCAGAGGTAAAATTGATACCATCATGGGTGCGTAATCTTACGACTTTTCCATTTATATCATAACCTGAAAAAGAAAATTGCCCTTGTTCATCAATAAAACCATCCCAAACACCGATAAAATATCCTCCAGCCCTTTCTGTTTCTTGCTTGTAGAGTTCATTGAGAATTTTCATTTTTTGTGTCAAATTCTCATCTCCAAAAGCAGGTTGTCCCATCCATATCCATGGTTTTCCTGAAGTATGAAGGACTTCAGCAATTTCAAAAACTCTTTGCTTATAGAGACTGAACCATTCTGCCTGCATTGTATTGAATATGCCATGAGACGTTGTTATTGGTTGATTATCATTGGCTCCAATCACCACGATAATAGCGTCAGGCCTATCATTCTCAATGAGCGTAGAAATATTATTTTTCCAAGAGGTTTGATCGGTGCGGACCAAACCAGAATTTGATATTGCATGATTTATGACGATAAGATCACTCTTATCCATAAAAGACATCTTAAGCGCTTCGGCAACAGCAGAAGCGACAAAATCCCCTATGACGAGAATACGTTTTGCATTTTCTTCTTTTCGCTGTTGTGTTTTTTTTTGTATTACAATCCTTTTTTGTGGTTTGTATCTCTTTTGTTCTATAATTTGCGGATGTTGTTGTGGTTGCTCTTGTTTGTTATGTTCTAACAACCACTTAAAAAAATTTGTCGCTTGACTTGGCGAGGGTTGTATAACACTCACAAAAAAGAGAGAGAAAAACAGGCAGATTAAATATATTTGGCGTAAATAAAACAATCACTTTACTCCAAATTATTGTTTTCTAAGAAGAAAGAGGACTTCATGGGTTGGATATCCATTTGTCGTTAAGCCGTGCCGCCTTTGAAAAGCTTGAAGCGCTTTTCGAGAGGCAGTGCCAATTTTGCCATCAATTTCTCCTTTATAATAGCCAAGCGCCATTAAGCGCGATTGCAGTTCTTTGCGTTCATGAAAAGTAAGGGGTTTGAATGGTCGTTGCCAATCCTGAATGAGTCCAGGTTGTCCAGCAATACGGTTAGCAAGAAGGGCGACCGCTAAAGCATAGCGGTCCGCATTATTATAACGTTTCAGCACAAAGAAATTTTTTGTTACTAAGAATATAGGCCCCTTTAGTCCATCTGGATATTTCAATATTGCTTGTTCTGATGATGAAGGTAAAGGCTGCCCATTTGCGTGTTTTACGCCTAGCTTTGCCCATTGCTCAAAGGAATGCCAATGATCTGGAAGATTTTTGCCTTTTGGCAATTTAACTTCTACACCCCAAAGGAGGTTAGATTGCCAACCATTCATGTGGAGCAGGTTAGCAGTAGTTGCGAGGGCATCAGGAACAGAATTCCAGATATCACGTCGTCCATCCCCATCCATATCAATAGCATAAGCGAGATAACTGCTTGGAATAAATTGCGTATGTCCCATTGCGCCCGCCCAAGATCCAGTAAGTTGTGCACGTTTAATTTCACCACTTTGGAGAATTTTCATTGCAGCAATGAGTTGCGCGCGCGCGTATTTTGCACGTTTTTGATCAGCATAGGCTAGGGTTGCGAGAGAACGAATGGTATCACGCATAACAGTTTTATTTGCTAAAATTTTTCCATAATTGCTTTCCATTGACCAAATAGCGAGGAGAATATTACGGTCAACACCAAAACGTTTTTCAATTTGAGGAAGCCAGTTTTTCCATTTTTGAGCTTGACGCTGCCCCTCTAAAATTGCAAAATTATGAATACGGTTATCGAAATAGTTCCATGGATGATCAACAAATTCTGGTTGATATGCAGCTTTTTTTAAAACGTCTGGATCGATTGCCGTAACGGTTTTAAAAGCCATATCAAACGTAGCAGGGGAGATATTATTGGCTATGGCTGTTTTTTTAAACTCTTTAATCCAATATTTAAAACTATTATCAGCCTGTAAAAATGATGTAAAAAACATTAAAAAAGCTGAAAGAAGAGCGGCTAAACCTATAATAAAAGTTTTCCAATTTATCAATTTTTTGGGAGAAGAGAAAGTTTTAGGTTTTGTCTTTTGCATTTTTAAATTCCCCCTCAATCATTTGAGTATTTTTATGTGCAAGAGTTTCATTCTTTTATTTGGTGTTATCGATGATATTATCAAATGAATAAGAAAGACTAAAACGGATTGTTTGTTTTGCAGGAAGATTCCCAATAAATTATCATATTTTTACATCTCTTTATATTTGCAATCAAAACAATAAGATATCTTTTTTACCATTTAATAAAAACTATGTTAACTGAAAACAGGAAATGATACGATAAATAAGAAAGGGTAAGGTGAGAGTGGGTAAAATCCGGAAAGCAGTATTTCCTGTTGCGGGTCTTGGAACACGTTTTCTTCCAGCAACAAAAACAATTCCTAAAGAAATGCTGACAATTGTTGATAAGCCGGTGATTCAATATATTGTAGATGAGGCGCGTGAAGCTGGTATTGAACATTTTATTTTTATTACTGGACGTAACAAAGCCGTTATTGAAGATTACTTTGATGCCCAAGTTGAGTTATATACAACTCTTGCAAAACGTGGGAAAAAAGAAGAGCTTGAGCATTTACACAGTTTACAGCCACCACCAGGAACAACTTCTTTTACGCGTCAACAGCAGCCTTTAGGGCTAGGGCATGCTGTTTGGTGCGCGCGTGAATTGGTTGGAAATGAGCCTTTCGCTTTATTGTTACCGGATATGCTTATACAAGCTAAGAAGGGTTGTCTTTCTGAGATGATCAATCTTTATGAGAAAACCGGTGGAGGAAATATTATTGCTGTTCAAGAGTGTGATCCTAGAGAAGCGCATAAATATGGTATTGTTGGACGAGGCAAACAGATTGCAAACGGTTTTAAAATTACCAAAATGGTAGAAAAACCAACAAAAGGAACAGCCCCATCGAATTTATACATTAATGGACGTTATATTTTGCAACCAGAAATTTTTGATATTCTCTCCAATCAAGAACGCGGAGCGGGAAATGAAATTCAATTAACAGATGCAATGGTAAGGCTCTCCAATGAACAGGACTTTTTTGGTTTCCAGTTAGAAGGACTGACCTTCGATTGTGGTTCGAAAGCTGGTTTCATTGAAGCCAATGTTGCATTTTCTTTAGCACGAGCTGATATGCATAGCCAAGTTTATGCTTCATTAAAAAAATTACTAGAAATCATTAAAATTACAAAATGATTGTAGATCTCTCATTTAATTTCATTTATCAAATTCGATTATGGCAAGAAAAGTTCCTCATATAGCTTTGCAGAATGCTGTTACATCAGCACTAAAAACACTTGCGAGTGAAAAACAAGGGATAAAAGCTCTTGAAACAGCTCTTTTGGGAAGTCTTTCTTCTTCTTTTGCAACGGCTGTTCAAACGATTAGAAATGCGAATGGTCATGTGGTGATTACTGGTCTTGGGAAGAGCGGTCACATAGGAACAAAAATTGCTGCAACCTTAGCTTCAACGGGAACGCCTGCTTTTTTTGTTCACGCTGCAGAAGCCAATCATGGTGATCTTGGCATGATTGGACCCGATGATGTCATTCTTGCTTTGTCGTGGTCTGGTGAAACTTTGGAATTAAGCGGCATTATTAATCATGCTGCGCGTTTTCGCATCCCACTTATTGCTATGACATCGGGTGAGCACTCTGTATTAGGACGACAAGCTGATATCGTACTTTTATTGCCAAAGATAGAGGAGGCGTGTCCACACGGACTTGCTCCTACCACTTCAACAATTATGCAATTAGCGATGGGGGATGCATTAGCTGTTGCTCTTTTAGAAATGCGTGGTTTTACGGCAACAGATTTCAAAATTTATCATCCTGGTGGTTCTCTTGGTGCAAATTTGAAATATGTGCGAGACATTATGCATGAAGGAGATTGTATTCCTTTAGTTGCACAGGGAACAAATATGACTGAAGCGATGCATGTTTTGGTTGAAAAACATTTTGGTTGTGTTGGCGTTGTGAATCAAAAAAGTGAGTTAATTGGGATTGTGACCGATGGTGATCTTGCACGCAACATGCACTTGAACTTATCACAATTTAATGTTGATGAAGTGATGACAAAAAATCCTAAAATTTTGGAACCAAAAACACTGGTTGGGGCAGCGACAGCTTTTATTAATGATCATCACATTGGTGCTTTTTTTGTGGTTGAGAACAAAAAACCGGTAGGAATTGTTCATTTTCATGATCTTTTGCGTATTGGTGCAGCATAAGCTGGTATAGACATCGAATAAAGCTTTTTAGAATAAAACAGATTCAGCAATAAAAGAACAAAACTTTGTTGCACCGTAACAAGTTTCTCAGAAAAAAGTTATCCGTATCTTCTATAATATTTGCAGGTTTTGTTGTCAAAGTGCGGTATCAGTCTTTCTTGTATTTTAGAGAAAACCATGCATCAGGAGGAGAGTTCATACCTCCTGAAGATGTGTGTACATACCCTGTTTTGAAGAGTAACTTTAGCTTTTTTATCTAAAATTTTCTCTTAAGAGAAAATTGTGAACCTATCTGTGGTGTACAGAAAAGATGTATTGCATCGCGTGATATCATACAATTGACTTTAGATATTGTTCCACGGAGAATGGAACGTATTTCAATGTCTATCTGTTGGGAACTCACATAATTATATGTACCTTCTGACAATTTTTCTTCTGTATCCGCTGCACGTGTTTCAAAAACACCATTATGAAAAGAAGAAATAATACCGTTTTCATCAACCCATTTCCCATCAATTCCAGTTGATATATTTTGCCCGTAATAGTGTGAAGAACCACAGGCACTTAGCACCAAAGCGATGATCATAAGATATAAAATACGGCAGGACTGTTTCATTTATTCTACTCTATTTGTGTTACTTTGTTCTTTAGCTTCTATAACATTATTAAATTATTCTATGAGTCAATATAAAAAAATTGATGAAAATCAATGAAAAGCAAAAAAATGGAAAAAAATGCCTTAATGTTGTATTTAATTAACAGCTTGATGAAATATCGTAGATAAAACACAAGAGGCTAAATATTTCTTATGGTTTACAACAATTTTTACATTAAGCCGTTTAGTAGTCTCAAAGGAGATTATTAAAATTATGGTTGGTCCCATTCTTGTTGCGAGTGAAGATTATGGAAAACGTATAGAGCTTTCTGCAATGCTTCGAGGTTTTGGTCACCGAGTTATTGAAGCAGAAAATGGTTTACGTACGATTGATCTTTTACACAGACGTAGAAATATTGTGCTTGCACTCCTTGATGTTGCCATGAGTGATTTGAGTGTAGGTGATTTGATTAAAATGATTAGAGTTGCTGGTGTTTCTGTTCCTATTGTTGTGATAGCACAACAAGAGAATCAGAATGTACTCCAGAAAGCTTTAACAGCAGGAGCCATTGATTATTGGATTTATCCAGTAACGTCATTACGATTGAGAGTTACTTTAGATATTATTGCTCTTATTTCTGCATTGAAGCGTGAGGTTTCTTATATTCGGCGAAAAAATGAGAATCACTTGCGATTTTCTGATCTCTTTGTAAAAAGTCGACCAATGCAAACAGTTTTAGAACAATCGAGAAAAGCGGCGAATTCTTTACAGAATCTTTTGATAGAAGGTGAAAGTGGCACTGGTCGCGAAATATTAGCACGCATTATTCATCATGAGGGTTTGTCATCGGAGGGGACTTTTGTTCGCTTCCAATGTTCAGCTATTGTTGATCCAGAAGAAGAAAATCGCCAATGGTTTAAAGAATTTCTACCATTGGTCTCTTCTCTTGAGAAAGGGACACTTTGTCTTTGTGATGTTGATCGGCTTGAACCCATACAGCAAAAACGTTTCGCAAATTATCTTCAAGAGAGAGAAAAGGCAACAAAGAATAATCCTCCTTCTTTTCGTATTATAGCTCTTTCAACGTCGCGGCTTTCAGATCTGATTAAAGAGGATTATTTTTCGCACAGTTTGTTTGAACAGCTTTCCCAATTATCGATCAGTGTTCCTGCTTTGCGGGAATTAAGGGATGATTTTCCAGAGCTTACGCAACGTTTGATTGATCACATTGTCATGGAAACAGGGCGATCACATGTCCATGGTTTATCAGGATCAGCTCTCTCATTGCTTATGCAGTATGATTGGCCTGGTAATCGGGATGAGCTTGAAAACTTTCTATTTCGTGCGGTTTTGTTAAGCGAGGGGCCATTGCTAACTGTTCGTGATTTTCCTCAATTAATAGGGGATTCATCAATAAGTGTTCCAAAGATTATTGAGAATGATGTTCAAAAAAATCATGAACAAGAATCGATACAATTTTTAAATGCGGATGGGCATGTTCGAACTTTTGCAGAGATGGAGTATGATATTATTGAAAAAGCGGTTGAACATTATAAGGGACATATGAGTGAGGTCGCTCGCCGTCTTCATATTGGGCGCTCTACGCTTTATCGAAAAATAGAAGAATCGAAGGAAATAAAAAGCCGAGAACAGAAATAACATCCACGATAACTTCTTATTTATAAGAGGTATGATTTTCAGAAAGAGCACAGTAGCTTTTCATAAAGATGGGGCTGGTATTTTTGTCTTTAAAAGAAATGGTGTTTATTGTAGATTTAGGTATTGAATATAATTTTAATACTTAATAAGTATTGATTTTATTTAATTGAATTATTTTAAATTTTCTTTTTTGTTTCAGTTTTTACAATTTTAGATAAATTTGTCTTTATTAAAGATAAAAGATAGCTTTTACAATTTTTTATTACTGGAACGAAAATTCTATAATCATTGATATTGAGTTTATATTCTCTTTAGCAAGAGATGGCATTCTTTTTGTTATCTGATTAAGATAGTATTATTGATTTTAATATTATAGTCCGTATCGATGATGGTGTGATGACCTAAAAATGGAAAGTTGATGTTCTTTGACTCTGCTACAGATTATTATCGGTTTTACCGCATTTTTTTTGATTGCGTCTATGTTGGCAATTTATACATATGGGCGTTTTGTTAAAAACGCTAGGGGGGAATGTTCTTATGCATTGACTGTTAAGAAAGATGAAACCAAGTTTGATCGTATAGTGAGTAAATTAGCAGAAGAAACAGATGGATTAGGAGTTGATAAAGATGCCCTTTCACTCATCATCAGTAATTTGGATGCTTTTTGTATTCGTGCGATAGGAGCAGCACAGGCAGGGCGTAGCCTTGATCTGATGTATTATATTTGGGACGATGATTTAACAGGGCGCTTATTACTAAGCGAAATAGTAGAGGCAGCTGATCGTGGTGTTCGGGTGCGTCTTCTTTTAGATGATATTAATGCGCAAGCGCGAGATCCAGCTTATATTGCCCTGGATAAACATCCTCATATTGAGGTAAGAATGTTTAATCCAGGGCGCTCACGTAAGGGTGGTTTACGTCGTGGTTTAGAGATTCTATTGCGAGCAATCACTGTGACACGTAGAATGCATAATAAGGCTTTTATTGTAGATGGTCGGGTGGCTTTTGTAGGAGGACGCAATCTTGCGGATTCTTATTTTGATGCTGGTGAAGAATCGCATTTTCGAGATTTAGATTTAATGCTCATCGGTCCTTCGGTTAAAAAGGTGGAAAATATTTTTGATGACTTTTGGAATAGTGCTGTCGTTTTACCAATTCATACTTTGGTTTTTCCTAAAAGTGCAAGCGACTTTCGCTATTGGAAGGATAAATTACGAGAATTTCGCGATTCCAAAGTTGCAAAAGTTTATTTAGACTATGTCAAAGAGCATATTAATTTTGACAGTTTTATTCAAGCGGGAAAGCGATTATTTTTAGCAGATAAAGTTGTTGTTCTTTCTGATCCTCCGGAAAAAGCATTGCGCAAAAAAGCAGGCAATTGGCTCATGAAGGCGCTTGCACAAGTTATAGGTGAGGCTAAAAAAACAGTTCAAATTACATCACCTTATTTTGTTCCTGGTAAGTTAGGTACGCAGAATTTTAGCAAATTGGTTTCAAAGGGTGTTGATGTCAAAATTCTTACGAATTCCTTAGCGGCCACTGATGTAGCACTGGCGCATGGTGGTTATGTACCATATCGTAAAGCGTTATTAAAAAATGGTGTTAAGCTTTATGAATTAAAGCCGGATGGAAATCCGCGAGGATTGCGCCTTTTTCGATCCAGTAAGGCAAGTTTACACACCAAAGCTTTTTTAGTTGATCGTAAAACTGCTTTTATTGGTTCTTTAAATTTTGATCCTAGATCAGCAGCGTTGAATACGGAAATGGGCATTCTTTTTGAATGTGCACCGATTACAGCGAGGTTAGATATGCTTTTTTCTGAAGAAACAACAGGTGAAATGAGTTATCATCTGCGTCTAGGTGAGAATAACCGTATTTATTGGGATTTTATTGAAAACGAAAAACAATATAGCGTTGATTCTGAGCCAGAAAGCAATTTTTGGCGTCGTGCGTTTGCTAAAATAATAAGTTGGTTACCTATTGAATCACAATTGTAGATTTTATAAACTATAATGAGAGAATTATTTTAATTTTTCTTTTCATTTTTTTGTAGCATGGCATAATTTTTTGCCAATTCGCAACGTATGAGAACCGCAGTTGTATTTAAAGCACCTTGCGGTATTTTGTTATAAAAGGAATTTGGCTATGGCAAAGATTGTTGAAACAGGGACGGGTGCGTTGGCACTAACTTTTGATGATGTGCTTTTACAGCCCGGTCATTCTCTTGTTATGCCTAGCCAAGTCGATCTTAGAACGCGTATTGCCGCTGATATTACGCTTAATTTGCCGTTACTTTCTGCTGCAATGGATACTGTAACAGAATCACGTTTAGCAATTGCTATGGCACAAGCTGGTGGTCTTGGTGTTATTCATCGTAATATGTCTCCTACAGAGCAGGCTGAAGAAGTTCGTCAGGTCAAAAAATTTGAGTCTGGTATGGTTGTTAATCCAGTAACAATTGGGCCAGATGCAACACTTGAGAAAGCAAAAGATTTGATGCGCTCGCATGGCATTTCGGGTATTCCAGTTGTTGAAAATGACGTTAAAGGTGAGACTGCTGGACGATTGGTTGGCATTTTAACGAATAGGGATGTGCGTTTTGCATCGGATCCAAAACAGAAAATTTATGAATTAATGACCCATGAAAATTTAATTACGGTACGTGAAAATGTTCAACTGAGTGAAGCGAAGTATCTTTTACACCATCACCGTATTGAAAAATTATTGGTTGTCGATGAACAAAATCGTTGTGTTGGTTTGATAACCGTTAAGGATATTGAAAAAGCCCAATTAAATCCAAATGCAGCCAAAGATTCCCAAGGTCGTTTGCGTGTTGGAGCTGCTAGCAGTGTAGGGCGTGATGGGATTGAACGGGCTGAACGACTCATTGATGCCGGTGTCGATGTGCTGGTGATTGATACAGCGCATGGGCATTCACAACGTGTGTTAGAAACTGTTGAACGAATCAAAAAGATGGCGTGTTCTACAGCTGTTATTGCTGGTAATGTAGCGACTTCTGAGGCAACACAGGCGTTAATTGATAATGGTGCAGATGCCGTAAAGGTTGGTATTGGTCCTGGTTCTATTTGCACAACACGAATTGTAGCAGGTGTTGGTGTCCCTCAACTTGCAGCTATTATGAGTGCTGCAGAAGTTGCTGAAAAAGCGGGGGTTCCTATCATTGCTGATGGTGGCATTAAAGCTTCAGGTGATTTTGCTAAAGCCTTAGCAGGTGGAGCGTGTGCTGCTATGATTGGCTCCCTTTTAGCCGGTACAGATGAAAGCCCAGGTGAAGTTTATCTTTATCAAGGGCGGTCTTTTAAAGCCTATCGCGGTATGGGATCTGTTGGTGCTATGGCAAGGGGATCGGCAGATCGTTATTTTCAAGACGAAGTGCGTGATGAACTTAAATTGGTTCCTGAAGGTGTAGAGGGTCAAGTAGCTTATAAAGGTTCGATAGCTTCGGTTTTACACCAGCTTGCTGGTGGATTACGTGCTTCAATGGGGTATGTTGGAGCAAAAGATCTAGCAGAATTTCGTGAAAAAGCAACTTTTGTTCGTATCACCAATGCAGGACTCCATGAAAGCCATACACATGATGTTGCTATTACACGGGAGAGTCCAAATTACCGAAGACCTGTTTGAGGTGGAAGCTTTAAGGTTCTATTGTAGAGTATAAAGTCTTTCGAGAAAATTGATGCTGCCTATTTGATGATTTGGTATAAGAATCCCAAAAAGAAAGAATTGGAAGTTTATGTTCCAATTCTTTCCAAAGGTTATATGAAATGAAGGGAATTAGCTTTTTGTAGTCTTCCGCTCCGTTTTTGACGCGCGTTGGCGAGTGTTCGCCTGATCACTTGGCATGGATTTCTTTCCAGTGTTTGAGGGCATTGTATTGTGACGGCTTTTAGATGAAGTTGTTTTTCCATTATTGTTCATTGTTTTCTCCTTTTAAATTATCTGGCGTAAAGCCATTACAGTAAAAACGGTCTTGCCAAATAGAGGTTCCAAGCCTTTTTTAAAAAGTTAATATTTTGCTAGGAATACTATGGGCATGCTGGTCTTTAAAGAGCAGTATTTTTCTGATTTTCAGAAAGAGAACATTTTCAAGAGAGGAGATATTTTGTTACGTGTTTTTTATAGCAGTGCTATGAAAAATGAATTTCTCAAATCATAAAGCTTTGAGAATTGTTGCATACGCATATTGGCAAAAAGACTCTAAGAATTTATACTGTTTTGTAGTAATAAACCGGCACCATCATACTCTTTACCGGCTCCCAATGTTGCGAAAGTTCTTGGTATTTAGATGATTCATTAAAGGCATTTTTACACCTTTCTTTAGGGTTTTTTATCCACATGACAGCCCCGCTTATGACTTGCAAAAATATAGTTTAGATTGATTCAACTAAGAGGATTTAAAATAAGAGAATCTTACAATATTCGGGGGTCTAATTCAACATGCAAAACAGTAAGTTATCATTATAAATCAATGCGTTGCAGTATAGAAGAAGTGCATATATCATATATATTGTAAGTGACAAGAATGTGAATGATAAGTATATGAAATAAAGAATTTGAAATGCTATAAAACGATAATCAGAATCATTAATCTTTTAATGTAAATTAATGTAAATTTTTTTTGAAAAAAATTAAAGTTTATAAAGGTAATTTTCCATATTATTTAAAGACTTATAAGAATTCAAATCGGAGAAATGAATGCGCTTAGGTGGGCGTTTGCGTGCGGCAATAGATATTCTACAAGAGATAGAAACGCGACATTGCCCTGCTGGGGAAGTTTTAAAATCTTGGGGGCTTTCGCATCGTTTTGCTGGAGCAAGTGATCGTGCAGCAATTGGTACAATTGTTTATGATGTTTTAAGGCGACGTTATTCTTTACAATGGCGCATGGAGAGTGATGATGTGAGGGATATTGTTTTTGGTACCCTATTAGACACTGGAAAAATGACCATTGAACAAATTGATAGTGAATTAGAAGGAGATCGATTTGCACCGCAGCCCTTAGGGGTTAGACAGCGTCAATCATGGCAAAAACGACAATTAGCTGATGCGCCAGATTATATTCGTGGTGATATTCCTCAATGGTGTCAACCGCACCTTCTTCCTTTATGTACAGATAATTGGGTCATTGAAGCAGCTGCATTAGCAACGCGTCCTTCGTTAGATTTACGCGTGAATAGCTTAAAGGCAACGCCGGAGAAGGTGCTTAAGGAATTAGCAAAAAACAAAGTTCAGTCAATCTCATGGTTTCCGCAAGCTTTAAGAATTGCGCCAATAGAAAAGTTTGACCGTCATCCCAATGTTCAAGTTGAAAGTGCCTTTCAAAGGGGAGACTTTGAAATACAAGATTTGGGGTCTCAGATTGTTGCTTATCTTGTCGAAGCAAAAGCAGGTATGCAGGTATTAGATTATTGTGCTGGGGCTGGTGGTAAAACGTTGGCTTTAGCGGCCAGTATGCAGAATCAGGGGCAAATTTATGCTTATGATTCCAGTAAAGTCCGTTTCGCTCCTATTTTTGATCGTCTACGGCGCGCTGGTGTTTGTAATGTACAGCCACGAGGTCATGTAACGGAATTAAAGCCGTTAGTAGGTCGAATGGATAGAGTTTTATTAGATGCACCATGCAGTGGAACAGGAACATGGCGGCGGCGGCCAGATACGAAATGGCGTTTGACATTAGAGCAAGTAAGACAACGTCAAACGGAACAGAAGGCTATTTTGAAGGAGGCTATAGATTATCTTAAACCAAATGGGCGTTTAGTCTATATTACATGCTCTCTTTTTGTGGATGAAAATGAGGAACAAATTTCTCATTTTCTTCAACAACATCCCGATTTTTATCCCGTAAATATGCGTGTACTTTGGCAGAAACATTTTCATTTTTCACCAGTGCAGCCGATCTTTTCAAATTATGGTCTCACCTTATCACCAGCAACAACAAAAACAGACGGTTTCTTTTTGTCTGTGTTGCAAAAAAAGCATTGATATATGTTTTTCGCATTTTTTATCTTAAATTTTATAAGAAAAATATTTTTCTCAAGTGGATAGGCTTGTGAAAAGAGAAAGATTGAATAATAAGTCTTATGAGTTTCCTTTTATAATGATTGATTGGTTTCCTATGAGCATAGCACATCCAGACACTGTTCTTATTATTGATTTTGGTTCACAAGTAACACAACTTATTGCCCGGCGGGTGCGAGCAATGGGTGTCTATTGTGAAATTATTCCTTTTCAGTCCGCTCTAGAAGGTCTTAAGCAGAAACCTAAAGCTATTATTTTATCAGGGAGTCCTTATTCTGTTATTGATGTTGGCTCGCCACGTGTTCCGATAGAAGTTTTTGAAATGGGGATCCCAATTCTTGGTATTTGTTATGGTGAACAAGTGATGTGTATTCAGCTTGGAGGAAAAGTTGAAGTTGGCGATGAGCGTGAATTTGGACGCGCTTTTTTAGAAGTGCAAGAGGAGAGTGCACTTTTTGACGGTGTATGGGAAAAAGGCTCTTGTTATCAAGTATGGATGAGCCATGGTGATCGTGTAACAGCTTTACCAGAGGGTTTTCATGTCATAGGAACGTCAAAAGGAGCACCCTATGCAGCTATTGCTGATGAAAAAAGACGCTTTTACGCAGTGCAGTTTCACCCTGAAGTTGTTCACACACCGGATGGTGCAAAGCTTTTGCAAAATTTTGTTTATAAAATCTCTGGTCTTAAAGGTAATTGGTCAATGGCCTCTTATCGTGAGCAGGCAATTGCTACGATACGGAAAAAAGTTGGCAAAAACCGTGTTATTTGTGGTCTTTCCGGTGGTGTGGATTCATCCGTTGTGGCTGTGTTTCTTCATGAAGCAATAGGAGATCAACTGACCTGTATTTTTGTTGATCATGGGTTGATGCGCAAGAATGAGGCGGAAGAAGTTCTTACATTATTCCGAGATCATTATAATATAGAGCTTATTCATGTTGATGCCGCCAATCTGTTTCTCAATGCTTTAGAAGGAGAAACAGATCCAGAAAAAAAGCGCAAAACGATTGGTCGTCTTTTTATTGAAGTTTTTGAAGAGGAGACGAAAAAGATTGGAGGCGCAGAGTTTTTAGCGCAGGGCACGCTTTATCCAGATGTCATTGAGAGTGTTTCAGCAATTGGTGAGTCAGTAACTATTAAAAGTCATCATAATGTAGGTGGATTACCAGAACGGATGCAGATGAAACTTGTAGAGCCTTTGCGTGAGCTGTTTAAGGATGAAGTTCGTTCGCTAGGGCGAGAATTAGGATTACCTGAGCAGTTTATTGGCCGTCATCCTTTTCCAGGTCCCGGTCTTGCGATTCGCTGTCCAGGTGCAGTAACGCGTGAAAAATTAGAAATTTTACGTGAGGCAGATGCTATTTATCTTGATGAAATCCGTAAAGCTGGTCTTTATGATGAAATTTGGCAGGCTTTTGCTGTTCTCCTTCCTGTGCAGACAGTTGGTGTGATGGGCGATGGGCGCACGTATGAATTTGTTTGTGCTCTTCGTGCTGTAACATCTGTAGACGGAATGACTGCTGATTTTTATCCCTATAATATGGAGTTTTTAAGCAAAACAGCAGCACGCATTATTAACGAAGTAAGAGGTATTAACCGTGTTGTATATGATATAACTTCAAAGCCTCCTGGTACTATTGAATGGGAATGATTGAAATAAAATCTAAAGCTTTTAAGAAGAGAGCGTTATTTTAAAATTTTATATTTGAGTGGAGTCATCAGGAAAAGAGAATTTAAAAAAGATTGTTATTGATCTGGGATGATTTTTAAAAAACATTCCTTGATTATAAATTAACCAATGATTGAAATTTGAGAAGTGTGAAGTTTTGCATGTCTAAGAAAAAAATTGTTGCCCATCGTGGTGGAGCGCATCTTTATCCTGAAAATACCCTTTCTGCGTTTCGTCATGCAATTGCATTGGGAGTAGATGAAGTTGAATGCGATGTTCATCTGCTTAAAAGTGGTGAAGTGGTTGTCTTTCACGATTTTCATTTAGAACAATTGGTTGGCAAAGAAGGATATATTCACGATATTGATAATGAAACGCGCAAACAACTTTGTGTAAAAGGAAGTAGTGAATGTCCTCCTTTATTAGAAGAACTGCTTGATCTTTTAGCACCAACCAATGTTGCACTACATCTTGAAATCAAAACATGTGGTGAAGTTGAACGTGAAATGATTTTATCTCAAAAAGCACTTACGTTGATAAAAAATCGAAATTTAGAAAATCGGGTTTCGGCAATTAGTTTTGATCCTGTAAGTCTTCGTCCCTTTATTGAAGCAGGAATACCATCTGGTCCATGCATTGATAGCTTTGAAGGTGATATGTATCATCATTTTTCTGAGTGGAAACAATTGGGGTATTCTGATCTGAGTTTAAATGGCTCCACTGTCTCACGGCATTTTATTGAATCTGCGCTTGATGCTGGTTTTACTGTAGGGGTGTGGACAATTAATGGAAGAGCACGGTTATCGTATTGGCTTGATATGCCTGTACATTACATCACAACAGATCAACCTGATTTAGCATTACAATTGCGGTCGAAGAGATAAAAGCATACATCTATAATACAAAAGAGTGCCTTTTTTAAAAAATAGAGTTGAATGTAAGAAATATTTAATGAGATTTCTTATACGATCAAGATTTTCACTCTAGTTACTATTTGTGCGTTTTCCATTGGTTTTATTAAAAGTATGAAAATTTTGCTGAGCAACGGTGAAACTGAGTTTTTTACCATAATCGTTTGTAAGTCGCTCTTTTATTTCAATGGTAAAAATATTATCATTCCAACGTGTTAAGACATGGCATCCTGTTCCGACAGGTTTGATAAGTTCAATTTCTGTATGAAAGACAGGTCCTTGATCTGGATATTCTCCCAATAAGATGACTTCTGGTCTGAAGGCCAAAAGATCAGTTTTTTCATTGTAAGGTAATGAATGACCTAAGTGTTGTTCTAAGGTTTGGCGATCAAGAAAATTCATAGGGGGAGAACCAATAAAATCAGCAACAAATATTGTTGCTGGGGAATCATAAATTTCCATTGGTGTTCCAATTTGCTCGATAGCGCCATTATTCATAACAACGATTCTATCGGCTAGAGTCATGGCTTCTAATTGATCATGGGTGACATACAGGCTTGTTGTGCCTAGTGAACGCTGTAGAGTTTTAATCTCAATACACATTTGTGCCCGTAATTTCGCATCGAGATTTGAGAGAGGTTCATCAAAAAGAAAGACCCGTGGTTGACGGACAATCACGCGCCCCATTGCAACACGTTGGCGTTGTCCTCCTGATAATTGTCGTGGTTTACGATCAAGGAATGGCTCAATTTGTAAAAGTTTTGCAGCGTGTGCAATACGTCTGTTTATTTCATCTTTAGGCGTTTTACGATTTTTAAGACCATATTCTAAGTTTCCACGTACTGTCATATGGGGATAAAGGGCATAATTTTGAAAAACCATAGCAATATCACGATCAGCAGGTTCTCGATCATTGATACGTTCGTTATCAATATAGAGTTCACCTGAGGTCACTTGTTCAAGTCCTGCAATGATACGTAACAAAGTTGATTTACCACATCCTGAAGGGCCGACAAGAACAAGAAGTTCGCTATCAGCAATCGTTAAGTTTAAATCCTCAATGACCAGAATACCGTTTTCATACTGTTTTTTTATATTTGATAACTGGATTATGGCCACAGTTACTTCTCCGTTTCAATAAGGCCTTTGATAAAAAGCTGTTGCATGCAGATAACAACAAGAACAGGTGGGACCATTGCAACGACCGATACTGCCATAAGGATATTCCATTGAGGATCATGTTGAAGTGATTCTACGACAAGTTGCTTTAGAATAATAAGAATAGTTTGATGATTTTGATCAGTTGTCACGATAAGAGGCCAAAGATACTGTATCCACCCATAAATGAACATAATAATAAATAAAGCGGCGATATTGCTTTTGCTAAGAGGAAGGAGAATATCTTTAAAAAATTTAAATGGTCCAGCCCCATCAACACGAGCAGCCTCTAAGAGTTCATCAGGAACAGTTAAAAAAAACTGTCGAAATAAAAATGTAGCAGTTGCTGATGCAATAAGTGGAATAATCATACCACCATAGGTATTTATCATGCCTAATTGTGCGACAACTGCATATGTTGGAATAATACGCACTTCGACGGGAAGCATTAAAGTGATAAAAATAAGAGCAAAAGCAGTTTTTCGAAAAGGGAAGCGCATGTAAACAATTGCATAAGCAGAAAAGAGCGAAATAATAATTTTTCCAATACTAATACCAAGTGCCATAATGAGTGAGTTTATTAAAAGTGGCCACAGCTTTGGCAAGCCAAGTTGCGCAAGACCATCACCAAAGATCATTTTATAATTCTCTAGAGCGTGCTTTCCCGGTAAAAGAGGGAGTATTTCTGAGCTAAATGCTGCTGAACTATGGGTTGACGCAATGATTGCAACATAAACTGGAAAGCAAATAATAAGAATACCAACAATGAGAATGAGATGGGTGAGAAATTTTAGAATAGGGCGATTTTCAACCATAATTCGCTTCCTAATATTGCACACGACGTTCAATCCAGCGAAACTGAATAAACGTTAAAACAATAACCATCAACATTAATATTGTTGATTGTGCTGCTGATGCACCTATTATTTGATTTTTAAAACCATCATCATACACTTTGTAGACGAGGGTACTTGTTGCACGCGCAGGACCACCAGAGGTTATGTTATCAATGATACCAAATGTATCAAACATAACATAGTTAATATTGACGATAAGAAGAAAAAAAGTTGTTGGTGAAATCTGTGGAAAAACCACAGTCCAAAATCGCTTAAAAGGGCTAGCACCATCAATTGCGGCTGCCTCTATTTGGGAACGTGGAATAGACTGGAGTCCGGCAAGAAAAAAAAGAAAATTATAAGAAATTTGTTTCCAGCTGGCTGCAATCACAATAAGGATCATTGCGTGAGTGCCATTGATACGATAATTCCATACGATACCGATTTTCTCTAAAAGAAAAGGGATGACGCCAATAGTTGGATGAAAGATAAACAACCATAAAATACCTGCTAATACTGGAGCAACAGCATAAGGCCAAAGTAAAAGCGTTGTATAAGCTTTTTTTGTGCGGATGACACGATCAACGCAGACAGCAAAAAGAAGCGATAGCGACATTGAAACGGCAGTAACCGAAATAGAAAAGATTGCAGTTGTAAGAAGTGATTTTAGATAAGCTGGATCAGAGAGAATTGTTACATAATTTTCAAAACCAATAAAGGTTGTTGTAAATCCAAAAGGATCTTCACGCTCGAAAGACGATTTTATTGCTTGAGCAGCAGGCCACAAGAAAAACAAAAAAGTCACAATGAGTTGAGGTAAAAGCAGCCAATAGGAAAGCAAACTGTTTTTAAAATATACTTGTTTTTCTTGCATTCAGAGGGTTCTTTAATACAAAGAGTTTAGAAGAGTGAATAAAAAAGAACGAAAAGGGTCTGACTGTTTGGTTAAATTTTTGATATTTATAATAACAACGACACCTTAATGGTTGGCTTTTTCAAATTCACGTAAGAGTTTATTACCACGTTTAACGGTTTCATCTAATCCAGCTTTTGGTGTCTTTGAACCACTAAGGACAGCTTCTAATTCTTGATCAAGAATAGAACGAATTTGTGGTAAGTTACCAAATCTTATGCCCTTTGAATTAACAGTTGGTGGGTTAAGATTAATCTGTTTAATGGCAATATCGGCACCGGCGTTTTTATCGTAGTAATGCTGTTTTTTACTCAGTTCATAAGCAGCCTTTGTTGTTGGAAGGTAACCTGTTATCTGGTGCCATTTAGCTTGATTATCTGCTCTTGAGAGATATTTAAGAAAAGCAGCAGCGCCTTCATATTCTTTAGAGGTATGGCCTTTCAAAACCCAAATAGAGGCACCACCAATAATTGAATTTTGAGGCGCATCTTTTACGTCATCATAGTAGGGCAGTAGAGCAAATCCAACATTGAATTGCGCTTCTGAAAGGATTCCAGCACGAGACCCTGAAGATTGCATGAAGATGGCACAATTTTGTGTCATAAACATTGGTGTTGAATCTAATGCGCCGGCAGGACCACCGTAGCGGAAAATACCTTGATCAGACCATTTTTTAAGATCAGTCCACATGCGCACCTGTAAAGGCCCATTAAAGGTAAGCTTTGAATCGAGTCCACCAAAACCATTTTCTTTTGTTCCAAAAGGGACATTATGTAATGCCGAAAAATTTTCTATACCAATCCATTGAGAGGCATAAGACATTGTAAAACCACAACTTGCCGCTTTAGTTTCAAGAATTTTTTTGGAAAATTTTTCTACATCTTGCCATGTTTTAGGGGGGGTCTCGGGATCAAGTCCTGCTTTTTTAAAGATATCTTTATTATAATAAAGGATTGGTGTTGAAGCATTGAATGGCATAGAAAGCATTCGCCCCTGAACATCAGAATAGTAACCACTGATAGCAGGTAAATAATCAGTAGGATCGAATTCTTGTTTTGTATCAGCCATAAGTTGATAAATGGGATAAACAGCACCTTTGGCAGCCATCATTGTTCCGGTACCAATTTCATAAATTTGGGCAAGAACGGGTTGTTGCTTTCCGCGAAATGCTGCTATGAGTGAAACCATGCCTTCTTCATATTCACCACGAAATGAAGGAACAACTTTGTAATCAGATTGGCTGGCATTAAAGTCGTTAATAAGATGTTCAGTTTGTTTTCCTAGTTCACCGCTCATGGAATGCCAAAAACTAATTGTTGTTTGCGCAAAACCCACTGTTGCCATGCTGATAGCAACCGTAAATGTTGCTATAGAAAGATAAAAACGATTCATGGATCCCCCTTTTTGAAGTGATGAAATACAGGGTTTCCCCAGATTTATAGTATTACACATGAACATGCCATGACAGTTTTGTTTCAGAAATATGTTGATTCATTTAAACAGGAACCACCAAAAGGTCAAACGAATTTGTTGAAACCTACAATTTTTCCTTTATCAGAATGATTGTATATTAATAATGATACAATTCTGTAAACGTCGAATAAAAAACAAAAGAGTTTAAATGGCAAGGCAAAAAGAAAGATGAAGGATACCAACTATAAATATCATTGAGAGAAGGTTATTGAAGTCTTTGAATTTATTTTTTCCAAAAAAAGAATGTATTTTTTAGGCGCGGCATAAACAAAAAACATCCATAATCCCATTTCTTATCATGCTTTTATTCAATAAATTATTTCAGTATTGCACACCATTTTACCATTATTGGTAAGATTGTAAGTTATATCTCTATAATTTTACATATTTTTATTCACTTCTTTGTAGACTCGTTTTAGCTTTTTGTTATCGCATCAATAATGGTTTTAACATTATGTTTCATCATATCAAGATACGTTGCAGCAGGACCATTTTCGTCCGATAATGCATCGGAATATAGAGTTCCACCAATTTTTAAACCTGTTTCTTTTGAAATCTGCTTTATGAGGCGGGGATTAGAGATGTTTTCAACGAATAGGGCGGTTGCTTTATTCGCTTTAATTTGTTTGATAAGTTTGGCTACATCGGCTGCTGTTGCTTCAGCTTCTGTTGAAGCGCCTTGGGGTGCTAGTATGGTGAAACCATACTCTTGTGCAAAATAGCCAAAGGCATCATGAGATGTAATAATAATACGCTTCTCTGTTGGGATAGTCGCAATCTTTTTTGTAAGTGCTTCTTGTGTTGCTTTAAGCTTTTGGATGTAGATGTTGGAATTTCTTTGGTAGCTCGCGCAGGATTTTTGATCGATTTTGCATAAAGCAGCAGCGATATTTTTGGTATAAATTTCAACATTAGGAAGAGTTTGCCAAGCATGTGGATCAAGATCACTGTGATGGTGATGTTGGTGGGAAGTGTGTTCTTGCGTTTGAATTTTGAGGGGAGAAATGTTAGCACTCACTTCGACAAGAAGCGCTTTTGTCCCGCTTGCTGTGATGAGACGATCCATGAAACTTTCTAAATGCAAACCGTTGATAAAAATAATGTGAGCATTTCTAAGAATTTTAGCATCACGGGGGCTAGGTTCATAAGTATGGGTATTCGCATTAGGGCCAACGAGGGTCGTTATAGAAATATGATCGCCTCCTACATTTTTTACTAAATCTGCAAGAATGGAAAAGCTTACAACAACTTTAATCTTGTTGTGCGCAGCAGCAGAAAATGGAAAAAGGACAAACAAGAAAAGAGTTCCAAGCAGAACAAATTGTTGTATAAATTTAGGCATATTATTTCCTTAAGATAGGGAGGGATGTGTAAAAGAGACGAGGAAACCATGCGACAATAAGTCCACGTGGACTTATGAAGCAGGAGAGCAGATAAATAAATCCAGCAGCAATGATGATAGCAGGACCGGAGGGAAGGGACAGATGGAAAGAAAGCAGGAGTCCACAGATACTTGCAACGATTCCTAAGAGGATAGAGAGTATACAAATAGGGCCAAGACGAGAAAGCCAAAAACGGGCAGTAATGGCTGGAATCATCATAATGCCAACAGAAAGCAAGGTTCCTAGTGATTGGAAACCACCAACCAAATTTAATACGACAAGGATAAGCAGGGATATATGAACATATTTACTGAGTGGAGAGAGTGATTTAAAAAAGAGGGGGTCAAAGCTTTCTAATACCAGTGCGCGCCAGAAAGTGTAAAGACAGCATATTGTGATCAGCATTATAGTGGTAATGAACAAGAGAGCTTGTGTGTCAAGTGCAAGCACTGAGCCGAATAAGAGATGAAGCAGATCAATCGTTGAATTTTTAAGAGAAACAATTATGACACCTGCTGCGAGTGCAATAAGATAAAAGACTGTCATTGTTGCATCTTCTTTTTGAAAACTATTTCGTGAAATCAAAGCGGTTGCTAAAGCAACAATGATACCAGCTAAGATACCACCAAGTGTCATAGAGAGGAGCGAAAATCCACAAAGGAGAAAAGCAATCGCAACACCGGGAAGGATAGCATGAGATATAGCATCTCCTGTTAAACTCATTCCACGCAGCATCAAAAATACACCAACAGGACAGGCACTGATGGACAGTAGAACTGAACCGATAAGGGCGCTTTGCATAAAATGGAAATCAATAAAGGGGGCAAGGAAAAATGCGTACACCTATTATAGCCTTATAGAACGAGAATCATCGAGGGGGAAGTATTGTTTTAATATGCTGATATCGAAAGAAGGTGATGAGAGAGATGGTATCACGTGATGAATGTTATTATGGAAAAACTGTTGTGTTTCTTCATAAAAGGCATTTTCTCTCTTAATTTGAATTATATGAGGAAAATATTCTTGCACGACAACAGGATCATGGAGTGCTGTAAGAACTGTTCGTCCTTGTTGTTGCCAGTGTGTGATTAACGCAAGGAGGTCCCTTTGGGTATTACGATCTACACCATTGAAAGGTTCATCAAGCAAAATAATATCGGCATCTTGTACAATAATACGTGCGAAAAGGGCGCGTTGTAATTGGCCGCCTGAGAGCGTATCAAGTGAACGCGAAGCAAGTGCTGTAAGTCCAACCATTTCAAGTGCATTCTGGATTTTAGAATCATAAGGGCGATGACTTTTCCATAATCCACAAAAAGACCATAATCCCGTTTTTATAAGTGATTTTACATCAATGGGAAATGTTTGATCTATATCACATTGCTGGGCAAGATAAGCAATCCGACTTTTTTTCGGTTTTGTAATTTGGCCCTTGAGAGGTTTAATCAATCCGGCTACAGCTTTTAGGAGTGTAGATTTTCCCGCACCATTATCACCTATTATTGCTACCAACGATCCAGCTTTTAATTTTGCTGAGAAGTTTTTGATAGCTGTCCTATTTACATAGCCTAATGTTGCATTGTTGAAATGCAGACTCATAATTCCACCTTAAATTATTTGATCTCAAAAAGTTATGTTATAATATAACGCTTGTCAATAAAAATGTTATATTATTACATATGTGTTGAGAGTTAAAAATCTTAGTGAGAAGATCGTGGACAATTCAAAATAATAATTGAATTTTCCTTGACGAAAAAGAGAGTGTGTATACTATATATAGTATCAGAATGATTGTTGATTCTAAATAAGCACAGGTGAGGGTAAAAGTGTGTTTCGTTTGGTATCTAAGTTATTTCCGTACTATAATCATTAAAGAGTTTATTGACAAAAAGGAGAGTTGTATCTCTATGGGAGTATCTCTCTCGAAGGAGTCTCCTTTTGTTTTCGTCATGAAAGAGTAAAGATAAGCTACGGGAAGTAGCCGCAGGTGTTTGGTTTTTCAGACAGTAGGAGGGAATTGTAATGCAAGCAAAAGATTGTTTTAAACTTAAGGGAATTTGCCATTTAAGTTGTAGAATAATTGTTTATTTTCATCATAGTTTTTAAATTATTTGATGGGGATTACTGTTGTGTTCAGGAGGCTATGTGTTGTTGACAAGAGGTCAAGAGGTATAGCCCCTCTGTGTTTGTGTACGATTCCTATTTTTGTTTCCTTGAGTATTGATGAAGTTATCAGAAGAAACCCTTTAAGGGTTTATTTGTTAAAATTTTGAAAGTTGAAGAAAATGCCGGTCACTATTTATAGCAAACCATCTTGTGTTCAATGTGATGCTACGCGTCGTGCCTTTGATGCTAAAGGTATTCATTATCGTGTAGTCGATATTTCTCGTGATGAACAAGCATATACTTTTGTTCAATCTCTAGGATATCGTCAGGTTCCTGTGGTTGTTTGTGGTGAAAATCATTGGTCTGGTTTTAGACCAGATATGATTAGCGGTCTTTGTGTTTAATGGGACTTATTGTTTATTATTCGAGTGCAACGGGTAATACTGAACATTTTGTTTCTCAGCTTGATCAACGACTTTTCAAGATTGATAAGAAAAACCCATCTGTGTTAGTTAATGAGCCTTATATATTAGTTGTTCCTACCTATGCAGATGGTGAAGGGAGAGGGGCTGTTCCGAAAGCAGTTATCCGTTTCCTCAATGAGATAGAAAACCGCAAATGGATTCGTGGTGTTATTGGTGGTGGGAATCGCAATTTTGGTCGCTATTATAATTTAGCCAGTAAGATCATTTCTGAAAAATGTTTCGTACCTTGTCTTTATCGTTTTGAGTTACGTGGAACGGATGAAGATGTTATTTGTGTGAAGAAGGGATTGGAAAAATTTTGGAAACAATTGGTATAGAACAATCGCAAAAATCAGGTCAGATTATGGATTATCATGCGTTGAATGCAATGCTTAATCTTTATGATGAAAATGGTCATATTCAATTTGATATGGACAGACTTGCAGCACGACAATATTTTCTTCAGCATGTTAATCAAAACACAGTATTTTTTCATAACTTGAAGGAAAAAATAGATTATTTGATAGAAGAAGGTTATTACGAAAAAGCATTATTTGAGCTTTATGATTTTTCTTTTATCAAAAAGCTTTTTAAACGTGCTTATGCATTTAAGTTTCGTTTTCCTACTTTTTTGGGTGCGTTTAAGTATTATACCAGCTATACACTAAAAACTTTTGATGGAAAACGCTATCTTGAGCGTTATGAAGACCGCGTTTGCCTTGTCGCTTTGTATTTAGCTCAAGGGAATAAAACGCTTGCTGAAATTTTAGTAGACGAGATTATTACAGGTCGATTCCAACCGGCAACACCGACATTTTTGAATGCAGGAAAAAAGCAACGTGGTGAATTGGTCTCATGTTTTTTGTTGCGTGTTGAAGACAATATGGAATCGATAGGGCGTTCGGTCAATTCAGCTTTACAACTCTCAAAACGTGGTGGAGGTGTAGCACTTTGTTTGACCAATTTGCGAGAAGCTGGGGCACCAATCAAGCAAATAGAAAACCAATCTTCAGGAGTCCTACCTGTGATGAAACTTTTGGAAGATTCTTTTTCTTATGCCAATCAACTTGGTGCGCGCCAAGGAGCTGGTGCTGTTTATTTACATGCGCATCATTTAGATATTATGAAATTTTTAGATACAAAGCGTGAGAATGCTGATGAGAAAGTCAGAATCAAAACACTTTCGCTTGGTGTGGTGATTCCTGATATTACTTTTGAGCTTGCACGTAATAATGAGGATATGTATCTATTTTCACCCTATGATATTGAGCGTGTTACAGGGAAACCTTTTAGTGATATTTCTTTAACGGAGCATTATCGCTCTTTTGTTGATACTGCCAAGATTCGTAAAAAGAAAATAAGCGCACGTGTTTTTTTTCAGACATTAGCAGAGATCCAATTTGAATCAGGTTATCCTTATATTTTATTTGAGGATACAGCCAATCGAGCCAATCCAATAGCTGGGCGAATAAGTATGAGCAATTTATGTTCAGAAATTTTGCAGGTAAGTGAAGCGAGTGAACTGGAGACAGATTTAACTTATCGCACTATTGGAAGTGATATATCCTGTAATCTTGGTTCGATGAATATTGCAAAAGCAATGGAAAGTCGTGATTTTGGGCAGACGGTAGAAGCGGCTGTTCGTGCTCTTACGGCTGTTTCTGATATGAGCAATATTGCTTGTGTCCCTTCGATTGCGAAGGGGAATGCTGAGAGTCATGCAATTGGTTTGGGACAAATGAATTTGCATGGTTTTCTAGCGCGTGAACAGATCTATTATGGATCTCCAGAAGCGATTGATTTTACCAATATCTATTTTTATATTGTAACGTATCACGCGATACGTACGTCCAATTTAATTGCACGCGAACGCCAAAAGGTCTTTGTAGGATTTGAGAAATCAGCTTACGCAGATGGTCGTTTTTTTGCAAAATATCTTGAAAAAGAGTGGAAACCACAGTTTGCCCTTGTACAAGAGCTTTTTGCACGGAATAATATCGCTATACCAAACCAAAAGGATTGGCAGGAACTCAAGGATTTAGTTGTTGAGTATGGACTGTATAATCGCAATCTACAGGCTGTTCCTCCTACAGGATCTATTTCCTATATTAATCATGCAACATCTTCTATTCATCCAATAGCTTCAAAGATTGAGATTCGCAAGGAGGGGAAAATTGGACGCGTTTATTACCCCGCTCCTTACATGGACAATACGAATTTGCATTTCTACCAAGACGCTTATGAGATTGGTCCTGAAAAAATTATTGATACCTATGCAGCTGCTACACAGCATGTTGATCAAGGTCTTTCATTAACATTATTTTTTCCGGATACGGCCACCACACGTGATATTAACCGCGCGCAAATTTATGCTTGGAAAAAGGGTATAAAGAGTATTTATTATGTACGGTTACGGCAAGTTGCGTTGAGTGGGACAGAGGTGGATGGCTGTGTTTCGTGTAGTCTATAGGAGAGAATCACATGACAAAGATTACAACTAAGAATCCTGTTGTTTCCGCTGTCAATTGGAATAGATTGCATGATGAGAAAGATCTTGAAGTCTGGAACCGCTTAACTGGAAATTTTTGGTTGCCTGAAAAGGTTCCGCTTTCTAATGATATTCCTTCATGGGCAAGTTTGACTGAGGAAGAACGTCAATTAACAATTCGTGTTTTTACGGGATTAACGCTTCTAGATACGATTCAAAATACGGTAGGAGCCATTTCACTGTTGGCTGATGCGATAACAGAGCATGAGGAGGCAGTGTTAACAAATATTGCCTTCATGGAAGCGGTTCATGCCCGTTCTTATTCCTCTATTTTTTCAACCTTGTGTTCAACAGTGGAAGTTGATGATGCTTTTAGATGGTCAGAGGAAAATGTCCATTTGCAAAAAAAGGCGAGATTAGTGCTTGAACGTTATGAAGCCAATGATCCGCTAAAGAAGAAGATTGCTTCAACTTTTCTGGAGAGTTTCTTATTTTATTCTGGTTTTTATTTACCCATGTATTGGGCGAGTCGCGCTAAATTAACAAATACAGCAGATCTCATTCGACTTATCATTCGTGATGAAGCTGTCCACGGTTATTATATAGGCTATAAATTTCAATTGGGTTTTGCAAAACTTGATGAAGCTGCAAGGCAAGAAATGAAAGATTTTGCTTTTAATTTGCTTTTTGATCTTTACAATATTGAATGCAAATATACAGAAGATCTTTATGATGCACTTGGATTGACAGAAGATGTTAAAGTTTTTCTTCATTATAATGCAAACAAAGCCCTGATGAATTTAGGTTTTGAAGCTCTTTTTCCCCCTGAGGTTTGCCGCGTTAATCCTGCTATTTTAGCGGCGTTGTCACCAAATTCTGATGAAAATCATGACTTTTTTTCAGGTGCCGGTTCTTCTTATGTCATTGGCAAGGCAGTTGCTACCACGGATGATGATTGGGAATTTTAAGGGCTACATGCAAAAAGAAGTGCGCGAGGTATATCGTTGAGATCTTTGCGCATTTCTAAGCACTTGAAGCCATTTTTTTCAAAAAGACGGCAAACTTCTTTTTCTTGAGAGTAGCCTATTTCGACAGCGACAAAACCTTTTGTGTTCAAATAGTTTTTTGCCTTATGAGCGAGCTTTCGATAAAAATCAAGACCATCTTTACCACCACTTAAAGCGCGCAAAGGATCATAGAGTCGCACTTCTTTTGCAAGATTTTGGATTTCTTTTTCTGGAATGTAAGGTGGATTGGAAACGATAAGATCGAATTGACCTGTTACAGAATCAAACCAATCACTGAGTAGGGGGGTAAAACGATTTATAACATCAGTATTCTTCGCATTTTGTGTCGCTGTTTTGAGAGCATCTTCAGAAATATCGACAGCCACGGCAAAGGATTGGGGAATGTGTTTAAGAATTGCAACAGCAATAGCACCACTTCCTGTTCCCATATCAAGAAATGTTATTTTTTGGGATTTTTCACTATGTTTTGTAAGGTATGGTAAAACAAGATCTACGAGCGTTTCTGTATCAGGGCGTGGTTCTAAGGTCTCTTTGGAGAGTGTAAAAGATAGACCATAAAATTCTCGTTTTCCAATCATACGATAGACTGGTTCTCCAGAAAGGCGTCGTTGTACAGCATGTTCTAATTGTGTCATTTGCTCACAAGAAAGGCCCAAGTCTGGTTGGGAAATTCTTTCAAAGGCATTTGTACCTGTTATCCATTCAACAAGTATTTTTGCCTCAAGATTAGCCTCAGAAATTCCTTGATTATGCAATTTTTTTTGTATTTTTCGGATGGCATCATTAAGAGTGTACGCGTTCATCCATTGTTATCCATTTCCATAAGGAGTGCTGTCTGATGATCGGAGATAAGTGCATGAATAAGTTCATCAAGATCTCCTTCTAGAACGCGGTCAAGCTTATACAGAGTAAGATTAATACGATGATCTGTAATACGTCCTTGAGGAAAATTATAGGTACGAATACGTTCCGAGCGGTCACCAGAGCCAACTTGGTTTTTACGGGAAGCTGAACGTTCACTTTCTGCTTTTTGTCGTTCGATATCAAATAAGCGTGCACGTAAAATTTGCAGTGCACGTGCACGGTTTTGGTGTTGTGATTTTTCTGCTTGCACAACCATAATTCCTGTTGGAATATGCGTGATACGAACAGCTGAGTCCGTTGTATTAACGTGCTGTCCTCCTGCTCCAGATGCGCGCATTGTATCGATGCGAATGTCTTCAGGACGAATTTCGATATCAATTTCTTCAGCTTCTGGAAGCACGGCAACAGTAGCAGCAGATGTGTGAATACGTCCACTTGTTTCCGTTTCAGGGATGCGTTGCACACGATGAACACCTGATTCAAATTTCAGTTTAGAAAAAACACCTTTACCTGAAATGGTTGCAATAATCTCTTTATATCCACCAACTTCTCCTTCATTGAGGGAAACGACTTCAACTTTCCAATTATGCATATTGGCATAACGCTCATACATACGAAAAAGATCACCGGCAAACAGTGCTGCTTCTGACCCACCTGTTCCTGCTCGAATTTCAATAATAGCGCTTTTTTCATCAGCAACATCTTTGGGTAAAAGAAGAATCTGGAGCTCTTTTTCAAGTTGTTCCATCTTCTGACATAATAATGGTAACTCTTCTTGAGCAAGATTACGCATCTCTATATCTGTTCGTTTATCACTGATGAGGGTTTCCAGTTCTGTACTCTCTTTATAAAGAGCGTTTAAGGCACGTATGGAGGTAACGATTGGTTGCAATTCTGCATATTCAGAAGCGAGTTTTACATATGTTTCAGCATTGGGATTTTCAGCCATCTGGCTTTCAATTATTTCAAAGCGTTTTTCAAGCTGTCGCATACGATCTTGAGGCAAAGAAACCATGACAATATTAGCCTAATTTGTTAATAATACTAACGATTGATTATTTTATAGCATCCTATAAACAGGGGTAATAAAGCAGAAAAACTTCTCTGCCAATGAAAACTATAAATTATAAAGGTGAACTCGTATAAAGATTCATTTTCATGAAGCGTTCTTTAGCGATATATATAAGATCATTAATTTAAGAATTGCGTTTTTTCCCATAAAGTTCAAGACGATGGTAAATAATATCATAACCAAGGGATTTTGCGATTTTTTCTTGCATTTTTTCAATGATATCAGACTGAAATTCAATAACTTGTCCTGTATCTACATCGATGAGATGATCATGGTGTTGCTCATCTGCTTGCTCAAAACGAGAGGGACCACCACTAAAAGTATGGCGATGAATTGTTCCATTTCCTTCTAATGTTTTCATGGTTCGGTAAACAGTTGAGAGTGAAATACTAGAATCTATTTTATGGGCGCGCTGAAAAATTTCAAACGCGTTCGGATGATCATCTGTATCCGTTAAAATATCGAGAATAATACGCCTTTGACGGGTGACTCTTAAACCTGCGGTGCGCAATTCTTGCTCATAGTTTCGCTTTTTATTCATATTTTTCACTGTTTTTTAAACGAAGGATCCATGACAGTGTTTATATTTTTTCTCTGAACCGCAAGGGCAACGCTCATTCCGCCCAACTTTTCCCCAGGTGGTTATATCATTTGGATCACGGTCTTTCGGATTAACAATTTTATTTCCTTGTGTTCGTGTCCACAAGGTAGAAATATTTTCTTCTCCTTGATTATTGGGAACAGGTTGATCATTTGGAAAAGGGTTATCAGCATCTGTTTGCAAAGATGTGAGGGGATCTGTAGATTGCTGAATGATTTCAAAACGCATGATTTTAGAAGTAACAATTCTGCGCAAATTTCTAAGCATGGACTGAAAGAGTTCAAAAGACTCTGTTTTATATTCATTGAGTGGATCACGTTGTGCATAACCACGAAAACCAACAACAGAACGTAAATGGTCCAAACTTACCAAATGTTCACGCCATAAAGTGTCAATGGTTTCAAGTAATATGGCTTTATGAAAATAAGCCATAACTTCTGGAGAGTAGCGTTCAGTCCGTTCATTGTCACATTTTGTAACAGCATCTGATATGCGCTGTAAAATTTGCTCTTCAGCAATTCCATCTTCTTTTGCCCATTCTTCTACTGGAAGCTCAAGATTGAAGAGTTGATGAATTTCCTCTTGTAGCGCTTTCACATTCCATTTTTCAGAATATGTTCCCAATGGGATATAGGTTTCCACTAGGTCTTCAATCACTTCATTGCGCATTTCAAGAATCGTATCTGTTAGATCCTCTGCATTCATGACTTCCATACGCTGTTCAAAAATAACCTTTCGTTGATCATTCATGACATCGTCATATTTTAACAAATTTTTACGAATTTCAAAGTTTCGTGCTTCAACTTTTTTTTGTGCTTTTTCAAGAGCTTTATTAATCCATGGATGGGTAATGGCTTCATTTTCTTTCAATCCAAGTTTTTGCAACATGCCATCCATACGGTTAGAGCCGAAGATACGCATGAGGTCATCTTGAAGCGAGAGAAAGAATTTTGAGCGACCCGGATCACCTTGGCGACCAGAACGACCACGTAGCTGGTTATCAATACGACGGCTTTCATGGCGTTCCGTAGCAATAACATAAAGACCACCAGCAGCTAATGCTTTTTCTTTGAGGCACTTAACATCTTTTTTAATTTCTTTAATTTTAGCTGCTCGTTCTTCTCCATCAGGCATATCTTGTAATTCTTGTCGGATACGCATTTCAACATTCCCACCAAGTTGTATATCGGTTCCACGACCAGCCATGTTGGTTGCGATGGTTAAAGCTCCAGGAACTCCAGCTTGTGCAATGATATATGCTTCTTGCTCATGATAGCGGGCATTTAAGACTCTAAAGTCAGTAATACCTTCTTTTCGCAAACGTTCTGCCAATTGCTCTGATTTTTCAATAGATGTTGTTCCAACAAGAATAGGTTGTCCCTTTTCATGTGCTTGACGGATATCACGCACAATAGCACGGTATTTTTCTTCTGCTGTTCGGTAAATTTCATCGTCTTCATCAAGACGTTGTATTGGTAAATTCGTGGGGACTTCTACAACGTCGAGACCATAAATATTACTGAATTCTTCAGCTTCTGTAGTTGCGGTTCCAGTCATTCCAGATAATTTTCTATACATACGGAAGTAATTTTGAAAAGTGATGGAAGCAAGTGTCTGATTTTCTGGTTGGATGGCAACATGCTCTTTGGCTTCAAGAGCTTGATGGAGTCCTTCGGAATAACGCCGTCCTGGCATCATACGGCCTGTAAATTCGTCAATAATAACAATCTCATTATTGCGAACAATATAATCTTTGTCACGGACAAACAGTTTATGGGCTTTTAGGGCGTTATTGACATGATGGACGATAGCAACATTTTCTATATCATAGAGACTCTCACCTTTAAGGTATCCGGCTTGTTCAAGCATTTTTTCAATTTTTTCAGTACCAATTTCAGTAAAGGTTGTTGTCTTTTGTTTTTCGTCTATTTCATAGTCTTCTGGAATTAAAGCAGGGATAAATGTATCAATAAGATTATAGAAGTCTGTACGATCTTCTAAAGGACCAGAAATGATAAGGGGAGTACGCGCTTCATCAATGAGGATCGAATCAACTTCATCAACAATTGCGTAATGATGCCCACGTTGAACCATTTGACTACGATCAAAAGCCATATTATCGCGCAGATAATCAAACCCCAATTCATTGTTTGTTGCATAGGTAATATCACATGCGTAGGCTTCTCGACGGGCATCATTATCAAGATCATGGAGAATCACACCTGTTGTGAGACCTAAAAACCCGAAAATTTTTCCCATTGTTTCAGCATCACGATTCGCAAGATAATCGTTTACCGTAACGACATGAACGCCTTTACCTTCCAATGCATTGAGGTAAATTGGCAGAGTTGCCATTAATGTTTTTCCTTCACCTGTACGCATTTCCGCAATGCCACAGTTATGCAGCACCATTCCACCAATGAGCTGTACATCAAAAGGACGCATATCATAAACACGTTTTGCTGCTTCACGAACGGTTGCAAAAGCTTCTGGTAGGAGCAAGTCAACGGTTTCACCTTCTCTGAGACGTTTACGAAATTCCTCAGTTTTCTGACAAAGTTGCGCATCGCTTAATTTCACGAACTGTTCTTCCAAAGCGTTAATTTGTATAACTTTTTGACGAAGAACTTTGAGACGTCTCTCATGAGCAGAGCCAAATAATTTACGCGCCAAAACACCTAAACCGACCATCTCTGGTCCTTTCTTTTAATTGTTATCATTATCGTTGGGTAGACACATAGCTATCCCCATACTTCGCACCCTTCAAGCAATTCCCCAAGCAACTCCTAAGGCAATTAATATAGGATGTATATGGTACCATTATACTTGTTGATGTGCAATTTATCACTTTAATTGTAACGTAGAGATAGGAGGCTAAATGCACCGTGTCAACTTTAGTCATGCTATTTAATTGATACAATACCAAGTAATTTTGAATGTAATATGTCATTTTTTACACTATCATATTTCCCATTAACATGAGATAGGGTGCAATAAACTGAGATAAAAGGACAAGTTTATGCTTTTTAAAGTAAAATTACTGATTTATTTATCTCTATTTAGAGATTAAAATGCTATGGTAAAGAAAACGAGAATCTCGAACCAGCTTTCACTTTTAAGGAGTATATTTATGAAATTCAATTTTATCATGCTTTTTTTAACATCCGCCCTATTGGCAAGTACGAGTTTAAGGGTGATAGCACAAGAAAGTTTGAATTCATCATCGAATGATTTGAAGACTTTAGAGAAAGCTTCTGAGAAAACAGTTGCTCCCTCTCATATTATGGCAATTGTTGATGGAAAAAATATTACAGCAGGACAATTGGATGAGTTAGCGCTTGAGATAAATCCTAATTTAGCACGTTTTCCTGATGAACAACGTCGTATAATGGTTTTAAAAGCTTATTTGGATATGCAGGTACTTGCTAAAGCAGCAATCAGTGAGGGCATTGATAAGACAGAAGCTTATGATAAACGTATGGCAGTTATGCGTAACAATGTTCTTCAGCAGCTTTATTTTAAACAGACAGTTGTTGATCAGATTTCAGATACTGATTTGGAAGCTCTTTATAAGAAAGAAGTTGCTTCTTTACCGAAAGAAGATGAAGTTAAAGCGCGTCATATTTTGGTCAAAACGAAAAAAGAAGCGGAAGCGATCATTAAGCGTTTAAGTAAAGGGGAAAGTTTTGAAGAGATTGCAAAAAAGAGTTCAACAGATGGTTCTGCTGCTGTTGGGGGCGATCTTGGTTACTTTAGCCATGGTCAAATGGTCAAGCCTTTTGAGGATGCTGCATTTGGTTTGAAAGTTGGCGAATACACTAAAAAACCGGTTGAAAGTCCTTTTGGTTGGCATGTTATTAAAGTAGAAGATCGTCGCTTAAAACAACCTCCTGTCTTTGATGATGTTAAAGAGATGTTGCGTACACAACTGATAAAAGAGCGTTACCAAAAATTGATTGTTGATTTACGCAACAAGTTAGATGTGAAATATCCTGATCCTAATGTTACAAAACTGATGGAATCGCTTAACCAGAATGGAACACCACTTCCCAATGAAACATCGGATGAAGAAGATACAGAATAGCGAGAAAAAAGGGGATAATATTTTTGCTTGGTGATTTAAGAGATTTATCACGTTCAAAAATCTTAGCATTTGCTTGTTAGGGATTATTTGTTAGCAATCATGTGTTTGCACCTGCCTTATCTGTTTTTATGGAACATAGACTGTGACTTTAAAGATATCTCCTTTATCCCCTAAAAACATACAAGAGCTTCCGCCATTATCTGGTGTGCGGATAGCAACAGCTGAAGCTGGAATTAAATATAAAGGTCGTACGGATCTTCTTTTTATTATATTTGATAAACCAGCAAGTGTGGCCGGTGTTTTTACGCGTTCAAAATGCCCATCTGCTCCTGTAGAGCATTGCCGTGCCTCACTTCCTCATGGGATTGCTAGGGGTATTGTTGTTAATTCGGGGAATGCAAATGCTTTTACGGGAGGCAGAGGGAGACATACAACAAATGAAATCATGAGTGCAGCTGCGCGTGTTTTGGCAGCTAGAGAAAATGAAGTTTTTATAGCCTCTACAGGTGTTATTGGTGAGCCAATGGATGCATCGGGTATTGTCAATCTTTTACCAACTATGGTGGAGACAGCAAAAGAAGGGAATTGGTTGGAAGCTGCAAAAGCTATTATGACGACTGATACATTTCCAAAACTTGCAACACGCAGATTTGAGTGTGGGGGAGAGATTGTTACCATTAATGGAATTGCAAAAGGTGCTGGTATGATTGCACCAGATATGGCAACAATGCTCTCTTTTGTCATAAGTGATGCAGGTATTTCTTCGCATATCCTTCAATCCCTGTTATCAGAGGCTGTTCAGGATTCTTTCAATTCAATTACTGTCGATAGCGATACCTCGACATCAGATACACTTATGATGTTTGCGACAGGAAAAGAAAATTTTCCTTGCATTACATGTCAAACTGATCCGCGTTATGAGGTGTTCTCAAAACACTTAAGTGCACTTTTACATGAGCTTGCCTTACAAGTTGTTTGTGATGGAGAAGGTGCACGCCACTTAATTGAGGTCAATGTGATTGGTGCAACAACAGATAAAGCTGCTAAAACCATCGCCTTATCAATTGCAAATTCACCACTTGTAAAAACAGCTGTTGCTGGTGAAGATGCTAATTGGGGGCGGGTGGTTATGGCAGTTGGTAAGGCAGGGGTGGAAGTAGACCGTGATCTTTTGACAATTTGGTTTGGTGAACATCGTTTAGCAGTTAATGGTGAGCGAGATCCTGAATATTGCGAAGAGACAATAGGGACGTATATGCGAGGTAAACACATCACAATTCGTGTTGATATCGGTTTAGGCGTTGGTAAAGCGACAGTTTGGTCTTGCGATTTGACGAAAGAGTACATTATGATTAATGGCGATTATAGAAGTTGACCAATATACTATAAATTTAATGCTGAAGATCTGTATATTTTTTAGAAAAGATGTATTTCTAGGGTCTTTTATCTTAAAGAAGAGGGCATTATAGAAGGTGTAATTATCTTTACTATTTCTGCTGGAGAGTGGTATGCATGCAAAAAGTTCACTTCTTCTTGTTGTTGCTTGTGCATTATTAGATCAAGATAAGCGTGTTTTGCTTACAGAGCGTCCTCAAGGAAAATCATTAGCTGGTTTATGGGAGTTTCCTGGTGGCAAGGTTGAACAAGGTGAAACTCCAGAAGTATCATTGATTCGTGAATTAGATGAAGAGCTTGGTATTCATGTTCAGATAAAAAATTTATTGCCCTTAACATTTGCAAGCCATGCTTATGAAACATTTCATCTCTTAATGCCGTTGTATCTTTGTTACCATTATAAGGGCATTGCACAAGGACGGGAAGGGCAAAATTTAAAATGGGTTTTTATTGATGATCTTGATCAATATCCTATGCCGGATGCCGATAAGCCATTGGTTCAGCTGTTAAAAAAATTCTTTCCTTTAATAGGTTATTAAGAAGAAAATACGGTGTACAGATAAGAGTCATCTATTGCATAACGCATTGATGAGAGAGGTTTATTTCTTTTGTATGAACAACACATTGATTTATAACAATAATTCATTTTTTTCATGTTGAATGAAAGCTTAGAATATCCTAAGATTCTCTTATTTTCATCCTGCATATGTTGAATCAATCAAAAAATCCCCTTGTACGTCACAAGTAGGATTATCGTGTGGATAAAAAATTCTAAAGAAATGAGTAAAAATACCTCTTATGAAACATCTAAATAGCAAGGGCTGTCACAACATTGAGGGCCGATAAAGAGATAAAGAGTATGATGGGATTGTCTTACTCTTTCACTACCATAAAGATTATAGTGCACAATGACTTTATCACTATACCATCCACGGGCGGCGGTGTGAGATGGCTTGGCTACCTTAAAGGATATTCCTTGAAAAAAAGCTCGTGAATGTGCAACATAACGGCGTTCTGTTTTGATCAACAGCTTAATTATCAGTGTAATAGGTGTTGATTTTATAAATATAAATTACCATTCCAATGGTCGATTATTTTCTTTGAAGTTGTATTGTTTTTTGGTTTTAAAGACTCTTATCTTTCAGCGTTACCCATGGATAAGGCATACTCTATTGGTCCACGTAAGTCAGCTTGTAAATATTGAAAAGTGTATGGTATTGATACGACATATATTTGTTTTACAGTTGAGATACAAAAAACTGCTATAACAAGCCGGCACCATCATACTCTTTACCGGCCCCCAATGTTGCGACAGCCCTTGCTATTTAGACGATTCATAAGAAGTATTTTTACGCCTTTCTTTAGAGTTTCTTACCCACACGACAATCCCGCTTATGACGTGTAAGTAAGTGACTTTAATTGATTCAAAATGAAATGATTTGAGATGAAAAAATCTTACAACATTCGGGGGGCTAATTCAACATGCAAAATTATTAATTATCATTATAAATCAATATGTTGTATTATAAATATAACCGACATAACCATCTTTAAGAGATTGTCCCCATGACATGGCTTCTCCTTGTTCAAAGATGAGCAATTCTCCTCCCGATAAGCACTTTGTTTGTCTTTCGCTTTTTTTATTGTTTTCTTTAAAAAGTCCAGCGACAGCTGTATTAACATATTGTTTTGTATCTTGAACAAAGCTGTTTAGCTGTAACTTCTGTTTCAAGACGTTGATCTGCTAGATCATCTCTAAATGCATATAGCTTAGGATCTTTAAAGATCATCTGTTACCTCTCATTTTTTATTTTTAAACAGAATGATAATCATTATATTGGTAGGATTTTCATTCTCACAATCAATGTAGACACAATTTCAGATGATAAACAATGACTTTTAAAACTTGAGAACTATGCATCTTTGTAGATATTTTGTGCTAAGTTTTATTTTTAAAGAGGTGATAAAGAGCACGAATAACTTGTGCAGAACCGCCGATAGGATAGCCTGGTTTTTCTTTTGGCACCCATCCGTAAAGATCAAAATGCGCAAAATGCTTGGTTTTTTCAACAAAAGAGTTAAGAAACAAAGCAGCGATTATAGAGCCAGCAAAGTTATTTCCGCTTATGTTGTTAAGATCAGCAATGGGTGATGATAACATTTCCTGATAGGGCTTCCAAAGCGGCATTTGCCAAAGAGGATCTGAAACAGAATAAGCAGAGTGAGAAATTTGTTGTGCCCAGAGTGAATCATTACAATAAAATGCCGGAAGATCTGGTCCTAATGCTATCCGCGCAGCTCCTGTTAAAGTCGCCATACAAAGCATGAATTGTGGGCTTTCTTCATCGCCATAGGTTAGTGCATCAGCAAGAACAAGACGCCCTTCAGCATCTGTATTGCCAACTTCAACGCTTAAGCCTTTACGACTTTGCAGAATATCTCCTGGCCTGTAAGCATTAGCAGAAATTGCATTTTCAACAGCTGGAATCAAAACACGCAGACAAAAGGGTAATTTTGCATCCATGATCAGTTTAGCCAATCCCAAAACATGTGCACCACCGCCCATATCTTTTTTCATGAGTGACATGTTATTTGCCGATTTAATATTGAGTCCTCCCGTATCAAAGGTTACACCTTTTCCAACCAACGTTATTTTAGGATGATTTTCTTGCCCCCAGCGCAGATCAATGAGTCGTGGCGCAGTGCTACCGGCGCGTCCTACAGCATGGATCATCGGAAAATTATGTGTTAAAAGTTCATCTCCACAAATGCTCTTGACATCAGCACCATAGACTTCCCCCAGTTGGCGTGCTTCTTTCTCGAGGGTGTTAGGATTCATATCATTGGCAGGAATATTGATGAGATCACGAACAAGAAAGACAGTTTTATAAATGCGTTGAAGCTCATCGAGGTCAACCATTTCGTTGACAGAAATCGATAACGATTTGGAGGAAGATTCGTGACGATAACGGTTAAATTGATAACTTCCAAATGCCAGTCCAAGGTAGCTATTTATTTCATGGGAAGCTGTCCCTTCTAAATGCCAATGTCCAGCAGGAAGATTTTTAGCAAGAATGCCTGTAATAAAGGGGTCATCACCATTGCCAATTCCAAAGAGAACTTTTTTTAAATGTCCCGTTTCGTGAGGAATAAAGAGTATTTGTCCTGCTTTTCCAGTGAAATCGTTTACTTTCATCCACGCTGTTGTTGAAGCATCAAACGATAAGTCACTAAGATTTTCTTGGTTCACTAAGAGTATAGGACAGCTATTCTCAACATGTGTTGAACTGAAATAAATGTGATGTAAATGCATATTCATGAAATCCTCATAGTCGCCGAAGTGCGACATATTCAACCAAATGGTTTTTTCCTTTACGTAGAATGAGATTAGAGCGTGGTCGTGTTGGCAAGATATTTTCTTGTAAATTCTTCAAATTAATCGTTTGCCAAAGTTCTTGCGCGATTTTTGAAGCTTCTTTTTCGTTGAGATGTGCATAACGATGAAAGTAAGATTCAGGATTTTGAAAAGCTGTTTTACGCAAACGTTTGAATCGTTCTAAATACCAGCGACGAATGACTTCTGTTTCAGCATCCACATAGATTGAAAAATCAAAAAAATCTGAAACGAAAGGAATAACTTTCCCATCTTTAGGAAGATCACTGACCTGTAATACATTAATCCCTTCGACAATTAAAATATCAGGACGATCAATGATAATAGTTTGATTTTCCAAAACATCATAGGTCATATGCGAATAAAGTGGAGCAGGAACATTACCAATACCGGCCTTTATAGCAGAAAGAAAACACAGCAATTTCTTAATGTCATAAGAATCGGGAAATCCTTTACGATGCATACGATTTTTTTGCTGTAAAACAGTATTAGGATAAAGAAAGCCATCCGTTGTAATCAAATCAACTTTAAGGCTGGATGCCCAACGTTTTAAAAGTTCTTGAAGAATGCGCGCAGTCGTTGATTTCCCTACTGCTACAGAGCCAGCAATCCCAATAATAAAAGGCGTTTTCCTCGTTCCTTTTTGATGTAAAAATTGTTGACGCTTATGAAAAAGCTCTTGTACAGCTTCAACATGACAGGATAATAAACGCGATAAGGAAAGATAAATGCGTTGCACTTCTTCAAGATCAATTGGATCATCAATTGAACGTAAATTCTTGATTTCATCAAAAGTCAAGGTCAATGGTGTATCGTCACGAAATTGAGACCATTCTTGTGCCGTAAAGACACGATAGGGTGAATATCGATCAGAAATAGATTTGACCAAGTTATCTTCTTGATCAATTTTTGAGAGAAGCGTATCAATCATTTGTGTTAGTCAGGAGTTTTTTCTGTAATCATTAATTAAGGATAAAGAGGGTGTGTGTTTTGCATTCAAACGAGTTTTATTTTGCATATTTTCTTCTTTAAAATAATAGAGTCTTTTATTAGCTTATGGTCCAGTCATTCCATTGTGAATGGATTTGAGTCAATGAGTGTCCTTGTGCCAAAAAGGCCCATAAAAGTAAACGTGCTTTTACTGCTGATAAATAACCAGACATGAGTGCACCAGAAGCAATCAGATCAACTTCTGAACCTTTATAACCATAAGTTGTGCGTGTTGTTGAGCCAGTGCAGGTGCGACTAGCGATAATGATTGGTATTTTTTGTGTATATTGTCGTATGATGTCTGCTTCTTCAAAACTACAGTGTCCTGATCCAAAACCAGCAATGACAAGTCCAGCATAATGCCCACTTTCAAGACAGAAGCGCGTTAACTGTGTATTAGAGGATAAAGAGGAGTATAGGAGTGCCACTTGGTGATGATAATTTTGAGGAAGATCAAATGTTTTTGGGAAAAAATTTCGATCATTAAAATAAACCACTTTTCCTTCCAAAAGAGAGCCTAAAACACCTACCAAGCCTGATTGAAATGTTTCAATTTTAACAGTATGGCTTTTTTGGACCCAATAAGGTGAGTGAATGGTATCATTGAAGACAACTAAAACACCTCTATTTCGACTTTGTGGATGAACAGCAACACGTGTTGCTGCTAAAATATTTGCTGGTCCATCAGCGCCTGCTTCACAGGGGATGCGCATAGCACCAGTTATAATGAGTGGTTCTGCTTTATCCCAATAAAGAGAAAGAAAAAAAGCAGTTTCCTCAATTGTATCAGTCCCTTGAGTTAAAACAATGCCTTCTGCGCCATTTTTTATTTGTTGTGTTGCCCACTCTATGATTTCAAACAGAATCTTAAAGGACAAAGATCCACTCGGTAATTGTGTTAATGTTTGCGCGTGAATATCAGCAACTTTATTTAAATAAGGAACATTTTTTATGAGAACATCTGAAGTTAATGTTGGCTGCATTTTGCCAAAATCGTCAGCAGCCATGGCAATTGTTCCTCCCAGTGTCCCTATAGCTATTTTTTTCATAGTTTTTCCTTTAAAAGACGCAAACTGTTTACTAAAACTCTTTAGCAACAATTTGCATTGATAACAATGATATCATTTTTTTATTTCAATAAATTGAATTTTGTTAGATCATTGTGTTTTGCAATGTATGTTCTTAAATAAAGGTCATAGTAATTGGATGTTACATTTGATGAAAAGAAAACAATATTAAAAATAGAGGTCAATATTAATGAATTTTCTTATGGCAGAACATAGGCCAAACATAATGTATGGTACAACGATTATTACTGTACGAAAAGGTGGTAAAGTTGTAATGGCTGGTGATGGTCAGGTTTCACTTGGGCAGACGATCATGAAAGGCAATGCACGCAAAGTTCGTCGTCTTGGTAAAGGTGGAGCAGTTATTGCTGGTTTTGCAGGCGCAACAGCAGATGCTTTTACGTTGCTGGAAAGATTAGAAACAAAGCTTGAGCAATATCCTGATCAACTCATGCGTGCTTGTGTAGAACTTGCAAAAGACTGGCGCACAGACCGCTATTTACGTCGTCTTGAAGCAATGATGCTTGTCGCTGATAAGAAAGTAACATTAGCTTTAACAGGCCTTGGTGATGTCTTAGAACCAGAAGATGGGGTTATGGCTATTGGTTCTGGAGGCAATTTTGCTGTTTCAGCTGCTCGTGCACTCATGGATGTGGATCTGGATGCAGAAACCATTGCCCGTAAAGCTATGAATATTGCCGCTAAAATTTGTGTTTACACCAATGATCATTTTACCATTGAAACATTGGATGCAGAATTATCTTCTTAGAGAAAGTTATTTGAATGTGTGTTGTATTTTCCCCTCGTGAGACTGTTTCTGAACTAGATCGTTTTATTATTGGTCAAAATGATGCCAAACGTTCTGTTGCTATTGCATTGCGTAATCGGTGGCGTAGACAACAGCTTGATGGACCAATGCGTGAAGAGGTTATGCCAAAAAATATTTTGATGATAGGACCAACAGGCGTTGGTAAGACAGGTATAGCGCGTCGATTAGCAAAACTTGCTGGAGCACCTTTTGTAAAAGTAGAAGCGACGAAATTCACTGAAGTTGGTTATGTAGGACGTGATGTTGAGCAAATTATTCGTGACCTTGTGGAGATTGCTATTTCTCTTGTGCGTGAAAAAAAACGAGATGAAGTCAAAGTAAAAGCTCACATGAATGCTGAAGAGCGCGTTTTAGATGCCCTTGTTGGTAAGACAGCAAGTCCCATGACTCGCGATAGTTTTCGTAAAAAATTGCGCGAAGGTGAATTGGATGAGAAAGAAATTGAAATTGAAGTGGCTGATAATAACAGCAATAGCGCTTCAACTTTTGATATTCCTGGGATTCCTGGTGCACAAATGGGAATTATGAATTTGTCAGATATTTTTGGTAAAATGGGCAGTCGTACAAAGATTCGCAAAATAACAGTAAAAGATGCTTTTAAACCTCTCATTGATGATGAATCTGAAAAGCTCCTTGATCAAGATCAGATTATTCAAGAAGCACTTCGTGTTACTGAAAATGATGGGATTGTTTTTATCGATGAGATTGACAAAATTGCCACAAGGGATGGTGGTGCTGGTGCTACTGTTTCGCGTGAAGGTGTGCAACGGGATCTTTTGCCTTTGGTTGAGGGAACAACAGTTTCTACAAAATATGGTCAAGTCAAAACAGATCATATTCTTTTTATTGTCTCAGGTGCGTTTCATGTTGCTAAACCATCTGATTTATTGCCAGAATTGCAAGGGCGTCTGCCCATTCGTGTGGAGTTGAACGCTCTTACAAGGGAAGATTTACGACGTATTTTAACTGAACCTGAAGCCAGTTTGATTAAGCAATATATTGCCTTAATGGCAACAGAAGAGGTTCATTTAGAAATTACCGATGATGCGATTGATGCTTTAGCAGATATTGCTGTGGACTTAAATGCAAGAATTGAAAATATAGGAGCACGTCGTTTGCAAACGGTAATGGAGCGTGTTTTAGATGAGATTTCTTTTACAGCACCCGATAAAGCGGGAACATCGTTTAAAGTTGACGCTGCTTATGTCAAACAATCTATAGGTGAACTTGCTGCTGATATCGATCTTTCACGTTTCATTCTTTAGAGTCATCTTTTTTCGTCTAGCGGTGTGCTTCAATAACTTTAAAGCCGTCATTTTTTTCGTGTATCAAGACTGTACGAAAAATATCTTTTAACACTTTTTCATAAGGGAGGTGTCGGTTTGCAACAAGAAGCAATTTGCCGCTAGGCTTTAGGCATTTCGCGGCGTTTATAATAAAATGCTGCCCTAATGAAATATCTGTTGTTCGTTGCGTGTGAAATGGTGGATTTGAAATAATTGTATCATAGAGATTTGCAATTGGTTCATGCACAAGATCATGCCAGTAAAAATGAATGGGACAAGAAGTTGTTGCGTCTTGAAGGTGTTTTTTGGCTGCTTTCAAAGCATTATAATCAGCTTCATAAAGATCAAGAGTTGTTATTTTTTCACTTCTTTCAAGGGCAGCATAAGAAAGAAACCCCCAACCAGCACCAAAATCTGCAGTTTTTCCAGAAACAATTTTGTTTATATGACAAGCAAGAGCGGCAGATCCAGGATCAATACGACCGTGTGAGAACATTCCAGAACAAGTCTGAAATTTATTTTCAAAAGTAAGTGGTGGTGAACGCAATTGTTCAATTTTCTGTCTATCGATTTGTTGTGGAACTTGAATCCAGAAGACCAGTCCATGGTTTTTGGACAATTTATCAGTGATCGGAATGAGCGTTTTAACCCATTTCATCATTGAAGCAGCTCCAGCAGTTTTATTTCCACCGATAACAATCCACCCACCAGGTTGAACACATTCTAATAAATCAAGAAAACAATTCTGGTTAAAACCACGATATTTGCTCAAACGTAAAAACGCACCATCATAAACAAGAGTTTTATCTATTTGAGGAGAGCAATGAAACTGGGCATCGGTAAATTTCAAAAAATCTGGTCGCCAAGGCGCTATAACTTTTAAATTTTGCTTCCATTCTAGAACAGGAAGTTCTGTTAAACCAAAACTCAACCAAGATTGGTTTGGAAGGGGGGGGGAGAGGCTGTGGTTTTCAAAAGGCAAAAACAGTAACACATATGTCTCTTTCAAAGAAAAAATGCCATTCTAAGAGGAGGATGGCATTTTATTTTATAAGAAGAGGGAAAAGTCATTCTTCTTTTGCCGGTTTCTCATTTGTAATTTCTTTACCGGTTTTTTGATCAATGATTTTCATTGATAGTCGAACTTTACCACGTTCATCAAAGCCCATTAATTTAACCCAAACTTTATCACCTTCTTTAACAACATCTGTTGTTTTTGTGACGCGTTCTGATGCGAGCTGAGAGATATGGACGAGTCCATCTCGTGAACCAAAGAAGTTTACAAATGCACCAAATTCTGCGGTTTTTACAACCGTTCCTTGGTAGATAGCACCAACTTCAGGTTCATCAACAATGGAATGAATCCAGCGTTTTGCTGCTTCAATAGTTTTAGCATCGGCAGAAGCAATTTTAATTGTTCCATCATCTTCAATATTGATTTTTGCCCCAGTTTGCTCAACGATTTCTCGAATAACTTTACCACCAGAACCAATAACATCACGAATTTTATCAACAGGAATATTCATCACTTCGATACGTGGAGAAAATTCGCTAAGTTCAGCACGGGCACTGGTTAAAGCTTTAGCCATTTCGTTAAGAATATGGATTCGGCCACCTTTAGCTTGCTCAAGTGCGATTTTCATGATTTCTTCAGTAATACCATCAATTTTGATATCCATTTGCAAGGCGGTAATACCATTTTCTGTTCCCGCTACTTTGAAATCCATATCTCCGAGATGATCTTCATCTCCTAAAATATCAGACAACACAGCAAAGCGTTCCCCTTCTTTAATTAAACCCATAGCAATACCTGCGACAGGGCGCGCTAGAGGAACACCAGCATCCATAAGAGCAAGTGAAGTGCCGCAAACAGTTGCCATGGAGGAAGAGCCATTGGACTCAGTAATTTCTGAGACAGCACGAATAGTATAGGGAAAAGATTCCTTCGTTGGCAACATAGGATGAATTGCCCGCCACGCTAATTTTCCATGTCCAATTTCGCGACGCCCAGGAGAGCCAAGACGCCCTGTTTCTCCGACTGAAAATGGTGGAAAATTGTAATGGAGAAGAAATGTTTCCTTATACATACCTGTTAAAGAGTCAACATACTGCTCATCCTCACCCGTTCCTAGTGTTGCAACAACAATTGCTTGTGTTTCTCCACGCGTAAAGAGTGCTGATCCATGCGTGCGAGGTAAAATACTCACTTCTGATTTGATAGGACGTACTGTTGAAAGGTTACGTCCATCAATACGTTTTTCTGTATCCAAAATATTCCAGCGAACAATTTTTGCTTGCAACTGTTTAAAAACGGTTGCAATTTGCTCTGCACTAAATTGACAGTCTTCTTCCGTTTCGGGCATAAATTTATTGACAATTTCGGCCTTAAGCGCATCAATTGCAGCGTATCGCTCCTGTTTATCAGTAATTGTGTAAGCTTTTCGTATATCCTTTTCAGCCATTTCTAGCATAGCTTTCTCAAGATCAGAAAGATCTTCAGGAATAAAATCGCGTGGGTCTTTTGCTGCAACTTCAGCAAGTTTGATGATGGCATCAAGAACAGGTTGTAAGCCTTTATGCCCAAACATAACGGCTCCCAACATGATGTCTTCCGGCAATTCTTGTGCTTCTGATTCAACCATCAACACAGCACTTTCTGTTCCAGCAACAACAAGATCAAGTTTTGATTCAGGCATTTCATCGATATGAGGATTGAGAACATATTGTCCATTACAGTAGCCGACACGGGCACCGGCAATGGGGCCCATGAAAGGAACACCTGATAAGGTTAAAGCCGCAGAAGATGCAATCATTGCAAGGATATCGGGATTATTCTCGAGATCATGCTGTAGAACGGAAACAATAACTTGCGTATCATTTTTATAACCATCGGCAAAGAGGGGACGAATAGGACGATCAATCAAACGCGAAATCAAAGTTTCATTTTCGGTTGGCCGACTTTCACGTTTTAAATAACCACCAGGGATTCTACCGACAGCATAGGATTTTTCTTGATAATTAACGGTAAGTGGAAAAAAATCTTGGTCTGGTTTTGGACTTTTTGCCGATACAACGGTTGCTAAGACAACAGTTTCCCCATAGGTAGCAATAACTGCACCATCAGCTTGACGTGCTATTTTCCCTGTTTCGATGGTGAGTGGTCGTCCAGCCCATTCAATTTCTATCTTATGCGTTTTGAACATTTTTTATCCTTAATGATCAGTGTTCATATTTTTAAGTGTTCACGTTTCGGTTTTGCGTAGCATATTTAGAAGCTCTGGGCAGGACAACAAGAGACTTCTGTCTTTTTGCAAGAAGAGAGGAGTAAATCGCAATTTAAACGCGAAGTAACCAGCAATCCTGCCCCATGATAATGATTCATAAATTTTTAAGTTTTCAACTAAAAGCAGCAAACTGAAAAAATGGATGGTTTTTTAGAAAAACCACCCACCCATTTTTTTAGCGCCGTAAACCTAACTTTTTGATAAGTGCTTGATAACGATTTTGGTCAATTCCTTTCAGGTAATCAAGAAGCCGACGACGTTGAGACACCATTTTCAAAAGACCACGACGAGAATGGTTATCTTTTTTATGAGATTTAAAATGGTTTGTTAAATTAGAAATACGTTCAGAAAGTACCGCTACCTGTACTTCTGGTGATCCTGTATCACCAACTTTATTTGCATATTCTGCGATAAGAGCTTGTTTACGTTCAGCTGTAATCGACATCGTATTATCCTTTCAAAAAACGAAGAAACCAAAGTTACCCACAGCCGAGATGTCGTTCAGCAAGGGTCTGTGAAAAAACAAGAAGAGTTGAAGAATCTTGCTTATTTTAGGGTTTATATAGGAAAGAAGGTTAAAATACTAGTCCTTAAAACTATCTTGAAAACTTATCTTACAATAAAGGATTTTGTTTTAAAATATTGATTTTAACAGAGCTTTATGAGAATTTTTTTAAAGAATTATGCATCCTTTTGATACAAAGATGACAGCTTTAGAGAATGAGTGTGATAAAAAAAGCAATAAATATCGATTGGGAGGCAAAAGATGCAAAGCATTTCAACATTAGAACTTTTTCGTAATGCAGTCTTTCGAAATTTATGGTCGTCCACGCTTATTTCTAATTTAGGAGGGCTGATACAGGCTGTAGGAGCAGGGTGGTTAATGGCGTTGATTAGTTCTTCGCATTCCATGGTTAGTCTTGTGCAAAGTGCCACCACATTACCACTTGTTATGTTTTCTCTCATGGCAGGAGCATTAGCAGACAATTTTAATCGTCGCCAAATTATGCTGTGCGCGCAGATTATGATGATGGTTATATCAATGATTTTGGTTATTTTAGCCTATTTTGGTGTTGTAACACCTTGGCTTTTGTTATGCTTTACCTTTTTGATTGGATGTGGAACGGCTTTTTATAATCCTCCTTGGCAAGCAACAATAGGAGATATTGTGAGCAGGGAGAATATACCTTCTGCTGTTAGTTTGAACAGTGTTGGTTTTAACTTGATGCGCAGTGTCGGTCCTGCTATTGGTGGTGCTATCGTTGCGGCTTTGGGGGCATCCACAGCTTTTTTGTTTAATGCGATAAGTTATATCCCTTTAATTGGTGTTTTATTTTTCTGGAAACCAAACTATGAAAACAATAAGCTGCCACGGGAAAGGCTTTTAGGAGCTGTTTCAGATGGTTTGCGTTATGTTGCAATGTCACCAAATCTTCTGAGTATCATGGTGAGAGCGTTTCTTTTTGGGATTGGAGCAATTTCGATTTTAGCACTTTTGCCAATTGTTGTGCATAAAGTTCTTGGGGGCAGTGCTCTTCTTTATGGAACATTACTTGGTTGTTTTGGGCTTGGCGCTATGACAGCTGGTATAATTAATTCATCTGTACGGCATTATTTTCGTTTAGAGACAATAATTGCCGGTGCATTTATCGGTTTTGCCTTTTCTTGCTTTTTTTTAGCAATAAGCCGTTCATTGATTGTAAGCCATATCGCTTTATTTCCTGCGGGCTTATGTTGGGTCTTGGCGTTATCACTGTTTAATACATCTGTACAGCTTTCTACACCGCGTTGGGTTGTGGCACGTGCGTTAGCACTTTATCAAACAGCATCTTATGGAGGTATGGCCATTGGAAGTGTGATTTGGGGTGTTTTGGCTGATGGTTATTCTCCAACAGTTGCTTTGAGTGTTTGTTCTCTCTTTTTGATTTTTGGCGCTCTTGCAGGGATAAAATTTACAATTCAAGAAATTCCTCAGATAGATCTAAATCCCCTTGATCATTTTAGAGAACCAGAGCTTTTACTTGATCTAAAAGCACAAAGTGGTCCGATCATGATAATGATTGATTATCAAATTCATGAAAATGATCTCGAAGAATTTCTCAAAGTGATGACACGTCGTCGCCATATTCGTTTACGTGATGGCGCTCGCCAATGGGTTCTCTTACGCGATCTTGAAAGACCTGAATATTGGACAGAGGCTTATCATATGCCAACATGGGTAGATTATTTACGTCATAATCATCGTCGTATAAAAGCAGATGCGGAGGTAAATAAGCTTTTGCGTCGCTTAAATCGTGCGCCTGATGGTATAAGGGTTCACCGGATGATTGAACGTCAAACAATACCCCATGCTGGTGAGATGCATTTAAAGCCCTCTGCTGATCAATTACCTTAATGGCACAAGAGTTAAAAACGATTTTTTTTGTAAACTATTTAACCTGTGCAATGTATTTTCATGGAATAAAGATGTGAGTATGAAGAAAAGAGAAGAGAAATGAGATATTGTAATTTGTATTTTATACTGTTTGTAAATGGAGGATAAATTTCTTCTGAAAAAGCAATTTGAAATCATGAATATTATGATTTTTTTAAAACCGAAAGCTTGCGATTCCTCTTCTAGAAAATCTTCTTAAAATGAGAGCTCTGTACGTATATCTAGTAAGGATCAAAGAAAGGATTAAAAACAACAAAAAACAGAGACCTGCCTTTATGGTATAACGATAAAGCCATTGAACACCACCATTTTTACGCTTATGAAGGTACAAGCTGGACCCATCATACTCTTTGCCAGCCACCAATGTTGCTACAGCCCTTGCATTAAAACGATTCATAAGAAGCATTTTTACTCCTTTCTTTAGAGTTTTTTACCCACACATCAGTCTCGCTTATGACGTGCAAATAAATGATTATTATTGATTCAACATAAGAGGATTTAAGATGAGAGAATCTTACAATATTTGGGGGTCTCATTTAACATAAAAAGGCGATTTATGATTATAAATCAATATATTATTGGCACAAGTTAAGATAAATTTATCAACATATTGCGGATTTAGGTTATAACACAAATTATCGTAAAAAGGTGAGTGTAAAACAATATTGATATGAAAAAATCTCTTTTCCAAGAGAGGATTGTAAGAAAAAATAGATCAAATTGTAAAGATACGCTTTGGCTTGAACAAGTTTTTATCAAGGGAGCCTATCGCAAGAAGTTGATCTTTGTAAATGACGCAAACTTCATTTTCATCAGGAGGAGCGTCGTGATGACAAAGGGATACTGGATTACCCATCATGACTCGCTGGGCTTGGGTTTTATTAAGAGCATAATGAGTGAGGCAATCGAGAGCAGCACTTGTTTCAATTAAAAGTGCATCAAGTTTTGAAAAGTTTCTTTTTGGGGAAGTATCATTTTCACTTGTTGCATTTTGATCTAACGCTACTGTTTTGAGTTTATCCCATGTAATGAGATCATCTTCATAAAAAGGTGCTACTGCGATACGTCTTAAATCAGCAATATAACCATAACAACCAAGATCACGCCCTATATCACGCGCTAAGGAACGCACGTAGGTTCCTTTTCCGCAGGTTATTTCAAAGAGCGCACGCTCTTTAGTAATAGTTTCTATTAATTTAAAAGTTTCTATTTCTACTTGGCGTGGTGGAATTTCAACAATTTCACCTTCACGTGCTAAATCATAGGCTCGATGACCGGCAATTTTAATTGCCGAAAATTGTGGAGGTGTTTGCAAAATAACACCTGTATATTGTGGGAGAACAGCAAGTATTTCTTCTTGCGTTGGACGCTTAAGCGATGTTTTTGTTATTTCACCCTCTAGGTCATCTGTTGAACGCTCTTCACCCCAAACGATATGAAAACGGTAGGTTTTTATACCTTGCATAACATAAGGAACGGTTTTGGTTGCTTCACCCAATGCAATTGGTAGGAGGCCAGAAGCGAGAGGATCAAGTGTGCCAGCATGCCCTGCTTTTTGTGCATGAAAAAGCCTTTTGATTTGAGAGACAGCTTCTGTTGATCTCATTCCTTTTGGTTTATCAAGTATGACCCAGCCAGAAATAGAACGACCTTTTTTTTTGCGTTGCTGTGACATATTTTCAGTTCTCAAGTTCATCTTTATGGTGAAGATCACGTGCTACTTCAGGCAAACGCAGCAAAGCGTCAATTTTTGAAAAATTATCAAAACTACTATCGAGCCGAAAACGCAGTTCAGGCATATATTTCATCTGTCGTAACGCATGACTGATTTCTCCACGGATAAAACGGCTATGTTTATTGAGGATATCAACGATATCAATATGAGATGCATTTTTAACAGTACTGAGAGGAGGAACAAAACAGGTAGCAATTTTTAAATCTGCTGACATGCGCACTTCAGAGACAGAAACCACAATGTTTTTCAAGGTATCATCGAATAAAATATTGCGCTGTAACATATGCGCTAAGGCATGACGCACTTGTTCTCCTACTCTTAGTTGCCGTTGTGATGGTTCTGCGTTTTTCATCGAAGTGTTATCCTTATTACAACTATTCTTTTTTTAATCATCTGAAAAAATTAAAAAAGAACAGAAACATTGTACATAAATCCCAATAGTCTCTCGTTTTATAAAGAGTAAAGTCATTGGATTATTTTATAACGTACGATTGACATGTTCGATGCGGAAGGTTTCAATAATATCTCCTGCGCGGATATCTTCATAATTTTCAAATGCTATCCCACATTCTTGACCACTTTGTACTTCATTAACCTCATCTTTAAAGCGCTTGAGAGTTTTAAGTTTTCCTTCGTGAATGACAATATTATCGCGGATAAGGCGGACACCAGCTCCTCGTTCTATTTTACCTTCAGTAACACGACAACCAGCAACTTTTCCGATTTTTGTAATGTTAAAGACTTCTAGAATTTCAGCATTCCCAAGGAAAGTTTCACGCTGCTCTGGTGAGAGTAGTCCTGACATAGCGGCTTTTATATCATCAACGAGATCATAGATGATATTATAATAGCGAATTTCAATTCCTTGCGTTTTAGCATAATCACGAGCTTGTTTATTGGCTCGAACATTAAAGCCAATAACAGCTGAATGAGAAGCTTCAGCAAGAGAAATATCACTTTCAGTGATTCCTCCAGCACCAGAATGCACAACACGGGCACGGACTTCTTCATTCCCTAGCTTTTCTAATGCTGAAGCGATTGCTTCAATTGATCCCTGCACATCTCCTTTAATAATAAGGGGAAACTCTTTAATACCTGTAGTTTGTAATCTGGTCATCATTTGCTCGAGAGAACCACGAGAACCAGTTTGTCGAGCTACCGCTTTATCACGTGCTAGCCGTTGGCGATATTCAGAAATTTCGCGTGCTTTTGCTTCATGCGTGACAACAGCAAAACGGTCACCAGCTTGTGGTGTGCCTTGCATCCCTAAAATTTCAATGGGTGTAGAGGGAACGGCTTCTTTAACATGATGACCATGGTCGTCAATCAAAGCACGCACACGTCCCCATTCATTACCAGCAACAATAATATCAGAAGGATGTAATGTTCCTTTCTGTACAAGAACTGTTGCAACAGATCCACGTCCTCGATCCAGTTTTGCTTCAATAACAACCCCTTCTGCGGTTCTTTGCGGATCTGCTTTCAGATCAAGCATTTCAGCTTGAAGGAGAATTGCTTCGAGAAGTTTATCAAGATTTTGACCAGTTTTAGCAGAAACTTCGACTTCCAAAGTTTCACCACCCATGGTTTCAACAAACACTTCATGTTGTAGAAGCTCTGTACGCACTTTTTGCGCATTAGCAGCTGGTTTATCAATTTTATTGATCGCAACAATAATGGGTACACCCGCTGCTTTAGCATGATTAATGGATTCAATCGTTTGCGGCATGACACTATCATCTGCGGCGACAACAAGAACAGCAATATCGGTAACACGGGCTCCACGAGCACGCATAGCTGTAAAGGCAGCATGTCCTGGTGTATCAATAAAGGTAATTTTTTGACCATTTTTCTCCACTTGATAAGCACCAATATGCTGTGTAATACCCCCAGCTTCACTAGAAACAACATTTGCTTTGCGAATAGCATCAAGCAGAGAAGTTTTCCCGTGATCGACATGGCCCATAATTGTTACGACGGGTGGACGCTGGCGCATTTTTTGTGGATTATCAGCGACATTAAAGATGCCTTCTTCTACGTCAGATTCTAAAACGCGTTTAACAGTATGACCGAATTCGACAGCGATAAGTTCAGCAACATCTGCATCAATAATATCACCAGGTTTCATCATTTGTCCCTGTTTCATCAAAAACTTAATGACATCAACGGAGCGTTCAGTCATACGTTGCGCCAGTTCTTGAATAGTAATGGTTTCAGGAAGAACAACTTCGCGAGAAATTTTTTCTCTTGGCTCTTGATTTTGCGCCCGCTTAAATTTCTCCTGCCTACGGCGCATTGCAGCCATTGAACGTCCACGTGCACTTCCTTCTTCATCTAAAGCACTATTAAGATTTATTTTTCCGCGGCGTCGTTCATCAGCCCCTTTTACAACTTTTGGTGCACGTACTTCTGATTTAGAAAGGTTAGCACGCCGACCGTACCGATCTTCCTCCTTATGTTCATCGACTTTTCGTTTTTCAATAACAGGCGTATTTTTAGGTGTGACAGGAATATCTATCGGTTCTATGATGGAGGGAGTGACGGGAAGAGGGGGAACTTCTACAGGTGGATTTTCTTCCTCTTGATGTTTTTCTGTTTCTTGAGTTTTTTGCCGCAAAAGTTCTTCACGTTCTTTAATACGTCTTGCTTCTTCTTCGGCACGTTCACGCATTATTTTTTCTTGAATATGCGCTTCTTCTAATGCACGAAGTCTTGCTTCCATTTCAGCAGATGAAAGATTGCTTTTAGCGACAGGTTCACGAGGAGCTGCTTCTTCGAATCGCGGTTTAGCCCGTTGGGAAGCGACATGTGGTTTTGTAATTGGCTGTTGTACCTCAGCTCTTTCGTCAGGGCGTGTTACTTTACGCCGTTTAGTTTCGACAACAACAGCTTTCGTGCGGCCATGGCTAAAATTTTGTTTGACCGTACTCGTTTCTAGAACTGACCGCTTTAAGGTTAAAGTCCTTTTGGCTGTCGTTTTGTCGTTATTATTTTCACTCATTGTACTTCCTTCACGGCTTGTGCCGTTATCTCACCAAGCTTATTGTGCTTATCATCACGATAGGCGAGCAGTTTGTGTATTGTTTTGAGAAACCCTGTGGCAGCTTTGGTATCCAATAAGGCTGCATGCATTACGGGATTGGCTCCAAAAGCCACGCGCATTTCATCACTTGTGAATAAAGATATGGTTTTTATCTTTCGATTTGTTTGTTGTTGTATTGTATGAATAGCTTGTGCAATTTTTCGTTTTCCATCTTCTTTAGTTTCTTTGGCATGAAGGACGAGAAGAGCTTGACCAGAGCGGATAGCAGCATCAACTTTTGTTGCCCCCATGACAACGGCACCAGCTTTTCGCGCCATGGAAAGGTTTGAAAGAGCAGTTTTTAGTAAAAGTGTATCAACAATATGCGCAAGATTTGGTGAAACCTCAACATCTGTTTTAAAACTTTTCTTAAAAGCGTTCTGTTTTATTGCTGCTTCAATAGCAGAATGGCAAGCAGAAATCCAAACACCACGCCCGGGTAAATTGGATTTAAGATCAGGAACAATTTGATTATTAGGACCAATAACAAAACGGATCAGCGTTTCAGCTGAAGCATTTTTTCTTGTTACGATACAGGTCCGTTCATTCATTTAAAGTTTATCCACGTTCACATTAATTGTTTTCATCTTTTGCAGAATTTTCACTTTCTGCAGGAGTTTCTGCCACAAGATCAGCTTGGTCTATCCAGCCCGCTTGCACACGTGCTGCTAAAACCATAGCTTCTGCATCAGCACGTGTAATATCAAAAGGGGTCAGGATACCAGAAAAACTCTGTGTTTGACCATCTTTACGCTCTCTCCAGCCAACCAAATCGTCGACAGCATAGCCAGCAAAGTCTTCAATTGTTTTGACACCATCTTCACCAATAGCAACCAGCATAGCACTTGTCACTCCAGGAAGTGTACGTAATTCGTCAGAAACGCCAAGTTTTTTACGTTTTTCATCGAGTTCTTTTTCTTTATGTTCGAGATATTCGCGTGCACGGTTTTGGATTTCAGCAGCAGTCTCATGATCAAAACCATCAATGGAAGCGATTTCTTCAAGATTAATATAGGCAATTTCCTCAATGGAAGAAAAGCCTTCTGAGGCCATAACTTGCCCAATCATTTCGTCAACGTCTAAGGATTCCATAAACATTTTACTGCGTTCGGTAAATTCCTTTTGACGATTTTCCGATTCCTCCTGCTCTGTTAAAATATCAATATTCCATCCTGTTAACTGTGAAGCTAAACGAACATTTTGCCCACGCCGACCAATAGCAAGACTGAGTTGCTCATCAGGCACAATGACTTCGATTCGTTCTGCATCTTCATCGAGAACGACTTTAGAAACTTCAGCAGGTTGTAATGCATTGACGATAAATGTTGCAGCATCAGGGGACCAAGGGATAATATCAATTTTTTCGCCTTGTAGTTCTGCAACAACAGCCTGTACACGACTTCCTCGCATTCCAACACATGCTCCAACAGGATCAATGGAGCCATCACGTGAAACAACAGCAATTTTAGCACGAGAACCAGGATCACGGGCAACGGATTTAATTTCTATAATGCCATCATAGATTTCTGGTACTTCCATAGTGAAAAGTTTTACCATAAATTGAGGGTGTGTGCGTGAAAGGAAAATTTGCGGGCCGCGCGATTCACGATGCACATCATTGACAAAAGCACGAATACGGTCTCCGTAGCGGAAGGATTCTCGTGGAATTAATTCATCACGGCGCACGATAGCTTCACCACGTCCTAGATCAACGATAACATTACCATATTCTACACGTTTTACTGTACCAGAAATAATTTCACCAATTTTATTTTTGAATTCTTCATATTGTTGATCACGCTCTGCATCACGAACTTTTTGCACAATAACCTGTTTAGCAGATTGTGCTGCGATACGCCCAAAGTCCATAGGAGGTAAAAGATCAGCAAAAAAATCACCAATTTTCGCGTCCGCTTGGCGTTTGAGCGCGTCAGATAAAGTAATTTCAGTTGTATAATCTTCAATGACATCAACAATTTTAAGCAAGCGTTGTAATTTAATTTCACCTGTTTTGGAATTGATTTCAGCACGGATATTGGTTTCTTGACCATAACGAGAACGCGCCGCTTTCTGAATAGCATCAGCCATCGCAGAAATGACAATTTCACGGTCAATTGACTTTTCACGTGCAACAGCATCTGCAATTTGCAGAATTTCAAGCCTGTTAGCGCTTGTAGCCATCAATTTTCTCCTTCTTTGTGCTACACGATGGGCATTTCCCAGTGATATTAATTTTTATAAAATGAGATTAATTCTTATAATTTGATGTTTTTTCCGAAACATGAGGATGATCTTCTAGAATGCATTGTTGACTTAAATCTTTATTTTTTTTCAACGCATCACGAATAAGTTCATCGGTGAGGATCAAATGTGCATTTATGATATCACAAAAGGAAATAGAGGTATACATGGCTTCTCCATAAGCGGCTTTATCAGTATTTAAAATAAATCCATCTTGGGTGATATTTGTAAGTGTTCCACGAAACTTTCGGCGCCCATCAATTGTTATTTTTGTTTCAATTTTTGCAAGATGCCCTTGCCAATGAAAAAAATCAGATTTTCTTACCAGTGGACGGTCAATTCCAGGAGATGAAATTTCTAAATGATATTTACGTTCAATAACATTTTGCACATCAAGAAGGGGAGAAACAGTTCGACTAACAATTTCACAATCTTCTACAGTCATAGAGCCATCTGCGCGTTCAACCATAATCTGAAGTGTTAAACCATTCAAACCAAGAAGTTTTATACGAACTAAACGAAAGCCCAACGGTTTAAGCAAGGGTATAATAAGGGCAGCAATACGTGCTTCAACACCATCTTCTTTAAACAAACGAGGTTCGTCAAGATTGCTTATTTTTTCAGTTTCGTTCATACACTTTATCCAAGTCATTTTCACAAGTTTTATGACATTAAAAAAGAGCGGGTCCAACGGCCCACTCCTCATCATAAGACCAAGAATTTATTCATTGATACTCTTAAATGCAAAACTTTTCAAGTTGTTTATAAGAAAAGCATTTTAACATTTATTTCTTGATAAAGGTAAGATAAGCAGGTGTTCTTCCTTCGCGCAGAGCTTTTGCTTCATAGCGGGTACTTTGCCATAGAGGATAAGGCATCTTCCAATTTTTAGGATTTTCAGCTTCCCATGCAAAACTGTTATGCTGTGCACAATGGTAGAGGGTCCAGTTTACATAACTGTCTATATCACTAGCAAAGCGGAATTTTTTACCTGTTTTAAGAACGCGTGCAAAACGATTAAGATTTTTTATGTTAATGAAACGGCGTTTCCAATGCTTTTTTTTAGGCCACGGATCTGGGTAGAAGAGGTCTATCCCATCAAGTGACGCATTTGGAAGCCAGTCAAGGAGGCGTGTGGCATCATCATCATAAAGGCGAATATGACTTTGATGTTCTTTATGTTGTTCAAGAGACAACAACATTTTTGCCATACCATTAATAAAGGGCTCTATGCCGATAAAACCCGTTTGTGGAAAATGTTCCATTTCATAAAGCAAATGTTCTCCTCCACCAAAACCAATTTCAAGTCGAACTTCTGTTACTTTACCGAGAAAAAGAGACGTTAAGTTTAAAGGTGGAGGGGACTTTAAATCAATATTAAGAGTTGGAAGAAGCGTTTTTATACGCGCAAGTTGACTGTCTCGTAACCGTTTCCCTTGTCGTCGACCAAAAAATGCTTCACGTATACGTGTATTGTCGTTAATCATAATTTTGAGTCATTGTTTGAAGCGTTTTAATGAGATCGGTTTTTTCCCATGAAAATGAACCATCATCTTCTGGTTTGCGTCCAAAGTGACCATAAGCAGCTGTTTTTGTATAAATAGGTTTATTAAGATTGAGGTGTTTTCGGATGCCCGTAGGTGAAAGGTCCATTATTTTGCGGATAGCTGCTTCAAGAACTTTTTCATCAACTTTTCCTGTTCCATGGAGATTAAGATAAATGGATAAGGGTTGTGCAATGCCAATTGCATAGGAAAGTTGAATGGTGCAACGTTCTGCTAAATCAGCTGCAACAATATTCTTAGCAAGATAGCGCGCAGCATAAGCCGCAGAACGATCAACCTTTGTCGTATCTTTTCCTGAAAAAGCACCTCCGCCATGGGGTGCTGCGCCTCCATAAGTGTCAACAATGATTTTACGCCCTGTTAATCCTGCATCACTTTGCGGACCACCAATAACAAATTTTCCGGTTGGATTAATATACCAACGACATTGATCAGAAATGGGGATATCATGTAAAGCTTGACGAATATAGGGCTCGACCACTGTACGGACTTTATGGGAATCCCAACTCTCATCCAAATGTTGTGTTGAAAGAACGATAGATGTTACCTCGATAGGTTTTCCATTTTTATACCGTATTGTTATTTGGCTTTTGGCGTCTGGTCCTAATTTTCCGGTTTCTCCTTCATTTTTATGACGGGCCGCAGCAAGAAGTTTAAGAATTTTATGCGCGTAATAAATGGGTGCTGGCATGAGAGCAGGTGTTTCACGGCAAGCATATCCAAACATGATACCCTGATCACCTGCTCCTTCTTCACCATGTCGATCTATAGCATTATCAACGCCACATGCAATATCCGTTGATTGTGGGCGTAAAAGAACATCAATTTTAACAGTTTTCCAATGGAACCCTGCTTGTTCATAACCAATGGCACGAATAGCATGGCGTGCGACTTTACGAAAAGGGGTAGGATTAATGAGAGGAGCTCCCATTTCATCGTAAATAAATTGCTTATTTTTATTTCTTTTTAAGAGTGTATCAGGAACACGCACTTCACCGGCGATAACAACACGATTTACACTGACAAGAGTTTCACAAGCAATTCGCACAAGCCATGGATCTGTACCGGTTTTTTGCGCTTCTTTATAAATCATATCAACGATTTCATCGGAAATACGATCACAAATTTTATCAGGATGTCCCTCCGATACCGACTCACTCGTAAAAAAATAATCTTGATGCGGCATAGGAACTCCTTCAAAAAAGAAAACCGACAGTTCATTCATTGTTTCTTAAAGCCGCTCCTATTTGCCAACACCATGACAAATCGTCAATGCTGATTTATAAGACAAGGAAAGAAAAGATGTAATTTTTATTTTATAGTTTGGTTGTCATATCTTCTTCTGAAAGTGCTTTTGCCAAATCAATGATTTTTCGACGCACTTTAGCATCAGAGATATTAGTAAAGGCACGCATGAGCTGGATTCCTTCGTTACTAGAACAAAAATCCATAAAATCACTGTCGCTTTCAGCAAAACCCTCTACTTGTTGTGTATGAATGCCTTTGTCAAAAAAATAAGAAACAGGAACATCCATAATTTCTGCAATTGCTTGAAGGCGACTCGCACCAATACGATTGATACCTTTTTCATATTTTTGAATTTGCTGGAAAGTAATGCCTAACTTCTCACCTAATTTCTCTTGAGTAAGTCCTAAGATATTACGACGCAAGCGTATACGAGTTCCAACATAAACATCTATAGGATCAGGTTTTTTTCTAGTCTCAGTCATAATGCAACTCTTTATTTCCAGCACTCTACTTTTAAACCAACATCAAATTTATGTGAGGTTGATTTATCATAGAATTAAAACAATATGTAATACTTTTTCCCAATATTACGGGTATGCACAACACAAAACCGTCTATGGGCATCTGATCATTTAAATTGTTTTGTAGAACCAAAACCAATACGACACAATAGCATAAGAATAAATAAGATGAAAGTAGAGAATATCCTGTTTTCATTGCTTCCTATGGGAGTAATGGGTGATGGAATCGGTGAATCAATAACGCCAACAACATTTTGTTGGAGAGCTACAACTATTCGTCCATAAGAATCAATAACAGCCGATATTCCATTATTGGCTGCTCGTATGAGGGGAATCCCCAGCTCAATAGCACGAAGTTGTGCTTGTTGAAGATGTTGATATGGGCCGGGTGTTACACCAAACCATGCATCATTTGTGACATTAATGATTGCCTGAGGTGGTGGGCCTTGAAAAGTCATTTCATTGGGAAAGATAGCTTCATAACAAATCAGCGGAAGATAAACAAAACCGTTTGGCATGGTGACAGTTTTACGTACACTACCAGCGCTATAGCCACCAATATTATCAGCTAGGATATGTAATCCAATTTTTTTTAAGAAATTTTCATAAGGAAGATATTCACCGAAAGGAACTAAGTGAAGTTTATCAGAAATATTGAGAATATTCCCTTTAGCGTTAATAACTGCAATGCTATTAAAATACTTTGTTTGTGCATGAGGTGCATCATCAATGGCACGTACAGCACCAATAATAGCCCATTGTTTGGGTTTTAGAAGAGAGCCAATGCGCATTGTCGTAAAAGAGTTGTCATAAAGAAGGTAAGGAATAGAGGCTTCAGGCCATACAATAAAATCAGGTTCTGGGTTCTGATCGGCTGTTGGTGTTGCACTCAAACGCATATGGGCTGCAAATATCGCCTCTTGTGTAGTGTTATTCAATTTTGTATTTTGTGGAATAGAGGGTTGAACAATGCGCACCCAATAATTGTTTTTTGGGTCATTCGCAGTATTTTCTATAGTATTAAGGCGGTAAAATCCAAAACCACTGTGAAATAATATAAGCGATAAGCAAAGAGAAAGTGCTGTTTTCTTTTTTTCATTCGTTAATAAAACAGTTGGTAAACTGTAGACTAACACAGCAAGAATATTCATTCCGTAAAGTCCAACGATTGCATCAGATTGCATGAGTAGTGGGGTTGGCATGGCTGTATAACCAAGAGAATTCCACGGAAATCCTGTGAATAAAAATGAACGTAACCACTCTGCCAATCCTAGAGAAAAGGCTAAGACAAAGAAGCGTGCTATTCCTTTTGTCCATAATAAACCAATGATGAAACCAGAAAAAAACCAATAAAGCGAAAGATAGAAGGGAGGGATTAAAATGGCAAAAGGCACCGCCCAACCTAAAGAAACCGGATCTGTTAACAAAGCATTACACAACCACCACAAGCTGCAAATAAAATAACTAAAGCCAAAGATTCCACAGCTTAGAGCATAGGTGAGAAAGCGCTTTTTATTGTTTTGGATAGTTCGTATTGTGTCAAGAAGCACAATAAAGATGGGAAAAGTTAAAAAACAGAGTGGTGTTAAATAAAAGGGTGGAAGTGCAAAAGAAGTCGCAGCTCCACACAAAAACACCCCCATTTGTCGTTTCCAACCGGTAACAGAAAATAAGAAAAATGTGAAATGACTTAAAAAAGTTTGATTATTCTTTAGAGATGGCATTGTTTTCAAAATTTTTATTTTCTGGAATGCGCAAAATGCGCAATCGTTTAATCCGGCGTTTATCAGCTTCTAAAATACGAAATTGATAGCCCGGTACAGCTTCAACGACTTCACCTTTTGCAGGAATACGATCAAGAATAGAGACGATCAAACCACCAATGGTATCGACTTCATCACCATATTCGCCTACGATAAAATCAGGACCAAGAGCTTTTTCTACATCTTCTAGTTCGGTTTTTGCATCAACAAGCCATTTATTATTTTGTTCATAGACGATAGCATTATCGACGTTATCATGTTCATCTTCGATATCACCAACAACCAATTCGACAATATCCTCCATTGAAACCAAACCATCTGTGCCACCATGTTCATCAATAACCAAAGCCATCTGTGTTCGTGTGGTTTGCATACGTGTTAATAATTTGCTTGCCAGCATGGAACTGGGCACAAAGAGAACTGTTCGAATTAAATTTAATGCACCAATTGGAGTGTGTAAATCTTTATGGTTTAACTGAAGTGAATCGAATTTCTGCTCGGTTTGATTTGAGTTGATAATAAAGCTTGTCATATAATTAAGGATATCGTGGATATGGATCATCCCTCGTGGATCATCTAAAGTTTCGGCATAAACAGGCATGCGAGAATGTCCAATTTTTGCAAAACATTTAAGGGCTTCCCCAAGAGGGGTGTTTATTTCCAATGCTTCGATTTCAGAACGTGGAATCATAACATCATCCACGCGTGCTTCACGCAAACGTAAGATATTATGTAGCATAGTACGTTCTTCAGGAGAAAAGAGAGTTGTGTCTTTTTCATTATCAGTATTGAGTGCAACAGTGAGATCATCCCGCAATGATGTGTAATTACGACCACGTAAAAATGAAAATAAATGATTTAGCAGGGACGTTTTTTCTGTATGATGAGCCTGTTGAGAGGTATCTTCTTCAATATTGGAAGGCGTTTGACTGTTATTATTTGGTGCATTTATTTTGTTTGCCATAATTTTAAAATCTTCAAACTTTCTTTTTATAATAGAGCGATAAGAGACCTTAGATCATATGATAGTGATTAAGAAGGCTCATTTTTAGCATTTTAAGACATTTCAATAGTATCAATATAGGGGTCGTTTATGGAAAGCTTTTGCAGAATTTCTCTTTCAAGTTTTTCCATTTGATGCGCTTCTTCATCTGTTTCGTGATTATAGCCAAGAAGGTGAAGAACACCATGAACGATCATATGTGTCAAATGATCCTGAAATGATTTCCTTTCTTTTTTTGCTTCAAGCGCAACAGTTTCTTGTGCAATAACGATATCACCAAGTATGGGGCCAGGTTTCTGTCCGATTTCAAGTGGGAAAGCAGGAAAAGATAATACATTTGTGGGTTTATTCTTATTGCGCCATTTTGCGTTGATTTGTGCCATATGTTTGTCATCTGTAAAGAGCAAACTGACTTCACTGACAATATTTTCCAAGGAAAGATGATGCATTGTTGCTGTTAATACTTTTTCAGTGATATTATAAAGTAATTGCTTATCACTCCACTCAGAGCTTTCGATCATTATATCAATAGTAATCATAATAAATCAAACTCACTTTTTTAATGAAGCGTTTGAAGATGGTATTTCTTGGATTTGTATAGCAGAATCATGATCATAGGCACGGACGATAGCGGTAACAAGGGGATGACGCACAACATCGTTTTCATTAAAACGAATAATTTCAATTTCTTTTACCTGTGAGAGAATACGTACGGCTTCGATTAAACCTGATTTTTGTCCGCTAGGCAAATCAATTTGGCTTATATCACCGGTGACAATCATCCGTGTTCCTTCTCCAAGCCGTGTGAGGAACATTTTCATCTGCATGGGTGTGGTATTTTGCGCTTCATCAAGAATAACAGCGGCATGGGCAAGTGTTCGTCCGCGCATGAAAGCAAGAGGAGCAATTTCTATGACACCAGACGCCAAAATGCGCTCTACTTTTTCGACGGGTATCATATCATAAAGGGCATCATAAAGTGGACGTAAATAAGGGTCGACTTTTTCTTTCAGATCACCGGGAAGAAAGCCAAGATGTTCTCCAGCTTCCACGGCAGGACGTGAGAGGATGATTCGTTCAATGATACCACGCTCTAAAAGCATTGCAGCGTGCGCAACAGCAAGATATGTTTTCCCTGTTCCTGCTGGTCCAACGCCAAAAACAAGTTCACTACGCTCCATTGCACGTATATAAGCATCCTGTGTTGGAGTTCTAGCATGAATTGTTTTTTTATGCGTACTTAATCGTGCAGGAATATGTTTTTTGGCAGGTTGGATTCTTGTTGGGGCTTCTTGTTGTTCCTGTAGCAAATTTGCCATGGCAATCGCTCCTTCTGTATCGGATAAAGTGAGCTCTTGATGTGTTTTGGCGCGTTCATAAAGCTGCTGTAATACATATTGTGCACGTTTTATAGCAGCGATATTTCCATGGATGAGAACTTCATTCCCACGCGGATGAATATCAAGTCCAAGTTTTTGTTCGATATAAGCAAGATTTTCATCGAGTTTACCAAAAACTGCTTTTGCATATTGATTATTTTCAAAAATCAAAACAACACGACTAACATCTGGCGTACTTGCTTTTTCCAAGAGACCAGTATTTTTAGGGTAAGCTGTTACTTTTTCTTTAACGCGTTTTATTTTTTCGGTTGAATTTTTCAACCTATTCTCCCTTATTGACATAAGTGTTATACACTTTTTTGAAGCAGCTTTATCAAAGACAATTTATCTTTCATAGAGCACAATTTTTAGATGTAATCATTTTCTTCAAAAATAAAAGAGCTTTTTAGAATCCATTTTGCAATCAAGATATATTCACCCGTTTACCACTTCACCAACAAAACTGTTTGAGCTTGCATTTTTAATATGGATTGCCATCACAGTCCCTGTAGAGGCTTCTGTATCCACCACCACAGGTAAAAGCCAAGGTGAACGACCCACCATTTGTCCCGAATGACGTCCAGCTTTCTCGATGAGAACATCGGTTGTTTGACCAACTTTAGAACGCAAAAATGCATTTTGCTGTTCAAGAAGAAGCACTTGTAAATGTTGAAGACGAGCGTCTTTCACAGTCTCGTCAACATGATTCTTCATTGTTGCACCAACGGTTCCAGGTCTTGGTGAATACTTGAAAGAATAGGCCGAACTGTATTGTACTTGTTGAATGAGTTTAAGTGTCTCTTCAAAGTCTTCCTCTGTTTCCCCTGGAAACCCTACAATAAAGTCGCCTGAAAAAGCAATATCAGGTCGCGCATTACGAATTTTTTCGATAAGCTGAAGATAATGAATACTTTTATGTTGGCGGTTCATTGCTTTTAAAATACGATCTGAACCAGACTGTACAGGCAGATGCAGGTAAGGCATCAAGATATCAAGATCGCGATGTGCAGCAATAAGGCTGTCATCCATATCTCGGGGATGGCTGGTTGTATAACGGAGACGTTTTAAACCATCCAGTTTGGCAAGATGATGGAGAAGGTCGCCAAGACGCCAAGTTTTGCCATTCGCACTTTGTCCATGCCAACCATTGACATTTTGACCAAGCAGCGTAATCTCTTTAACACCTGCTTCAATGAGTTGGCGAGCCTCTTCGGTAATTTGCTCGACAGATCGTGATATTTCAGCACCACGTGTGTAAGGAACAACACAAAAAGTGCAAAATTTGTCACAACCTTCCTGTACTGTTAAAAATGCACTAACGCCCCGTTTTCTTACAGCGCGTTTATTATGCGCCGGTAAGGATGCAAATTTATCTTCAACAGCATAGTCTGTTTCAATAACTTTTTCCCCCCGTTTGGCTTTTTCTAACAAGTCTGGCAAGCGATGATACATTTGCGGGCCAATGACCAGATCAACTGTTGGAGCACGACGTAAAATTTCACTTCCCTCAGCTTGTGCAACACAACCGGTCACACCAACCATCAAAGGTTTGTCCGGTGCACGTTCTTGACGCATTACGCGCAAACGTCCAAGATCAGAATAGAGTTTTTCTGCTGCTTTTTCACGAATATGACAAGTATTAACGAGAATAAGATCAGCATCATTTGGGGTTTGTGTTGTAACATAACCTTGCGCGCTCAGGCTATCAGTCATTCGTTGACTGTCATAAACATTCATTTGGCACCCATAGGTTTTGATAAAAACCTTTTTAGGAGGGACAGGAGGTATATTTTTAGGATTTACTTTATTCATAATGCATGTCTAAATGTTTTTAGCATAAATCTCAATCTCTTTACTTAAAAGTTTTTTGCATAATGATTGCATCTGTACGACTGTTGTGTGATTGGTAGTAGGCAAAACGTTTGGCAATTTTTTCAAATTTAAAACGTTGGTAAAGCTTCAAAGCAGAAAGATTCGTTTCTTCTACTTCCAAGAAGAGCTTTATAGCTCCTTCGTGGTGAAGATGACAAAATATGCTATCGATCAGCAAGGTGCCAATTCCTTGTCGTCGAAAATGAGGATGAACAGCAATTGTGATGATTTCTGCTTCATCAAGAATAAGACGGCAGAGGCAAAAGCCTAAAATTTTTTCTGGTTCACTCATGAGGGCGACTTTATATCCAAAGATAGAGTGATCTGTTAAAAAATCATCAAAAGCTTGTTTTTCCCAAGCAGGGGTAAAACAATTCTGATAAATTTGATGAAGAGAAGCACTATCATCCGTTTGGAGTGGAGCAATTGCAAAATGCTTATTTGTTGATGAAAATTGAGACATTATTTTTTTCGTGGTAAAGCAAAACCAGTTTGCTGTTTTGCATCCGCATTGCGTAAATAGAGTGGGCGGGGTGGATCTTGAGGTTTTTTATTCGCAGCAAGATAAGCATAGTTTACAACATCAGCTGCTTTGCAGAAGATTTGATCGAGTACAACGATTTTATTTAGCTTATTGTTTTTAATATAAAGTCCAACGATATCAGCTGCTGGACCGGTTAATATCGTTTGCTGCGGTAAATCTTCGAGGATATTCTCAATTGTTTTTAATCTCGGAGCTCCCAAAGGAGTAAGATCCTCATTAAAATTTTGATGATAGAACATATTTCTTCCTGCTTCAATAACAACAGCGATTGCCGATGTGGTATTTGTACTTTTTGTCTGTGCTGCTAATGCTTCAAGTGCGCTCACTCCAATAGCGGGTATTTCGAGCGCTAATGCCAAAGCGCGTGCTGTTGAAACACCCACACGTACACCGGTAAATGATCCAGGTCCAATATTGACAGCAATGCGATCAACTTGATGAAGAGTAATATTGGCTTGGTTTGTTATTTGTGCAATATATCCAATGAGTTTTTCAGCGTGTCCTTTATTGATGCGCTCACTGATGCGAGCAATAACAGATTTATGACGAACAAGCGCAACAGCGCAATAAATCGAAGCAGTGTCTATAGCAAGAATAAGCATAAAAACTTTAATTCAATAAGATGATAAACAAAAGGTACACGGTGTTTTTTAGTTTTTTCATTTTGCTTGCCTGTTTTGCAATAACTTAAGAATATTGCTCATACCAATAAGCAACAATATCTTTTCTCTCGAAGATTGATTTGATTGTTGTTCGTATCCTCCTGCACCATACAGTGAGTAAAAGCAATTTGAAAGGAGAAATTTTGAAGTTATATTTGTTTTTTCCCGATAAAGAATATATTCTGTAAATCTCGTATAAAACTTTGATTGTGATGAACATAGATACAGCAAAAGACAGTATTTTTATAAACTATATATTATTTTGTACTCTTTTAGTTGCAAACAATTATGTGCTGAAAAAAGCACAAAACATGCACCTCATATCGAAATTGCATTTAATTTTTCATCTAAAATGATAGGGAAGTTTCTGTAACTTTTACCTAGCATTGTAAAAGAATTTCCCAATACTAGCAAACCGTTAGGATGATTACAGGCTAGGTGAAAAAGCACAAATATTTGAGAACGCACATTTCAAAATGTTATCTGTTTTAAATCGTTCAATTGTATCATGATAAGGCTACAAATACCGAGGATAAAGATGGAGCAGGTTGAAGCCAAAATAACACGCCATCCTGCTTTTTTTAATGATCGGACATCAACGCCTAATCCCAAAGCTGCCATTGAAATGACAGTAAACAACTGAGCAATAAATCGAATGGGGGGGAGCGCGGTTTCAGGAATAAGATTGCTAGAGCGGATCAACATCATGATCATAAAACCAATGATAAACCACGGAACAAGAGAGTGCCAACGCAAACGCGTTTGTGCCGATCGATGGTAAATAATTGATAAGGCAAAAATAAGAGGGCCCAACATAAGGACACGCACCAATTTAACAACTGTTGCAATTTGAACGCTTATAAAAGAAACAGATGCTGTAGCGGCTAAAACCTGTGGTACGGCATAAACCACCATACCGGCAAGAACACCATATTGGCTAAAGGATAAATTGAGGAGTGGATGTAAAAAAGGAAGAAATAAAATAATAAGAATGCCCAAAAGAGCGGTAAAAGCAATCGATGCAGCTATCTCTTCATGTTTTGCTTTAATGACAGGGGCAACGGCAACGATAGCCGAATTACCACAAATAGCATTTCCACAAGCAACGAGCATTGCTAAATGCGAAGAAAGCCCAAAAAGTCGACCGATAGAAAAACTCATAAGGATAGTGATGAATATAACAAATATGATACTCGCAAGTAGATTCCAACCCGCTGAAAAAACAGCATGTATGCTAATGCTTGCTCCTAGAAGAACAATCGCAAATTCAAGCAGTGTTTTGGCACAAAAAGTTATACCTCTTTGAAAATATGTTGGTAAAGTAAAACAGCTACGAATAATCGATCCTAAGAGAATTGCTAAAACAAGATTTTCCAGCCATGCTTGTCCCAAAAGTTGTTTTTCTACAACTTCTATACCATACGCTAAGACTGATATCAGTAAACATACCAAGATACCAGGACCAAAGTCGTTTAAAAGTGAGAGATTTTTCTTTATCAATTTAAAATTTTCCCCCAAAGGGATGATAGTATCAAATAAGAGCAATGATAGCAAAAAAAGAGCGAAGAGAAAAAAGTTTTAAAGATTTGTTCTCGCTTGTAAGGCTGCTGCTAAAGTCCCATCATCCAGATAATCTAATTCACCTCCTACAGGCACTCCATGGGCAAGCCTAGTCACTTTAATTGAAAAGTTGGAAAGCTGATCGGTGATGTAGTGGGCTGTTGTTTGTCCTTCAACAGTGGCATTAACAGCTAAAATAATTTCTGTAATTGCGCTTTTTACAACACGTTGTACTAAGGGAGCAATGTTAAGTTCATCTGGACCTATTCCATCTAAGGGAGAGAGCCGTCCACCTAAGACATGATAACGAGCTGCTAAAGTTTTTGCGCGCTCGAGAGCCCACAGATCTGCAATATCCTCAACAACAATAATTGTTGTATCATCGCGGCGGGGATCTGTGCAAATGGAACAGGGGTCCGTTGTATCAACATTTCCACAAACAGAACAAATGCCGACGGTATCTACAGCTGCTTGTATTGCTGCTCCTAAAGGCTCCAATAAGGATTCCTTTTTTTTAATTAGATGAAGTGCCGCACGGCGTGCCGAACGTGGACCAAGACCTGGTATTCGTGCTAAAAGTTGAATGAGACGTTCAATTTCAGGTCCGGCAATGTATTTAGACATATCTCTACTCCACGGGATTTGATAAAATCCGCTACATTAGAGTGGAAGTTTAAAACCTGTTGGGAGCGGTAGCCCTGCTGTTATGCTTTTGGTTTTTTCTTCTATAGCGATTTCAATTTTTGCTTTCGCTTCATGATGTGCTGCTACAATGAGATCTTCAAGAATTTCAGCTTCCTCAGGTTTAAGTAATGAAGGATCAATTTGCAACGCTATTATGGCGTTGTTACCATTTACAATGACGTTTACAAGACCACCGCCTGCAGAGCCAACGGCTTGCATATTTGCCATTTCCTCTCGCATTTTTTGCATTTGTTCTTGCATTTCTTTGGCTTTTTTCATCATGTCCATCATTTTACGCATAGGAGTGAGTATCCTTATTCATCATTGATATCATTTTCATTTTTAACGGTATTGGAGAGTAAATCAAGATCGTTTTCTTGTTTATTCAGACGGATATCGACAATTTTTGCTTCTGGGAAATAGTCGAGTATTTTTGCAATGTCAGGATCTGCTTGTGCATTGGAAAAAAGAGTTTTTTGGAGAGCCAAACTCTCTTCTTGTAGGGTTGGACCCCCTCCTTCATTAACAAAAGTTATCGTCCAACGTTTTTTTGTCCATTGGAAAAGTGTTTTTTCGATATCACGAGCAAGTGAAAGGGGAGCATTTTCAGCAAGTCTTAAGGTAATATGTCCTAGTTTAAAAGAAACAGGGTGAACAAATTCTTTAATAAGAAGTTTGAAAGGAACATCATTATGCTGTTCAGCTAATGTAACAATATCGTGCAAAGAATTGATGACTATGGATTGCGTTTCAGCCATCTCTTCTACTTCGTGCGTTGAGGAATGCGATAAATCTGCAATATCTTGAGAAAGTTCAACAGATGGAGAAGTTTCAAAAGCTTTTGTTTTTTCAAGGGTGTTTGTATTTTCAAGATCTGGAGTTTTGAATGAATCTTTTTGTTGTAAAGAGTGGTCTAATGGGGTGCCTAACGGTGTTTTTATAGCGGATTGATTTTGTGATGTATTTGCAATATCTGGAGCAGAAGAGGCGTAAACAGCTGTTTCTTTTGTCAAATTATTTACATTTGAGGCTTCTTGATGCGAAGTATTTGAAACAATTGTGCGGGGTGTTTGTTCTTGGGTAAGTTTTTTCAAAGCTTCATCAAGCGTTGGGAGATCAGCAGTATGCGCAAGACGAATAAGGAGCATTTCGGCAGCTTGCAGGGGATGCGCGGTTTGACTCACTTCTTGTAGACCTTTGAGCAACATTTGCCAACTTCGAGATAAAACAGGAATGGAAAGTTTTTTTGAAAATTCTAGGCTTCTTAAACGTTCGTCTTCAGCAAGTGAGAGATTTTTAGCTATCTCTGGAGTAAAACGGAGACGTGTAACCAGATGATTAAAATCGGCCAATTCTGTCAATATAGTAAGAGGATCAGCGCCTGCATCATATTGGCTGCGTAATTCATGCAATGCTTCTACAACCTTGCCCTTCATAATAAATTCAAACAGATCAATAATACGTGCTTGATCGGCTAATCCTAACATTGCGCGCACTGCAATAGCACTAACGTTGCCATGACTATGCGCAATTGCTTGATCAAAAATGGACAGTGCATCACGTACAGAACCTTCAGCAGCACGAGCAATCATAGAGAGTGCTTGCTCTTCCACTTCTACGTTTTCATACTTTGCAATTTGGCGCAAATGCGCAACCAAGACGGTTGATTCAATACGCCGAAGGTCAAAACGCTGGCAACGTGACAGGATTGTAATAGGAACTTTGCGAATTTCTGTTGTTGCAAAAATAAATTTTACATGCGCTGGTGGTTCTTCAAGTGTTTTCAACAAGCCGTTAAATGCTTGCGTTGAGAGCATATGCACTTCATCAATAATATAGACTTTATAGCGTGCAGAAACAGGACGGTAACGTATTTGTTCAATAATTTCGCGAATATCGTCAATACCTGTATGCGAAGCCGCATCCATTTCTATAACATCTATATGACGTCCTTCAATGATTTGCGTGCAATGTTCACCAAGTGTATTCAATACAGTTGTTGGTTGATGAATATCTTTTGTTTTATAATTGAGCGCACGTGCCAAAATACGCGCTGTTGTGGTTTTCCCCACTCCGCGAATTCCTGTGAGCATCCACGCTTGTGCAATGCGCCCTGTTTCAAAGGCATTTGTGAGGGTACGCACCATAGCCTCTTGACCAATGAGGTCAGAGAAATTCTGAGGTCGATATTTGCGAGCAAGAACACGATAGGTCGTTTCTACCGGCGTATTTTCCATCAATGATTCCAATTTTGAAGCTCTTTATGCGTATATTTTGATAACACAAAACGACAGATGACTATGGTACTTTAATATAAAAGGATTTTTTCTCAATCAAATTATTTTTTGAAGAAATAGGGTTATTTTTAAAAGACAACCCACTCCCTCTATTTTTCACATCACACCATCACTTTGAAAAATAAAGACACTTCATGATTGATAAAAGTGTAATTTACAAAACAAACAAAGGAGGCTGGTACATGACCCGTACCAAAACTCGTTGGGGCTGCTTCTTTCCAGACCTGACCCAGTTGGCGAGCAGTCCGTCCACTACCAACCTCCCAATCTCATATTGTCGATTTAAAATGAAAAATCAAGCTAAGAAACAAAAAATATGACAAGAGCGATAAAGAAATTTTCTTTTGAGTTAAATTTATACCATAAGCAATCAATAGAAAAAAAAATCATTAACTTTCATTGAGAGCGCGCATCATATATTATTGCGTATGAACAAAAGTTTTTATTTTTAAGATTAAGGAGATGTTCATTAACGAAGACCTGTTGTAGAATTTTTGGGCAGGAATATGCATTTTGGGGGGAGAAATATTTTAAAATGATGAGAAGTTTTCAGCAATCAAAAAGAGGGATTTAACATACAGGTTGTTTAATAAGCTGAAATGAGAAAATTGGGGAAAAATATTGTTACCAAAGAGCACATCCACTGTTACATCACTTTCAATAACAGATGATTTTTAACAGTCCAAAAACACGCCCCCTTGACTTAAATGTTCGCTCTATAGCGATCAAGACCTGAGAACTGAAAAGTAAAACCGAGTTTTTGATGCGATTCAACTGTCAAGCAGTATCAAGCGGATAGAATATTTTTATGAAAAATTGCTTTGATGTTCTGAAATGCAACTATACAAAATTCAATTGGTTGCAAGAGTTACTTAATATTTAGTTTTCCGCAATTTAGTTTGAATAGTTTGATTTTGTTAAACAAAACACAAATGTTGCTTTAAAAAACAGGCATTGATAACTTACTCTACCCGATTTAAAAAGCTCATTTCAACAATTGCAGAAAACTATCCAAATTTAAATGTTCTTGGAAAAATTATCAATCGTAATCCCCTGTATCACAATTGGTTCCAATAATTCTTTTCTTAGTAATATTTTTAAAAACATAATTCCCTGATGGAGGGAAGCTTACAGTGAGAGATTTTACACCTTTAAGCCTAAAGATTTGATGTTTTTTATTATGCGTTATTTTCTTCTCATCATCAGCAACAATTTTTAATTTTTCTAAGTCAGAAGGAGAAGAGTAAGATAAAGTAAAAGACGCTCTCTTGGGCTTAAATATTTTACAAGAGTATTCAACACCATGATGCATTTTATCGGGCGTACCAATCTTAGCACTTTCACCAGGCGCAAAATCCCATTCTTTCTCACCAAATCCAGCAAATGCAACACTGGAGTAAACAAGAATATTGGCAGCTAATAATCCTTGACTGAAAATTTTTTTCATTTTTTTCCCTTTTGTTTTAAAATATGATTAAAGATAAATCAGTTTTTGTAAATAGAAAAGACCAAAGCTAAAGCAAAAAACGGGGCGTAATTGTACTTTGTAGTTTTATAAATTTGAGCATTTTTTGAGTCAGAGACAATAAAAAGCGGTTTGATATATTCTGAGAGAAATTTAAATTATTTTATGAGCTTATTTAGAAGGTTTATAGTTATTCTTTTAAAATAAAATCAAATGAAGATTATATCTTTTCTCCAAAGGGCCTCTTTTGTATGAGAGAAATGAGGGCCAAAGGAAATTGTGAATTGTTGCTTATGTTGTTTTTTGTCCATGCTTAGATTGTATTTTGTATTGTCCACAAAAAATAGACAATCAATTGTCCTTTAATAACGATAAAGCCATTGAGCACCACCATCTTTACGCTCATGAAGGTGCAAGCTGGTACTATCTTACTATTTACCGGCTCCCAATGTTGCGACAGCCCTTGTATTAAGACGATTCATAAGAGGCATTTTTATTCCTTTCTAAACGTTTTTTTACCCACACGTTAATCCCACTTGTGACGTGCAAGGGGATGATTTTAATTGATTTAAGAATAAGCAGGTTTGAAATGAGAGAATCTTAGAATATTTGGGTCTCTCATTCAACATGAAAAACAGTAAATTATCATTATAAATCAATATATTATATATGTGCCATTCGATCATTTTTAGCAGGATAAATACCGATAATGCGCAATTCAGCAGAGAAGAAAGCGAGCTCTTCTAGAGCGAGTTTCATCATAGGCTCTTCAGGATGCCCCTCAATATCAACGAAGAATTGTGTTGCATTGAAATTCCCACCAATTTGGTAGCTTTCTAATTTTGTCATATTAATACCATTTGTGGCAAATCCTCCCAGAGTTTTATAAAGGGCAGCTGGTACATTGCGCACGCGAAAAAGAAGACTTGTGATGATTTTTTCGCCATTTTGGGGTTTTGGTACGTGTTTTTGAAAACGCGAAAGAATGACAAAACGGGTAATATTATGAGGACTATCTTCAACATTTTTTTCAAGAATATCAAGTCCGTAAAGTTCTGCTGCGATCAGAGGCGCTAAGGCTGCTTGTGAACGTTTTGCATCGTTTTTAATCAATTTTGCGGCCCCAGCTGTATCGGCGGAGGTAACAGGTATCCAGCCATGATTGCGTATGATTTTACGGCATTGTGCAAGGGCATGTGTATGGCTATGTACGGTTTTAATTTCTTCAAGCGTAACACCGGGTAAAACCATGAGTTGGAAATGAATAGGCAAAAAATATTCACCAATAATATAAAGGGATGACTGCGGTAAAAGGTGATGAATATCCGCAACGCGTCCAGCAAGAGTATTTTCAATAGGAATCATAGCAAGATCAGCTTGTCCACTTTCTACGAAGTTGAGGGCATCTTCAAAAGTAGTACAGGGTACAGCATCCATCTTGGGAAACAGTTTGGAGCAAGCAATATGAGAATTTGCACCATATTCTCCTTGAAAAGAGATTTTGTTGGTTTTTTTCAGTGTTTTCATGCTAAAATCTTACGAACTCTTTCAAGATCATGTTGTGTATCAACGCTTAAGGGAATGGTGTCAACTATTTCTACATCAATACGCATATTATGTTCTAATGCGCGTAATTGTTCAAGTTTTTCACGTTGCTCGAGGGGAGAGGGTTTAAGCGCCACGAATTGTTCAAGTGCTTTGCGGCGGTAGGCGTAGATTCCAATATGATGAAAAAGGGGTCCTTCTCCATAAGGCGCTGTTGCACGGGTAAAATAAAGAGCACGAAGGCGATTTTGAGAAAGCGGTGTCCCAATAATTTTGACGACATTGGGATCACTCTCTTCATCTTTTTCAATGATTTTGGCACCCAAAGTTGCGATATCAGTGAGACTGTTTTCTAGAGGGCGTAAAGTACTGATGATTTCGTGAGGTGTGATTGTCGGCAGATCACCTTGTAGATTCAAAATTGTATCGTAGCGTTGTTCAGGATCAATATGTGTTAAAGCTTCATAAATACGATCAGATCCCGATTTGTGATCACAAGATGTCATAATACATTCATGTCCATAAGTTGTTACAGCTTTAGCGATATCATTATGATCTGTTGCAACGAGAGTCCGCCCTATTGCAGCTTTTTTTGCTTGTTCAACGACATGAACAATCATTGGTTTTCCAGCAATCTCAGCGAGAGCTTTTTGAGGTAGGCGGGTTGAGCCTATGCGGGCAGGAATAAGAATGATAGGTTCAAGTGCCATTGTAATGTTCCAAATACCGTGTGTAATGCATTTATAATATTGTATGTTATAAGGAAAAAGCTTAAACTAAAAGGGGTAATGAAAAGATAAACGTTTAAGTTTTTATGAATCGCTCGACAGTTCTTTATTTTGTTTGTGCTTGTCTCTTTGTGCTGATTATATTGGTAGGAATTTCCACGCTCAGTGATATCATCTATGACAATTCTTCATCGGTTCAACATCCTCATACAGTTACCAAGAATGACGTATCAAAAGAGGAGCAGCAGGTATCTGAGAGCTCTTTATCACTAAGAGATCGTCTTCAACAAGGCAATCTTGAAAATGGGCGTAAAATTTTTCACCAATGTGCTATATGCCATACCTCTGGACGCAATGAATCTGGTCGTGTTGGTCCAGTGCTTTGGGATATAGTGAACCGTCCTTTGGCCGCGGCGCCAAGCTTTGCTTATTCACGAGTATTGCGTGCAAACTCTCATCAAAAATGGGATTTTGTAACTTTAGATCGTTATATACAATCACCCCGTAAAGCGTTTCCGGGAACCATTATGTCTTTCCGTGGAATAAAAAATGATCAAGATCGTGCTGATCTTTTGCTTTATTTACGCAGTTTGTCTGATCATCCTGTCCCTTTGCCAATGGATAATAAAGAAAGCGAAAGAGATCAGACTAAAGATAAACTATTTTAGAAAGAGATGTGGTTGTTTTTTAGACTTGCATTTATAATGGCAGTTCCAATGTATTTTTTAGTCTACGCATCAATCTATTTTCGTGTACAGCAGGATTCACCACATAGCATAAAATATGTAGATATTTGAGTTTAATGCGTTTGTTGATCATTGGCACACGGTGGTTTTCTGTTATTAAAGAGCTTTCCATTAAAACTTTAAAATTTACGCAGTAAATTATGCCAAGAAAAGCGCCATAATTTCTTATAAAGAATTGTTTATAAGCATTTTTTCTTATCAAGAGTAAAAGTATATTACCAAGATTTATTCGATAAAGTGATGGAGGGAATGCGTTGAATTCGATACTCATTTAAAACTCTGTGATAAAAGTTTGGTTGGCATTCTCTTTCGATGATTGTAATGTAATAAAATATACTTACAAGTGATTGGACCACAATAATTCAAGCAAGGTTGGAAAATACAAGTATCAAGCAAAGTTTCATTGAGAGTTTCGTTTAAAAATAAAATTACTCTCATTTCTATCAAAGAAAGTGAATAAAGAGTTGTGTGATGTGTCATTTGTATTTTGTTGAAGTTAGCCGATTAAAGATCATAGAAAATAAAGCTCGACAAAAACAAGCTTTATTTATCGTTTGCGAATGCAAAAGAGAGTTCTAATATGTAAGGGGTGTTTTTTTATTTTCTAAGAAGCTCTAGACAATATTTTATAAGAATATTCATACTAGGTCATATAAAGCGGATTGACAATAATAAGATGTTGATACAGGCTTAATTTCTGTTACATGAGTGATGAATTAATGGAGATATGGAAGTTAGGGAAGCATTACGTATCATATAGGTTTTAATGGGGTCACGACCCTCACGTAAAACAGAACGCCATTGGGGTGCCAATTCACGGGCTTGTTTTAAAGAAACGTCTCTTAAAGCACCCAAGCCCATTTCACGCTGCCGCCCGTGGATGGTATAACGTAAAAGCCATTGCCCCCCCCCATCTTTACGCTTATGAAGGTGCGAGCCGGCACCGTCATACTATTTGCCAGCCCCCACTGTTGCAACAGCCCTTGGTATTAGGACGATTCATAAGAGGCATTTTTACTCCTTTCTTCTCTATTTTTTATCCACACGATAATCCCACTTGTGATGTGCAAAGAGATGGTTTTGATTGATTCAACATAAGCAGGTTTGAAATAAGGGAATCTTATAATATTCGAGCCCCTTATTCAACATGCAAAATAGCAAATTATCATTATAAATCAACGTATTATATAATTGATGAAAAGGGTTTTTTCTCTAGAATGGCTTTTGAGGGAGATGTTTATTTAATTGAATACATGAGGGACAATAGAACGGCAATATATTTAAAAAATACACCCGTGTTCTTATCCGTAAAGAGAACATATTTTCGGTGCTAGATCAAAGCAGTTTGTTATTAATGAGATGAAAGACGGGGGAAATTTTGTATCTCTTGCTGCATAATGGATTGAAAAAAGACGATAGAAGAAGCTTATAATTCACTATCATCAATCATGTTAAGAGAAGCTTTTAACCGCGCGTTTAACTTTCTTTTTTCCAACCATTTCCTTATGTTAGTAGAAACATCGGACAATATCTTCAATAATCGCTATTCGAGAAATCATTTTCATTATCAAAGTTACGGTATGGATCCAGAGTCCGTTCAACGTATACTTTTACAAAAGTAGTAGTCATCTTAGGACGTGGAGGAATTGGTCATCATGTATCAGCAATACTTGCATCCTCTGGTGTGGAAAAATTAATTCTTGTCGACAATGATGTCATCAAGATAACCAATTTGACCGGACAAATTCTTTTTACTAAACAAGATGTTGGTTTTCCTAAAACAACAGTTCTTCGGCGTGAGTTGATACAAAGAAACAGTCAAAGTGAGGTTAGTGAATTACAAATGTTGATCACTGTGAAAGAAGATATTATCAAGTTTCCTAAAGCCGATTTGTGGCTCATTTCATCTGATGAACCTGATCATTTGGTCCCATGGATAAACAAACAAGCTTATAGAGATTCCGGCACTGTTAATGACATTGCTGTGTTTGGGCTTTTTTATATACCTAGAAAACCGGTTACTATGTATACAGTCCATTGATAGGAAATCTCCCCGAAAAACGCGAAAGTTTAATCTATGACACTTGTGCTGCTATTAATAATAATTTTAAAGTTGCGACGTTTTCTCCTGTGGATGCTCTTAAATTTTTGGGTGGTTATGGTGAGCTCCTGTCCATTGATCGCCGTGGTGGGATATGGAGCAGCAAACTTTTCACACAAAAGCGTTGCCTAAAAAAGAATCCTCATTGCAAAGTTTGTGGAACAAACTAATGAACAGACCCAGAATACTTGCTGTAACCTATGGATCTTACCATGCGATACGAATGCTTATTGGCGTTTATCACGCCATTTTTCTAATGTCTATGGGGGTTACTCTGTCTCAATTGGCCCTGCTGCAAATTGCCTTTTCAATAACTGTTTTGCTTTTTGATTTTCCTTGTGCTGTTTTAGCGGACAGATATCGACGTAAATATTCCGTTACTGCTGGAGTTTTTATGACGGGAGTGTTTTATCTTCTCTGTCTTCAAGCCCCCAATATAACAGTGCTTATGATTGCACAAATTCTCTATGCAGCGGGAATTTGCTTCATTACCAGTGCCGTTGATGGTTGGATTTACCATTCTCTAGACCATAAACAAGACCGCTTTTCGTATTATGCACATCTCTCTCACCAGATAAACTCTTTTGGTAGCATTATCAGTGGTATGATAGGAATTGCAACAATCTATTATTCTGGGCAATATTTTATGGGATATATTATCTCAAGTTTAATGATGGGAATAATTTTCTGTATATTTCTTATTGTTCCTGAAAAAAAGGCATTTGTGGGGAACGGAACAAAAACAAAGACGATTTTGCAAAATGCTAAGGAAACGCTCTGGATATTTCAAAACACTGTAGGAGGAGCGTGGTTTATTTTGTTGATGTGCCTGTTTAGCGCTGGCATTCAGGTTATTTATCACTTCTGGCAACCGATAATGCTTTCAGGTAGAAAAATCGACCATCTCAATAATTCGCAGTTATTGGTACTCATGTTCTGCCATATTGGCGCCTTTTCTGCTCAATATTTTTCCAATGCACTAATGTCTAAATATCATGTACTCGATAAAAAATATAAAAACTCTATAAAGTATTTCTCATTCTTTTCTGCTCTGATGTGTATGGCGCTTTATTTTTTTGTCCATAGCAGTCAAATTGCTGCGTCAGTTATTGCATTTTCGTTAATTCATGGCTTTATTTGCACTGTACCGATAGGAGCAAAGAGTTTGTTTTTTTCAGAGCTTAACCAACAACAAACGCGACATATTTCTGGCATTGTCGGAGCGACATCTTTTAGCGGAAGAATATTTTCAATAGCAGCATTAAGCGTTATTTCATTTCTTCCTGCAACAATTCCACCGTCTTATTACCTTGTATTACCAACTTTAACTTTTTTCATATGTGGCTTGGTCATCATCAAGTGGATGACGTTCTCTGGTAAATCTATTTTGCAAAAAACGATATAAAATACAGTTGAAAAAGTGATTATTTCTGAAGTCTGATAAATCAGAAAAACGATTATAGTGCATGATACGAATGGAAAATTGATAAGCTGTTACCAAAAATTTTTCTATGTCATAAATTATGAAGCACATTGAAAGCATACAGTGTCTTACATTACTAAATCTGGTTTGTTCCATCAAACACAGTTTTAAAATTTTTTGAAAAACGGCAACTTTTTTTATTTAAGAATGTAAAGAAAAGAATTTTTTCAAAAGAAGTGAGGATAGTAAAAAAGAGGAGATTATTGGTTTATTGAAATTTTACATACGATTGGTGGTTCTTTTTTCCGCTATATTATCCATATGTTTCTTCTTGTTGACAAAAGTAGAAAATGACTCTCGCTTGCGCAATAAGTCTCAAGCAATACTTTATCATATATGATGAACCAACATCTTCTCTTGATAGAAGTATACGGAGATAAATTGTTAATCTTTTGCATAAAATATAACAAATAATAAATTGATTTATAATGATAATTTATCATTACGTATGTTAAATTATTCCCTGAATATTGTAAGATTTTCTTATCTTAAATCCTCTCATTTTGAATCAAATAAAATTATTTGTTTGCACGTCACAAGCAGGGATGTTGTGTGGATAAAAACTCTAAAAAAGTCAAAATGCCTCTCATGAAAGTCTTAATGAAAGAGCTATCGCAACACTGGGGGCTGGTAAATAGAATGATAGTGCAGGTTTGCTTCTTCACAAGTAGAAAGAGGATGGGACTCAAAGGTTTTTACGCTATACCCTCTAGGAGCATCGTCGTGAAGTGGGCTTAGGTTTCTTAGAAAGGTCTCTTTAAAAAGCCTGTGAAATTGGCAACGCAATAGTGTTTTGTTTCATATGAGGGCCGTCCCCCCATTGAAGAACGTAACAAACAAAAGTGTGAAGAGGTACACAATCTCCATTATATAAAATGTTTTAGATGCTTTTGAGAGCCGTAGAGTTGCATTAAAAAATGGTAAAGGTGGAAATTGATTTTCATTGACAACTTCATATTCTCCCTAAATGAGGTTATTGATTTGCTTTAGATATTATGCAAACCGATATACGCAATGTGCTAGCCCCCATTTACATGAAAAAGCTGCAACAATGGATCTGCCTGATGTAAAATTTTTTTAAGCTGGCACTCTATAGCGCAATGGAGAACTCATTGCGAATGAATGTCATTTTGTTTATAAGTCATGATTTGAAGATTCTTAAAGTCTTGATACATGAAGTGATTGTTAAGTACGATAAAGGGACAGTTAAATATGGCTCTGCTAATATCTGCTAATAATTGTATTTTTTGTCCCCAAACTCTTTACAGGCAAACCTTGGTATTTTGCACATTTGTACTGGAGTCTGATCGTTTATAGGTCAAGACATTAAATTGTGCTAAGAGCCCATTATAGAGGAGCATTTTCCCTACTAATGGTTCACCAATATTTGTGATAAGTTTAATGGCTTCCATGGCTTGGAGTGTTCCGATGACCCCTGGTATAATACCGATAATTCCGTTTTCAGCACATGTTGGGAGAGTTCCTAGAGCTGGTGGATTGGGGAAGAGATCTCGATAGTGAGGATTATTGTCTTTATACGGCATGAGCACCGTTACTGAACCATTGAAACGTTCTACAGCACCACTGATTAAAGGTTTTTCACATTGGGCAGCATGATCAGCAAGCAGGTAGCGTGTGGTAAAATTATCACTGCCGTCAATGATGATGTCGTAGGTGTTTAACAGTTTATCCACATTACTTTTATCTAAGCGTAGATTGTGTTTTTCGACCACAACATGAGGATTTATTTCTTTTAAAGTGGTTTTTGCACTCTCAGTTTTTTTTTGGTTAATCATGTTTGTTTTGTGTATCACTTGGCGTTGTAAATTGGAAAGCGAAACGATATCGTCATCGATAATACCGAGTGTACCAACGCCTGCAGCAGCCAAATAGATGAGAACAGGAGCACCAAGTCCTCCCGCTCCCACAACAAGAATGCGTGCAGCTTTTAGTTTTTGCTGCCCCGCACCACCAATTTCAGGCATAATGATGTGACGTGCATAGCGTTCGATTTCCTCATGGCTTAATTTTGTATCCGCTTCTTGTATCATGTGCTTTCTCTTGTCATAGTTCTTTTATTGTTTACTAAGTTTATAGCACATAGACTAGTCTAGTTTTTGTATAGGGAGGTTTTATTTATGAAAATTGCCATTCAGATGGATCATATTTCAACGATTCGGATTCAAGGAGATACAACATTTGCACTTGCTTTAGCAGCACAAGAACGTGGGCATTTACTTTTTCATTATACACCAGACCATTTATCGATGCGCGATGGTTGTATAATTGCACAATTAGAACCATTGACGGTCCATGATGAGGAAGGAAATCATTATGAATTAGGGGAATCTGTACGTACAGAGTTAATGGATATGGACGTAGTCCTTTTACGTCAAGATCCGCCCTTCGATCTCAATTATATTACCACGACGCATTTGTTAGAACGCATTCATCCTAAGACACTTGTGGTAAATGATCCAGCATGGGTGCGCAATAGTCCAGAAAAAATTTTTGTTACTGAATTTCCTGATTTGATGCCAGAAACATTAATTACAAAAGATATTGAAGAAATAAGCGATTTTAGAGCGACATTTGGTGATATCATTCTGAAACCACTTTATGGCAATGGAGGAGCGGGTATTTTCCATTTAAAAAAGGATGATCGCAATTTAGCTTCACTTTTGGAAATGTTTGCACAAATTTATCGTGAACCTTTTATTGTTCAGCGTTATTTAGATGCAGTGCGAAAAGGAGATAAACGGATTATTTTGCTTGATGGTGCTCCTGTTGGGGCGATTAATCGTGTCCCAGTAGAAACAGATTCACGCTCTAATATGCATGTTGGAGGACGTGCGGAAAAGATTGATTTTACAAAACGTGATTATGAAATTTGTGAACGCATTGGTCCAGCTTTAAAGGAACGTGGTCTTCTTCTTGTAGGGATTGATGTGATTGGAGATTATATAACAGAAATTAATGTGACGTCTCCTACGGGTATTCGTGAAATCAAACGCTTTGGTGGTGCAGATGTTGCCCATCTTTTTTGGGATGTTGTGGAATCCAAACGTTCAAATTAAATTTATTTGAAGAGAGAATATTATTTTTTTAGAAAAATTATGAATGTTCCTTTTTTATATTTGTTATAATGCAAATGTGAATTACAATTGAGATATTATATAATATGGTCAAAAGATTTTAATTTCTCTTCTAAGGAGTGTATAGATGAGCAAAGTGTTATCAGTTGGGATGGGACTGATTTTGGCAATTATATTGACGAATGTTAGTAATGCGCGTGATCAAATACAGATAGCGGGTTCATCTACAGTTTTACCTTATCAAAAGATTGTTGCTGAGATATTTGGAGAAACGTATCCTCATTTTAAAGTCCCAGTTATTGAATCGGGTGGAACAGGGGCTGGTATTAAAGAATTTTGCCGTGGTATTGGAGAGAATACAATCGATATTGTTAATGCTTCACGGCCGATGAAGCCAAGCGAATTGCAATCTTGTTTTGATGCAGGAGTAAAAGATGTAGAGGAAATACGTATTGGATATGATGGTATTGTCTTTGCAACAGATATCAATGGTCCTGATTGGAAATTGCAGGCAGTGGATGTGTATAAGGCACTTGCTGCTCAGGTTATGGTAGACGGAAAATTACAGCCAAATAAGATTTCGCAGTGGAATGCAGTCAACAGTGCTCTTCCTGCGTGGACGATAGCAGTTTACATTCCTGGAGAAAAGCATGGAACACGTGAAGTTTTTGAAGAAAAATTGCTTTCTGTAGGCTGTAAAGAAAGTGGAGCAGTTGATGCGATGAAATCTTTGGGAATGGATGATAAAGCAATTCACGCTGCTTGTGTTGCTGTACGTAAGGATGGAAAGGCTATTGATATTGATGGTGATTATTCTGAAACCTTTGCGCGTTTGACTTCTAATAGAACAGCAGTTGGGGTTTTTGGGTTGTCTTATTATGAAAATAATGCTGATAAGTTAAAGGTTGCCCATATTAATGGTTTTGCGCCAACCGTTGAAACAATTATAAGTGGCGAATATCCAGTTTCACGTCCACTTTTTTTCTACGTTAAGAAAGCACATCTAGATATTGTTTCAGGTTTGCGGGAATATATTGACTTTTTTCTTTCTGATCAAATGATTGGTCCAGATAGCCCTTTGGCTGAATATGGTTTGATTGTTGCTTCTGAAAAGGAGCGCCAAGCGCAGCGTTCTGCTTTTTCTGCTGGTAGAGTCATGCGTTTGAAATAATTTGCTAAATTTGCAGTATAGAAGTTTTCTATGGTGTTTTTTTGTAAAAATTGAAAGACAATATGCACATTTCCGTTATTCTTTTTCTTCTATTTTTTCTTGGATTTGTTGGCTTTTGTATTTCTTATATGCGAGCGCGTTCTCTTGAATACGCACAATACAAGATGCATTCTCGTGCGTATTATCATGCGTGGTGGACATTTTTAATGACCGTGATTCCACCTCTTATTTTCTTAATTTTTTGGGATGGTGGGAGTGCAATTTATTTAGAGTATAGTCTCTCTCGAGAAGTTGAGGCGTATAGTTCCCATATAACGGGGCTTGTGAATCATGATCTTATTTTAGAGACTATTCGAAATCTAATTAAAATGGTTCATCACTTTGATGGCGATCTTGCTACGGCTTCGTATGAAGAAGTGCGGACACAATTATTTGCCAAAGGGTTTGTTTTACCTCATGGGGCATCAGAAGATCTGTTAAGAAGAGCACAGTCATGGGTTTCTTCTTCTGAAAAGTTACAGTTCATTGGCTATGGTTTTCTTTTTGTTATTGCGTTCTTTGGCTTTATCTTTGGAATAATACAAATTGCTCCACGTCAGCGTGCGCGTAATAAGGTTGAATGTTTGATTGTTGTCGGGTTGGTTTGCGCATCTATAGTTGCGGTCTTAACAACAGCAGCCATAGCGCTTTCCATGTTTTTTCAAACGATTAGTTTTTTTCAATCTGTCCCCTTGTCCAATTTCTTTTTTGGAACGGTTTGGGATCCGCGTTTTTCAGCGAGTGGTTCGAGCAATACAGTAGGGCAATTTGGTCTCATACCACTCCTTGCTGGTACGCTTTATATCGCGCTTGTGGCAATGCTTTTTGCTGTTCCTATAGGGTTATTTTCGGCTCTTTATATGGCTGAATATGCTTCTACTCGATTACGATCAATAGTAAAGCCATTGTTAGAAGTGCTTGCTGGTATTCCAACCATTGTTTATGGTTTTTTTGCTTTGAAGGTGGTAGGGCCTTTTTTACGAGATCTCTCTATTTCTCTTTCTGGTGGTGTTGGTTTTATTATGGCCCAAAGTGTTTTAACAGCTGGAGTTGTGATGGGAATTATGTTGATACCTTTTGTCTCCTCTTTGTCGGATGATGTTATAACAGCTGTTCCACGCATTTTACGCGAAGGATCTTATGGTTTAGGAGCAACGCAATCTGAGACGATTAAGAAAGTGGTTATACCAGCGGCGCTTCCAGGAATTATGGGAGCAATTTTGTTGACAGCATCACGTGCAATTGGCGAGACAATGATTGTGGTTCTAGCAGCAGGTGTTGCCGCGAACTTAACACTTAATCCATTTGAAGCAATGACCACGATGACTGTTAAGATTGTGAATCAATTAACAGGTGATTTTGAGTTTAATTCTCCACAAACTCTTGTTGCTTTTGCATTAGGGATGACACTCTTTATTATGACTCTTTTGATGAATATTCTTGCTCTTTACATTGTGCGTAAATATCGGGAACAATATGAATGAATGAAGATTTTCTTGTTTCTCGTCGCAATATTGGCCTCAAACGCCGATATTGGGCTGAGCGTCGTTTTCGAGCATATGGTTTGATTGCTATTTTTATTGGTCTCTTTTTTTTATTTGCACTTTTGTGGTCTATCATTAGTCAAGGCTATACAGCTTTTTTTCAAAGTGAAATGACATTATCGATTTATTTGGATGAGCAGGTCATTGATCCCAATGGTCAGCGTGAGACAAATTCACAAGTCCTTATCACTGCCAATTATCCTCTGCTCGTACGGAATGCTTTGGTAAAAAAGCTTGATATAGATCAAAATGATCGCAACGCATTGCGAGATGTTAATCGTATGTTTTCAAATGGTGTCCGTGTTCAACTCCGTGAAATGGTGACAAAAAATCCAAAACTGATTGGAACAACACAAAAAATCAAAGTTTTAGCGGCAGCAGATATCGATTCTGCTTATAAAGGACAGATTGACTTGCATGTAGCGGAAAAAAACCGCAAAGTTTCTAATCGCCAAGTAGAATGGATAAAATGTTTAGCGCATGATGGCACGCTTTATAAAACATTTAATTTTGGTTTTTTTACATTTGGGGCTTCAAGCCGCGCTGAAACTGCGGGATTAGGAGTTGCGATCATTGGTTCTCTGTACATGATGGCTATAGTTTTAGTGATTTCTCTTCCAATAGGGATAGCAACAGCTCTTTATTTGGAAGAATATGCACGTAAAACTAAATTTACGGATTTGATTGAAGTTAATATTAATAATCTTGCTGCTGTTCCTTCGATTGTTTTTGGTCTTTTAGGACTTGCTGTTTTTGTTAATTTTTTTGGCTTACCACGTTCAGCTTCTTTTGTCGGTGGGCTTATCTTGGCTCTTATGACTCTCCCCACCATTATTATTGCAACACGTTCTGCTTTGCGGGCGGTTCCTCTTTCTATTCGCGCGGCAGCTTTAGGACTGGGGGCATCAAAAACACAAATGGTTTTTCATCATGTTGTCCCTCTAGCCGCCCCTGGTATTTTGACAGGCACGATTATTGGTGTCGCTCAAGCTCTTGGTGAAACAGCTCCATTGCTTTTGATTGGCATGGTTGCGTTTGTTGTAAATATTCCTGCGACTCCGATGGATCCAGCGACAGCTTTGCCTGTTCAAATTTTTATGTGGGCAGGTGAAGCAGAACGTGCTTTTGTTGAAAAAACCTCGGGTGCTATTATTGTATTAATGATTTTTCTTGCAATCATGAATATTTCTGCTGTTTTTTTACGTCGACGATTTGAGCGGCGCAGATAACTCTAATAAAGCAGTCACTTCGATAGAGTTTATGTTTTAAAGTAAGGTGAGTTTTTGTAATGAAAATTAAAATGCGTGGTCAGGATGTAAAAGTTTTTTATGGGGAGAAAGCCGCACTTCATGGTATTACTCTTGATATTCCAGAACATCAGGTTACAGCTTTGATAGGCCCTTCAGGTTGCGGCAAGTCGACTTTTTTGCGCTGTTTTAATCGTATGAATGATACGATTGAAGGTGCGAAAATAACGGGTCTTATTACCTTAGATGGAAAAAATATTTATGACCAGAGGATTGATGTTGTAGAATTGCGTGCTCGTGTTGGTATGGTTTTTCAAAAGCCTAGTCCTTTTCCAAAATCTATATTTGAGAATGTTGCCTATGGACCACGCATTCATGGTCTGGTCAAATCGCGTGCCGAATTGCATGATGTTGTTGAAAGAAGTTTGCGGCAGGCAGGGTTATTTGAAGAAGTAAAAGATCGTCTTCATGAGGCAGGAACAAGTTTATCAGGAGGACAACAACAGCGTTTATGTATTGCGCGTGCCATTGCAGTGAGTCCTGAAGTTATTTTGATGGATGAGCCCTGTTCAGCGCTAGATCCAATTGCCACGGCACGTATTGAAGAACTTATCGATGCGTTACGAAAAAATTATACCATTGTTATTGTAACACATTCTATGCAACAGGCGGCACGTGTTTCTCAATATACGGCCATGTTTCATTTGGGGCATTTGGTAGAAGTTGGTGCAACTGAAATGATTTTTACCTCACCAAAAGAACAACGTACACAAGATTATATCACGGGGCGTTTTGGATAGGTAAATTGAGGAGTATAAGATATGTCTAAGAACCATACGGTCCGTTCTTATGATGCAGAACTAAAATATTTGAAAGCAAGGATTACAGCAATGGGGAGCCATGCAGAACGAATGATTGAACGTTCTGTTGCATCAATTGTCTGTAGTGATCTTCAACTTGCGACGGAAGTTATTGCGGATGATTTGTTTTTAGATGAAGCAGAACGTGACATTGATGAAAAAGCGATTACCATTATTTGCAAACGTCAACCAATGGCGGTTGATCTACGTGAGATCATTGGCGCCATTCGTATTTCTGCTGATCTTGAGCGGATTGGGGATATGGCCAAAAATATTGCTAAGCGAACGGTAGCACTTTCAGAAACACGTCAATCGGCGGCTTTTTATCATGGGCTTGAAACAATTACAGCTTTAGCCCTCAATCAGTTAAAGGAAGTATTGAGCGCTTACACGAGTCGTTTATTGGAACGTGTTGATGCGGTACGTGAGCGTGATGGTAAAATTGATGCTTTATATACCTCTCTTTTTCGTGAGCTTTTAACGTATATGATGGAAGATGCGCGCAATATTACGGTTTGTACGCATTTACTTTTTTGTTTAAAAAATATTGAACGGATTGGTGATCATGTTACCAATATTGCGGAAATGCTGCATTATATCATAACAGGTTACCATATGTCTTCTGATCGTCCTCGCGATGATCTTACCTATAAAGTTGGAGTTGGGGAGAAAAAAAGAGATTAAACTTTCTCTTAGTTATTAAAATAAGCTTTTTTTATGAAAGATAAAAACCATTGAGGTACTTGCTGACGACTTTCCTACAGTATAGATGTAGGTAAAGTATGCAAAGTGTATTATAGGTAAACGCAAGAAAAAGTGTAGAAATTTACAAGCAATATTGTGGGTTTTGCAGTTCTCTTTTGGTATATTTTATTCAGAGAAATATTATCATCCGTTTAGTTTGGAACGGAGGAAAAACTTCTTTCTAATGATTTTCTTAAATTTATATTGAAGAGGATATGCGTATTTGTTTTTTAAATGCAGACAGTTTTAGGTTCATAACTTTTGTGTATATAAAATTATTGAGAATTTTTTAGAGAAATAATATTTTATCGCCCTTAAAACATGAGGGTTAATATTGCATGGCTATTTTCACAATAATAACAATATCGATTGATTAACAATTTTTTATTTTTTACTTAGCATAAATAGCTCTGAATGACTCCTTGTATTAAAATTTTACTAAGTTGTAACAATTAACGGTATACTTTCTTTGAAGATACCTATACAACAGAGACAATCTATTCAAATTTTGAATGCTTTAAAGACGTAAAAATTGTGTTATATAAAATGAAGAAAAATTATTGGACTGTTTTTTTTACCTGTTTTCTAGCGCCATTTATTATTGTGGGATGTGCGACGAATCATTTTTGTGCTGGTAAAGTGAATGAAAATGAGAAGACGAAGACAGTAATGTATCCATTGACAGAGCGTCAATGCCTTATGCGTGCAATGTATTTTGAATCAAATCGTACAAGCTTTGAAGGGATGATTGCTGTTGGAACAGTTGTTATGAACCGTGTTAATTCAAGTGCTTATCCAAAAACGATTTGTGGTGTTGTTGGTCAATATAAACAATTTGCTCCTGGTGTTTTAACGCGCCCTATGAAAGAATCTGCCTCTGTTGCTCTTGCTAAAAAAGCAGCTGATGCTGTTTTACGCGGCGAACGCGATAAAAAACTTAAAAACGCTAAGTTTTTTCATACAGCAGGTTTATCCTTCCCTTATAAAAACATGCATTATGTTCGTGTTGCGGGGGGTAATGCTTTTTATGAAAAGCGTTCACGTAACGGATTGTTACAGGTTCCTTCTAACGATCGTCCTTATGATGTTGCTTATGCTTTTGCCCAAGAACGTTCTGGCAATATACCGAGTATCATGCATGCAAACTTAGCAAGTAAAGAAATACAAGCAGAGGAAGAACACAATGTGTCTTCTTCGATAGAGGTCGCTCAGGTGAATAAAGTGCGTGCGACGTCTTTTGTCACAGTACAACTTAATAAAGTTCCTATTCCCACAGATGCACCGCATCGTGTAGGGCAGGAAGGAGAAAGCAAATCAATAGTAGCTTATACTATGCCCTCATCAGATCAGTTAAATGCAATTGTTACAATGTTAGAAAAACGGTACATAAACAGATAGTTTTTTCACAGCCAAAGTAAGGATATTGGTAATGGAGTTTGATATGCATGAGGCGATTTCGCCTGAAAAACTGAATCGTCTTGCAGAAGTTACAGTAAAAGTTGGGTTGAATTTACAAGAGGGGCAAGATCTTATTTTGACAGCTCCTGTTTCAGCATTACCACTTGTTCGGCGTATTGCATATCATGCTTATAAGGTTGGTGCTGGTGTGATTACACCACTTTTTAGTGATGATATATTATCGCTTACACGTTTTGAAAATGCACATACTGCTAGTTTTGATTGTGCACCTTCTTGGCTATATGAGGGAATGGCAAAGGGTTTTGGAAATGGAGCTGCGCGTTTGGCTATTGTTGGTGATAATCCTTTGCTGCTTTCCAATCAAGATTTTGATAAGATTGCCCGTTTAAACAAGGCTACGTCAATAGCTTATCAGCCTGCTCTCAAAAAAATATCGAATTTTGCCATGAACTGGTCAATTGTTGCTTATCCAACAGCAGGATGGGCTGAGGCGATATTTCCTTCTTTACCACTTAATGAGGCGATTAAGAAATTAGCGGATGCAATTTTTGCTGCTTCACGTGTTACAGAAGAGGATTCTGTGCATGCGTGGGTTACGCATAATGCAACTTTGAAGAAACGTTCATCTTGGCTCAATGAGCAGCGTTTTTCTGCTTTACATTTTACAGGGCCAGGGACGGATTTAAGAGTTGGTTTGGCAGATGATCATGAATGGCATGGTGGTGCATCTGCTGCGCAAAATGGTGTTGTTTGTAACCCTAATATTCCAACAGAAGAAGTCTTTACCACTCCTCATGCACGTAAGGTTGAGGGTTTTGTTCGTTCGACAAAGCCCCTTTCTTATCAAGGAGCGCTTATTGATAATATTGAAGTACGGTTTGAAGCAGGGCGTATTGTTGATGCACGTGCTTCAGCAGGCCAAGAGGTTTTGCAAAATATTTTACAAAGTGATGAGGGAGCGAGTCGATTAGGAGAAGTTGCTCTTGTTCCACATTCTTCACCAATTTCTAAGAGCGACCTTCTTTTTTACAATACATTATTTGATGAAAATGCAGCCTGTCATATTGCTTTAGGTCAATGTTATTCCAAATGCTTTTTAGATGGAGCCTCATTGACGGCGGAGGAGATTGCAGCGCGTGGTGGTAATAAAAGTATGATTCATATTGACTGGATGATTGGATCTGGTGAAATCGATATAGATGGCATTGCGCAGAATGGCACAAAAGTTCCTGTATTTCGTAAAGGTGAGTGGGCTTAATATTATTGTTTTCAATGGTACTTTGTTAGAAAATATATAACTTTAAAAAGAGTAATGCCCGAGCTTCCTGAAGTAGAAACCGTTCGTCGTGGGTTGGAGCCCGTTGTAACGGGTGCGAAGATTATCTCTGTCACACTTCACCGAAAGGATTTACGGTTTCCTTTCCCTGAGGCGTTTTCTAAACAGCTTATGGGAAGGACAATTCTGGAACTTGGTAGACGTGCAAAATATTTGTTGTTTCATCTTTCGCACAATGAAACGATTTTAAGTCATTTAGGCATGTCAGGATCATGGCGTATAGAGGATGATCTTTTAGGAACAACATCTTCTGTTCCAAGCAAATTTGTTAAACATGACCACTTTGTCATGGATATTCAGGCAAAAGAAGGTAAAGTTTATCATCTTGTCTATAATGATCCGCGTCGTTTTGGGTTTATGCTTTTAGTTGAGACGGGCAGGCTTTATGCGCATCCGCTTTTAAAGAAGTTAGGGCTCGAGCCGATGAGCAATGCGTTTTCTGGTCGTTATTTACAAAAGGTTTTTGTTAATAAAAAAACATCCCTTAAAGGCGTTTTGCTTGATCAGTCTATTGTTGCGGGTCTTGGAAATATTTATGTTTGCGAAGCGCTATGGCGTAGTCGTTTATCTCCACAACGTGGTGCATTTACATTAGCGTTGAAAACTGTTCGTGCACGCGAATTGGCAGATTCTTTAGCACAGAATATACGCGCTGTGATTTCTGAAGCCATTTTGTCTGGTGGCTCTTCTTTACGTGATTATGTACAAGTAGATGGTTCTCTTGGTTATTTTCAACATGCTTTTTCGGTTTATGGACGCGAAGGAAAAGCATGTTTGCGATGTGCAACGCCTATTATACGCATTTTGCAGCTGGGACGTTCAAGTTTTTACTGTTCACAGTGTCAAAAATGACAGAGGTCTCTTGCAAAATTCTACGAGAGGCTTAAAGTCGTACTGATAATTAATAAGGTTTGAGAGGTTTTTTTATGCTGAATAAAGTACTAACACATATTGATGATAATATAGAAAAGAGCCTTGAACGCCTTTTTTCTCTTTTACGTTTTCAATCGATTTCAACGGATTCGGCTTATAAGGATGAGTGTCGTAAAGCAGCTGACTGGCTGGTAGAAGATTTAAAAACGATAGGTTTTGAGGCTTCACGTCGAGATACACCGGGGCATCCCGTGGTTGTTGGGCATCATCCAGGGCCTTCAGATGATTGTTTACATGTTTTGTTTTACGGACATTATGATGTTCAACCTGTTGATCCGCTAAATTTATGGGAAGATGATCCATTTGCACCTTCTTTAAAAGAGCGGGATGGAAAGAAAGTTATTTGTGCTCGTGGAGCTTCAGATGACAAAGGTCAAGTTATGACATTTATTGAGGCATGTCGTGCTTATAAGAAAGAAACAGGACAGCTTCCTGTTAAAGTTACTATTTTATGTGAAGGTGAAGAAGAAAGTGCGTCTCCTTCTCTTGCACCTTTTTTAAGAGCAAATAAAGATGAACTTAAAGCTGATTGCGCATTGGTTTGTGATACGTCGATGTGGGATGCAAAGACACCCTCTATTGCTCTTTCTCTTCGGGGTATTATGGCAGAAGAGATCACCATTACAGCAGCTAATCGTGATTTGCATTCTGGTGCTTTTGGAGGTGTAGCCGCCAATCCCATTCGTATTTTAACGAAGATTTTAGCAGGGCTTCATGATGAAAATAATAGGGTCACAATTCCTGGTTTTTATGATGGCGTAGAAGAAACGCCTGCACATATTTTGCAATCTTGGAATGCGCTTGATTGTAGTGCTGACAGCTTTCTTGGTCCTATAGGACTTTCCATTCCTTTTGGGGAAAAAGGACGCGGTCTTTTGGAGCTTCTCTGGGCGCGTCCTACAGCAGAAATGAATGGGATTAGTGGAGGCTATGAAGGGGAAGGGATGAAAACGGTTATTGCGTCTCAGGCAAGTGCAAAAATATCATGTCGTTTAGTCCATAAACAAGATCCAGAGAAAATACGTCAAGCTTTTCGTGATTATGTCCGCAGCGCGATACCTGCTGACTGTACGGTGACATTTAAGAACCACGGTTCTTCTCCAGCAATGCAGCTTCCCAGTGATTCATCCTTTATCAAGGCAGCAAAGGATGCTTTATCGCAAGAGTGGGAAGTTTCCGCTGTATTAACAGGTATGGGTGGTTCGATTCCCGTTGTCGCGGATTTTCAGTCAATCCTTGGCATGGAAAGCCTTTTGGTTGGCTTTGCTCTGTCTGATGATCGTATTCATTCACCTAATGAAAAATATAATCTCACATCGTTTCATAAAGGGCAGCGGTCTTGGGCACGTATTCTTGCATCTTTAGCAAATAGGAGGGTAAATGACTGAGATCCGCGTCCATCAAGGTGATTTACCAAATTTAGAGAATTATCAAAGAGATTCTGTTGCGATTGATACTGAAACTCTGGGATTACAACCATACCGAGATCGTTTGTGTGTAGTTCAGCTTTCTTCTGGAGATGGTACTGCTGACATTATACAGATTGCGAAAGGGCAGAAGAGTGCTCCCAATTTGGTTAAATTACTTGAAGATAAGGCCATCACCAAGATATTTCATTTTGGGCGTTTTGATCTTGCTATTTTAGCACATACATTTGGCGTTATGCCTGAGGTGGTTTTTTGCACAAAAATTGCTTCGAAACTCACACGTACCTACACGGATCGTCATGGATTAAAGGAAATTTGTAGCGAATTACTCAATATAAATATTTCTAAACAGCAGCAATCTTCAGATTGGGCAGCAGAAACTTTATCACGTGCGCAAATTGAATATGCTGCATCGGATGTTTTATATTTGCATCGTTTAAGAGATATCTTTGAAGAACGTTTAAGACGTGAAGAGCGCGAACATGTTGCAAAGGCATGTTTTCAATTTTTGCCAGTGAGGGCAAAACTTGATCTTTTGGGATGGTCAGAGGTTGATATCTTCGCGCATGGTTCAGTTTAGAAATGCATTTTTAAACGGAATAATAAAAGTTATTGATGCTACAGAACAAAATGCCCATATACTATGGGCATTTTGTTTTCTCATATTTTTTATGATAAAATTTTATGGTATAATTTTAATAGAGAGACTGCTGTTGCTTTTGAAGATTATACAATAAAATATATTTATGAAGCCAATTTTTCTGCTTTTGTTTTTATTGTGCGGTTTACAAAAATTCATGGGAAGGGGCGAGAGTAGAAAATAGGGGTAATCAGTATTACGTAGACAGTTTTCTATACAAATGCTATCGGGTTTGTATTGTACATGCGAGATGAAACATCTTGATAGAGAAAGGCATTGATAAATGCCCATTTTTTTATGGTCTATTTGTGTGGGCAGATTATATTTTCATTTATTACAAAGCCAGCAATTTCTACATTACCATAGCTTAAAAAATTGCATTTTTTAATAAAACTGCTCTCAAACACCACTTTTAGATTTTTTTCTTCTCTCTGTTAAGCATATCGTTTTTTATGGAAATTTGAAATGATAACACTAAGTAAAATTCATTATGGATATTTATAAGGAGTTAGATTGATGAATCCGAAATATTTTATTACAACTTTTGCTACTTTTTTTTCAATTTCTGTAGCTCAGGGAGGTAGTCTTAAGGCTGTTCAAAAGCGAGTAGAGGGAATACCTTCTTCTGTTTTTCCAAATGAACAAGGGAGCTACAGTTTGTCTAAAGCTTTTCAAGCGAAGTTTTCTTGTCTTGATAATGATCAGCAACAACAGGCTGTTAAGTTGGTACCAGTATCCTCATCAGCGAAAAGAAAAGGTCCAAGATCTGGCAGAAAAGGAGGTCGGCCAAGTTTGTTTAGAGGTCCGATGAGTTTTTAATAAGCGAAGAATAACAGTTAAGAGGCATCATTTTGCTCTGGGTAAGCGGAGGGGATTAAGGGGGTATAGCTTAAAGGGAGGCAAGTATTTATTTGCGTTTTTAGGTGTGATGCCGGTTTTGTGGTTGGAGAATGTGTTATTTCAATGTGCGTATTTTGATTGAGATAACAGGAAAGAAAGGCATGAGAGCAATAGAGAGTTAGAGTGTTCGTGATTTTGCTTACTTTGAGATTTTTTTATTATAAAAGAAATGAGGGGACTTTCTTTTTAGTTGAAAGAAAAAGCTAAGAGGCCAACCTATTATAGACTATTACAGAGAGTATTTTGGTAGTTAAATTCGAAGATGTTGTTTGTATATTTTTTGAGAATATTTCATTATTACAATAACCATCAGCGTATCATTTTCATAGAGAATGTTGTTCAGACTTTGGAGAAAATACATAAAGAACGGCAGTGAGTTTGATTGAAAGGATTAGTTTCTACAGTGCTATAGTTTACAAGTTTTCATTCATGATAGATCAAATGGCTAAAGGAGGGAGGGGAGTTAAGTTCTTTGTTTTTTCTATGGGTGTATCATTTTTACTACAGATATCTATAAAGGGGGCTCTATATGGGATTGTGTGTTCAAATATTCAGCTATGGAGAGAAATTATGAATATGAAATGGTTAATAACAGCTTCTGCTTTCGCTTTTGTTTCAGCTTCAGCGGCGCAGGCAGCAGATGTTATTGTTCCCCCTAATCCTACACCTGTTGCACCGGTTATTGTTGCTCCTACATTTTCTTGGACGGGTTTTTATGTTGGTGGTCAGATTGGTGGTTTTTCAAGCAAAACAAAGATGGATATTTTCAGTAATGGAAAAACTATTCCTGTAGATAATGATTTTTTACCTAAATTATCAGGTTTTATGGGTGGTCTTTATGCGGGTTCCAATATTGATCTCGGCAACGGTCTTATTTTAGGTGTCGATACAGATATTATGTGGACTGACAAAAGTGATACGAAGACGGGAAAAGAGTTTGTGATTGGTCCAAATCAAGAAAAATATGTGACTAAGATCTTGAATGAGGCTGGCATTAAGATTGGTGATGACGATATCGAAGCAGGTGATAAACGCTCTAGCAGTTATACTTTTAAGGAAAAATGGGCTGGTGCTACACGGGTACGGATTGGTTTTGCTGCTGAACGCATTATGCCTTATATTGCTGGTGGTATCGCCTACACACAGCTTCAAGATATCACATCAATATCAATAATAGGAAAGGATACAGGTAAAGTAAAAGTTTCTGGTAACCTCTCTGATGAGAAAAAAACGTTTGTTGGCTATACTCTTGGTGCTGGTGTTGATTTAGCTGTGACCAATAATGTTATTGTTCGTGCAGAATATCGTTACTCAGATTTTGGTAAAAAGAAATACGCAAAAGATAAATATGAAGTTTCTTACAAAACCAATGATTTTCGCGTTGGTGTAGCTTATAAATTTTAATGTATTTGTAAGCCAAATTGTGCAGGGGTTCTGTCTTTGATGGAATCTCTGTTGTTTTCTGTAACTGTATGATTACATCCCTCATAGCGCATGCAAAATATCGTTACGCATTGTTTTGGAAAACTTTTCACAATGACAAAAGTGAAGCTTCTTACAACATCAATAAGGTCTGTATATATAATTGATAGAACAGAATGCACAGCAAATTTATGCAGTCGTTCTACCTTTGGAGAGAGCCTCTATTTTGTGTAACCGTATCATTTTATTATAGATTTTTTGCATGGCTGCGCAGCAATTGCATTATTTAGGAGAAAAATTTATGAATACAAAATGTTTAGTGATGACCTCTCTTATCGCTTTGATTTCAGCTTCTACGGCACAGGCTGCTGATATCGTTGTGTCCCATGAAGAACCATCTTATCGTGTTCCTTCCATTGTTCCTCCCTCTACATTTTCTTGGACGGGTTTTTATACTGGTGCTCAAGTTGGGAATTTTTCAAGTAAGGTCGAGATAACTGATACGGACACAAACAATAAATTTTTCAGTAAAGATAATGCTCCGAAACCTTCAGGTTTTATGGGGGGCATTTATGTTGGTTCCAATATGGATCTTGGGAATGGTTTTATTCTAGGGGTTGAAACAGATGCAGTTTGGGTTGATCGAGGAGATACAAAAACACTCTCTACAAAAGAGCTTGAGGATGATGATGTTGATGATTTTAATGCAGCCTTTACAGAGGCAGGTATTAAATTGAGTGATGCCGAAAAATTTGTAGCAGGCGATACCGGATCATATATTTTTACTTATAAAGAAAAGTGGACTGGTTCTACACGGGTTCGTGTTGGTTTTGCTGCTACCGAACGCATTATGCCTTATTTTGCTGGTGGTATTGCTTATGCACAGATGCAGGGTATCTCTATGGTTTCGGGAACAAAGAAACCAGCAGAAAATAAACCAAGTAAAACAGTTTCTGGAACGGTAGGTGATCAAACAAAAACAATGGTTGGTTTTACCCTTGGTGGTGGTATTGATTTTTCAGTGACAGACCATGTTTTATTGCGTGCGGAATATCGTTACTCAGATTTTGGTAAAAAGAAATTCAAAGATGATGACGCAGAATTTAACTATAAAACGAATGATTTCCGTGTTGGTATCGCTTACAAATTTTAACGTACTCTAAGATTAAGTGACGAAGAAATTCTGTATTTTCGCGGATTTTCGATTGTTTTTTGTGACTATATTGCTACATAACACATATTATTGCGTATGTTGAAAGTCGTTAAGTCTTTATTTTAGTAACAAGGAATGTAAAGACGACACATATTATTTCGTATTTAATTTCAATAAGTTACAAACTTTTTAGTATAAAATCTTTTCTATAAAAGAAATCTCTAAGGGGTCCCGTTTCTAAAAGGGGCCTTTATTTCTATGACAGTGATATTTTTGCTACAGATTTTCTTTATCTAGTCCTATATGATACGCTCCATAAATAAATTAGGAGCAAAATTTATGAATGTAAAATCTTTAATAACGACTTCCGTTATCGCTTTGGCATCAGCTTCTGCTGCACAGGCTGCTGATGTTGTCATCCCTCATGAAGCTGCACCAGTTGTTGTAGCCGCCCCCACATTTTCTTGGACAGGCTTTTATATTGGTGCTCAGATTGGTGGTTTTGCGAGTAAGGTCAACTTAATGGATCCGCAGGGCAAAGAGAAAATTTTCACTAAAGAAGAAACACCGAAGCCTTCTGGTTTCATGGGTGGTATTTATGCCGGTTCCAACTTTGATCTTGGAAACAATTTCATTTTAGGTGTTGAAACTGATGCAGTTTGGGCTGACCAAAAGGATACAAAATCAATTTCTTTTAGTCTTGGAGCTCCTGCGACCCCTAACACAGGCAATACTGAAACTGATAAACCTGGTACAGATGATAAGAAACCTGGTACAGATGATAAGAAACCTGGTACAGATGATAAGAAACCTGGTACAGATGATAAGAAACCTAGTGAAGATAAACCTGCGAGTTCGCAAACTGTAGGAATGAACAGGGCAGCAGTTGATGCAGCTGACAAGATCGAGCTCAAGGACAGTTTGACTTTAAAAGAAAAATGGTCTGGTGCTACGCGGGTACGTATTGGTTATGCAGCTGCTGATCGTATCATGCCTTATGTTGCTGGCGGTATTGCTTATGCACAGGTTCAAGGTATTAATACGTTTTCAATAGCAGATGCATCTGGTAAAAAGATATCTAAAAAAGCTGATAGAACGATGACAATGGTTGGTTATACCATTGGCGGGGGTGTTGATTTCGCTATGACAGATAATGTTTTGTTACGTGCGGAATACCGTTTTTCAGATTTCGGTAAAAAAGCTTTCGTGAAAGATGCTAACAAAATTAGTTATAAAACCAATGATTTCCGTGTTGGTGTCGCTTACAAGTTCTAATTGAGCACAAAGCTAAACTACTCGTACAAAACGAGATTACTAAGAGGCTCCGTCTTTGACGGGGCTTTTATTTCTATGACAGTAATATTTTTTCTATAGATTTTTTACGTAGTCCTGTGGGATATGTTTCATAAAAATAAATTAGAAGCAAAATTTATGCATGTAAAATCTTTAATGATGACTTCCATTATCGCTTTGGTTTCAACTTCTGCCGCCATAGGCTACGGATGTCGTCATTTCTCATGAAGCCACACCAGTTGTTGCAGCCCCTACATTCTCTTGGGAAGGATTTTTTTTGGTGCCCAGCTTGGTGGGTTTTCGAGTAAGGTTGAAATAACGGATCCGAAGAAAAATAAGAAACTTTACACTAAAGAAGGTACACCGAAGCCTTCTGGTTTCATAGGTGGTCTTTATGCGGGTTTCAACTTTGATCTTGGAAATAACATCATTTTAGGTGTTGAAACCGATGCAGTTTAGACTGACCAAGGAGACACAAAATCAATTCCTTTTAGTGATAATGCTCCTACGACTCCTAGCACGGACCTAATAAAAAAACTGATGCAGGTGTTACAAACCCTAACGCGAAGCCTGAAACATATGGGATGGACACTAACACTGACAATGTTGTCGTTGAGAGATCTCTGAGAATGAACAGAGTAGTAGCTAATGCAGCCAAGGGCAGTTATACTTTTAAAGAAAAATGGTCTGGTGCTACGTGGGTACGTATTGGTTTTGCAGCTGCTGATCGCTTTATGCCTTATGTTGCTAGTGGTATTGCTTATGCGCAGGTGCAAGGTATTGCTACGTCTTCAATGAGAGGTCTCTCAGAATGAACAGAGTAGCAGCTAATACAGCCAAGGGCAGTTATACTTATAAAGAAAAATGGTCTTGTGCTACGCGGATGCGTCTTGGTTTTGCAGCCTACTGATCGTATTATGCCTTATGTTGCTGGTAGTATTGCTTATGCACAGTTGGAGACTATCGATTCGGTTAAATCAACAGAAGCGGATGGTGGTGCAGAGATTGCTACTGCTAAAGTGGCTAGTAAAACAAAAACATTTGTTGGTTATACCATTTTAGTGGAGGTGTTGATTTTGCTATGACAGATAATGTTTTATTACGTGCAGAATACCGTTATTCAGATTTTGGTAAAAATGCCTTCGAGAAGGATACTGACAAAATTTAGCTATAAAACCAATGATTTCCGTCTTGGTATCGCTTACAAGTTTTAATTAAGCACAAAGCTCAACTATTAATACAAAATTAATTGCCTAAAGATCCTGTCAAAGATGGGCTTTTATTTTTTTGTGAATGTGACATTTTTGCTACAGATATTTCAAAACAGATACACTATATACAATCCGTTTTGGATATTTGGAGATATTTTATGAATACGAAACGTTTAATAACGGCATCTGTTTTTGCTTTAATTTCAGCTTCTACAACGCAGGCAGCTGATGTGATGATTCCTCATCAGTCAACGCCAGTTTCTTCGCCAGCTTTAGTTGTTCCTACTTTTACATGGTCGGGTTTTTACTTGGGTGGACAAGTTGGTGGTTTTTCCAGTAAAACGGATATGAGTATTGATATGAGTATTATTGGCGAGCACAAAACCACACCGCTAAGTAAAGATTTATCCCCTAAGCTTTCAGGTTTTGAAGGGGGGATTTATGCAGGTTCTAATATTGATCTTGGTGATAACTTCGTTTTTGGTATCGATACGGATTTCATATGGTCTGGTCAAAAGCACACAAAGTCTATCACTCTAGGCGCATCTAATAATGATGGGGTAGACGATATAGTATCAAGGTCTCGCAGATCATCAGAATTACGGTCAGAATCAGCACAACCGGCAGCCGCGCCCGCAAAACCGGCACCAGCACAACCGGCAGCCGCGCCCGCAAAACCAGCACCAGCACAACCGGCAGCAGCGCCCGCAAAACCGGCACCAGCACAACCGGCAGCCGCGCCCGCAAAACCAGCACCAGCACAACCGGCAGCCGCGCCCGCAAAACCAGCACCAGCACAACCGGCAGCCGCGCCCGCAAAACCAGCACCAGCACAACCGGCAGCAGCGCCCGCAAAACCGGCACCAGCACAACCGGCAGCCGCGCCCGCAAAACCGGCACCAGCACAACCGGCAGCCACGCCCGCAAAACCGGCACCAGCACAACCGGCAGCCGCGCCTGCAAAACCGGTAGTATCGTCTACACAAGGACAAAATACTCAACATACTCAACAGGAAGTAAATTCTCTAAGTAAGCAACTACAAGAGCTGGGAAGGAGTTCAGAATCTTCTGTAAATAAAGCTTCAAGAGCATCTAACGGTGTGTCAGCCAAGAGTGGTTCTAATTCTCATGGTGCGCAGAATAGTGGTGGACATGGTTCTCATGGTGTGAGTAGCGGTTCACATGCGCACGGTGGTGCACATCACGGCGTTTCTGCTAATCCACATAGTTCTGCCAATCCTCATGCTTCTAATCCCCATGGTGGAAAGAGGGGGAGTGGCCACAGTGCACAAGCTACGCAAGCTGTGAATGAAAACAGTAGCAGTGTGTATGGTATAGAGCAAATTAAGAAAAGAGTTTCAGCACTTGGTTGGGGGCGAAACGGTGAAGAGCTGACTATAAGTCATACTTTAAAACAGAATTGGGCTGGTGCGACACGGGTACGTATCGGTTTTGCTGCTGATCGCTTTATGCCTTATGTTGCAGGTGGTATTGCTTATACACAGCTTCAAGACACTACATCAATATTAGAGTATGGAAGCGGCATTTCTTCTAAGACCGATGAAAAAAAGACGATGATTGGTTATACTCTTGCTGGTGGAGTTGATTTTGCAATTCTGGACAATGTTATTGTGCGGGCAGAATATCGTTACTCAGATTTTGGTAAAAAGAAATTTGCGAATGAAGCACTCGAAATAAGTTACAAAACCAATGATTTCAGGGTTGGTGTCGCTTATAAATTCTAATTTTTTATAAGAGTGAATTTTCAAGAGGCTCCACTGATAGTGGGGCCTTTGTCTTTTTAAGAAGAGTATTTTTGGGTTTTCTTTCTTGATCGTTTCATGATAAAGCCTGAGAGCGTAATGATATATCTTCTTGATCACTGCTTCATACGAAAGATTAGCTCGGCTTTCCCTATAAAAACCAGAGTTGCAGGGTTCAGGGAAGTTATGCAAAAATGAATTCGTAAAAGTGGACAGGGATATTTCACAATGACTGTGAAAAATGAAACAATAGATTATTCGAAAACTCTTTATTTACCGCAAACAAACTTTCCTATGCGTGCAGGGTTGCCGCAAAAAGAGCTTGAATTGATAGAGCGGTGGGAAAATATGGGACTTTATACGCAATTGCGTCAACAAGCAAAAGACCGCCCACTTTACATTCTTCATGATGGTCCGCCTTATGCAAATGGGCATATTCATATTGGTCATGCTTTGAATAAAGTTTTAAAGGATGTGATTGTTCGTTCATTTCAAATGCGCGGTTTTAATGCAAATTATGTTCCTGGTTGGGATTGCCATGGACTTCCCATAGAATGGAAGATTGAAGAGAAATATCGTGCACAAGGGAAAAATAAAGATGAGGTACCTCTGAATGAGTTTCGTCAAGAGTGCCGTGAATTTGCACAACATTGGATAACTGTTCAAAGTGAAGAATTTAAACGCCTTGGCGTTATTGGAGATTTTAAGACGCCCTATACCACAATGGCTTTTCATGCAGAAGCACGTATTGCTAGCGAGTTGATGAAATTTGCTCTGTCAGATCAGATTTATCGTGGCTCAAAGCCTGTGATGTGGTCTGTTGTAGAGCGTACAGCTTTGGCAGAGGCAGAGATTGAATATCACGATCATGAGTCAGAGGTTATTTGGGTTAAGTTTCCTGTTCTTAAAACAGATTCTCGTGATTTATATGGGGCTTATGTCGTGATTTGGACGACAACTCCGTGGACCATTCCTGGTAACCGTGCGGTGAGTTATTCGTCGCAAATTTCTTATGGTGTTTATGAAGTTGAAAGTGCAGAAAATGATTTTGGTCCTCAGTCTGGAGAAAAACTTCTTTTTGCCGATGCGTTGGCACTGAGCTGTGCAGAAAAAGCAAAACTTGTTTTGAAGCGTTTACGCAGTGTTTGTGCGGATGAACTTAAAACGCTTGTTCTTTCTCATCCACTCAAAGGTTTGGCTGGAGGATATCATTATCAGATTCCACTGCTTGATGGTTCGCACGTAACAGAGAGCGCTGGTACAGGTTTTGTTCATACAGCGCCAAGCCATGGGCGTGAAGATTTTGAAATTTGGAATGCTTATAAGCCTTTATTGGAGCAGGTGGGGATTGATTCGTCTATCCCCTTTCCTGTTGATGATGCTGGTTTTTATACGAAGGATGTTCCTGGTTTGGGCCCGGATCGTGAAGGGGGGGCTGCACGCGTTATTGATGATAATGGAAAAATGGGTGATGCCAATAGAGAGGTTATTGATGCGTTAATTAAAGCGGATCGGTTGTTTGCACGTGGTCGTTTAAAACATTCTTACCCTCATAGTTGGCGTTCAAAAAAGCCTGTTATTTTTCGTAATACGCCACAATGGTTTATTTCAATGGATAAAGATCTTGGAGATGGATCAACGTTACGTAGCCGTGCTTTAGAAGCTGTTTCGATGACGCGTTTTGTTCCTTCTTCTGGTCAAAACCGTTTAGCTTCTATGATAGCAGATCGTCCGGATTGGGTTCTTTCGCGCCAGCGCTCTTGGGGTGTTCCTATTTGTATTTTTGCCAATGAAGAGGGTGTCGTTCTGAAAGATGAGTGCGTCAATGAACGTATTTTACAGGCTTTTGAAGCGGAAGGGGCAGATGCATGGTTTTCTGAGGGAGCGCGTGAGCGTTTTTTAGGGGATCGTGCCCATGAGCCTTGGGTTCAGGTTTATGATATTCTTGATGTTTGGTTTGATTCTGGAGCAAGTCATAGTTTTGTGTTAGAAGATCGGGATGATTTGAAATGGCCTGCTGATGTTTATTTTGAAGGGTCTGATCAACATCGAGGATGGTTTCAATCTTCTCTTTTGGAAAGCTGTGGTACGCGCACCTGTTCTCCTTATAAGACGGTGGTCACACACGGTTTTACTTTGGATGAGAATGGCAAGAAAATGTCTAAATCCTTAGGCAATACAGTTGTTCCACAAGAGATCATTAAAACATCTGGTGCGGATATTTTTCGTCTTTGGGTCATGACGACGGATTATTGGGAAGATCAACGTTTAGGCAAAAAAATTCTGCAAACGAATGTGGATTCCTATCGTAAATTACGCAATGCAATTCGTTGGATGCTTGGGACATTGGCGCATGATGGAGGAGAAGAAATACCTCATTGTGCATTGCCGGATCTTGAAAAACTTATATTGCATCGGCTTTTTGAACTCGATCAATTGATTAATCGCGCTTATGATGAATTTGATTTCAAAAAGATTATGCGTGCATTATTAGATTTTTCAATTACTGAATTATCAGCATTTTATTTTGATATCCGTAAAGATTCTCTTTATTGCGATGCTCCTTCATCACCAAAACGTAAAGCTTCTTTGCAGGTTGTTCGTGAAGTTTTTAAGCGCATGGTAACATGGCTTGCTCCTATGTTGCCTTTTACCATGGAAGAAGCTTGGCTGGAGTATTATCCAGAAAGCCAATCAGTGCATTTAGAACAGTTTTATTCTGTACAAGAGGAATGGCAGAACGAATCTTTGGCTGAACGTTGGAAAAAAATTCGACAGGTTCGTAAAGTTGTAACGGGTGCTTTAGAGCTTGAACGCGCCAACAAACACATAGGCTCATCCTTAGAAGCGGCGCCTGTTGTTTTTATTTCTAATCCAGCTTTACTAGAGGCGTTAGAGAATTTAGATATGGCAGAAATTTGTATCACAAGTGCTTTAACAATGAGACAGGATGTACCACCTGTGGATGCTTTTACTCTAAGTGATGTTGAAGGTGTTGGTGTGTATCCAGAAAAGGCACAGGGGAGAAAATGTGCTAGATCTTGGCGTTATACACAAGATGTTGGAAGTGATCCAGCTTATCCTGATGTATCTGCTCGCGATGCGGCAGCGTTGCGGGAATTACAAGTGCTTGGCAAGGTTTAAGATTTCAAGACCAAGAAATAGAAATGCGAGGTTATAAAGAGCACTATTACGGTTTAAATTCTGTCATTGATGCATAGAGTCTTTTATGATAAAAGTGAAATCCGTCATTTTTCGTGAGGGGGGGTATGTGTAGATCAGATCTCCAGTAAATCACGGGAAGACCAGTGTATCATATACTTAGGAAAATGAGATAAGCAGTGAAAAAACGTGAAATAAGAATATTGCCAATAAGTATTTTGAGCATGTGCTTTATTTTAACAGGGTGCGGTCTATCCGCTCCTACCTATGGTACAGATAAGCCGGTTTCAGTACAGTTTTTTGAAGATGTTGCTAATCTTGCTTCGTTAACACCGAAAAATGATAATAGCCAGCTTGTTATGAAGCCTCATCCAAAACTTGTAATTCCTGAACTCGGTTCGCGCAGATTTCTACCATTGCCACAGCAGGATAGTTCTTCTGAGAGAGCAGCAACATCGAAGCAATCCCGTGGTGAAAGTCGAGGTGGTGTTTTCTCCAAAAAAGCTTCATCAGTTGATGAACAGGCTGGTAGTGTTGGTTCAGAAAGTATTTCACGGGTAAATGCTAAACAACGGCAGGAATATTTACGCCGTCAAAGAGCACAAGTTGGAAGCCCGAAATATCGTCGTTATCTCACTGAGCCACCTTTAAGTTATCGTCAGCCGGCAAAGATCGCACCTGCTGGTCGATCAGAGGGAAAGACGAAGCGTTAAAAAAGTAAGATAAAGAGCTGCTCAAAAGACAGGTTTTGATGAAAATAACAGCTATGACCAGAGAGTTTTAGCATTTTTAGAGATAACTTGGTGTTAAGATGATGGGTTATTTTTAACACCGCTTTTGTGCGAAGAAGTCTTTAAGGAGTTGGGCAGCTTCTTTTTCTTTGAAACCAGAATAGATTTCAGGTTTATGGTGACAGGTTGGTTGCTGATAAAAGCGTGGACCGTGTTCAATCGCGCCTCCTTTTGGATCGTTTGTTGCGTAATAGAGACGCCGTATCCGTGCAAATGAAATGGCTGCGGCACACATAGCACAAGGTTCGAGTGTTACATATAAGTCGCAATCAGGAAGTCTTTCGCTTTGGAGTCTTTCACAAGCCATACGGATTACGCGCATTTCTGCGTGTCCTGTAGGGTCATAGGGAGCTTTTATGGAGTTACCAGCGCGTGCAATGATTGTTTTTCCGCGTGTGATAATGGCGCCTACAGGGACTTCGCCTTTTTTTTTCGCCTCTTGCGCTTCTAAGAGAGCTATTTCCATCGGTGTTAAGGTCATCGTATTCTTTCTGCTGTAATATAGGGAATCAAGAAGATTTTTCCATAAAGAAGAGTCCTGTAAAATAAATGCGTTCTGACCCTTTGTAACGAAGGGATTTTGATTTTTAATATTTAAAAGCAACTTGAAAGTAAACAGGTGCATTATTGCTGCTAAAGGATAGAAAATGACAAATGATTGTGTTACTTCCCCTTTTCAGAATAAGCGGTATAGTCTAGGAAGATGATTTGCTAAACGGACGAAAAGAGATTGGTATGCAGAGCAAATGAATGAAAATGAAAGTGAACGGATTGCCAAAAGGTTAGCGCGTGCAGGGGTTGCTTCACGTCGTGACGCAGAAATGATGATTTCTGCGGGCCGTATTGTTGTTAATGGTAAAGTTGTGACAACACCTGCTTTTAATGTTACGCGCTCTGATATTATTAAAGTTGATGGCAAACCTTTGTCTCCTATAGAAAGAACGCGATTATGGCTTTACCATAAGCCAGCGGGTCTTGTTACCACGCACCGTGATCCTGAAGGGAGACCAACAGTTTTTAGTCATTTGCCGAAAGGAATGCCTCGTGTTCTTTCTGTAGGGAGGCTTGATATTAATACGGAAGGGCTTTTGTTGTTAACCAATGATGGTGGTTTAGCACGTATATTAGAGCTTCCTGTAACGGGGTGGGTGCGTAAATATCGGGTTCGTGCGCATGGAAGAGTAAAACAGAGTGCACTTGATAATCTTAAAAATGGCATCGCGATTGATGGTATTTTCTATGGTTCGATTGAGGCATCGATTGAACGTGAACAAGGGACAAATCTATGGATTTCTGTAGCTTTGCGTGAAGGAAAAAATCGTGAAATAAAAAATGTTCTTGGTGCATTAGGATTATCGGTTAATCGTTTAATTCGTATCTCTTATGGTCCATTTCAGCTTTCTGATTTGGAAGAGGGAGCCGTTCGTGAAATAAAAGGGCGGATGTTGCGTGATCAATTGGGTGAGCGTTTAATTATGCAAGCCAATGCAGATTTTGACTCTCCTATTCTTAAGCCATTTTCAAATTCTGCGGTTGTTGCAGAAAAACAAAGTGATAAAAATTTTGCTCTCACCAATGATAACTGGATTTTTTCGAGTGGAAGAGATGTGCAACACAGACAGCGAGGTGGTTCTGCTAAGCATAGTCAATCTCGATTGAGTAAAAAAACGGATGAGAAATTGATCCGTAAGGATAAGAGTGAAGAAGGGAAAGCAGAGCGTATTTACCCTCGTTTGCGCCGTTCTAATGTTTGGATGGCGCCTGGTGCACGTCCACACAGTGCGCGTAAGAGAGCTTCCTATAGTGAGGATAGCTCTCATGATTATAAAAGTAATTTGGTTGGCAAAAAATCTTTTCATAGGGGTAAGGAAAAGCCATCAGAAGTTCAGTTGTGGGATGAACGAGACAATCGGTTTGAGCAAAGACAGAGTAAAAAATCTTTTGGTAAAACGCGTTTTAGTGACAAGAAGGAGCGTTTTTTAAAGAAAAAAGAAAAGGGTATGAAGGGTAATAATGATGAGCTTTCTTTTGAGAGCAAACGAAGGGCGAAATCATTTGAGAGTGCCATGAAAAAATCTAAGGCATATAGCAGTGATGCAAAGACAGCAAAAAAATTTGGAGGACCACGTGCGGGTCGTCGGCGGTAGATTTGCTGGGCGTGTTTTATTTGCTCCTGTAGGACAGTCGATTCGTCCAACCAGTGATCGTACGCGCGAAAGCCTTTTCAATATTCTTGCTAACCGAGAAGAACAATTTTGGACCAATAAACGCATTCTTGACCTTTTTGCAGGAACTGGTGCTTTAGGCATAGAGGCTCTATCGCGTGGTGCAAAAGCCGCAGTTTTTGTTGAAAATTCAGTTGAAGGGCGTGGGCTGCTTCAAAAGAATATTGAAGCTTTTGACTTACAGTCTATAGGGCGTATTTTGCGTCGTGATGCAACAAAATTAGGTAATATTGGGACAATGCTTCCATTTGATGTTATTTGTGCAGATCCTCCCTATGGTCATAGTTTAGGTGAGCGTGCTTTTGTGGAAGCTTTAAGGGGAGGGTGGGCAAAAGCTGATACGCTCTTTGTGCTTGAAGAAAAGAAAGATGCAATTATTCATTTACCTGATAGATTTTATCTCGATGATGAGCGTTTTTATGGAGAAACAGCAATACGGTTTTATAAACTATACCCATAACTTTAGATTTGAGAAAGTCCTTGTTTTTATCTGATAGGATGAGAGAGAGTATTGTATAGATCTTTTTCAGGGCATTTTTTTATGAAGGGGTTACTTCATTTATGAAGAGTCGTTTTTAAAATCAATCAAAGATAGAAAATTGTATACGTCTATTTTTATCATCAACATATAATTTCTTATTTTTAACGTAATATACCTCAGTGTATATGGTGGTTTGAGTGCTCTTCTCATGATTATTACAATACGCTCATTTCAGGCAGGCAATACGAGCAGTATAAGCGGTATCATTGCCTTTGCAATGTTGCTGTACACTTACAAAATTTTTGCGAGTGTTATAAAATGCTCCTCTTAAAATCGATTTTTCAGTATCTTTTTATTATGTTTTGTAAAAATATTGATGAAATACATAAAAATATTTTTAAAATAAATTGGTCATTTTTGCATCCTTGACATACGCTCTATACAATTTTTATCAGGTACAGTATTTTTTACTATGGGAATTACTTTATCCGCTAAAAATAAAAGATAAGTAACGTATAAAATCACGATTTAAAGTATTCCTTTAATAAATCTTCTAGGGGGGGAAGTATGGCTTATGCGACCAACAAAGCAGATATCTGCGATGCAATTTACGCTCTGCGTTTGCGTCTTAAAACACTTGATCTCATTAGAAAAGCAAAGTCTGGACACACAGCTGGCAGTCTTTCCTGCATTGATTTCATTTATATCTTATACAGATATATTCTACGAATAAATCCAACTCGTATTCATGATCCCAATCGCGATCGATATGTTCAAAGTAAGGGACATGCGGTTGAGGCGTTGTATATTGTTTTATCAGAAATGGGATATTTTGATCCTCAACTGCTCGAGACTTATCTAAAATTTGGTTCTCATTTTATTGGCCATGTAAGCAAAAAAGTTCTAGGTATTGAGCAAAGTACAGGTTCTCTTGGTCATGGTTTGTCTCTTGGGGCCGGTATGGCTCTTTCTGGACAGCTTAATTCTCAATCTTACCGTGTTTTTGTGCTTCTTGGTGATGGCGAAATGGCAGAAGGATCCGTTTGGGAGGCTGTACTCTTTGCGGCACACTATAAACTTAGCAATCTTATCGCGGTTATTGATAGAAATAGGCTACAAATTACTGATACGACTGATGTTTTAATGAAAACAGAGCGCTTAGCAGATAAATTTATAAGTTTTGGATGGCATGTTATGGAAATGGATGGTCACGATATAACACAATTGAAGAAATCGTTGAGATCACTTTCATCGCATAAGGAAAAACCAACAGCAATACTGATGAACACCATAAAGGGGAGTGGAATTTCCATTATGGAAAACGACATACGCTGGCACCATAAAGTTCCAACAGATGAGGAATACAATATTGCGGTTAATGAAATTCAGAGCAAAATTCAATTAATGGGAGAATGAATGTGGATATTTCTCATCAGGAAACGCAGACTGCTGTGAAATTGTCAAATCTCGAGATCGTGAATAAAACGCTTATAAATATAGCGCGATTTGATAAAGATATTATTGTTTTAACAGCTGATTCACGCATATCTGGAAAGATTGATCAATTCGCAAAGCTTTATCCAGAACGTATGGTAGAAGTTGGTATTGCTGAACAAAATTTGGTAGGCGTTGCTGCGGGACTTGCTTCATTGGAAAAAAGCCATTTATTGTTTCACAAGCTTGTTTTTTGACAACGCGTGCACTTGAACAAATAAAGGTAGATGTTGCTTATTGCGAAAATCCTGTTCGATTGATTGGGATTAGTGCTGGAATTAGCTATGGACCACTTGGAGCGACACATCATGCCATTTCCGATTTTGCTTCGCTTCGCGCTATTCCTAACATACGCATTATTGCTCCTGCTGATAATAAAGAAACAGAAGCTGCGATACTCTCTACCCTAAATGACCCTATGCCTGTTTATATACGTTTAGGAAAGCGTGCAGTAGAAAATATTCATAGTGACGCTTCAAAAATCGATATTCGTAAAGTTTCTGTTATAAAAAAGGGCAAAGATACCCTCTTGCTTGCCATTGGAGAGACCGTTAAGATTTGTCTCGATGCTGCTGAAGAACTCCAAAAGTATCAAATTATACCAACAGTTGTCAGTATACCAACAATTCGACCTTTAGATGATGTCTCTGTACGAGAATTATGCAAACTTCACAGATCTGTTCTTGTCTGTGAAGAACATAGTGTAAATGGAGGACTTGGAGATGCGATTGCGAGATTACTTATGGAACAGGGCATTACCTGTAAATTTGTATCGTTAGGAATACCGGATGAACCGATCTGTAATGGGAGCCAATTGGACGTTTTAGCCCATTATGGGATCAGTCAAGATAATATAACGAAAACGATATTAGCAATGCAATAATAGAGAAGAATCTTGCATTACATCTCAATATACGCACTCGTTAACAAGGAATGTTAATCACTAAGAATGGAAAAAATAAGACAGTCGGGCGTAAGAAACCACACTTTTCCTGCTTTTAATAAAAAACGCTCTTTTGCTAAAGAGAGTATAAGACAGCTTTCTCATTGTTTAAAAGCATCTATATTTACTAAGCTTTCATTGGTAATGTCTTTAATCGTTTGTGCACCGGTCAATGTCATCGCTACGCGCATTTCATTTGCAAAAAGATCAAGCAGATGCGCAACACCTTTCTCACCTGCTGTTGCAAGCGCATAAACAAAAGCACGACCAATCATAACAGCATCCGCACCTTGCGCTATCATGCGTACAACATCAAGGCCAGAACGAACACCAGAATCTACTAAAATCGTCAGATCATCTTTTACTGCTTCTGCAATTGTTGGCAATGCACGTACAGTTGATAAGACACCATCAAGTTGGCGCCCTCCATGATTGGAAACAACAATACCATCAGCACCAAATTGCACGGCTTCTCGTGCATCTTCTGGATCAAGAATACCTTTCAAAATCATTTTTCCCTTCCAAAAATCTCGAATCCATTGCAGATCACGCCAACCAAGTGATGGATCAAAATTTGCCCCAATCCAACCAACATAATCGTCTAATGCAATCTTCTTTTTCAAGTAGGTAGAAACATTTCCAAGATCATGGGGATGCCCCATAATACCAACATTCCAAGCCCAATGAGGATGGGTAAAAGCTTGAAAAATACGGCGCAATCCAGCATATGGTCCAGACATTCCCGAATGCGCATCACGATAACGTGCACCAGGAACCGGCATATCGACTGTAAACACCAAGGTTTGTACACCAGCTTCCCAAGCCCGCTCTAAGACATCACGCATAAATCCACGATCTTTAAGAACATAAAGTTGAAACCAAAATGTACTTCCAACGGCCTTCTGGACTTCGGCAATGGGGCAAACTGAAACGGAGGATAGGGTAAAGGGAATACCTTTTGTAACGGCTGCACGTGCAGCTTGTACTTCACCACGGCGTGCATACATGCCCGTTAATCCAACGGGTGCAAGTATAATTGGTAAGTGAAGTGTTTGATCAAAAACCTTAGTTGAAAGATCAACGTCACCAATTTGCTTTAGAATCCTTTGACGGAGTGCAAGTTCTTGAAGATCGGTACAGTTACGTCGTAGCGTTTCCTCAGCATAAGCACCACCATCAATATAGTGAAAAAGGAAAGGAGGAAGTCGACGTTTTGCTGCTTTGCGGTAATCAAATGTTGAAGAAATAATCATAATAGTGCCATTGATTTTTGAATGAAAAGTGAAAACACTCTAAAACAAATAAAGACTCATCTACACGCCTCTTATTTAAAGGTTTTCTCAAATCATTTCATTCAGTAGAGGCAGGGTATAAAGATTGCAACTCAAAAAATACATTTATAAAAATGATATTTCTTTTATCCAGATTTATGAAAGCTCCCTAGTATTTATCCTTGAGCAATAATTTGTGCATTTATACCTTGTGAATAGAGTTCTTTAAAATTTAGAGGTTCTCCCTTATAATTAATGCTCCTTTAAGAGATATTTTTTCAGTCATTTATTGTAATTTATAAAACATGTCCAAAAATATTCCTTATATTTTAGTTTATAAGTAATAAAGTCAATTATATTTTATTAGCACATAAAGTCAAAAAAGCCTTTGTTAAAATTGAAAACCAAGCCGTTGTATGCATCTCATAATCTTCTCATATTAGAAGCCCTAGAATGAAGCTAGGCTTCGTTTGTATTGAAATTCATCAAAGTATTTTTCATGATTCATATGAAGAAATTTCAGAGATTTTGTATATTAATACATCTTGACGAAAAAATCTTTTTCTATCAAGCAATTTTCTGGTCATAATTATAGAGAAAAGAAGTAATTTAAACAAGGTCATCAAGATATTGTTTAATTGAGTAAAATTTTCATTTTTTAAAACAATATTCAATATTATTGTATTATAGAATAATAAGTTTCTTCTGGACTGGTAGTAAAAACAGTGAATATATTTATTTAAATTCCCAAAAAGAGTTGTGGTAACAACCATTGTGTATAGTTAAAGAGTGCTCCACATCTATGAGAGATCAAAATATTTCTTCAATGAGATACACTTTCTGTACAGAGTTTACCAAAGTCTATGTTTTTACAATCATTTAAAATGTTTAGATAATTTTAATCCCTGTGCTTGGTAATGTGATCCAGTATCCTGCCCATAAAGTGCTAACGGTCGATGAAGCATATGTTCATAGACTAAGCGACCAATAATTTGACCATGTTCTAAGATAAATGGAACCTCATGGCTACGCACTTCCAAAACCGCTTTTGCTCCTTTCCCACCTACTTCCATATGCCCAAATCCTGGGTCAAAAAAACCTGCATAATGCACCCTAAATTCACCAACTAAGGGGTCAAAAGGGGTCATTTCCGCGGCATAAAGTGGAGGAACATGGACAGCTTCTCGTGAAACCAAAATATAAAATTCATCAGGATCAAGAATCAGTTCCCTTTGACCACGATCAAAGAGTGGTTCCCAAAAATCGAGAATATCAGCAGCAGCACGTTTATCGATATCAATAACACTTGTGTGGCGCTTACCACGATAGCCCACAAGCCCATTTTTGTCCCCTTTCAAATTAATGGAAAGTGCAATGCCACCAGCACTAATATTAGGCAAATCATCTGATATCAGCGTTTCATCTCTATGCAAAGCATGGAGTTCAATTTCATTTAAAGAGCTGTATCCTTTGCGAAATCGAAGTTGCGATAAACGTGATCCGGTACGTACCAAAATGGGAAATGTCCGAGGACTTATTTCAAGATAAAGGGGACCATGATAGCCGTCACGAATTTTATCGAACTCTTGTGCATTATCTGTAATTACACGGGTAAAAATGTCTAATCGCCCAGTAGAACTTTTAGGATTAGCAACGGCTGATAAAGTTTCTGGTAAAGCCAAGCTTTCTAAAAGAGGAACAATATAAACACAACCTGTTTCTAACACGGCTCCGTCTTGCAAAGCAAATTCGTGCAACTTTAACTGTTCCAGTTTATTGAAAACTTTTCCGTTGGCTCCTGGCATAAAGGAAGCACGGATACGGTAGGCTTTTTCCCCTAACCGAAGATCAAGACTTGCAGGTTGTATTTGGGTTTTGTCAAATGGACACAGAGCTTTGAGAATTTCATTATCAATCAAAGTTTGTATATCATTGTCTGCCAAAATACCGCTTACACGCGTCATATGTTGTGCCTTCCATTTTTACGTCATTTCTTTTTGGCTCAGATAATTGATTGGCACAAGCTATTTTAAGACGATAAAATTATTTCCCTCAGGTTTTGCCAATCAATTCGTTGCTACAATTCATACAAGAATGCTACAAGCAATAAAACAATATTTGATACAATATTTTTTGAAAGTAAATTATGTGCATAATATCTTTTACAGACTCTCATTCTTGAATGTTGTACAAATGATGCTATCATAACTCAGAGTTTCTATTATAGAATCCATGGGAATCCTGTTAGAATTTATTATGATCATACGTCATCTTAGCGAAAATATTATTAATCAAATTGCTGCCGGTGAGGTGATTGAACGGCCAGCAAATGTTGTCAAAGAACTTGTTGAAAATGCTATTGATGCGGGAGCTACGCGAATCGAAATTGTCACGGCAAATGGAGGAAAAAGTTTTATAAAGGTGAGCGATAATGGCTGTGGTATTCCAGCAGATCAGTTAACGCTAGCAGTTTCTCGCCATTGTACTTCAAAAATTACGGATGATGTGCACAATATCTGTTTTCTTGGGTTTCGAGGAGAAGCTTTACCTTCAATTGGTTCTGTTGCAAAACTGAAATTAACCTCACGAACACAAGATTCTGATAGTGCTTTTGAAATGATTGTTACAGCAGGGAAAATGATTGGACCAAAGCCTGCTTCTGGCAATCTTGGAACGATTGTTGAAGTTCGTGACCTTTTCTTTGTGACACCCGCACGGCTAAAGTTCATGAAAACTGATCGTGCTGAAGCGAATGCCATTAGCGATATGATTAAACGAATTGCGATCGCATTTCCACAGATTCGTTTTTCTCTTTCAGGTCCAGACAGAACGTCTCTGGAACTCCCTGCTACAGAAAATAACACGCAAGGGCAGTTACAGCGTATCACGCAGATCATGGGTAAAGAATTTGCTCAAAACAGCATTGCACTTAATGCTGAACGCGAAACCGTGCGTTTAACAGGGTTTGCTTGTTTGCCATCCTTTAACCGCGGTAATAGCCTTCATCAATTTGCTTATGTTAATGGGCGTCCAGTACGAGACAAATTTCTTTTTGGTGCAATTCGAGGAGCTTACGCTGATGTTATGACACGGGATCGTTATCCTGTATCGATTCTTTTTATTGATTTGCCACCCGCTGATGTAGACGTTAACGTTCATCCAGCCAAAGCAGATGTGCGCTTCCGCGATTCAGGTTTCATTCGCGGTTTAATCGTTGGAGCAATTCGTGAAGCATTGCATCAAATTGGTGTTCGTCCTACGACAACGCGTTCTGAAGCAATGTTAACAGCCTTTCAGACACAACAGTCCTTGAAGCCTTTTAAAAGCACTCATCAATCTTCTTCGTACAACCCACAGCATCATCATTTTGCATCTGCATCAATGGTTCATAAACCATTAGATATTACCAGCTCTTTTGGTTTAAAAGAAGAGATGTCTCCTCTTATGGAGGGCTTAGATGCGCCAAGTGGTGATGCTTCTATTTCTAGCATAGCACCATCATCAGAAGAATTATCTTATCCATTAGGAGCCGCGAGAGCCCAAATCCATAAGAACTATATTATCGCTCAAACCCAAGATAGTTTGATCATTGTCGATCAACATGCAGCGCATGAACGATTGATTTATGAAGCGCTCAAGAATGCACTTTATTCTAAACCGCTTCCCTCACAAATACTACTTATCCCTGAAATTGTAGAACTCTCTGAAGAAGATGCAACATGCCTTTTAACGCACAAAGAGACTTTGCAGAAGTTTGGTTTGGGAATAGAGCCATTTGGTCCTGGTGCAATCGTTGTGCGTGAAACACCTTCTATGTTAGGAGAGATCAACATACAAGCGCTCATTAAAGATCTTGCAGATGAGGCTGCTGAATATGACACGACAGACAATTTAAAAGCAAAGCTTGATTATATTGCCGCAACCATGGCTTGTCATGGTTCAATACGGTCAGGGCGGATTTTACGCCCTGAAGAAATGAACGCACTGTTACGACAAATAGAAGCAACGCCTCATACAGGAACGTGTAATCACGGACGTCCTACTTACATTGAACTCAAATTGGCGGATATAGAAAGGCTTTTTGGTAGAAAATAAGTTTTCATTCACTCCTTTAGAAAGAGATTTTTTAAATCATTCTCGACTTTATAAGGCATTTTATGGCACTGTATTTGTATAACTTCTCATAAAATAGGAAGGAATTATAGAGAATGTTTTCCAGTGATGAACGTGAAGCAAAGATCCATTATACCAATAATGGGTATAAAATTGTAGAATATGGAACCTATACGCGTTGTGCTGTTAGCGGAGAAAAAATTCCAATAGATGATTTAAAATATTGGAATCATCATCGTCAAGAGGCATATGCGAGTTGTGAAATTTCCTATCATCGTGAACTTGAATGCAATCCCTATCTTCGTCAATTGTTAGAAGTACAAAAAAAGTAACCAGTTGAAAACTCTAAATTGATCTTTTCCTTCAAAAGGGTAAATTAAAGGGAATGTTTGCGTTTTCTAAAACGGGCTATAACCTCTTCAAGCAGCATACAGCAGAAATCTTTTTGAGAAAAATGAACTTCAACATCAAAGATAATGAGATTTTTTAAGTCTTTTTGTCCACTGTTTGTTTGTATTCGCACGTAATCCTTAGCCGTTGTCGCCAGCCATAAATTTTGCTTTTTAGCTTTTTGTGCAAGATTTTTTAAATCTGCGTTTGTAAAGAAATAGTGGTCAGGGTAAGAATAAGTTTGCACGACATGGCCAGACAGTTCTTTAATGGATTTAAAAAATTTATCTGGATTGCCAATGCCGGCAAATGCCAAAAATGATTTTCCTGCAACCTTATCAGATGCTAAAGATTTAAGGGAAGCATAATGCAAAGATTTTCCAGCACGCGTGACAAGAAAAGCAGTCTTATCATGCTCATCCGAATGACCAATCAATAAAACACTGTCTGTTAAAGAAAGCTGTGTTTTTAATGGCACACGCAAAGGTCCTGCTGGAAAAACAGCTCCATTTCCAAAACCACGCATCGCATCTACAACGAGTAATGCATAATCCATGTAAAGACGGCGGCTTTGAAACCCATCATCCATTAGAATAAGATTACATCCTTCTTGCTTGAGTCGTTGTGCTGCTGCATAACGATCGACAGATATCGCGACAAAAGCATGTTGAACAAGTAAAAGAGCTTCATCCCCAACATTGCGCGCATCATCATATTTTTCATTTACAAGATGTACTCCTTTAAATGCGCCACCATAACCACGCGATACAACACCAGGTATGAAACCAAGCTCTTTTGCGGCTTTTGCAAAAGCAATGACAACAGGTGTTTTACCAGTACCACCACATGTAAAATTACCAATACATAAAACTGGAAGATCGATAATAGGAGGCTGTTTTGCTATACGGCGGCGTGAAAAATAACCATACACCCAAGAAATTGGAGCAAATAAAAGACGTAAAAAACTTTTATCTTTCCACCAAAAATCAGGTGTCTTAATGTGCATGCTTACCCTGATGTTGACTTAGACCTGTTTGTATCACAAGAGGTTGCAAAAATGGTTCAAGAAGCTTTAATGTGCGCTCGAGTGCACCCGCCATGCTGGTTGCGACTTCATAAGCTTTATCAACCATTTCTTGTCGTAAGACTTCATTTGTTAAAAGCTTATAGACCTGAATAGCAAGCTGTTTTGCATCTTGAATCATATATGCTGCATCACGCGCCAAAAATTTCTCAAACATTTCTTGAAAATTTGCAACATGAGGCCCAGTGAGAATAGCCGAACCAAGCAAAGCTAACTCCAATGGATTGTGTCCCCCATCTCCACATAACGACTTTCCAATGAAAGAAACTTTCGATAAGCGAAGAAACAGTCCCATTTCTCCAATCGTATCTCCCCACAAAATGTCTGTATTTGCATCTGGAACAGTATTGTGACTTCTACGGATAAAACGCAAGTTCTTATTGTCACAATTTCGCATAAGATTTTCTAAACGTTCAGGATGACGAGGCACAATAATTGTTAATAAGTCTGGCAAATAATTTCTAAGAATTTTATGAACCTCAAAAGCAATTTCTTCTTCCCCTTCATGGGTTGAAATAGCTGCCCAAACTGGGCGATTGCCAATAGCATTACGATAATGCGCAAGCAAATCTTGATTTTCTAGCGGCAAAACATCAGCCTTAAGATTACCAGAAAATGCTACAGATTTTACCCCAAGCGCTTGATAACAAGCAACATCCCTTTCGTTTTGACCAATAGCTAAGTCGATATGCTTAAAAATATGTTTAGCAAGAACAGGTCGTTTTTGCCAAGCTCTAAAAGAACGTTCAGACATATGAGCATTAACTAAAATTTGTGGAATGTGCATTTTGGCAAGTTCTTTAATGCGGAGAGGCCAAATCTCCGATTCACAAACCAACGCTAAATCAGGCTTCCAATGGCTAATAAAGCGACGCACAGCCAAATCTAAATCCAATGGAGCATATTGATGAATGAGTCGATTACCAAACAGCTTTTTCACAAGAGAAGAAGATGTTACAGTGCCGGTTGTTAATAATACATTGATTTTCAATGATAAAATATAATTAATAAGTGGAAAAAGAGCTAACGTTTCTCCAACACTAGCCGCATGTAACCAAATTAAAGGGCTTTGAGGACGTGCTTTATGGTTTTTACCTAAACGCTCTTTTTGGCGCCTCCATTCTTCTTTTCCACGGACAGCACGAAGAAACAAATAGAAAGGTACAATGGGACGTAAGCAAAAACCAATCATCCGATAGATTGAAAGAGCCGTACGTGCCTTGAGTTCGATCATTAAAACTACCTCATTTATTTGTTTTGAGATGTTTATAAGCTTTTTTCATCAAACGATTTATCACCTCTGTTGATTGCATTATTTTTTTAACAAGTCGCTAAATATAAATATTCTTCGTATTTTAAGTAACAAAAACGCTTTCTTCATGAGAATGTTTTGAAAAGCAGAATTGTAATTCTACCCTATTGTTTAAAGAATCTTCTCCTGTAAAAATGCATATACACAAAGTATGATAGGACAGGTAAAGAATTTTGCTAATAAAATAATCTTTTTTCTAGTTTCAAGGACTTTATATCCACAATTATGGTATTTTTCATCAGATTTAAGAGCATTGTAGACTTGAACGCCCCACATCCATGCTTATAAATATAAGGCGTTTTCATTTATGTTTTCAAATTATGAATAAATTTAATCTTTTACTTTTTTCAAACGATACATTTACTTTTGAACTCACAACAGAAAATTGTCTGAATCACACTTCTATCAGTAAATACTGATTTACGTACCAAAAGCATCTTAAAAGACAAGATTTCTTTTTCTGATTTTTTCGTTCATCCTCGTATTAAATTTAAAAAAATTTAATTTTTCCGGACGCATATAATGAGGAAAATACTAATCAAGAGTTCAACTTTTTACGCATCACTCATTTCACTATCAAGAAAGCGATGCAAATCTACGATGTAATAACGTTGTAATGCATTATCGACACTGCTTTGTGCTTTTGCTTGCCATGCTTCTTGAGCTGATTGATAATCTGGAAAGATACCAACCACATCTAAATCATCAAGATTCTTGAATTGATTACTATTAAGATTTTTCAATTCCCCACCAAATACAAGATGCAAATATTGTTTTTTTTCAATGTGTTCAGTCATATGTGCCTCCATATCATTAAGAAATTTTAGCGTATTTTTGTACGTGATTAAACTAACTTTGCTTTACGAACAACATCTATCATCTCTTGACAGCAATTATTTTTTCCAGCAACTAAAATCCCATATTGATAAGGTTCAATTCCGTAAGATATGAAAGATGCATCAAGCGATAGAAAACAACCCCCACATTCTTGTAAAATGAGGTCCGCCGCGGCAATATCCCATGCATGACAATTCGGACGAACTAACACAATATCAATTTCATTTTGAGCAACAAGAGCAATGCGGTATGCGAGAGAAGGGATGTAACGATAAAGACTAACTTTATTGAGAAAATCATTTGGCAGTTTTTGAGCAAGCGATTTATCAAGTGAGACTTTATATTTGCGATTCATTTGCGATTGTAAAAGAGGAAGCTCTCTACTATTTAATGTAGCCCCTCCGCCAATAACAGCAGCATAAACATCTCCTTGTGCAGCACACTGCAAGACTCCCACGATAGGACGTCCATTCTCAATAATAGCTATCGAAACACACCAATAGGTGCTTCCAGAAAGAAAACCACGCGTTCCATCAATAGGATCAACTACAAAGTAACGCTCATAAGTTCCTTGCCCTCGATCATCTTTTGTTTCTTCTGAAATCCATCCATAATTTGGGCGCGCTTCAAGAAGTTTTTTTTTCAAAAAGCGATCAACGGCAAAATCTGCTTCACTGACGGGTGAATTACCATCTTTTATCCAAACATCCAACGCACATCCAAAATACTGCATTGCTAAATCCCCTGCTTCTCGACCAGCATCAAGTAAGAGGTGTAAATCAGAAATATGATGTGTGTTATTTCCCTGCAAGTGTCATCCCTTCAATTAATAATGTTGGAGCTGCTGTACTATAACGCCGATCAATATCATTTGCAGGCGTTAAATGCGCTAACATATGGAGCAAATCAGAACCTAAAGTTATCTCACCACTTACTGGATGAGCGATTTCACCATTTTCAATCCAAAAACCAGAAGCACCCCGACTGTACTGACCTGTAACAAAATCAATACCATGTCCAAATAATTCTGTAACATAAAAACCACGTCGCAAATTTTTTATCATATCGTGAGGTGATATGAAACCCGGTTCAATAGCAAAATTGGTACTTGTTGGTTGAACCAATGATGCTGAACGCATGCCACGACCATTGGTTTTAAGCCCTAATTCACGTGCTACAGATGATGAAAGAAGCCAGTTTTTTAAAACACCATTTTCAATAATATTCAATGGTTGCCCCTCGACTCCCTCTCCATCAAAAGGACGAGAAGCATTTCCACGCAATCGTAGAGGTTGATCTGTTACGTGAACATCCGGTTTCATTACTGCTTTTCCCAAAAGATTTTGTAAAAGACTTGTTTTGCGAGCTACAGATGCTCCATTTACCATAGAAGCGATATGTCCAGCAATTCCACGGGCTGTCCGCGGATCAAAAATCACATCGACGTTTCCTGTAGAAGCACGAACTGCTCCTAAACGTCGAACTGCCCTTGTTCCTGCATTTTTTCCCACAGTTTCTGCTGCTTCCAAATCAGAAAAATGTAAGGCAGTTGTATAATCATAATCCCGCTCCATTGCTGTACCATCACCGGCTACAGCACTACAAGAACGTGAAAAATAACTGGATTGATAGGTTCCACAAAAACCATCGCTCGTTACAAGAATAAATCCACTACGGCCATAAGCTGTTGCGGCCCCACCAGAATTGCTTACTCCTTTAACATCAAGCGCTGCTGCTTCTGTTTTTAAAGCATCTTCTGTTAAAAAACGACTATGTGGAACAAAATCATCAAAAAGATCAAGATTTTTAGGATGTTTGACCAAAGAATCTTTATCTGCCAAACTTTCAAATAAATTGTCAGGAGAAGCTTTCGCCATTGCAACAGCGCGTTGTGCCAGTTCTTGCGGATAAGCCGCTAAATTAGCAGAAACACTTGCTACTTTTTTGCCGACAAAAACCCTTAATGTGAAATCGTTGCTTTCTGAAGATTCTGTCGATTCGACTTTTCCAAAGCGAACCGATATATTGGTAGAATGCGTATGAACGATAATAGCATCAGCAGCATCGGCTCCAGAACGTTTTGCTGATTCAATGAGTGAAGCAGCCTTATCAATCTGGTTTTTATCAGTCATCATGGACTCCTTAAAGATTTATATGGTTAAGCCATTTGGTAAGTTTACACAAACTGTAGGTCTTTTATGCTTATCAATAAAAATTATGCGTCATTAACGCATTTTTTTCCTTTAGCAAATTGAGCAATTTCTCTTTTAGCGTCTTTTCAAAAAGGTGCAATATGTTCTCAATTTTTTCAGATTTTACCATTCCGATACATTTCATATCATGACACAAGCTAAATCCCCATTTATAATTCTAAAAAGAGGAGGTCATACGATGATATTTGGCTTTAAGTTCAAATGTTTAAGTGTTACGATAATTGGTAGATATTCTAAACCATATACTCTTGGCCACTAAGTGCTATAAACCAATCTCCATATTATATCGCCTATACCGTTCTTTAATTCTTATGCAAGTATTAAGAGATATCTTACTATAATATTCCTTCTTAATGTTTATGTGCTCTTTCCTCATGAACACAGTAATCTTACCAATGAAACAAAAACTATAGAAAGTATAAAAGGTAACTTCTTTCGTTATAATTTTACCAACATCAGCATTTATATATTTTCTTAATCCTGTGTTCGATGTCAGCCTAAACTCTCCATTATTTTTTGTCGAAAATAAGTTATAATCATAACATTCTTTTCCGCAGATACTGAGGGTAAAATGATGATAGCATCTTGTTATTTCTTATGCGTCGTAATTCATTGGCAACTATGTTATTAAAGCAAAAAAGCTGCTTGACTTTTTCTACATCCATGCCTCAATTTTTAGTTTGGAAATCAGCATACATGAAATAAATTTTGGCAAAACTATAGGTTATAATCATTTTAGCAGATTAAAGATCTCGTCAGTAATGAAATGGTCTTTACACATAAAAAGATCTCACTTTTTTTAAAGAGAGAGCCTAATAAAGTGAGGTCAATTTTTATAGAGTAGATATTGCACTTATTTTATGGCCTTATGCTTTCAAACGGTACCATATAAAAGAGCTAGTAAAAAAGAAATAAGCTATTTTTATGCTTTTTAAAGAAGAACAACAGTTAACAGCAACAACGTTCTTATTGTCAACAAAAGAAACATTTTATAGATTTTTTATGATAAAGTAGAATAAAGTAATTTTTAATAAAAGCTTTCGTGTAGAATCGATTTTACATAAGAGTTTGATTAGATTTAAACACATAATACCAAAATGCTTCGTGGAGGGGGGAATATCTATAATCCAAAGATTTTATTTTCGCTTGAACGGGAATGCTTACGTCATTTCTTTTCGAGAAAATATTAATTTTCTTCATGTGTTAAGCATCACTACGAAACAGTTTTATTCCCATTAAGAGCACGACGATTCATTTCAATCATAGCATCACGAAGGTGCAATTTAATTTTTGATCCAATCATGACTCCAAATAAGGGAGCAAGTAAACCCGACATAGTTACAGTATGACGAATTTTATTATTTGAAGAACAAGACTTTGTTGAACGAATATACTCATGATCGAAAGTCATGCGGGTAAAAGGAAGTTTAGCATAATCAGAAAAGCAAACATTTTTTATAACTTTATCAAGTGTAAAAGTTACTTTCGGTCCTTTTTTAGGCTTCATTTTTCCTACAGCTCCTGCTTTAAAAGCACCAGAAAGTTCTACCCACTCAAGCTCGTGATCCCAACAAGGCCATGTTGCCACATTTTCCCACATAGCCCAAATTTGCTCAGCACTTGCTTCTGTATTAATCTCTTCACTATGTGACCATTTAAACATTTGAGTTCTCTTTATTTTACAAAAAAATTCCATGTTAATAGATTAAACATAGAAATATTCAAGCTAAAATAAACTTTTAAATTTAAGTTATTCCTTCTTCTAGTACTGCTCTAAACAGTATTATCATAATGAAGAGTGAATAGATAACAATTTACTTATTAATTATGCCTTAGTGAGATAAAGTTATTCAATTTCTCAAAGAAATCTCCTTCAGATATTTTATCAAAAATAACCAAAATAATTGAATAATTAACCGTCATAAATCCCCATTGCTTCACGAATTTTATTTGCATCATAAGCTGTAATTTCAAAAAAACCTCGTCGTGCTAACATTCCCCAATGAGGTTTTTTCAGAAGTTTAAGCCCTTCAATTTCTTTTAAAACAACAGGTTGTGCTTGTTTATTAAAAATGACATCTTTTCGAAATGGTATAAAATGAGGAGCTTGCTCTACTTGATAAATATGATTATCTTTAAACACGCACTGAAACTCTATTGTTTGAAGAATTTGTCCTGTACCCATTTCATTGCGTGGGCAGTAAATGAAAACTTCATCTCCCTTAGATGTTTTCTGAAGGGGACTGGCTTTTCCGTGACAGACTTGAAGAAAGCCAAATTCAGCCGCCAAGCGTGCATGAGTTCGAGAAATTACAGCGATCCAATGTTTCATATTATCTCTTTCAATTATTCACTCTTTAACAAAGTAAGCAATGTTTTCTAAACGAAATGAAATTTCTCTTTTAAAGTTATCCAGTAACAAAGGTGGGCTTTCTGTGCTGGAAGACATCAATATACATTTAATATATTAAATCTGTGAGTTGTCGATGTATCATTAATAATAATTGTATAGATAAAAAGAAGCTAGAGTTTTTATTATAAGCTATGATCTCTCAATGAGAAAATCATCTAAACAATTATTGAATGAAAATTAAAAATACACGAAGGAACAATTTTATTTAGCGCTAGAGCCGCTCGATGAAATAAAAGGATAATCAGAAGAGAACAGACATAACTGTCAAAAGAAACAAAACTTTTGTTTCAATAGAATTGTGATCATTCGCTTTGCAGAGGAGAGGTAAGCGAACAGAATGCTATTGAAGTGCTATTGGAAAGCGTTTTGCAAAATTGTTTTGAAGAGCTTTAAAAGCGCGCGTTTTCTCATTGATGGGGATAGTTGGTCTTAAAGATTAACACTCCAAACAGTTTTGGCTAGAAAGTGCATGATAAAAGCGTGGGGGGAGATTTTCACAAAATTAAAATCAAACAAGGTTTTGGTGCTAATTGTATTGAGATGCGAGAGTGTCTGGATGCGAACGCATGTACTTTTTTGCTCAAAATCTTCAAATGTTTATGAAGCGTTTTAAAAAGAGCGCTTCATTGGATGACCAAAAGTGGGGGGCGTCTTTCATTGTTTTTTGCATATTTGTGTCAAGCTTATCGCTTAAGGCTTTTTCTAACCCTTTTTATCTTCTTTTGCATGTTTTGTGGTGTAAGAGGAATTTTGGCGCGCTCTTCGGCTGTTTTTCAGTCTCCAGCAGATGTTTTTTCGCGTCAACAGGCTGAGCAGCAAAGATTAGAGAAGATAGAGAGTTTGCGGGCTTTAACGTCCAAAGGAATGAACCCTTCTCCTGAAAGAGAGCAAGGCGCGCTGTTGGGTGGTGGACCGTGTTTTGCCATTCACCATATTGCTGTTGAGGGTATGCATCATCTCAAAAAGCATAGCATCACAACCGTGACGGATCCTTATGCTGGGCGATGTCTCGGGCTTTTTGATATCCAGACATTGATGAGACAGCTTACCAAACTTTATTTAGAGAAAGGCTATGTGACGGCGCGTTTTTATTCCCGATCAGGGTATCAAAAGCAGCAAAACTCTCAAATTTATTGTTGATGAGGGGCGGCTTTCAGAGATCTATTATAATAGTTTGCCGGCCTCTGCTCATAACAATATTGTGTGTGGTGCTTTTCCTAGTCTTAAAGGGCACTTTTTTTCATAAGCAGAGAGAAGTTGAGAGATAACATCATTAAACGCAAATGTTTAAAGAGAGCTTTACAGCTGTTTTTTGTTTTATGAGAGATTGCTTTAAAAACCAACGCTTGCTTTTGATTGACTTGATATAATTTTACAAAACGTTTTGAGAAGGTGCTTTCTTTCAAATTGACCGCCTTAAAAATAAGGGCATTGTTATGAATAGGTTTTAAATCATCACAGAGCTAATAGGTTTTTTCACATTCAAATGTGATGATCTAAAAGAACGCTTTTATAATCATTCCTTTATATTATTTTGGATAAGTTTTTATAAAGAGACTAGAGAGCTTGTAATATAATACATTTTGTATATAATCGCTTGCTATCAATTTCTTTTATAGAGTTCCTTTCTATGGGATAGGTTACTTTCCTTTTCGATATCTCCCCCCGAGATCACCTTTTTTACATCACCAAAGTTTCTTAAAGCTCTAATACGGTATATCTACGCATTGCATATCATATGTGAACTCATATTTTTGGGATGATGTTTTCTTATTAACAGTAGCATTCATAGCTAGTCTCTCTTTATTAATGTTGTCTGTTATTTTTGATACCCATCAAGGCATCGGACGCTAACAAATACGGTGATAAATAGCCCCCTACAGTTTAGGAACAATGTACCAATTATCATGCTGTTTTGGAGCGATACGCACACCATTGCCAATCACGGAGGCTAAAGCACAGACAGTAGAGACAGCCACAAAATCGATAGGGGATTGTTGACGGTCAGCAATATCATAAATATACCTTCCCAATACCAATGGAACTTGTTTAGCGTGAAAAGGTTCAACCGGTAAAAGCGCTTTGTTTATCGGTTTTAATTCGCCCCATCCCATTTGTTGCAAAGCCTGTTCATAAGGGATGGCTTGTAAACAGGGATGCTACTTTAAAGAGGCAGGGGTGTTATCGTTAGCAGTATTATTTACAGAACTATTTTCGTTGTTATCAAGACTATGTTTTGTCATTGTTTTTCACTTTCATAATTTAATAATAAAATGTTGAAGTCAGAACCATGGGGGGCTTGCATCATCAAGACATTGAAGCCTTGGCATTGCGCACGGGCAGCAAGGGCGAAACCTGCTTTACGACCCGCCTCATCGCCATCCATAGCTATGGTGAGATGGGCTTGGCATTGGGGTAAATTCACATGCACCATGCCACTGGTTGAAAGGGATGCCCATAAAGTCACAGGCTCCGATAACAGAGCAGACAGCAGAGAAAGACCTGTTTCAATTCCCTCACAAATGACCAGATGTTGAGAATTAGTTTGGCATAAATGCACAGCACCGCCCTTAACAGAGCCCAGCATCGCTTTTTTTGGTAACTGTTCTGTTTTGCATCCATTGTCTTGTAAAAAGGTTCTATGGATTGCAAAGGAGCCACCACCCTCAACAAGAGCAACCAATGCGGGGATGGTTTTCCCAGAGGGATGAGGGCATTTGCTATGAAAGCGTAAACTAGGGGGGCAAGTTACAAGTGATACCACGCTTGCGTAAATAAAGCTCTGCTATGGTCCCTTTAATTGGTTGACTTTGCTTCCAAATCTTTTGTGCTCTCTCTGCTTTCTGTTTTGCCTTGTTATCTTCACAACAAAACTGTTTTGAGAGAGACAACCTATAATCATAAGTTTTATCAAAACATGTTTGTATATCGATAAGACCAATGCTCTTAAGAGCTTGTAAGATCTCTTTAAAAGAACAGCCGGCATAACAATAAAGCAAGAGCCGCCCATCATTTCCATTGGCAAGAGATAAGCTAGGCACTTGATCATCATGAGCAGGGCAGCGAGCAAGTCCATAAGCACCATACCAGACACCCCGCAAGGCATTTGTAATGCCCCGAGCATTTATAAAATGATACATTTTCGCATCCTTAGACGTTGCGTCACAGGACGGTTTTTGCTATTTTCAATTTACGATAATTTGAGAAAGCCTTGTCCGTCCTTACGTGACAAGGTTTTTTTATGCCACATCACTGAGATGTTGACGTTGCGTTTTGGCTTTTTCAATCACATTCAACAGATCCGATTTTAACCAACGTGATAAAGAACCAAATTTTAAGGGCTTTGGTAAAGCTCCATTGGTGACATGGCGACGGAATGTTGAAACGCTTATATGCAATAATTTTGCACTTTCACGGTCTGTAAGAAGAACATCATGTTCAGTCATAACTAAATCCTTTCAATCTAAAAATAGTAACAAATCATAAGTATTTATTAACCATATTTTATTGAGATTTGAAAGTAAGTTTAATCATAAAAAACAGTACTTTATGATGTATTTTCTCATTTGATAATTTATGAATCTTATTGAGCAAAAATGAGTAAACGAAGAGAGAAAGTTATCCACAGATAATGAAGTAAAAATGGGGTACAAGACCCCATATTTTAAGATTGCCCCGTGACATAAGCCGCCCATTTATCCATATAAACACGGCGCTGTTCTAAATAATCAGTACGACGGTAAGCACGCTCTACTTGTCCACCGACCACATGACCTAGAATGGTTTCTGCTACCTCAAAAGGGGCATCGGTTGTTTCTGCTAGCCAATCTCGTAAACTAGATCGAAATCCATGAGGGCAGGCATCAAGTCCAGTTCTTTGCATGTAATGTGACATGCACTTAACAGCAAGGGGACCGCGACCGGTTGCAGAGAAAAAGAAATCATTACGCGACAACAAGCGCGCTTGTTTCAAAATTTCCAATGCCTCTGTTGATAGAGGCACGCGAAATTCTTTTGTTGTATCACGCCTTCCTTTCATATTTTCAGCTGGGATAGTCCATATATCATCTTCAATCTGATCTTTATGGATATGACGCAAAGGATAGGTACGAACGCCTGTCAGAATAAGCAGACGCAAAGCCAATTGTGTTAGGGTTGGTGTTTTGCAAAGTGTTTTATAAAAAAACGGAACATCTCTCCAATCCATTGCTGGTCTATTTTGCATTTTATGGCGTTGTTTGCCTAAAAGAGCTTTTGCTTTTTCTGTTGCTTGTAGATCAACGTCCAAACCCAATGCAGCAGCATGTTTAAAACAAAGATTAAGACGAATGAGAGCTTTTTCTGCTGTTCTAGCTTTAGTATGCCAGATGGGAGCAAGGGTATTGCGTATATCTGTTTGGGTAATTTCTGAAACCGGCATACAACCTAACTTAGGGAGAATATGAAGTTGTAAAGATGAAAACCAATCTCCATTTTTACCATCATTTTTGAGTTCAGCTTTACGACTTTCAAAAGCATCCACGGCAATATCTTTGAGATAATGCAGATTACGCATTGCCTCACGTTTTTGTTTCTCACGTTCTTTAATGGGGTCACGACCCTCACGTAAAACAGAACGCCATTGGGTTGCACATTCACGAGCTTGCTTTAAAGAAACATCTCTTAAGGCACCCAATCCCATTTCACGACGCCGCCCGTGGATGGTATAGCGTAAAAGCCATTGAGCACCCCCATCTTTACGCTTATGAAGTAACAAGCCGAGCACCATCATTATATTTGCCAGCCCCCAATGTTGCGACAGCCCTTGCATTAAGACGATTCATTAAAGGCATTTTTCTTCCTTTCTAAACGATTTTCTACCCACACACCAACCCCACTTATGACGTGCAAATAAGTGACTTTAATTGATTGAACATAATATGATTTGAGATGAGAAAATCTTACAATATTTGGGGGTCTCATTCAATATGCAAAACAGTAAATTATCATTATAAATCAATGCGTTGTCTCTGCTTTGAAAATTCCCATTGGCTGTTTGGTTTCTACTGGTTGATAATTGGAGGAAACATAAGCGCCTTTTGCCCATAAGCCTGCTTCTGCTGTACGCCGGTGTACAAGACCTTGCAAACGTTTTCCACCCGCTTTGGTCCATTTCTGTAATTCAGAGGGCACGGTTTCATATTCACCTTGATTGAGTTTTTTTAACAGTGTCGAATTGCAAAAGGCTGCTGTTCCTACATTATAACAAAAGGACACGAGTGCTGCGAATTGTTCGTCTGTTAAGGAAACTTGAACAGCGTGTTCAACAGCATTCTCAAATTGTTGCAAATCATGGCAAAGAAACTCTTCTGCTTGTTCTTCAGTGATTATCATGCCCTTATGAACAAAGGGTTTTCCAGCAGAATTTGTATGTCCATAACCAATGGTCCATATACCAATGGCATCTTTATAGGCGTTGAGACGCAAGCCTTCCCATTGTTTAATAAGTGCTAATCCTTCTGATGATATTTTTCTCATAGGTTTCTCCATAAAAAAAGCTCCGCACAAGGCAGAGCTGGATTTAAAAGTGAATCTCTTGTCTCTTCGAAAAGATGGCTTATTAAAACTTATGTAGTTTTTTCACTGAAACATAAGAATATTTTTCTCAACTTTTCATTTTCCTCTTGACAAATATTCGTTTATAAACGAATATATATCATGTTTGAAATACGTCACTACCTTACCTCTGATGGCAAAAACTTGATAACTGATTGGCTGCGAAAGCTCCGTGATGTACAGGCTAAAACTGCTATTATTCGCCGCCTTAATCGCTTAGAGCAAGGAAACTTTGGTGATTTTAGCCGCTTCGTGATGGTGTTCATGAACTGCGTATTAATATTGGTCCTGGCTACCGAGTTTATTATGCACAGTCTGGAAAGACCGTATTGTTGCTATTATGCGGCGGTAGCAAAAAAACACAAGATACTGATATCACTCGCGCATGTGCTTGTTGGCGTGATTGGCAAAACCGTGAAGATTAAAGGAGTGCAAAAATGAAAGACTGTAACCATGATGATGCAATGGCGGAAATTTTCTATGATGACCCTAAGATAGCAGCAGCTACCCTTGATGCAATCCTAGCAGATGGTGATCAAGGTGAATTGCTTGTAACACTTCGCCAAATGGCTAAAGCTTATGGTGGTGTTCAAGCTGTAGCTAAAGCAGCCAACTTGAATCCCACACAGCTTTACCGTACACTTTCAGAAAAAGGCAATCCAGAGTTTCGCAGCCTGAATGCTTTACTGCGTACCATGGGATTTCGCTTAGCTGTACAGCCTCTTGAACGACCAGTTCCACACGTTTAATCTGTTGTATTGAGTGTATTAATTGTCTTCTTAAACAACAGTGTTTTATAGCAAAACATGGTAGCTTATTATGTATCCTCCTCATCCATATGGATGACGCCTTCACCTTCATCATATGCATTTTGTGGAGCATTTGAATCAAGAGTGTCATCCTTATCTGGTGTTGTGTTTGCAACATTTCCAGCGGCGTCTTCTTGTCCTTCATCAAAAAGTTCGCACTCTATTTTTGTGGTGTAACCACCCGTTTTATCAAGCTTGTGCTTGACGCTTTTGATGCGCCATTCTGCTGGTATATAAGGACGGAAAGGGGGCTCTTGAACAAGCTTTGCTTCTGCTTGCACAAAGGGATCACCACCAATATCACAGGAGAAAGAAGATTTACCCCGTGATGATTTGTTACGATAAGCAGCAATAGCCGCAACAGCTTCTGATTGATTATGATAGGTATATTTGAGTTCATGAAACGGTGAATGACCGGATTTGACTTCTTTCTTTTCACCACTGCGCAGATCATAATAGGTTGCGATAACGCCGCCTTTTTTCTCTTGTTCTTGCTTCTCCGCTTCTTTTTCTGTTTTTTCTCCTCTCTCTGATTCAGATGGTTCTGGTAGATCATTTTCATCCATATGGATGGTGTTTTCATCCTCCTCTATCTCTTCTGGTGCACGTGCATCTGCTGCGGCTTTTTGGTCCTCACCACCATCGGTTTCTAGACCATTGGCTGCACCTGCTTCATCCCGTGCACTGTATTTAAAATCCCAACATGTGCACTGTTCCTCATGAAGAACCACTATGGGAAGTGTCTCACCGGTGATAGCTTTGCCTTCTCCCCGTTTGGCAAGGACTAGCTTACCATCAACAGGCTTTGCTACCGCATCATATTCCTCTGCAAGGCGAGCGGCAAAAGCCATATCACTTTCAGATGTTTGATCAATATGACGCACAACAATTTTTGCAAGAGAAGGGTCAACCTTTGCGGTATAACCATTACGCTGTGCGATTTCTTGAACAATATGGCCAAGTGTTTGCTGGTGATAAGATTGGCTTTTGGGTGTTCTATAAGACGTGTTCATCGCCGCAGCACGCCCTGTAACGGTTAAGCTTTGTGGTGGACTGCTTACAGAGATCTCGTCTATCAGATAGGCTCCCATATCGCGTATTTTGTCGCCCTCATAGCCAAGTGTTACGGAAAGAACTGTTCCGATAAGGGGTATATCAAGAAAGCCATTATCACTGTTGCGTGCACGGTCATCAAGCTCTATGGTGATACGGTCGCTTTTGTCTTCTGCCTCATCGGTTATTTCAATTGATAAAACATAATCCATGAGCGTTTTGGTAATGTCTTGTCCATTTGCCATAACCATGCAAAAAGGTTTCATGATTTGCTGCCCCAAATTCTAATCACGGGTGTGGCTTTGGGATAGGGGAGGGATGGCAAAATGATTGTTATGCCTGCTGTCAAAATAGGTCCATAGTCTGCAAGCCCTAAATTTGCCGCATAGACACGTTCGACAGCAAGCGATTGTTGACCTTTGGCATAATATTTCCAGCAAATGGCATCAACCATATCGCCTTGTTTTGTCCTATAAAGATCACTCATAGGTCTTCACCATATTCTCTCAGTTTTACTGTAAATTCTTGTTTTTTGGGGGCACCATTATAATGAAAAACACTTTGCTTTTCCTCCACGGAAAGGATGACAAATTTGCCTAAAATTTTGCCTTGCCCTGTTACAAGAATGTGAGGTCCCTGATGGGCGATTTGCCGCAAATATTCGAGTTGTCCATGCCCACCTTTGAAATCTGGATAAATCACACCCGTTAAGGAAAATTCTGCATTTGCAACAGCAGGCAATTGAAGAGCAGCTTTTCGTCCCAATCGTCCTTGCTCGACCCATGGTATACCATAAGACAGATCAAGAGTTTGATAGGCTGCCGTTTCAATCGAAAAAATAAAACCACCCAAAGCAAGCATCATGGTCTTTAATCCGAAAGGCTAGAGGCTATCGCCAAACGTTGCTGTTTTGCATAGCGTTCAAGGGCTTGATTGACAGCATCTCTGATTTCATCTTTGAGACCATTTGGCACTGAAATATTTAGATTTGTAATGGTTATACGGGCATCTACTTCAACAGGTTTATGAATTGCAATTGGTTTGGGAGCTTTGAAGGCATCTGCTTTTGCATTGGGAGTTTCCATATGCTTTGTTGCAATTGCCCCTGTATTAAAACCACTGTTGCTTTTTCCAGATGGGCTTTTGGGTACGACCGCTGTATCCATCATTCTTTTCGCACGTGCATTGGTTTCATCGGCAAAGGTTTTAATCGTTTCTGTTGAAGTTTTGTTGATTGAAACATTGAAACCAAGTTTTTCTTTCATCCAGTTAGGCATCCAACTGGTTAATTTGCTTATCATGCCGCTAAACCAATTGCATAGAGCGGTCCATTGGCTTTTGATGCCGTCCCACAAGCTGCCAATGAGATTAGCCCCTGCATCCATTAAATTGACGCCAAACAACCAATCAATCAATGCGTTGATTTTTTTTGCTATCCAGTAGAGTGGTGAAAACTTTTTAAAGAGAGTAAAGAGTTTACTGAAAGTGTTACTGAACAAACTGGCAAAAGAATCCCATAACTTGCTTATGAAATTTACGACTGTATTCCAGTTTTTGTAGAGCAGATATCCAGCTGTGACAAGCGCCGCAATGCCTCCGATTATCCAACCGATAGGAGTGGTCATGATTGCGACACCAAGTGATATAAAAGCAGAACCAACGGCAGTTATTGCTGGAATAAGTGAAGTGACAAGAGTTACAGCAAGACCGGCAACGGTTGAAGCCGCTGGTGCCATTGCCGCAATGAATGCTCCGGTAAGAACTGCACCAACTGCGGCTAAAGATGCTGCGACCCAACCATTGAGTTTGTCCCAATATTTATAGAGTGCAACAAGTGCCGCAATACCACCAATGAGCCAACCAATAGGTGTTGTCATGATTGTATAGCCAAGCGTGACAAAAGCTGCACTCACTGCGGCTAATGCAGCAATGAGTGGACCAAAAATAAAGGAACCAAGCGCTATAAGACCTACTTTTAACAGGGTTATTTCACCAACAAGCGGTTTCATCCAGAAAAACCAGCCTTTAATTCTCTCGGTAAGATCACTGATGCCTTTTCTTAAATCAGAGGTAGGATCAAGCAAATCATGAAAGACTTTTTTTAAGGTTTTTGCCCATCCAGCAACGGTTGTTTTTATGAGATCACGGTTTTCGTCAATTAATTTTTCAAAAGCGTCAATCATATCGTTGAGAATAGGCATAAAGCGTGCGCCAATAAAGCTCGCTATACCGCCTATTTTTTTCTTAAAAGCACCAAGCTTATCACTTAAATCTGCGGCATATCGTGCGACATCGGCACCAATTAACCATTTTCCTTTCCGTGCTTTTGCAAACAGCTCTTTGATGGGAGCCATCCCTTGCGCAAGCATGGCTGCCATTTCCTTGCCATCGCCACCAAACAGCAAAGCAGCAATATGCTGTCTTTGCGCTTGATTGTTCATCTTACTCATCTTGTCGGTAATTTCTTCTAACAAGGTAGAGTTTGATTTGAGTTTTCCAGAGGCATCTTTGACAGAAATGCCAAGCGCCTCAAAACCCATAATGCCTCTTTTTTGTCCGGCATATGCTTGTGCCGAACGCCTATTTAAAGTTGCTAAGGATTGTTGAAAAAGTTCAGAAGAGTATCCTGAATTGTCTGCCGCATCACCCCATAACTGAAGCGCTGTGACACTCATCCCCAAATGCCGTGATGCGTGATGAAGACTATCCCCAAGATGCATAGTTTTCATGGTGACGGCGGTGACACTTGCGATAAGACCTCCACCGGCAAGTCCTAAAGCATCGGTAAAGAGCGAAGCACGGCTTGCCGCTGTGCCAAGGGCACTTTGAACGCCTTGCAAACGTGATGTCATATTTTTTACCGCAGCAGAAAAGCGAGGGATACTCAATCTATGGGAGAGTGTCTTTGACAATGTATCAAATCTTTTTTGAAGATGTTTAAGAGGCGCGGTAAGTTTGTCTTCAAGAGACAATTTTACCTTTGCATCAGCAACTTTTTCACTCATTTTGATTTATACCTTTCTGCTGCTTGTTTTCGCCAGAAGATTAATTCTTGCGGTTCCATTTCCATCATGTCTGCAAGGGACCAATGAAAAACAATGGCAATATCCGCTATCAGTTTAGCGGCGGTTTCCCAGTCGAGGTATCCCGCCGCTTGATAAAAGACTCTAAAATTTCTCCAATGCTCGATAAGTCACTAATATCGAGTTCTCCAACAGCTTCATGGGGCCATCCAGAAAGGCGTGCAACCATAGCAATTGTTTGTTCAACACCTTCCTTTTTGTCAATTGCTTGCACATCTTTCGTTTTGGGGCGCTGTAAGGTGATTGTAGTATGCTCTTTTCCTTCAAAGGTCACAGGGATAAGCAATTGATGCGTTATGCTTGATTGTACGGTCATTTTTATATTCCTAAAAAGTTTTTATGTTCTGCTAATTGGTTAACACCGTTGAATTTTCTCACTAAGTTGAGGACATCTATCTCAACAATTTCAACATCCTTCTGAACATATTTGAAATACTGCAATGTGAATGTAGCAGTGGATGTTGCTTTGCTTCCCGGTTGCCATTCTGCCATTTCAAAGCCTTTGCAAAGTCCCCTCATAGTGATGACAACACCTTCTGCTGGTGTGCCTTGTGCTTGCATTGAACTTCGTAATGAAATGTTCACATCAGAGCGCCCTAACAGTGCCATCAGTTCTGGAGAGCAATCAGAAATGGTCATAGTAAGGATGAGTGTTTCAAGCCCAAGATCAATCTCAAGAGAGCTATCCATGCCACCACCGCGATAACTTTCAACAACCAAACTTAAATTTGGCAGCGTCACGCTTTCGCATTTTGCCTGATAGGGAATACCATCAACAAAAATGTTAAAATATTTTAGAACTCTCGGTAAAACGGGTACAGTCATTAAAAGATCTCCTCTAGGTAATCATTGATAATGCGTGAACGGAATGTGATATGTTCTGCTGGTGTTGTTGGTGTAAATTCGACATTGAAATAGACTCTGCCGCTCTCAATAGCGCTTGCTGTATTCAACTCTGGATCAGGCGTGCACTGCCCACCGAGAATGGCACCTTGCGCTTTTAAATCACGCAAATAGGCATTGACGCTTTCACTCACATCACTCATGTAGGTTTTTTTGATATTGCGGTCGACCGCCCACATGTGCCCACGCAAGATGGCGTCATTGATCATATCCGCGGTTCTCACAACGGATAAGAAAGCGAATTTTGTATCGCTTGAAAGGGTGCGATTGCCCCAAAGACGATAACCATTCTCACGAATAATTGTTGTGATGTTTTGTTCATTGAGAAGGTTGGCACGGCTTGATCTATCACCAATGGAAAAATCAATCGGGCGGGCAACTCCTACAATGCCATTGATCACTTTGTTTGAAGGGGAATGCCAAAAACCATGTGTGAAATCTGTTTTGGCAATGACACCAGCAACCGCTGCACTTGCCGGCTGTTCTAGGATTTCTCCATTACGATTTACCTTTACAAAAGGATCAACAATAAGCGCGCGTTTTGAATCAAAATCCTTTGCTGCATCAAGAGCTGCTTCATCGGTTGTGTTTGGTGCGTCAATAACCACAATAGCGCGTAGCCGCTCGGCAATACCAATCAACTCTGCTGCTACAGGATTAGAAGTTGCACTGATTTCGGCTTTTGCTGTTGCACCAGTGCCATCACCTTCAATCACTACATCGGGGGCGGTTTGATAATCAAAACCATTGTCCTTGAGAATAATCGAGGTTACTTGTCCATTATCTAGGATTGCTTCTGCTTTTGCACCGCCGGCAATTTTAACAGTTGCTTGGGTATAACCACTGCCTTTGTTGGTGACCTCAATCTTGCTAATGCTAACAGGGCGTTTATGGGTAAAGCCTGGAGCAATCAGAATGCGTGGTGTTTGTCCAAGAAGGGATTGCGCTCCAATCAAAGCATGCACACCTTCATAAGCACCATTGGCGTTCACACCGCCTAAAACATTGGTCAATGTAGCATTTTCATTGTTGCCTTCTTGCACACGCACGACAACAACAATAGCACCCACTTGCTTAAAAATGAGATCAAGAGCATTGGGTAGGGTACCTTGACGTTTTCCTGTTTTATCCAGTTTTGCTGCTTGTGAAAGTGAACCGGTAACCAACACCGGCGTATTAAGGGGAAAAGCCTGTTCATCGGCATCGGGTGCTGTACCGACAATGCCGATAACTGCCGATTGAACCGCACGAAGGGGACGTGTGCCATCGTCCACCTCGACAACTTCAACACCGTGTAAAAAACCTGTTGTCATTATGATGCTCCTTTGTATGATTGGTGAATGAAAACGAATGGGAAAAATGAGAGACAAACAGACGTTCTTGAGAACAGTTTGTTTTCAAGCAATACTTTTTTACAAATATCTTGACATAGTCCCAAAATGGTACTAAAGTTAATAACAGTCAGGATACACTTATGAAAATTGTTAAAATCTCCACACTGCAAATTTTTTGGGATAAATATCCCGACGCAGAACAACCCTTAAAAGCATGGATAGATGAAGCTAAAAATGCACAATGGCGTTCACCTCATGACATTAAAGAGAAATATAAAAATGCAAGCATATTAAAGAATAATCGTGTTGTTTTTAATATTAGAGGCAATGATTATCGTTTAATTGTTTCAATCTTTTATCCAGCAGGCTGGCTTTATATAAAATTTATAGGGACACACAAACAGTATGATGCAATTGATGCTAATACTGTAGAACTAAAGGAATTTAAGAAATGAATATTAAGCCTATTCGTACAGAGAAAGATTACCAAGAAGCATTAGAAATTGTGTCTGCGATGTTTGACAATCAGCCAAAAGAGAATACTCCAGAATTTGATCAAATGGAGATTCTTGTGTTGTTGATTGAAGCATATGAAGCAGAACACTACCCTGTTTCTCCTCCTCATCCGATTGAAGCTATTAAATTTAGAATGGAACAAATGAACTTAAGTGCTAAAGATCTCGTTCCAGCGATTGGTCATTTAAATCGCGTTTATGAAATCTTGAGTGGCAAAAGAAAATTAACACTGCGCATGATTAGAAATTTGCATCAACAATTTAATATCCCATTGGAAAGCTTGATAGCTTAGGTTTTATTAAAAAGGCAGAGGAGAGATCAAACTGTGACACTAGATTTTGTAGTAATTTACTTTTTAAAGGGTCTTCAGAGGTCATTTAAAGCCCTTTTAATGAATCTTTTTTTCCTAAAAATCGCAATTTGAGATAATCAACTCTTTAGCCGGAATCGCATTATTTGAGGCGTTATACGAATAAAGTGTTTTCACCTCTTTTATCTTAAATTGACTAAAGATTTCTCGGATCTCTAGTACATCATTGAGAGAGAGAAGAAACTTCCCCTTTAATTGTGCAGGCAGTGTAGACATTGTCTGGTAATCCTCTCGCTTAAACAAATCCTTTCCATAGTAGTCCTCAACACCCCAATAAGGTGGATCAAGGTAAAACAAGGTGTTTGTCCGGTCATAGCGAAGGATAAAATCAGACCAATCTAAATGTTCAATGGTAACACCTGCTAAACGCTGGTAAATAAGCTTTAACAATGCTTCAAGTTTGAATGTATTAAACCGTGCACTGCGATCTGTTTCAACTCCAATCATACGATTTGCCACCTTTCCGCTAAAACTCAAACGTTGCAGATATAAAAATCGCAAAGCCCGTTCTAAATCGGTGAGGGTCTTTGGGTCTTGCAAAGTGAAACATTGAAACGCTTCACGGCTGCTAATCTGGAACTTCAACAAATCCATAAAAGGGTGATAATGGCGTTGTAACATCCGAAAAAAATTTACCACATCACCCAAACGATCATTGATAATTTCAGTGGATGGGATCAATTTCCTCCTAAAGAATATTCCTCCCATGCCAACAAAGGGTTCAGCATAAATTTTATGAGGAATGCCTTCTATGATTTTGATAATGGTTTTTGCTAACCTGCTTTTCCCACCAATATAAGCAGCAACTGGTGTGACTGGATCAATAGATTTTAATGTTTCCTTGTAAAGTGTATCCATAATTTTTTAACACTCTTTCATCTATATTAGCCATCTTCTCATTGCTTCAAGTGATAAGAAGTGGCTGCGATGTTAAGTGCGCTTACATCGGGCGGGTCTGTCGCAAAATTTGTCCCGTTGGCTGGACTACCAGCCCAGCCTCTATTTTTATGCTTTGTTTTCCTTTGTTTGGTGCTTATAGAGTGATTTCTGTGATATATCGGCTTGGTTTTTTACAGTGATGGGGAACTAGAGCTGCTTGCCTATAAGCTGTTTATCTCTGCACGAAATCTTTGGAGTAAAAAATGGGGTGACTCGCTATGATTTCGGGATACCCCTCTAAAGACAAAGAATGACTTTGCTTGCTATAGATTAGATTTGGTCAATCTTTCTCTTGCGGTTTATCATAAGCATTTATTCTTTCCACAATCTTATGAGAACAGCGCCATCAGCTTCAGCACCACTGTAATACCTATCCGCATGAGCACCCGCACCACCACCTCCAAAACCACGCCCTGCTTTTCCTGAAGCATAAGAACCTTGTCCCAGTCCTCCGTCACCACCCCTTGATGTATCACCTCCAGCATCACCACCATTTCCACTGCTCTTACCTTTGATTCCTTCTGTTCCAGCATGTCCATTCCCACCTTTAGCAAAACCCGGGTGATCATCTGTTGCCAAGCCAAAATTTCCGCCAACTCCTCCATCGCTCAGGTTACTATAGTTTCTGCCTCTCCTTCCTGCAGCGGTAATAAAATTCTTGCCAATAATAGTTGTTCCTCCAGAATTACCTGATGTTCTCCAACCTGCTACAGGAGCTCCTCCTAAACCAATTACGATATCTTCATGTCCGTTTAAGCTTGCTTTATAGCCATACCACACTGAGCAACCGCAGCCGCCACCACTTCCTTCTAAGCCTGGTGTGTCAGCTCCACCGCCACTACCGCCGCCACCCCAAGCTTGGATTTCAACTTTGGTTCTATCCGTTACCCAATCGGGCCATATAATTTTTCCATCTTGTTATAGAGCAATTCAGCATCGGCAAGCGCCGGCCAATTAATAATATTCTCAATGAAATCTTTTTTAATTTTTTCTCTTTCCGCCAAGATGGCTGCATCCATTTGCGATTTGGTATAAACAAGATCACCATCAACTTTAAGCGGTCCTTTAAGCATGCTTTCCAAAATTGGACTTAAACTTATTATTTTTTCATCATTATATTTGATACTGAATGGACTCACCCCTAACAGTTCTAAACTACCATCAACGATGACTCTTCAGCTAAAGAAATGGCACTATACGAAAAAAACATAATAAAAACAATACTTTATATGCATTTATTTTATATGAATCCACTTAAAAATCCATACTTTTATGCATGATTCAATTGACCATTTTTTACAAACAATAGCCATATATAAACAGAGCATAAAAAGCAAATCATGATGCCAATGTTATAACATATGAGAGCATTCAGATGAAATGCAAAGCGGTTATCATTCATAACAGCACATAAATTTTACAAGACGTTTTTATCATAATTAAATCGTATTGTTAAAACGAAAAGCACGTATCAAAAGCTGTTTTGATAATTACGGTTTAAAAATAAGAATCTAAATTTGGATTGAGTGATTTTAGTTACCTCAAAAATGAGGGCACTGTTATGAATACGTTTCAAAAAAGAGTTTATAACCATCGCAGAGCTAATAGGCTTTTCTCATTCAAATGTGATGATCTCAAAGAACGCTTTCATAATCATTCCTTTATATTATTTTGGATAAGTTTTTATAAAGAAACTAGAAAGCTTGCAATATAATACGTTTTGTATATATGCATTTATTACTCCATTAGAGTTGAGACATGAAAGCCGCGTCACGTAAAAATGGCACGGCTTTCTTTTTTGCTCTCTTGTCTTTTGAAATGGTATAAAACCAACGCCCCCCGCATTTGGTATTTATTCTTCAGTATCAACAATCTCGATAAGAATATCGCTCTTATTAACCTCCTTATTTTTTGGAACCTCTCTTATCTCACTTCTTCGATTGAGTTTTGCACGCCCACAAACCCGACCAAAAACCCTGATAGTATGAGAAACCTGAGCCTTGCCATAAACAGAGCCATAAATTTGCGCACAGCCACTCACTTTTGCATAGTCATAAACCTTGCCATAAATCTTTGCACGGCTATGAACAACAGCATAGCCATAAACATGTGCAGTGCTAAAAAGACAAGCAGAGCCTGATACCCTAGCGCTACCATAAAGCCTTGCATATTCAAAAAGACAGCTATTATGAGAAAGATGTGCTTTGCCTTAAAGGTTTAAAAAGGCTTTATTACGCAGCCAGATGATTTTTAATTCATTATTGGAAAGCAGTTCGATACAAGATCTTGTCTCAATTGTTATCAATTATTTTCAATAATGAGAACAATGCCGTGACTATGAGCATTTTCAGAAATATGGACATGATTGACGACACGGGCGTGATCATAAACTTGTGCCTTTCCATAGACATGAGCATGATCATAAATGATCGATTTACCAAGAACGATTGCATTTCCATAGACATACCCAGCGATAATAGCATTATTATAGACCCTAGCATTTTCAGAAACACGACCTGAGTTTAAAACCAGAGCATTACCATAAACCCGGCAATTACCATCATGAGAGAGGTTATCTTCATTTTCGATAAAACCACCCAATTGACCGACCTTGACATCAGAAAAGCTTTTTAAAGTCTGAATGCGATAAAATATGCGATTACCAAAGAGACGCGTTTCATTTGTAAGTGCAAATTTTTTTTGCATAGAAACAATCCTTATAGAATGAGATTTTTAAATGGAAAGAATTTGGAAAGCAAGCGTCCCCCGTCGCGCCGTTATTTATGCTGCTTTATTTTCGATAATTTTTTCATTGACACTACGGCGAAAATCAGAGCGTAAGCTTTTGGAAAGTTCTGTGATGGCTTCAATGGCTTCAAGAGCACTTTGTTCAGGCAATTGATCAAAGTAAAGTTGAAAGGAATTCCACCACGCACGCCCCGACCATGCTGGTGTCAAGCGTGCTGTAATCTGAAGCCATTCAAGCCCTCTATCAATGGCCGCTAAAGAACCGCGCAAACGCTGCCATTGGAGCCCTTGGTCAATCAAATCATAGAGGTTTGGAACATAAGGCGTAAGCTCTCCAAGCCCATATTCTTCAATCAACCACGGCAAGAAGCGAGGAGGGCGGGTGATAAGCTTAGAGCGTGAAATCCCCAAAACAGCGCCATCAACATCTTGATGAAAGTCGCAAGCATCGGCAAGGCGCCTTTCAAATTCTGTTGCATTGTTTGGGAGGAGGGCACCAACCATTAGCGTGCCCGTCCTTTGAAGTTTAAGGTGACCTTACCAATCGCTAAAACCTCTTCATCACCAACGGCTCTGTCTTGTGTTGGTGTAATGGCAATCACTTTCTGGACACCCGCAATCATCAGTTTAGAAACCCACCATGAAAGGCTTAATTCACGACCAATGGCGTGTTCTTTTCGCCATGCTGTTCTTAAATTTGTTTCCATTGTCGTGAGAATTTTCAAAGAAGTTTCGGGTAACAGCCAAACATCGGCTTGTAAATCCACCACTTTTTTGACAGCAGCGTGCACAATGATTGTATCATTGGTCATGATGATATTCTTTCTGTGAAGGGCTTGTGAGACTGTTTGTATGAGATCTTCAGAAGCTGTGCCTTCTTCATTATTGCCAAAAAGCGCAACATAGATGGTTGGATCTTTGCCTTTGCGATAAATAATGGCATCCTTAACACGGCTATCTGCGGACATGGCTATAAGTTTGTAATAGGGTTCTGTTCCGCTTCCCTTGCCACCACGGGCATGAAGTCTTATGCGTTCGCGATATCTCTCGTCACTTTCACCCTCCATGCGGGCAATTCCATGCCAGTTACCCAAAGCGTCAAGAGATTCACCGGTTGCAAAATCAAGAATATTGTTGCGAGCGGCTTCGTTAATACGTTGCCTTAAAAGCAGTTCTCGATAGCTAAAGGCTTCAATGACTTTTACGGCTGGATCACTTTCAAGAACACTATATCCGGGCAACAGTTCTTTTAAGTGGTCAAGAGCTGCTGCTCGTATTTCTTCAAAGGAAATTTCTGTAATGATTTCTGGTTTTGCAAGTGCTTCATTCATTTTATCAGCAATCCTTCCATGGTGATGGGCTTGCCTGAAGGCAAATAAAGACCTTCAAAGGACACAAGGAAACTTGCCCATTCTCATTCCATTTACAATCAATCTTGTTCAGTTTAAAACGTGGTTCCCACTTGTCTAAAGCCTCGGCAATAGCGGCATAAATACGAACAGCAAAGGCGTCATTGACCGGTGCATCAATGATATCTGCAACGTGTGAACCATAATCACGACGCATCACACGCGTACCAATGCGTGTTGATAAAATATCAAGGATGGATTGACGCAAATGTTCAATGCCAGTCAAGGGTTTTCCTGTGCTACGGTTCATTCCTATGTTCAATTGGGACCTCCTGTCATGGAGCCACCAAGAACAACACCACCGTGAACATGGGTTGCTCCTACATTGGTGCCGTTATGGGTCAAACCACTTGAATTCATGGCAACATTGCGAGCAGAATGAAGAGAGAGACTCTCATTGGAATGAAGTGAAACATCACCACCAGCCTGCAAAGAGATGTTGCCCTTTGCATTGAAATTGATATCGCTTTGTGAAACAATTTTTATACCTTCTGGTGCGGTAAGTTCTAGCTTGCCACCATCACCTTTAAGAGACACGCCATCCGCAATTGTGAGAATGAATTTTCCGCCTGATTTGATCTGCATGCTATAGCTGTTTTGTTCATCATCATATTCAAGGATGGTGCCATCGGGATAAATTGTTCTATGAATATTGCCTTTATCGGCTGCTTGATTAGCATCGGTATGGATAGAACCAACAATCACCCCTTGCGCTAAATCCCCTGATGATGCAACCACCACCACTTGTTCTCCAACATCCCGTCCTTCATAAGAGCATGTTTTACCGGCGCGGGCTTGGGTATCTGGAATCCAGTCACTGATAAGATTGCCGCTTTTTACCCGATAGCGTGCATTTTTATGGTCGACATGGCTAATTGTGCCCACCATAACCATATTTGCGAGACGTCTTTTTAAATCGGTGATGTCTTTATCGCGCCGCTCAAGCATGGGGGACCTCGATTTTATGATATTTGTCTTCATTGCCCACGCCTGTTTGTGGTGTAATCCTCAAGAAAGGTTCAATAGGTTTTGCGCTTGCACCATCTTCTTGTGTTTCAGGGGAGGGGATATTGGTCACATAAGTGACCTCAAAGGTTAAAATTGCCCCATGGAGTGCTAGAGCACCATTATCGCCAAAGGCAAAAGCGATATTTTGCAGGTGGCATGTTTCTACGGTGTTATTGAGATTGGGATTGGCGTAGAAGATCTCTTCAACTTCCCATGCTAATTGGTCGACAAAACGCGCACCATCTTCTTGTGTCGCATAACATTCAACATCTACGGTTAAGACACGCCGCCTTACTGCATTATCATAGCCATCTTCAATTGTTTCGCTTTGTGTTGAGATATTAATTGCCGGTGTGTTCTCAGCGGAAAAGTTGAAATCACGCATATTAAACACATTGTCACCAGCCGTTGTCTTTGCTGCTTTGATCAATGCAACAAAGCTTTCTCTTATCGTCTCTCTCGGATGCATAAAAGTTCCTGTTTAATTGATGCCATTTTTATTTTAAAAATGGTTGACTAGGATTAATAATGATACTATTATCGGTTATGAACAATAAAGTTGAAAAAATAATCAGCTTGATGAAAGCCTCACCAAAGAACATCAAGTTTTCAGATTTGTTAGCTGTGTGTGTGCATTTTTTTGGAGAACCGCGGAACAATGGTACAAGTCACTTTGTTTTTAAAACGCCGTGGCTTGGGGACCCCCGTGTGAATATTCAAAAAGATACTGGCAACAAAGCAAAAGCTTATCAGGTCAAGCAAGTCTTACAAGCGATAGAAAGGATAAAACATGAACAATAATCATTATACATATCGTGTTTTGTGGTCGCAAGAAGATAAGGAATATGTTGGTTTGTGTGCAGAATTCCCATCCCTTTCATGGTTAGATGTTCAAGCAGAGAAAGCTTTAAAAGGTATTATGGATCTCGTTTCAGAAGTTATTGAGGACATGCAACACAATGGAGAAGAAATTCCTGTGCCTTTGTCACATGGTAAATATAGTGGTAAGTTCCAATTAAGAATACCACCAGAACTCCATAGGAAGCTCGCAATTCAAGCTGCTGAAAATGGTGTAAGTTTAAACAGATATATTTCCTCTAAACTTTAAAATTTTAATCTATATACACTAAAAGAAAAGTTAAGTTTATGAAAACCTCTCAATTAAAACAAATGCCGGTGTTTAAGACAGATGAAGAAGCAGAAAACTTTGTTGATACTGCTGATCTCACGGATTATGACTTAACTGGTTTTAAACCCGTTCATTTTGAATTTTTACCTAAAGAAGCCTCTTAACCACCTCCCCATTTTTGAGAACGGGGAGGGATATATTTTTACTTAGGCAACCTTTTTAATAGGGTTTTCCAAATTCGGCTGGTAAGCTTTTAAAAAAGGATCTATCGTTGCGGGAAACTCTGAAGCTCCAAAATCTGTAAGAACTGCTAGAATCTTTGTAATATTTGGCACGTCATCTTGAAGTTTCAAAATCAAAGCTTTTTCTACAATGCCCATAACCTCAACCAGTGCCTTACAATCTTTATCTCCAATGCCTTTATGGTTAGAAAATTGAGACAACGCTATCCACAAATCACATAAAAAATTGGTATCTACTTTCATTGTACACCTCCATGGATTTGTTCTCTTAAGCAAGCCAATCCTCTAGATGTGATTTTTGTTGAAGGGAGCACCTTTTCTGTACCATCCGGTCTTTGAATAGTAATAGCAGGGCAATCCATCAAACCTTTTTTGATTTTATCTTGATAAGGTAATAAAGGAGCACTCGGAGCCCGTCGATAGACCCAATCATGTTTACGCAAATAATCGGTTAAGTCCTTTGGTCGTATTTCTAACATTTTTGCAGATTCAATAAGACCAAACAGACCATCAGAGCGTTTCAAGCCATCAAGTGCCTTGGCTTTAGGCTCTAACTCGGCAATCACATGGTCTTTCTGCTCGATTTGGCTTTGTAAGTGATTCAAGAAACCAATCATTGCTTGTGGACTTGAATAATCAATCTGTGGTGTTGCTACTTGCTTTGCAAGTTTTTCACACTCAATAAAGTACAAACGAGCTTCTCTACCTTTCTTATTGTTCTCAAGCATAGAAAGTTCTTTTGCGACACTTAGAGTCAAATGATAATCTTTACGATTATGTCCTCCCCTGCCTTTGCTTCCCAAAATTGGGAAGCAAACAAAGTCTTGATTTTCTACTAAATTATATTTGTTGATACGTTCAGTAATCCAATCCGCAAACTTTTTACCTACTTCCAAAAACGCATGTAACTCACGTGCATTTACTGTCTGAACAATATCACCATTAATAGTGGTTTGATGTATGTCTATTAAATATTGTACCATGATTTGGCTCCTGTGTAATTAGACGTTTGTTAATGACACTCTAAAAGAATGCCGGGCGCTAACAAACACGGTACACAGTCCGTCGTTATGCTTTCCCCGCAAGGGTATTGTATAGCATAACTACACCCGACAAGCCATTATATGCGTGCAACATATAACGAGTCAAAGCTTTTAATTGGCGGAGAAAAGATTGTTTCGGCAATCCATCCGCTGTGTATTTAAGGTGTTTGTTAGGCACCTGATTCGATTATTCATATTCCCATAATCTTGTCAAGCAGTAATATAAGATTTTTTAAAAATGATAAGAGGGTTCTTTATTTTACCTCCCTTAAAATAAGCTTATACATACCGGATTCAGAGGCTTGGACATCTGTGACAATGAAGCGCTCTTGAGTTGTCTCTTCAGTGTTTTCAGGGGCGAGCACCACGACATTATCCTCAGCTTTTGGTGGCAATCCGCCAATATCATTGATACAAAGATCAAGTTCTTTTCTTGGAATTGTTGTTGGTATTCTACCACCAGCATCCGATTCCGAATGTTTGATGCCGTAAATTGCTGTAATCCGAAAAGATTGTTGATTGTCCTTTCGCGTATAGATGACGGGCTGCCCAAAGGTGTTGCGTACCTCTTTTACCATTTTGTTAAGCAGCCCGTGCCATAGCATGTTATTTCCCTCCAATGACGGCTTTGAACAGCATTTCAGGACGTGTGCAAATGTAAAGCGGATAGCTGTAAACTTCAGGCTTTACCCATGCATTACGGTCATGATCGACGATTAGCATCGTGTAGAGAGGTTTTCCCACCGTGTTGGCAAAATCTAAGCTTTCACCAGGTGCAAAGGTTTTCTGGAATACACCAGGCGCATTAACAGGAAAGAATTGACATTCATCAGGCTTAATTCCTATCGCACGCTTTGTTCCAGCCTTTGCACTCACATTATAGTTATGAATACTGCGATAATTGATAAAGGTCACACCCGCAAAGTCAAAACTACCAAAGCTCCCTGAGCCAAGAGCACTTGGTGTTGCAACGCCTCCTGCGCTATTGAGTGTCTGAGCTAAGGCTGTGTTTAAATAGGTTTCACGAATGGTTTTATGGTTTTTTAGTTTGGAAAAGAATTCATTCCCACAAAGTCCAATAATCCGTGAACGGTCAGAGAATGCTCCTTTTGAAGCTTCAATCATTCGCATAATGACCTGATCAACATTATCAGCAACATTGGTTGTTTCATTCTCCAGTTTAAAGTCAATTGGCTTTGGTGGGGTAATTTCCCATTCCTTATACCAATCGACAATCACCGAACCATCAGCATCAAGGACAACACCTTGAACAGCACCAAGCTGCATGTTTTCCCATGTCAATTCGATTTCAGAAATCAGTTTCTTTTGTTTTCTGGCAATATATTTCATTGCCGTCTCTAACTGATCTTCTGTGCCAAATTCACGCCGGTTTTGGATTTCTTCTGATTTCACAGTATCACTTTTGGCAATACGGGTTGTTTTGAAAAACCGAAGATTACGACTGTCTCTGTCACCTTCTGCTAAAGGGGCTCCGCGTTCGCTGGTTTGAATAAGCGAAAATGTATTATCACGCCGTTCAATACCAACCACTGTGGTGCTGGTTTCAACTTCTTCAAAAAGATTGAGAGAGCTTACAAGACCCGGTTGAAACTCATAGTTTTCAATGGCTTTCATCATTGTAATGCTTGAGAAAGCATCATGTTTAAAAAAATTCATATCCATGTGCGTATTCTCCTATCGCAACAGAATTTTATTGTTGTCTTCTAAAGACTGGATAGCTGCCATTTTTTCTTGCTCCAGTATTGCATCGGGCCATATCAGTTCCGAAGCTTTTACAGTACTCAAACGCGCTGTAATGACGGCACGTTGTTCTTCACCTGTTGCATCAACAGTGGCATAAGAAATCCCTGCGGGCACCGCACTGCCATCAGATGCTGCCGGATTAAGAGGGACATATTTTCCCGTTTTTGTTATCTTTCCCATGACAGTCCCAGCCTCAATGAAGGCTCCTGATGCAAACACCACTTGTTCATTTGACATGTCAGGGTCGTAGCGCCCAAGATAAGCGCCATTGCGAACATCTTCATAAATAATATGACTCATTTTATTGCCTTCCAAATTGATTGCCATTTTGCATGAATTTTTGCCTTGCTTTCTCCATCAGTATGAGGAACATAAGGCGATAGTTTTAAAGAGGCGCTTTGCGAGCTAGCCTCCGTCAAGACGCACTGGCGTGCTTTCTCGATACTCATACCGTTTTGAATAGCCTTTGCGGCATCAAAAGAAACCCCTAAGCGCTTTGCTTGCCTTTCAAGGGTTGTCAGTGCTTGAGCGCGCTTTCTTTCTTGTTCAAGGATGGCTTTTAGGTTTTCGCGTTTGTCCTCATTGTCTTCATCCTCCTCTTCGTCTTCGTTGTCGTCAAAGATTTCGGCGTTTTTATCGCTGTTGTGATCATTTTCATCCTCTTCTTCATCGCGGATGTCGACAATCTCTTCATCTTCTTCTTGTTGGGCGCGGTATTGTGTGCGTGCCATGTGTTTTGTCCTTCTTTTGCTGTTACAGTTGGGGTTTGTGAGATGAAATCCGTTAAGGATTCCAAAGCTTGCGCAAGCGTGCCTTGCGCATCTGCTAATCCAAGCGTGATAGCTTGGATGCCTATAAAAGTTTCTGCCTGTGTGTCACGAATTGCGTCCGCATTCATTGGTCTGTTTTGTGCTACCCAATCGACAAACATCTCGTAGAGCAGGGCGCAATCTGCTTGCATTTTGTTAAGCGCAATATCAGCCAATGGCTCGTGAGGATTACCATGAACCTTGTGATCACCTTCAAAGACAAAGGTCCATTTAAACCCTTGTTTTTCATCTGCGCTTGATTGGTCAAGATGCGCACAAACCACCCCAATTGAGCCGACAACGCCTGTGCGAGCTACCCAGATTTGCGAAGCAGAACAGGCAATGGCATAAGCAGCAGAACAGGCAAACTCATTGGCATGCGCCCAAATTGGTTTTTGATGCTGTTTTGAGAGTGCTTGGAATTCTTCAACCAAATCAAACACTCCGCCGGCTTCTCCACCACCACTGTCAATATCGAGCAAAACAGCTCGGACATCAGGCTGTTTAATGGCTTCACGAAAAGAGGCGCTTAAGCCTTCATAAGAGGTTAATCCTGAAAGGGCACCAAGCCATGCACCGCGGCGCACCAGTGTGCCATGAACCGGTAGGATGGCAACATTATTGCGCACCACGTAACTCTCAGGTGGTTTGAAAGATGCGCTATCCCCTTGCAAAAAAGCCTGAGGGGCAAACTTTTCTCCTGCAAAAAGACGCGGTGCAAGAGCGTTAAGAATGACATCAAGCTTTGTCGAGGCAAGCATATGTGGAACACCAAAAAGCCGTGATACTAAAAACGGCATGTCAAGATTATTAGTCATTTTTATGCGCCTCACTGCCTTGGTTGCTTTCATAAGTCTCAGAAGGATCTGAATCTGTGAAATTCGTCGTTTGATTTTCACCAGAGGGTGCCGCCATATCGGTATCAAAAGATAAACCACGGGCACGAGCATCGGTGTGTTCTTCTTCGAGTTCGGCATGGATGCTGTCGATATCAAAACCCCGTTCGGCAAGTGCCATTCTTCGTGTTTTTAAACCGGCGCGAATTTCTTCTTTTTCTGCCGAGATATCTTTGTTTGGATCAATCATTTCAAGCGGGGGCGCAAAGCTTTCACATTGAAGCCATGGCAAGGGATTTTCTTCCCATCCTGGTAATTCTACGCATCCAGCAAGCACGGACATTTCCACAAAGCGCTCCCAGACAATGCGGTTGAATTGAAAGGCAATGATATGTTCGCGCCATTGTTTGACGTGACGTCTAAACTGAATAATGGAGGTGCGTACATTGGAAAAATTACCCCGCGTAACGTCTTCAGTGACAACGGCATAAGGCATATTGAGAGCCGAGCAAATTTTTAAAATATTGCGAAATTGAAAGGCTTCATAAGAACCACCAACCTCAACAGGATTTGAGAATTTTATCTCTTTATTTTCTCCTAAATAAAATGATCCACCTGGTTCAATGACAGGTAATTCGGATTCTTCTTCTTCGTCTTTTTCGTTACGATTATCAAGTAATTTGGCGTCGTTTGGGGAATTTCCTGAGATAAACACCGCGAAAAGAGCTGCTGTTCTTTTTCGATCAAGTTTCGCATCATCATAGGATTCCAATTGAAAGATCTTTGTCATACTGCGCGTTATTTTTGGAGAACCGCGCAATTGTCCGGCAATACGGCGCTCTTTGATATGAAGGACCATTCTTGCGGGGATACGCACGCGTTCTTGGCTCTTAAATGCACTGTTTGCAGGGCAATCATCATAGGGGTGGTGTTCCCAGAAATGATAAGCAACACGCTTGCCACTGGCATCAAATTCAATACCCATACGAATGTAATTGCCTTCAATTTCCGCAGGTCCATTGTAAGTGAGGTCCAGCATTTCGGTTGGATAGATTTGTAATTGAAGAGGCACCCCAGAGCGTCCATAAAGGTCAACATAATGCAGTCTTACAAAACATTCGCCGGTTAAAAAGACTTCTCGTGCAATTGTTGCTTGCAAACCATAAAAGCTCGCATCTTCATCATAATCCGCCTCATCAACCCATTGCCACCATAAGTCTAAAAGCTTTTTCTTTTCTTCTTGAAATCCTTCAATACGAGGATAAGGTTTAATCCCATCACTCACAGCTGCGGAAACCCATTCTTCTGTTGCCGAGCCATAAAGAGATTCATTGTCATAAAGCCATCTTGAACGAGCAGTAATGGTTTCGCCGCATTCTTCAATTGCTTTATTGATGTGTTTTTTTGCGGGATCAAACCCACCCATGCGACGGCTTTTGCTTGCAGCTTCAAGAGGCGGATTGTGTTGACGAGAAATTGTAAAAAAGCCCGTGAGTTTATTGATAAAGCCAGCCATTAATAGCCTCGTGATATATTAAAATAGAAAACACGTGAACGCTTGCGTCCTTCAAGGTTCTCTATTTGTGTGTTCAGCATCTCAAGTGCTCTGCGAAGTTCCTCAACAGAACGGTTGCTTACTTGCTTATCGCCATGGCGCACGGATTGCGCTCCCGAATAAAGAGCCTCTTCAATTTGTTCGCGTCGCCTTTTTAAACTTTCAAGTCTCTCAGTTTTGCTGTTTATTTGCTTCAATTCTTCATCCACAAATTACCTCCAATCTCCTCGCATATAAGGATTTATTATCGTTCTGAATTGCTTCCTTTGAGGTTGTGCTGTCTGCGTTCTTTTGGGAGAAGTGGATGAAGAAATCCCTGATGTTGGCTGCTCTAAAGAAGCGTCAACTTTAAGTTTTTCCAAACGCTCTTCTAAGATATCGACTTCCAGGTTAAGGTTTATTCCTGCCGAAATTAGCCCCTGTAAAGCGGCATAAGCATAAACCCTACAATCCAAAGCCTCGTTTCTTGCTTTCTCACTTTTTTGCCATTCAATGCGCTTGAAGCCTTTAAAATATTTGATGACTTTTCTTTCAGCCGTGAGCTGGTCAAAATATTCTCGATCAAGGCTTTTATGAAAGTGTGTTGCACCAGCCCCCGATGCTTCAGGACCGGATTTTTTTAATCGTGCCGTGATAATATCTTTTGCCGCATCAACACCAACAATATAGAGATTAATCTGTCCTTTATTGTTTCTGCTTGGACGGCGTGGCCATACCGCACGCCATCCCGCCTGTCCCTTAATCCCCCAGATGCGTCGTCCTTCACGGGGGCGTACATAATTGTAAACGGCTTGTGTATGTCCACCACCGGTATCAATACAAGCCGCTGTTATTCTGATGCCATCTTTGTAACCAGGGTGTGACCAACGTCTTGCCAGATATTCATCCAGTTGGTCCCAGACTTCAAAAGAAGACGGATCACCAGGAATGATGTGATAATCAATGTGCCAGCTTTCTTCACCACGCCCCCATCCAACCACTTCAAGCTCTAAGCGGTCGTTTTGCACATCGATGCCGGCGGTCAATAACACGGCTTGCGGCGGTGCAATGGGATAATCTTCGCGTTTTGCATAGAGGCTATCAGGATCAACAACTTCACCTGTTCTGTCCTCCCATGGCTCTCCAAGCACTGTATTAACAAAAGGTTGCAAAAGCGCTGGATCATCTTTCGCTTCTAAAAACTCTCTTGCGCATTCTCCCCACGTTAGCCAAGGTGAATAGAGTGCCGAAATATGATAAGAGCGTAAATTCGGTCTCGTTGATTCACTCGTAGGAACCCAGCACGCGCCTCTTTCCTCACTCATAAGATCGGTTTTTCTGTGCTCGGCATGTTCATGACCACAATGGGCACAAACAAAAACAGCTTTTTCGGGGGCTCCTTTCGGCCACTTGATTTGCGACCAAACAATGGGCTGTAGAACCCCACACTTATCACAAGGGACATTGTAATATCTTTGATCACCAAGCACGAAATCTTTGGCAATACGGCTTGTGTCACGGTGTGTTGGCGTGGACAATTTAAAAATCTTTCTCTGCACAAAGGTTGAGGTACGCTTTTCGGCAATCATCACAGGATCACCTTCGTTATCCACACTGAGAGGATAGGCATCAACTTCATCCAAAATCAGATAACGAATAGGCATGGAACGCAAACCAGCAGCACTGTTTGCTCCTGTAAGCATCAATGCTCCCCCATCAAATTCTTTCGAAAACATTGTATTTCCGCTGTCACGTGCACGGGCAGGGGCAATGCGTTCACTTAAAACAGGGCTTGCCATAATCATTGGATCAAGACGCGTTTTTGACAGTTTCTTCGCGGTCTCGACAGTAGGCATTACATAAAGAGCGGGTCCCGGACTATAGTGAATAGCATAACCGCAGAAGTTCAATCCTGCTTCAGACATTCCAATTTGCGCTCCTTTCATGACAATTGTTGTTTCAATTGGCACATAAGAAGAAAGGTTATCCATGATTTCGCGCAAATAAGGGGTACGCTTTGTTCTCCACAATCTAGGCTCTGCACTTGCTACGGTGCTAAGGTATCTATTCTTATCCGCCCATTGCGAAACCGTGTACGGTGGATCTGGTTGTCGTGCGTCATTGGCATTGGCGAAAAATTCTTCGATTGCATTTTCATCCATTATTCGTTTCTTGCAAGATTTCTAACTCCGGAGAATGAGGATCATGAAAAGGCACTGGAATGTTAACCGCCTCAAGCAAAGCTGTTCTCATATAATAATCAATGGCACCAATAAGGCTCGCAGCATCACATCCCACTTGTGCTGCAATGCTTGCACCGAAACGGTGAGGAAACTTCAACATGGCATCACGGTGTGCTCTTCCAAATTCACGCGCCGCCTTTTTCATTTCTTCACGGTCAACCGTTGTTTCGCGTAACTTTTCCAGAGCAATCTTCTCTCTTTCAAGCGCAACTTGTATTCGCTCCAATTTGATCTCAAATTCATTGGCTGCTTTTGCGGAATCCTGTTTAATTTGTGTAGATTTCTGATGAGTTTTCTTAGTAGGATTTTGGTTCCATATCGCTGTTGCAAGAGCTTCATTGACAGAACCATCTTCAAAAAGAGCAGCATCAAATTTGCCTGTTTTAATTCGAGAAACTACCGCATTATGCGACACACCCATCTTCTTGGCAAAAGCGCGAACCGAGAGACCCTCACGATGCTTTTTGTTCATTCAAAATTTCTCCTTGCCTTCTTCTATGCTCTAAGAAGTAAGACGGCGTATCAGGATAAAGAGAGTTTTACGTCACAAACTGAAAAACAAGCTATCAACGGATAAGGAAACATTTCATATATTGTACAGTACACATATTGAAATCATTATTTATCAATAAGTTATGTGTACAATGTACAGTCAATTTGAAAAGTTCTAACGCTAGCGATAGTTCGCGCTGTCCTGCCCCGCAACACTCCCAACCCGCTGGAAAGTACCTTTTGCATTGATTTTATTGCATTTTTTCTGGAAAAAGCCAAAATATAAGTGATAATTTGCTTTAAAAATTACAATTAAAGTGAGTAGTGTGTTTACATAGCTTAAGAACATTATTTCTTTTTCTTATTAGCGGCATATTTTTGACGATCAAGTTGTCTCTGGATATTTTTGATTAATCTCTCATTGGCATATTGTGTAATAGTATTTGCAATTTCTGGCTTGGACATTACTCTAGCAATTGATGGTCCTTCTTGTTTTGCAATAGGGAATTGATCACCATCGGCTCTTTGAAAAACATTGTTACCCATTTTTAATTCAACACGCTTTGGAAAACTCCCACCTCGAATAAAAGCATGGGGTAAGATTTCTTTTTTGCCAAACATTGTGTAGGTCACACCATGTTTTGTTTCTCTTGTTTTAAAAAATTTAAGAGGTATTGGTGTTCCAGAACCAATGATATCTGTCTCGAGAAGCTGTGCTGTAGCCTTGCCTTTAATATAAACACCTTTCTTGATACGCTTTGATTTTGCTGATGTAAGCTTAGAAATTTTCTTTTCGGCAAAGCGCTCCACTTGTTTTGCTGCGGTATTTACAGCGTAATGTGTTGTACAATGTCGCAAGCAAAGAAGATGATACAGATGGTAACAAAACAAAACTCTCAGGACCAGCTTCGCCTCAACAAATGGCAGACATTAAACGATTAGTCTAAAAAACAAATGCAAACGAAACAAAAATGTTGGCTTCTGTAAACGTAAATAGCATTTCCGAAATGACTTTTGAACAAGCGCAAACCGTCCTGAATAATTTGTATAAGAAACAAAACCGTCAAGCTTTTGAAGCACAACAAAGATTAGGTGCGTGATATGGACCAAAGATCTGCACAATGGTTTCAAGCAAGATTAGGGAAAGTTACCGCGTCTAATGTTTACAATGTCTTCAGTAGAACAGCCAAAGGATTGCCGACAAGCAAATACGAAGACTACAAAATCAAACTCATGACAGAACGCTTAACAGGGGAAATAAGCCAATCTTATATAACACCATCTATGCAATGGGGTATTGAACATGAAGAGGACGCCCTGAAAGAATATGAATTCATTTATGATGCCGATGTCATAAAATGCGGTTTTATACCACATCCTACCATAGAGACGGCAGGGGCTAGTCCTGATGGCTTGATTGGAGAAGACGGTTTAGTTGAAGTCAAATGTCCACAGTCAACGACGCATCTTCGTTTTTTTATGTATGACGAGATTAAACCTGAATATATAGCGCAGATGCAATTCCAAATGGCTTGTACAGGACGCAAATGGAGTCATTTCATTAGCTATAATCCACAATTTGTAGGCAGATCTACTGGTTTGAGGATGAAAGTCAAACGCATCCACCGTGATGATGAACAAATTGAACAGATTACTAAAGCAGTCGAGGTCTTTTTAGCAGAAATAGAGCAAGACATGGAGCAGATCTTGACAAAAGCTGCTTAACCCTATGGGGGTGCTCTCTCCTCCCAGCACCCCCGCCCATTTATATAATAAAAGAGTGAAAGGTAATGAGATGATATTTGATGATGGTGATAGATATGTGACAACACGCGAATGTGCACAACTTTTTAGCGTATCAACCACAACGATTCGCAATTGGGTGATTCAAGGGGTGTTTCCTGAGCCTTATAAGCTAGGGAGAGCGGTGAGATGGAGAAAAAAAGAGATCTTAGCCTTTACCCCGAAGAAAAATAAGGAGCAAATAATAACAAATTAGGTAAAGTTGTATAAACTGTAGAAGGTGGTCTAAAAGGTGGTCTGAAATCAGTTTTTAAAATAAAAAGATTATATATTTCAATATGTTAAAGATAAAAGGTGGTGCCCAGACGCGGAATCGAACCACGGACACGCGGATTTTCAGTCCGCTGCTCTACCAACTGAGCTATCTGGGCACATTTCACAAAACATGTGCGGTTATAACATTAAAATTTTCTCTGTCTAGCCATCAAAAAAAAATAATTGATTTTTTATAAGTTTATTTCCGTATTCTAGCAATTATAATGGCTCTTTTTGTAAAATCAACTTGATAGGTATATTATGATACGTTAGTGTGTTCTCATCAGAATGTTATCTTATCGTGATGAAAGCGTGAGGAGATCTTTTTTAAGAAAAAACCTTGAAGGATAATTGAGAGTGATATTTTTTACAAGATTTCCACGTATTTTAAGTTGATGAAATAAATAGGGAATATTTTAAACTTCTGTTTAAGGGGACTTATTGGCACAGTCTTTATAATAATTAGCTTTTCTTTAAAGAAAGGCAAGCCATCTGAAAGGGGAGAAATAATGATAATGTTTCAAAAACCAAATTGTCGTCCGAATAATCCTAATTTTTCTTCAGGTCCTTGTAGTAAACGGCCTGGCTGGACTGTTGAAGTTCTTAAAAATGCATTGGTTGGGCGTTCACATCGATCTAGAGAAGCAGAATTAAAACTTGCTGAAATTGTTGATTTAACACGTGAGATTCTTGAAGTTCCTTCTGATTATCGTATAGGAATTGTGCCGGCTTCAGATACCGGTGCTGTTGAAATGTCTCTATGGTCTCTCTTAGGGGAGCGCGGCGTTGATATGGCAGCGTGGGAAAGTTTCGGGTCGGGGTGGATTGCAGATGTTGTTGAGCAATTAAAGCTTACTGATGTGCGTCTTTTTGAAGCGCCTTATGGTGAACTACCAGACTTAACACAAATTGACTTTGATCGTGATGTTGTTTTTACATGGAACGGAACGACTTCAGGTGTACGTATTCCTAATGCCGATTTCATTCCAGACAAGAGAGCAGGGCTAACAATTTGTGATGCAACATCAGCAGCTTTTGCGCAAAATCTTGATTTTTCAAAATTAGATGTTGTTACTTTTTCATGGCAAAAAGTTCTCGGAGGAGAGGCCGCTCATGGTATGTTGATTTTAAGTCCTCGTGCTGTTGAACGACTTGAGAGTTATGTGCCATCTTGGCCAATGCCGCAAATTTTCTGTATGACAAAAGATGGAAAGTTAACTGAAAATATTTTTAGAGGAGTAACCATCAATACGCCTTCTCTGCTTTGTGTTGAGGATTTTCTTGATGGATTGAGGTGGGCAAAGGCGCAGGGTGGTTTGCAGGCATTAATGGCGCGTGTTGAGAAAAATTTTGCTGTACTCGATGATTTTGTTCGCAAAACACCGTGGTTAGATTATTTGGCAAAAGACCCTCAAGTACGTTCTAATACATCTATTTGTTTAGATATTGTTGACCCAGTGATTACTTCTTTAAGTACTGAAGAGCGGGTATCTTTTATAAAAGCAGTAGTGAATCGTCTTGATGAGGAAGGGGCAGCTTATGATATTGGATCTTATCGAGACGCGCCTCCAGGATTTCGGATTTGGACAGGTATAACAATTGAGGCTTCCGATCTAGAAGTTTTAACACAATGGCTTGAATGGGCATTTCAGGTCGAAAAAGCGCGTCTTTAACTAACGATTAGCAATTTTTATAACGTGTTTTTTCCCAAAAGAAGAATACGAGAGATGATGATCTCTCGTATTCTTGTATGAGATAATAAACTATAAGTGCCACATAGATTATCAAAGATTATGAGAGGAGTATGAATGATTTTCAGATGTTGGCTAAGAGAACAATCAAAAACTCCGAATGTTTCTATCTTTACGGGAAAATGACAAATTTAAAATGAAGATATATTTTGATATTTTTTTATTGATTATCATGAATTTGAAAATTTAATAACCAAGATTGGAAAAAGCTAAAATGAAGAGTCGCACTTGCTCTAAGGTTTCGTTATAAAGAAGCGTTTGTTTTTGAATGCTGATTTTATTTGACAAAACACGACGGAGAAAATTATGACCAATGTAGTAGTTGTTGGTACACAATGGGGTGATGAAGGCAAAGGAAAAATTGTAGATTGGTTATCTGAGCGTGCAGATGTTGTGGTAAGATATCAGGGGGGGCATAATGCAGGTCACACATTGGTTGTTGATAGAGTTAGTTATAAATTATCGCTTTTACCATCTGGTTTAGTTCGTGGAAAGTTATCCATTATTGGTAATGGGGTTGTTGTTGATCCCCATCATTTTGTAGCAGAATTAAAAAAACTACGTGAGCAAGGGGTGAAAATTACACCGGATATTTTACGTATTGCTGAAAATGCTCCCTTAATTCTTTCTTTGCATCGTGATTTGGATGCAATTCGTGAAAGTGGTTTATCGGGTTTAAAAATTGGTACAACAAGGCGTGGTATTGGTCCAGCTTATGAGGATAAGGTGGGGCGTCGTGCTATCCGCGTGATGGATTTAGCAGAAGCGGATACGCTTATGGCTAAAATCGAACGACTTTTGCGCCATCATAATGCTTTGCGTCGAGGGATGGGGGTTGCAGAGATTGATTCTCAAGCACTTTATGATGAGTTGATGCAAGTAGCGGATGAAATTTTACCCTTTATGGATTGTACGTGGCACCTTTTAGATGAAAACTATCGGATGGGAAAACATATTCTCTTTGAAGGTGCACAAGGTGCTTTATTAGATAATGATTTTGGGACTTATCCTTATGTGACATCATCCAATACAGTTGCAGGGCAGGCATGTACCGGTTCGGGTATGGGACCTTGCGCGATTCATTATGTTTTGGGTATTGCAAAAGCTTATACAACACGTGTTGGAGAAGGACCATTTCCGACAGAGCAAATAAATGATATTGGCGAATTCTTAGGAATGCGTGGGCATGAATTTGGCGTTGTAACGGGGCGAAAACGTCGATGTGGTTGGTTTGATGCAGTCTTAGTACGTCAAATGGTAACGATTTGTGGTGTTCAAGGAATAGCACTGACAAAACTGGATGTTTTAGATGGTTTGGAAGAAATTAAAATCTGTGTTGGTTATGAGCTTGATGGTAAAAGAATTGATTATTTACCCTCTTCTATGGGCGCGCAAGCGCGTGTGAAGCCCATTTATGAAACGTTAGAAGGTTGGAAGGACGCAACAGCGCATGCGTTAAGATGGGAAGATTTACCGGTTCAGGCTGTCAAATATATACGCTATATTGAAAAATTGACCAATACACGCGTGGCTTTATTATCCACTAGCCCTGAACGTGAAGATACCATCCTGATTACGGATCCTTTTGCAAATTAATTATTATTTTGAAATTTCTGTATCGGGTCTAGATTTTTCTCTGTGCTTTTTTATAAAGAAAGGCTTGAGAATGAATGAGAGAAAGGTACAGAAGAGCATTGTTTATTTTTCATATTCATTTTAGACTATTATGAGTGTTATATCATGTAAATGGCAATCAATTGAAAAGGCTAAAATAAAGGTATTTTTGGCCTGAGAGCTGAGATTTTTTCTCAGTTTGAGAAAGATTATAGAGGATATGGTAGATTTCGTTGGAATCTTAAAAAGGGCAATCAATGCGCAAAGTAATGTTACACTACAAGTGCGTAAGCGGATTTATAAGCGGGCTATCGAAACATTAGAACATCAGTTTGTAACAGCAAAAGTACCCCAAGCAATAGCAGATGGACAAAGGAAGAGTTTACAAAGTGCTATTGCAACTGTTGAAGAGGAATATTTAGCTCTTGAAAAGAACTTACTTTCTTCAGTTATGGGATGGAATCCTACAAAGAGTGCTAAAGTTGATAAGTACACACAAAACTGTTCTATTTTACAGCAAGATAACACGTTTTCAGAGATGAAAACAGAACAAAGGCAAGATGTTGTTACAAGTTCAAGAGACAACAAAGCACTTGATAAATCTTATTTATCAGTTACTCCAGATGCAGAACCTGTCAATATGGAGGGGTATTCAGCTTCTCAGTGTATTGACGACAATATATTAAAAGCTTCTCCTTTAGCTTCTGTTTCGAAAGAAGATAATCCGTACATTGTTTCACATATTTTTTCTCAGGCTTTGCGTCGTGCGAATCGGTCGTCAATGCAAAAACGTATTGTGATAACGACTGCTGTTGTTGCTAGTCTTGTCATCTTAACGATTGGTCTCTATTTCGTTAGTGTCCGTATGTTTGTCTTAGATGATCATCTGTTGACTGAAGAAAATCAGCAAGTTTCTCATCCGTTACCAAAGGCATTTTCAGTTAACCAAAAGTTAACGAAACGTTTATTAGAGGATGGGAGAGAAGTTGATGTTGGCTTAAATCAAACAGCAGATTTATCGCATAAAGAAGGAACTTCAACAGTTGTTTCCAGTAGTTTGCAACCGTTTGAAAAACGAGGTGAAGCTATTTTTTATCAAGCGCGGACAAATTACGAAGCAGAAAAAGTGGCGACAGGGAGTACTCATTGGACACTTATAAAGGAAGCGCGTGAGAAGGAGGGGGGAGAGGAATCGGCTATACAAGGCGATATAACAATTCCAGATGAAGGGTTATCATTACGATTAATTTTACGTCGTAATACCGATATATCTTTTCCTGCTGCATACATTATGGATCTTATTTTTATTTCTTCTGATAAATTTTCAGGTCAAGCGATAAGCAAAGTTCAAGCGTTTACTTTTAAAGCAAGTGAGCAATCCATTGGACAGGCACTCACAAGAGCTATTGCTGCAAAGATTGACGATAATCTCTTTCTTGTTGCTTTAAGCGGCAATCAACCATTTCTTGAGCGAAATTTACAATTAATGCGAGAATTGGATTGGGTACGTGTGGTGTTAACTGATAAAAATGGACGTATAAGCGAATTAACCTTTACAAAAGGACAAATAGGAAAGTCTATTTTTAATGAAGTCATTGGACAATGGCTTACACAACAAGATAAGCGAACAATTCCTGATCCGGAAAAATAAAACATCAATGCATTGGAAGACAAAATGCTATGCTGAGGCTTTCTTCCATAAAAAGGGTTTTGTGTTTCAATTTAAAAAATATGGGGCAAGCAAATTCTTGTTGCCCCTTTTTAAGAATACACAAATAAATTGGATTTATATTTAATTTTAAAGGCTCTCTATTTGATTCTGGGATAAGACAGAAGCTTTGATAGAATTTTGTACTTTTTCAAATGCACGCATTTCAATTTGTCTTACACGTTCTCGACTAATATTAAATTCATTAGAGAGTTCTTCTAATGTTAAAGGTTTCTCGTTTAAACGACGTGCTTTGAATATACGCTTTTCACGTTCATTGAGATTATCCATAGCATTTACGAGCATAGAACGACGATTTTCCAATTCACTTTGTTCTAGTAACATCTGTTCCTGATTATTGGAGTCATCGACCAACCAATCTTGCCATTCACCATTTTCACCTTCTTTTGTGCGAAGAGGCGCATTGAGTGAAGTATCACCGCCAAGTCGGCGATTCATTGAAATAACTTCATCTTCTGTGACATTCAATTTTGTTGCAATTTCTTTTACGTGTTCTGCATTAAGATCACCACTGTCAAGTGCTTGGAGTCTACTCTTTAATTTACGAAGATTGAAAAACAGACGCTTTTGATTAGCGGTTGTCCCCATTTTCACCAAACTCCAAGATCGCAATACATATTCTTGGATTGACGCTTTAATCCACCATATTGCATAGGTTGCAAGGCGGAAACCACGTTCAGGATCGAAACGTTTAACAGCCTGCATAAGGCCAATATTGCCTTCTGAAATAACCTCCCCAATAGGCAACCCATAGCCCCGATAACTCATTGCGATTTTGGCTACGAGACGCAAATGACTGGTGACCAGCCTATGTGCAGCTTTGAGATCATTATGTTCACGATAACGCTGAGCCAGCATATATTCTTCTTTGGGCTCAAGCATTGGAAAACGCCGTACTTCTTCTAGGTAACGATTTAATCCTCCGTCACCTGTCGTTATGGATAGTAGATTCACGTGGGCCATAGAGCACCCTCCTTTTGTATGAATTCCCTGATAAGGCAAATTCCATTTGTAGATATTATAAACATCCCTCTCACTTTGTACTAGCATAATTTTTCATTTTATTCAAAAAGAGTTTCTGATATTCTAATTGTGAAATCCTGAACAGGTTAAAAGTTTCAATTTATTTTTTAAAATTCTTAATAAGTTCAGCCATATCTTGAGGAAGTGGTGAAGAAAAAGACATAATTTGACCTGTCGTGGGATGTTCAAAAGTAAGGCTCGCTGCGTGAAGTGCTTGTCGGTTAAATTGATCGATTACATTTTTAAGAGTGGGATTAAGCGTATTTGATTTTGTTTTAAAAGCACCTCCATAAACGGTATCACCTATGAGTGGATGCCCAATATAAGCCATATGAACACGAATTTGATGCGTGCGTCCAGTTTCCAGACGACATTCCAGAAGACTGGCAAAGGGTGTTGTATCTATGCAGGTTTGATATTTTTCAAGGAGAGAAAAATGTGTAACAGCATGACGTGCATGAGTGCTTTTGTTATGGATAACAGCTTGTTTTATCCGATTATGGGGGGAACGACCAAGGTGTGTATCAATTGTCCAAACATTACGACTAGGGGCCCCCCAAATCAAGGCGTGATAACGCCGATCTAATGCGCAGGTACGTCCATGGTCGGAAAATTGGCTACTGAGGCTTTTGTGAGCAAAGTCATTTTTAGCGACAACCATGACACCAGTGGTATTTTTATCGAGACGATGGACAATACCAGGGCGCTTAACACCGCCGATACCAGATAAACTATTCCCACAGTGATGGATAAGAGCATTCACCAATGTTCCGGTCCAATGACCATTGCTGGGATGAACAACAAGACCAGCAGGCTTATTAATGACAATAACGTGATCATCTTCAAAGAGAATGTCTAATGCAATGGCTTCACCGCTAGGTTCTGCATCACGGGGGAGTGGCATTGTGAATTCAATAATTTGATGAGGTTTTAGTTTTGTTTTTGGTTCCTTTATGAGTTGACCATCAACTTTAAGATAGCCTTCACGGATGAGAGTTTGCAGACGTGAGCGTGACAACGTATCGTGGTATTGTTGAGCAAGCCACTGATCGAGTCGTTTCCCAAGAGCACTCTCATCCGTTATTCGCTGTGTTATCATACAATTCCTATTAAGTTGTAATATCCCTTTTACCAGTATGAAATTGCTTTGGTATCAAGAAACTCTTTAATTCCCCAGTGACCGCCTTCACGCGCACGTCCAGAAAATTTTACGCCTCCAAAGTAACTACCACTCGGTAATCCATATCCATTAACTTCCACCATACCAGACCGTATTTGCGCTGCGATACGGCGACATTTGCTACGATCTTGTGATTGTATATAATTTGTAAGGCCATATTTTGTATCATTAGCTAAAGCAACGGCTTCTTCTTCTGTTTTAAAGGGAATAATGGAGAGGACTGGACCAAAGATTTCTTCTTGAAAAATACGCATATGAGGTTTTACATCGGCAAAAACGGTTGGACGTACATAATAACCGCGTTCCATTCCCACTGGTAAACCAACGCCACCTGCAACAAGAGTTGCCCCTTCATCAATTCCAGATTGGATAAGATCTTGAATTTTATCATATTGCTGTTTTGAAACGACTGGACCAATATGATTCCCTGTTTGATGGTTTGGTCCCACTTTTGTTTGTTCGGCAATATTTTTCGCTGTTTGAATGGCTTTTTCATAGAGAGTGTGTTCTACAAGCATACGCGTTGGTGCATTACAACTTTGTCCACTGTTATAAAAGCAATGTTGTACACCACGCTGAACAGCCTCTGTATCAGCATCGGCAAAGACGATATTCGCTCCTTTACCTCCAAGTTCCAGACAAACCCGTTTTAAAGTATTGCTCGCATTTTTAGAAATATCTTTTCCTGCTCTCGTAGATCCGGTAAAACTAATCATTTCTAGCTCTGGATGAGCAGAAAGGTAAGAGCCAACGTTGGCACCATCACCATTGATTAAATTAAAAACACCGGCAGGCAAAGCAGCTTCATCTAAAATTTCAGCAAAGAGCATAGCAGAAAGAGGAGCAATTTCAGAGGGTTTTAACACCATCGTGCAGCCAGCTAAGAGAGCAGGGATAACTTTAAGAGTTACTTGATTCATGGGCCAATTCCATGGAGTAATCAATCCTACAACACCGATAGGGTCATAATGAAGAATTGCTTGTTCATTTCCTTCTACTAAAATCTCTTGAAATGAAAACTCTTTGTAAGCTTTGATAAAGTTGCGAATATGGGAAGCGCCTGCTGCTGTCTGTGCATTGAGAGCCATATCAATCGGTGCTCCCATTTCCATTGAAATGGTTTTTGCCATCTCTTCTGAGCGTTTTTCATAGATTTCTAAAATTTTTTCAACGAACTTAAGGCGTTCACTAGGTTGAGTTGTTTGCCAAGTTTGAAAAGCTATTTTAGCCGCATTGATTGCTTTATCAGCATCTTGTTTGCTACCAAGGCTAATAACAGCACAAGCTTCTTCTGTTGATGGATCAATAACATGGAAATCATGAGGAGTGCTTGGATCGTCCCATAGACCATTGATATAAAATTTCTGTTTATAAAACATAATGAGCTCCCTTTATTTCTCTGTATGTTATTAAATTTTACCCTATTTGAACCTTTTTGAATCGGAATAACAAGGATAATTTTATTAAAAATAAGCAATTGATTTATTGTATGACAAAAAGGCATGGAGAATTAAACATGAAGAATTAAAAGAGCTCATATAAGAATAACCGTTTATATTATTGTGCTTAGAAAGAGGCTTGAAAGAGAAGTACGGACAATTTTTCGTAATTTTTTATTATAGAGTTTTTTTCACGAAAAATGACGTATAGCCTGCATAAAATCATGATTTTACATGTTATCCAATATTGATGGAGAAAATCTCTATGCGAGAAATGACGGCATTATTTTTTGTTAAAAAATGACAGTTAGCAAAAGGTTATTAACCTTCATAGTATAGTCTTCATACATTCTTTTTGAAAAAGCGATTTTTTCCATTTCTATAAGTTTGTTGGATACCATGCATAATTTGAAAACAAAATCTCTTTCGACGTTTTCTTCTTCTGGTAAGAGTACACAAAGCACATCAGAAGAAGATTTATCTACCAAGATTGCTAAAATATTTTCTTATCCGGAAGTATGGAAAAAGGCATTCACTCTCGGAAAAAACGTGCGTTTTACGCGAACACCAGAGGTTGAGATTTTACGTCGTCGTATAGAAACAGATCCCGTTTTTGCCAAGCAGTTTCAATTTGTTCCGAAGAAAGAGCAAAAGAATCTTACAAATATTGTACACAATAAAGGTACAATAAATTCCCACTCAACAAAGAGGGTTATTAATTCTCAATCGTTAGCAAATAAAGCGTCCGTTTGTCATGCAACTGTTTTGAAAGAATTGTCACAACAAGCTGTTTGTAAACCATTTGAGGAGAGCGCTGGAAAACATAAATTACAAGTAGAAAACATGGTGCAAAAGATAAAGCCTGTTTTTCATCTTTCTGATGACGCATTTTTTGAGTGTGGATCCTTTATATTAGAACAAGTTGATGCTAAAATTTCAGGAGAGGATGCAATACCCATTGATTGTATCAGTAATGAGATTATCCCCGATACAACTACCACTTTTGATGATTCTATTACTGCTCTTTACCGTGTTCTTGAATACCGTTTTCCACAATTTTACGATTCCATTACATCAGAATTGCCAACGGAAAAGATCCAGGAAATGGAACAAATTTCTCATTTAAGTCATGCAAAGAATGATACTGCTAAAGAGAATCAAAAATGGCATTCCGAGCTTATGGTTGAAGATTCTGCTGATAAGTTAAACAATATTGAAGCCCCTATAAAAAGACAAAGTACCAATGAGATTGTTGCCAATGAGATTGTTGATTGTACAACAGAAAGCCTTGCCAAAAATTCAAAAGACTTTTCTATAATGCAACTTAAAGGGCAAGTTTTTCGATCTGCTCGTGCATCATTATGCCACTATGATTCTGCTTTTACATCAAACATGCAATCTTTTGATGAAGGTACTTATGAATTCCCTCCGATAAATTTATTACAGGAACCTGTTTTGCATGAAGAGAGGCTGATATCGCAAGAAACATTAGAGCGCGGTGCTGGACTCTTGGAAAGTGTTTTGGAAGATTTTGGTATTAAGGGTGAAGTTATCCATGTTCATCCAGGACCAGTGGTGACAATGTATGAATTTGAACCTGCCGCTGGCGTGAAATCATCACGGGTTATTAATCTCTCTGACGATATTGCACGTTCTATGTCTGCTATTTCTACACGTGTTGCTGTGATTCCTGGACGCAATGTAATTGGGATTGAGTTGCCAAATGCAGTTCGTGAAACTGTTTATTTACGGGAATTGATCCAAACAAGCTCTTTTCGTGAAAGTCAGTTTAAACTTGCTCTTGCCTTGGGGAAGGGGATTAATGGTGAACCTGTCATCGCAGAATTAGCAAAAATGCCTCATTTATTGGTTGCGGGAACAACGGGATCGGGAAAATCTGTTGCGATTAATACAATGATTTTATCGATTCTTTATCGCATGACTCCCAAACAATGCCGTTTGATCATGGTTGATCCTAAAATGCTAGAACTCTCTGTTTATGATGGTATTCCACATCTTTTAACACCTGTTGTAACAGATCCCCAAAAAGCTGTAACGGCTTTAAAATGGGCGGTTCGTGAAATGGAAGAGCGTTATCGTAAAATGGCTAAATTAGGTGTACGTAATATTGATGGTTTTAATGCACGCGTTGCTCTTGCAGCACAAAAAGGCGAAACGATCATGTGCACTGTACAGTCAGGTTTTGATAAAGAAAGTGGGGAAATGCTTTATCATGAAGAAGCAATGGATCTAACACAACTGCCTTATATCGTTGTCATTGTTGATGAGATGGCTGATCTCATGATGGTAGCAGGGAAAGAAATTGAAAATGCCATTCAGCGTTTAGCACAAATGGCTCGTGCCGCAGGTATTCACCTTATTATGGCCACTCAGCGTCCTTCTGTTGATGTTATCACAGGTACGATTAAAGCAAATTTTCCTACCCGTATTTCTTTTCAGGTAACATCGAAAATAGATAGCCGTACAATTCTAGGAGAACAAGGTGCTGAAACACTTTTGGGTCAAGGCGATATGCTTCATATGGCTGGTGGTGGGCGTATTGTCCGTGTTCATGGTCCTTTTGTTTCTGACGAAGAAGTTGAATCCATTGTTGCACATCTTAAAAGGCAAGGAAAACCTGAATATTTAGCAACAGTAACAGATGGTGAAGATGAGAATAAAGAGGATGGAGCTGCTGATACAGTTTCTGGAATTTCGAGAGAAGAAAACCTTGGTGAAGATGGTGAAGAACTTTATACGCAAGCTGTGAAAATTGTTATGCGTGATAAAAAATGCTCGACATCTTATATTCAACGTCGTCTTGCAATCGGTTATAATAAGGCTGCTTCTCTCGTGGAACGCATGGAAGAAAGAGGTATTGTTGGAGCTGCTAACCATGTTGGGAAACGTGAAATTCTAGTTACTTAAGTAGAATAATAAGGAAGACATTTTTCAAAATGCGTGATTTTTAAAATATCTTATGATCGTTATTTGAAGAGCTAGTGTTTGCTTTGTTTTATGAAAGTGCGTGTTGTTTTGTACTTGTTTGCAAACGACGAAATATTAAAATATGAATGAGAAGTGACAAAATAGAAGCAATATTTCGTATGAAGGCTACTGATATGTAAGAGAAAATGATGCAAAGAAGGGATGAAAATATCTTTTACATTTTTGGATTATCTGAAATATAAAGAAATTAAAAAAAACTTCGTATAATTGAGAGAGAGCTTTGTGTTGTTTCTCTAATTATAGAAATATTCTTTTGTTGAGAGAGGGTATATTTTGAGCTTTTTTCTGTTACAGATATGAAGAAAAGAAGTTTTTCAGATCAAATAAAGTCTCACAAGAGAGTGAAGAAGACGGGAAGTGCAAGTTTTATTGCATTGGATGGTTTAGGGGCGTATTTCTGTATCCCCTCTTATATTATTAGTTGAGGTCTTTTTATTGGAAGTTTTCTGGAAAGAGATTTCTCTTATCGCTAGCTTCGATAAGAAAAGAATGTCCGTGCAATAATTAATGAATATGCAATAGTTTTGAAGGTTTCTTCTCCTCTTTCTTTTCTTGGTAAAACGGTCAAAATTCTGCTACAGACTGTTGATAGTAAGGTACCAGTCAAAACATTTTATACATAGCAGATATGTATACAGAGATTGGTGTTATTCGTTTAGAAACAAAATCAGTCATTTTTGGGTTTTGTACATGGCATTAGCAGCAGATCAGTTGAAGAGTAAAAAGAAACTTTTTTATTTTATGCCAAAACGTTTGCTACAACGGTTTTACTTGGAAAACAGATGAAAATGTTTCATTTAGGGTTGTTTCTAAAGGATGACCTGAAAAGTAGGCTTTTATTGATTTAGTTTTGGTAAGCTTACCATGAGATTTAATGATGAATGGTGTTAAAATATAGGCAGTTTTATTGAAGACGCTTTACTTTGGAGGAAATAGGACGCTTAGTGGAGTGTTGATGATATCCAGAATGGTTTAAATGTTGAATAATCTGCTGTGCCAATTTTTGATGAAAGCATATCGCTTAAGAGATTTCATGGCTTTGGTGTTTTAAAGATGCAAGAAAAAGAACAAGAGAAAAAAGATGAAGATTCAGACGCAAACAGATCAAGCCTTTCAGAGATAGAGCGTTCAGCTTTTCATGAAATTGCACAGCGATTGCGTGGAGAATTACATTTATCTTTAGAATGTGCGCCTTTTGATAAAAAAGCGATAGAGTTCTTGCCAAATACGCAGGCTTTGACGGAAAATACTATAGAACAAACGCTTATAAAAGAGCCCGCAGTTGTTTTATCATTACTGGATACAGCGGCCGATGGTATATTTTGGTTAGATGGACGGGGTTTCATTCAGGCGGTCAGTAAAACAGCTTTGACATTGACAGGTTATGAGATCAAAGAATTACAGGCACAACCATTCTCATCATTATTGAATTTGCAAAATCGATCTTTAATTGAGAAGTATTTTAAATTAATCCGTGTGGAAGGAAAAGATCCGATTTTTAATCGTGGAGAGACAGTTGAGTTAGTGACGAAAAGTCAGAAAAATATAACGGTCTCTATAACGGTTGTACCTTTGGCACGGCAAGACAATTACGCTGTTATAGTGCATAATTTGGTACGAACAATTCTACCAGTGGATACAAAAACAGAAGAGAATGAAAGGGTTGGAATTGTTCATGAAATGCGAACGCCTTTAAATGCTCTTATTGGTTTTGCCGAAATTATGAGAGATGGCCGTTTTGGTACGATAGACAATGAACGTTATCGTGGATATTTGTGCGATATTATCTCATCTGGAAAACATATATTATCGCTGGTTAATCAGTTACTTGAATGCTCAAAAGCAAATTATTCTGGTTTAAATAAGCGGAAGAAGACGCCTTTTACAGCTGAAGCATTTGATGTAATAGCATGTTTACGGACGAGTATGGCTTTTCTTGAAACACAGGCTAATCATAATGGCATTATCATGCGTATTGCTGCTCCGATTCATGTGCCATTTATTGGTGTATCACAACAGACATTTCGGCAAATTATATGGAATCTTCTATCCAATGCCATTCGTTTTACCCCATCGGGTGGGCAAATTATTGTTCACGTTTCTTATGGAAAAAAACAACGTGTAAAGATTTCAGTGAGTGATAACGGTATAGGAATGAGTGATGAAGAAATGATGCAAGCATTGCAACCGTATGGTCAGGTAAAGCGCAAAGACGGACGCTCTGGTGATAGCGCCTTTATGGGAACAGGTTTAGGACTTCCGATGTGCAAGGCAATGGTAGAAGAAAGTGGTGGTCAATTTTTATTATTTTCAAAACCCAATCATGGAACAACTGTGGAAATGTTTTTTCCTGTGTTCCATGAGGAGATTCATGAATAAATTCATTTTTTCTTGGCTAAAAGATCTCTGATTTCTGATAGAAGCTGTTCTTCTAGAGACATTTTTTTTGAACTTTCTTCTTCTTCTTGTTTTCGGCGTATTTTATTCATGCCTTTAACAAACAGAAAAAGGACCCAAGCGATAATAAGGAAATTGATCAGCAAAGTAATAAAGTTGCCGTAGCTAATGGTTGCTCCCGCTGCTTTAGCAGCACTTAATGTCGCTTGTTTTTCACCGGCAAGTTGGATAAACATGTTCGAAAAGTCGATTCCACCTGTAATAAGTCCAATGATTGGCATAAAAATATCATTGACAATTGAGTTGACTAAACTACCAAATGCTCCTCCGATAATCACACCGATGGCAAGATCAATCATATTACCTTTTAGGGCAAATTCTTTAAATTCTTTAAGCATTGCGTCTTCCCCTTCATACATAAAGACATATGATAATTTTAATTACCGCTTTTGATAAAAAAGAAAAGAGTGATTTTTATTTTCTTGCTAAGCATTATCTTACAAAGATTAAAATTCTTGTCCAAAAGTATTCTGGCATGTTAGAAAGTCTATTGCATGGGTTCTGTTTGACTTTAAAATTAAGAGTATCTCATAGAGCTTAAAGTGATGGTGCGTTTCTCGCAAAGAAGTTTTAACTCTTTTTTTAACAGAAGGAGGAAACCATTCTTGATTGATAAAAATGTTATAAATTTTTTATGACAACATATTGAAAAAGAGATCTATTTTGCAAGATCTTTGTTTTTTTACAGATTTTAATGTTTGAACAATTTTGAGAGAGTAAGAAATTTTTTTCAAAGACCAAAAGACTCTTTTTTGCTCAATGTACGTAAAAATAAGCATAATGGCGAAGATATTAATAAATTTGCTTGTTATAGGAGAGGCATTCTTATTAAGATGATGTGTTCTCTTTATTGGTGATCTTTTGTGTTAAGAGATTTATGTGAGGCGCAGCGGATGAGTTTTATTTTGGAGAAGGATTGATGAGTTTCTTTCGTTGTATTGGTCGTTCTGCTTTATTTATGTTAGATCCAGAACATGCGCACCGTTTAGCGATTATGGGGTTAAAAAGTGGATTAAGCAGTTGTCAAAAGGTTGTTGATAAGCGTTTGTGTGTGACTATTGCAGGTCTTAAATTTGAAAATTTTATCGGTCTTGCTGCGGGTTTTGATAAGAATGCAGAAGTTGTTGATGCTGTTTTTCGCTTAGGATTTGGTTTTACTGAAATTGGTACCGTTACACCAAAGCCTCAAGAGGGAAATCCTAAACCGCGGCTTTTTCGCTTAACAGAAGATGAAGCGATTATTAATAGAATGGGTTTTAACAATGATGGGCATAAAATTGTATATGATAGACTCCGAACGTATAAAAAGAGGGGTATTGTAGGAATCAATATTGGTGCCAATAAGGATACGGTTGATAAGATTAACGATTATACCGCTGGTGTTGCCCATTTTTATGATGTTTCTGATTATTTTACGATTAACATTTCCTCTCCTAACACACCAGGTTTACGTGCTTTACAAGCTCGTGAAAGCTTACATTTCTTGATGGAAGCGATTTCACAGGCGCGCAATGAACAAAAGAAAAAGCACGGATTTTCCGTTCCTATTTTTTTAAAAATCGCCCCTGATTTATCAGAAAAAGAATTGGATGATATCGCTGAAGAGATGAAGCTTTCTGATTTTGATGGTCTCATTGTTTCCAATACCACTCTTTCACGCCAAGGACTCAAAAATAGTCTACTAAGTGGTGAGGAGGGAGGACTTTCTGGGCGTCCACTTTTTGAACGCTCTACTATTGTGCTTGCAAAAATGCGTCAAAAATTAGGTAAGGAGATGGCAATCATTGGTGTTGGTGGTGTAAAGGATGCACAAACGGCTTTGGAAAAAGTGAAAGCTGGTGCAGATTTAGTTCAGTTATACAGTGGAATGATTTATGAAGGGCCTGACCTTGTTATAGCGATTCTGAAAGAGATTATGCAATTGATGCAACAAGATGGGGTTGAGAATATAAGAGCTTATCGTGATCACTGTGTTGAACATTGGGCAAAGCGTGCTCTTCCTTTGTAGAGAATTTTTTTTTGATAAAAAATGCAAGATTTTTTTAAAGGGGCTTGCAAACTCTTTTGATCTTCCTTATGTCACACAGACAGAGAATAAGTGTTTATGAAATAGTAAACAGTTATGATATATTTATTTTTTAGGCGGTTGTAGCTCAGCTGGTTAGAGCGCTGGTTTGTGGCACCAGAGGTCGTAGGTTCAAATCCCACCAACCGTACCATTTATCTTGTTACAGCTTTTCTAATTCTTATTTAGTGCGATTTTTGCTGTGGTTAAAAGCCGCAGTTATCGGTCTTTTTTGCCTTTGAGCCATCACGCAGCAAAGACCTTGCGCGGGTAATTTTATGCGTTTTTTGCCAAAAATGGCTAATTTGTCTAAAGAGCGGAGACTTTGTTGCAGAAGGTCTCGACTCATTTTCCCCTTGTTTTTCAAGCTGTTATAAAAATAGCATTTTCTGAAGTTCGAATGCACCTCATGGGTGCAAACAAGATATAAACTGACGAACTTCATTGAGAAGACACAATAAGTTGCATATAACCCATTGTTTATTATGCATAAATTTGTCATTACGGCAGAATATAGCATCTTATATTTATTCTAGCGTAGGGGAGTACCGATATGACGATTATAGCGGATGAGAAGAAGATAGAGGGTTTGAGCCAAAGTACACAAGAGCAAGACATAGATAAGTTAAAAGCCGCCTTTCCGCAATATTTTCGGGAGGACAAGCTGGATATAGATCAGCTTTTAAACCTATGCGGTGAATATATCGACAATGATTTTGAGAAGTTTAAGTTTGAATGGAAAAGTTCATTGAAGCAGTTTCTCTGGGAGATACCTATCAGTTGACCATTAAACAGGATACAGAGTATGAACTAGGTGGTGTTTTATTCATACGAAAACTAAAAAACGAAGCATTTGCGGTAAGTTTTCTATCAAATATAAAAAGGAGGATGCACCATGTTTAACATAATAATCTCTTTTATTCCGTGGAGTATTTACTCCTAGGTTATCAATGGAAACGTTTTAACTCAGATCGAACGCTCTTTCATCTTAACTGTGATTTTATTGTCCATTATTGCTGTGAATATTAAAATTGTCCGACAGGGAGAACCCGTGATGATGACTAACATTCTGACAGTTATTGTCCTGTTTGTTAATTATTTCGCTGGATGGTCTACACTTTTATTGAACTACCCCACAGTTTTTTGCTATCTGCCACTTGTTCTGGTTTCATTGATGAGCTTGCTGGTAAAGAAACCCTTTACCATTTTTTATGCCAATGCTGGTGTTTCTGAAGAAAAACGCAAACATATCCTATTTTATCTCATCAATAAATATATTCCATGGATTTGGGTAATCATCTTTTTTGCCAATGGTCTTCTAGCGGCTTTTTTTGCATGGATCCCCCATATTTGGTGGGGCATTATCGGTTTAATTTGTGCAGGTATTCTTTTTTCTAAATATCTTCCTAACATCATGCTATATCTTTATCGAGTCAAACGCTATGGAGCATAATATGTCATTGTTGAACATTCTGACCGGAACCCCTTTATGGGTCTGGATTTTGCTTATCTTTCTCATTACGAGGGGAATAAGCGCATTGAAAGATAGGGAAATGAAGGTTAACCGACTTTTTCTATTGCCGTTAATCTTTCTTTTTTTGGGCGGAAGCGATGTGATTAACAAGTTGGCGTTCCCGCTCTGGGGAGCAATCACAATGTTGGCGGGGCTGATGATCGGCGTTGGCGTTGGCTGGTTGCTCTGGCGTGCCACTCCGCGTTTAAAAATCAAAGAGGGAACGGATTTAATTATTCGGCCTGGTACACCGTTGACGCTGCTATTTATTCTTATCACTTTTGTTATTAAATTCACATTGATTGCTTTTCTCCATGTTAAAGCTGATTTGAAATATGCATTTGATTTTAACCTTCTTTTTGGTCTTTTAAGTGGGTTCACTGGTGGTGTGTTGTGGGGCGGAGCATTAAATTTATATATAACATTTCGAAAGAATCCAAATTAATCCCTATATCATTAGCTGTGGGTTCCTCCCATCAGAACTATCTCAATAGAAGTTTATCCCTAACAACAATGCTGTATACAAACGCAGCGTTGCCTCATAGTTTCAGATTTTTTTGTTCCAGCGCGTGAATAGGTGACGGAAGTGATATATCTGATTATGCTCCCCTTGGGGGCAGAGCGAGCCTAAAGGTTTAGAATGCTATAAGTTTAAGCTAGCTGGACTTTGAACAGATGGTTGATCGCTCATGGTAAATCATTTTGTTTTACGATTCAAAAAGAGGATAGTGATGGTCTCATTGGCGTAGGTGGGTAAGAAAACTCTTAGCTTGGCAATGCGTCAACAGGCTGAATGTCTATATTCTGAAGTCAAACAACGCTGGGGATCACAGAGGGTACAACAAGCACATGATGAAATTCTACAGAATCCAGTAATCCAGACAGATCCTCATTATCGCTTGATGTTTGATAGTGATTTTAGTTCTACAATGGTATTTTCGACCCGTGGTCACGAACTTATGGGAAATGTAACCAATAGAATGTTTACTTGTTCAACTGTAACTCTAGAAGAACAGGCTCGTCGCGGTCTAGCTTGGCTTCGAATGGATGATAAACCCTATAGAATCTTTGAGATGCCTCGGCGACAATTGGCTAGGAAAAGTGTTAGTGAATACCAAGATGACGTTTGTTTTATCGCCAGAAGTTTGATCTTGGCTGCGTAGGCAATTTCTGAAAGCAGTGTTTCCAGAATATTTACTAAATACTAAAAGATCTATTGTAACGCATATTTATAATCTTAATGAATACATATTCGAGCACTTTAGACAGGGCCATAATATTTCTACTATCACATTACGAGAATCATTTTTTGCGTTATATGCGATAGAATTATTGAAACAGTTTAGTTTTATGCGACGTATTATGGACGATGGGTGATTAGCAAAACTAGTTGAATTTTTTTAACTAGAATCACAAGGACTATGGAAAAATTTCATACTCACTGCCACAGATCTATTTTGGCTATCGATTGAGGGATGTGTACGCTCTCCCAGTTAAGAGATGGCGTTTTATATTCAGATCATTTTGGATTACGTATCAATTTTGAAACTGATTCCATTGTGCAAAATCTTCAAACAGGACGACTAATCTCTAGTTTATTTTTTATATTTTTAAGTGGTTCTTTGTTGCCAAGAATTCGTTTTTTAGGAGGAGCATATCAAGTCTTGTACCAAGAAATTTTATTAAAAATACTGAAAATGGATATGCAAGACGAGCAAACGCTTGCTAAGGATATTATATTGTATCAATGATTGTCGTTGGTTGGGGGCATAATGTTGTACAAAAAAACGCATGGCATGAAGTCCAAAAAACGAATAAAGGCGCATTGCGTTTTTCCTTTAAAAATTGGACATTTCCTCTTAGCTTAATGAGTTCTCATTATGCATCCTTTACGCAAGACTTGCGATGGAAAAACTTTACGGAAAAAATTAATGAGTTTTGTTTAAAAAATCCGAGCTTAATACTTAATACATTCTTCAATATGGAAGGATCTCTCACAATGTTTGTTGTGATGAAGCAATTGCTATCTCTTGGCATGCCACTGGCTGTTGGGTTTATCTCTCAGATGACGATTTCCTTTACAGATGCAGCACTTGTGGCACATTTAGGCGTTCAAGCCTTGAGTGGTACAATGTTGGCTCTGAGTATGTTTAGTTTTGTTATGTTGTTGGGGCTAGGTATTATTACCGCGGTTGCACCAAAACTTGCGGAAAGCTTTCGCAGACAAGATAAATATGCATTAAGGGCATGGTTTGATCAAGGAATATGGCTTTCCCTTTTGATTGGAATAATGAGTGCGATCATTTTATTCAATACAAGGAGTATTTTATGTCTTTTCGGCCAAGATGAGGCAGTTGCCAATATAGCGCAGGAATATAATAGTGGCGCTGCTATAGGAGTAGTGTTTTTTTATCTTTATGTGAATAGCCGCGGATTACTGTCAGCGATCGGTAATCCAAGGCCCTTAACATGGGTGATGCTTGCGGCTATCCTTGTGAATTTTCTTCTCTCTTGGCCGCTTATTTTTGGTATAGGTCCTGTAAGCGGATTGGGTGTCTTTGGTGCTGGAATTGCGAGTAGTTTGATCCGTGTTTTGATTGTTATTGCGGCGGCAATAATTCTGGCCCGCAATTCCGCTTTTCATTCCTTTTCCTTAAATTATTTGAGACCAAAGTTAGAAATTTCACGAATAATAACATTGCTGCGGATAGGGCTACCCATTGGTATACGTATTCTTATTGCGGAGGGCTTTCCTTCTGTCATTGTATTCATGATTACAGCTTATGGGGTTCAAGCTTTGGCTGCGCATACGATTGGGATGCGTCTCGATATGCTTATTTCTGTGGTAGCTTTGGGGATATCCAGTGCAGCTGCGACGATAGCAGCGTGGTATAGAGCAGATGGAAATAATATAGCTCTAAAGCAGTTGCGTATGAGTGTTACAGTTTTTGCTATAGCTTACGTCTTGTTTTTATCAGGGGTTGTTTATCTCTTTTATGAATTTATTCTTACAACTATCTTTGATATTTCTTCAGATCGCGTCGTTGTTTTTTCTTGGGAGTTGCTTCCGTTTATCTTATTGTCTTTTGCTTTTGGCACTTTAGGAGTTGTGCTCAATGGTATACTTGTGGGCTTGCTTGATACGTTTTGGTCAACAATTGTTGTAACAATAAGCTATTGGGGGGTAGGCCTATTTTTGGGGGTGCTCATGGCGCATTTTTTTGAATATGGCTTTATTGGCTATTGGTTTGGCATGATTGGTGCAAGCTTAATCGTTTCTATTTTTAATTATATGCGCGTAGGTTATTTAATAAAACGCAATCCTATGTTTGGGTCTGGAGGAGTGTTATAAAAGCACTTGTAAAGTACTAGGAAGTATACTTCTCACCATCCATATAGGCTGTTTTGCTTCTATGGAGATAACAATATAGGTTACAAACTTGCTTAATTATTTATTTTGAATAATACGAGTTTATTAAAATAATTGGACTTCAATTAGGAGTCATTTGGGTAAATTGGAATAGTTTAATACTTAAAAAAATGACTAGAAAAAGCATGCCTCTATTTAGGAGCGGTAGACTCCGTATAGGCTGCACATGCAATATGTGAAACACGCTTGCGGGAATCGGTGTGTCATTATTGCGTTGTGCACGCGACCCTTTATAGTACTTCATTGGTAAGGCTGTTTTTTGAAGCTGGTTGTAATTATTTGTGTGTTTTTAAAGAGAACGTTAGCACCGATGTATCGTGTGCAGTACCAATTTTTTTGCACTATATTTGATATGGTAAGCAGCTTATAATAATCGCAAGGTTTCTTTTACTTTGATGGGATTTGTGTCATTCTTTAAAAGTGGAGTTGATAGAGTTTTTTCGTAACGTTCATATATGAGGTAATACCATAAGGGTGAGGCTTAAATGTTTTCTTGAGTTGGTGTATTATGGCTGTAAAAAATGGTAAACAAATAAAAAATAAGGGTTCTAAACCTGTTTCTGGTTTTCTCAAAAATTTACGTGGTGTCAAGAATTGGAATCAAGTTTCGCAGTGGCTTGCGTCCCGTAATGTAGAAGATATTGAATGTATTACACCTGATCAAGCAGGTGTACCGCGTGGCAAGATGATGCTTTCTAAAAAATTTACCTCGGAAACATCATTGGCATTGCCTTCAGCCGTTTTTATGGCAACAATTTCAGGAGATTATCCTGAAGATGGTCATGGTTTTGAATATCCTAAAACAGATGGAGATCTGCGTCTTGAGCCTGATCTTTCTACGTTGAGCATTGTGCCATGGGAAGAGGCTCCTACCGCACAAGTGATTTGTGATCTTGTCTATCAAAATGGGCAGGTTGTAGATTATACACCACGAAATGTTTTGCGAACAGTTCTTGGTTTTTATACGGAAATGGGTTTAAAGCCGGTTGTTTCACCAGAAATTGAGTTTTATTTAGTACAGAAAAATCCTGATCCCGACTATCCTTTAGTTCCTCCCGTTGGTCGTTCTGGACGTTCAATTGGTGGGGGACAGGGGTATTCGATTGCGGGTGTCAATGAATTTGATGAGTTTATAGATGATATTTATCATTTTTCAGAGGCGCAGGGGTTGGAAATTGACACGCTCATTCATGAAGAAGGAGCTGGTCAATTTGAAATTAATTTACGTCACGGTGATCCGATTGAATTAGCTGATCAAGTTTTTATGTTTAAACGCACAATTCGTGAAGCAGCACTTAAGCATGATATGTATGCCACTTTTATGGCTAAGCCTATTCAAGGGCAACCAGGTTCTGCTATGCATATTCACCAATCGGTTGTTGATAAAAAGACAGGTATGAATATTTTTACACAAGAAGATGGAGAGGAAAGTGTTTTTTTTCGCCATTTTATTGGTGGATTACAAAGGCATATGGCGGGAGGGCTTGTAATGCTTGCACCTTATGTGAATTCTTATCGGCGTCTTATGCCTGATATTTCTGCGCCTGTTAATTTGCGATGGGGCTATGATAATCGTACGACAGCTTTTCGTGTTCCTCGCTCTGCTCCACAGGGACGGCGCGTTGAGAATAGACTTCCTTCATCAGATGCTAATCCTTATTTAGCTCTTGCAGCTTCTTTGGCTTGCGGTCTTATTGGATTACAGCAAAAGCTTGAACCTGATGAGCCAACAACAAGTAATGTGAATGCTGATAGCATTGAATTACCACGTGGTCTCATTGAGGCGGTTAATTTATTTGAACAAGATACGGCAATACGTGCCATTCTAGGAGATGTTTTTGTAAGTACCTATGCTGCAATCAAACGACAAGAGTTTGAAACTTTTATGGAAGTCATCAGTCCGTGGGAGCGCGAATATCTCTTGCTTAATGTTTGAGGTTTATCACGATGATTGATTATAATCCGATTTCTCCAGGAATTTCTTGGTATGAGGATACTTTAGACGAGCGCCCCTCTTATCCGTTTTTTAGCGACCAGATACAGTGTGATGTGGTTATTATCGGAGGTGGGTTTACTGGACTTTCAGCGGCTTATCATTTGGCTAAGGCTGGAGTGCATGTTGTTTTGTTTGAAGCTTCACGGTTTGGTGATGGTGCTTCAGGGCGCAATGGCGGGCAGTTGGGAACAGGACTAAGACAATGGGTAGAATCATTAGAGAAGAAATATGGTTTTGCGCGAAGCAAGACATTGTTTGATTTAGCTGAAGAAGCCAAAAGAGACGTTTTATCTTGGTGTGCGATGCCTGATTGTCAGTGTGATTTTATGGCAGGGCATCTTTCTGTTACCCATAAAAAACGCGAATTAGCATCTTATCAACGGCATATTGAAGCGATGCAGCGTTATGGCTATTCCGGTCTCACTTTTATGGACAGAGATGAAACAGTGAAACGGCTTGGTTCTTCTTTTTATCATGGTGGTATCTATGATGCGGAGACGGGTCATATCAATCCCTTAAAGCTCGTTATTGGGTTGGCCAAAACGCCAAAAATGCTGGAGCTACACTTTATGAGAAGACACAAGTAACTGCGATAGAGCGCAATGGTAGCCATTATAGCGTGACAACAGAACGGGGGAATATAAGGACTGAGCATGTTTTATTAGCAACGAATGCGTATAAACTTGGACTTCAACATTTTGTTGAGAAAAATATTTTTTCTCTTCGTTCTTATATTGGAGCAACAGAACCTTTATCAAAAGAGCGCCCGATTCTTCAGGGGGGCGAATCGGTAGATGATTCTCGTTTTATGGTCCGCTATTTTCGCAAAACTACGGATAATCGCTTATTATTCGGTGGGGTAGAAAGTTACGATAATCAATATCCTGCAAATTTAGATGAACGTATAAGACGGCAGATTTTTGAAATTTATCCTCATTTACACTCTCTAAATCTAACCCATCATTGGGGGGCGACGGTTGCTATCACGGTTGAACGTATGCCTTATGTTCGTCAACTTTCCCCCGGGATCACTTATTGTGGTGGTTATTCGGGGCATGGGGTTATGCTTGCTCCTTTTATAGGAAAATTATATTCTGAATGGTTAACAGGGAAACGTGAGCGTTTTGCATCTTTTCAAGACTTAAAGATTTCACCTTTTCCAGGTGGAAAAATTTTACGTTATCCGCTGGTATTTTTGGCAATGCACTGGTTTTCTTTGATGGATCATTTTTAACTAAGCACTGTTTGAAATAACAAAAATTAAGAGCTTATTTAATATCTATCTGTTTTAATGATTGGAATTTCTATAAATTTTAAAAACTGTTATAATGAACAGGGAAGAGAGACAAGTTCATGGTGAGTAAAATTATTCCAGTCTCTCCCTTTGACTGTATTGTTTTTGGCGGCAATGGCGATTTAGCATCACGCAAACTTATACCTGCTCTTTACCATTGTCAGTGTGTTGGGCAATTGAGTGACCCAACGCGTATTATTGGGGTTTCACGCTCTTCATTAAGTCGTGAAGAGTATCAAAATTTTGTTCGTGCTTCCCTAGAGAAACATGTTCAACCAAAAGATCTCAACCAAATTGAAGTGGACCGTTTTCTTGCACGTTTAACCTATGTTTCTGTTGATATTACATCAAATCAGGGGTGGAAAGATCTTACTCTTGTTCTATCAAAAGATTCTGTTGATATTCGGGCCTTTTATTTAGCGGTTGGTTCGCCACTTTTTGGTGATATCGCGATGAGATTAGGGCAAAATGATTTAGTAACGCAGCAAACACGGATTATCATTGAAAAACCTATTGGTCATGATGCAAAAACAGCAGCTGAACTCAATGATATTTTTGCAAGAGCATTTGATGAAGAGCAAATTTTTCGTATTGATCATTATCTTGGCAAGGAAACAGTGCAAAATTTAATGGCTTTGCGGTTTGTGAATACACTTTATGAACCGTTATGGAATTCCAATTATATTGATCATGTTCAGATAACGGTTGCTGAATCGTTAGGATTGGAAGGGCGTGCAGAATATTACGAAAGTACAGGTGCGCTACGCGATATGGTACAAAACCATATGCTACAACTGCTTTGTTTGGTTGCTATGGAAATACCCTTTACCAATAGGGCAAATGCTGTACGTGATGAAAAACTGAAAGTTTTGCATTCTTTAATGCCTCTTGATGTGCATAATGTAGGGAAATATACTGTACGGGGGCAATATCGTTCTGGTCTCTTAAATGGTGTCTCTGTAAGATCTTATTGTGAGGATTTGGGAAAAACAGTAAGTGAGAGCGAAACATTTGTAGCGCTTAAGGTTCGGATTAATAATTGGCGTTGGGCGGATACACCTTTTTATTTACGAACAGGTAAGCGCATGTCCACGCGGATGTCTGAAATTGTTATAGTTTTTAAACCCATTCCTCATAATATTTTTGAATCGAGTTCAGATGAGATTTTTTCTAACCGGCTTGTTATTCGTCTCCAGCCTGATGAGGGGGTCAAGCAATGGTTGATGATTAAGGATCCAGGTCCCGGTGGCATGCGATTTCGTCATATTCCATTGGATATGTGTTTTGCATCTGCGTTTTCTCAACGGAATCCTGATGCATATGAACGCCTCTTAATGGATGTGATACGTGGAGATCAAACTCTGTTTATGCGTCGTGATGAAGTTGAGGCGGCTTGGCGTTGGATTGATCCTATTCTTGAGGGATGGCAAGCAATAAAGCAGCCGATTCATGGATATAAAGCTGGTTCATGGGGGCCATCTGCTTCAACATTTTTGATGGAACGTGATGGGCGTATATGGAACAATTTAGTTTAGAGCAAAAGTGTGTATGGAATGAATATTGATCGTTTAAATTTTGAAACACCCACGGATTTAGCGTTAGCATTGGCTGATCGTGTTGCAGCAGAGCTTAGTGTTGCTGTTCTTGAGAGAAAGCGCGCGATTTTAGCAGTCTCTGGTGGTAAGACACCGGAATTATTTTTTCATTATTTATCAAAAGCTGATATTGATTGGCAAAATATTATCATCACGTTAGTCGATGAACGCTTTGTTCCCACGCATGATGAGCGTTCAAATGAACACATGGTACGCTGTCATTTATTACAAAACTTTGCGTCTAAAGCACATTTTGTAGGACTTTATCATAAAGCAATTACTGTTGAACTTGCTGCTTTTTCGGCAGCTAGTCGTATTAATACTTTGCCTAAACCCTTTGATGTTGTTGTTTTAGGAATGGGAAATGATGGGCATACAGCGTCCTTTTTTTCTGATGCAGATCGTTTGAGGCAAGCGCTTGATCTTCACACTCAGGCACTTGTTTTACCACTTCATGCAAAAAGTGCTCAGGAGCCAAGACTTACACTGACTTTGCCAGTCATCATGCAATCTCGTTGCATACTTCTCCATTTTGAAGGCTTGCAGAAACGCGATTGTTTTGAAGTCGTTTGTCAAGAGGGCTCTGAAATGGAAATGCCAATTCGCGCGGTTTTACGCAATGCACATCACCTTGTTCAGGTTTATTGGTCTCCGAGTGAAAATGAAATAAGTGAAGCGGAAACATGATACAAATGTAGGTGATACGCAATCTCTGCGTTAAAAGTGAGAAGCATAAATGAAAGGGGGAAAGAAAGATGGCATTTTCCAAAACAATTGCTACCGTTACACGAAGAATTTATGAACGTTCTCTTCCAACGCGAGATATTTATTTAGATCGTATTGCTCGGGTGCAAGAAAAGCGTCCCAAGAGAAGTTTTTTGGGATGTGCCAATCAAGCGCACGGTTTTGCGGCTTGTGGTCAAAGAGACAAAGAGCGTTTGAAGCATAATATTGTTGGCAATATTGGTATTATTACTGCGTATAATGATATGCTTTCGGCACATCAACCTTTTGAATCTTTTCCTCACTTAATTAAAGAGGCTGCTCGTATGTTTGGTGGTGTAGCACAAGTTGCAGGTGGTGTTCCTGCGATGTGTGATGGTATAACACAAGGAAATACGGGGATGGAGCTTTCTCTTTTTTCACGTGATGTCATTGCAATGGCGACGGCTATAAGTTTATCGCACGATATGTTTGACGCTGCACTATATCTTGGAGTGTGCGATAAGATTGTGCCCGGTTTAGTGATCGGAGCGCTAACATTTGGTCATTTACCAGGAATTTTTGTCCCAGCAGGTCCCATGACAAGTGGTCAAGGCAATGATGAAAAAGCAAAGATACGCCAGCTTTATGCAGAAAATAAGATAGATCGTCAAACATTGCTAGAATCAGAATCCCGCTCTTATCATGGACCTGGAACATGCACATTTTATGGGACAGCTAACTCAAATCAGGCGATACTGGAGATGATGGGGATTCATATGCCGGGAAGCTCTTTCATCAATGCCAATACACCATTGCGTGATGCTTTAACACGGGAAGCTACGAAGCGTGTACTTGAAATGACAGCGCTTGGCGAGGATTATAAACCACTTGGCATGATAGTCGATGAGCGTTCCTTCGTAAATGCTATTGTAGGGTTAAATGCGACAGGAGGATCTACCAATCATGCGATTCATTTAATTGCTATGGCTGCTGCTTGCGGTATTCAATTAACATGGCATGATATTGCAGAAATTTCGTCAGTGGTACCTCTTTTAGTGCGAATTTATCCTAATGGTTTGGCTGATATAAATCATTTCCATGCTGCTGGTGGGATGGGATTTATTATTCGAGAACTCATTGAGGCAGGGTTAGTGCATGAGGATGTTCGTACAGTTTTTGGTAAAGATCTCAATGCTTATGCAATTGAAGCAAAGCTTGGTGCTGATGGTAGTGTGGTGCGTGAACCTGCTTGCAATGAAAGTGGTAACGATAAGGTATTAGTGGGATGGAAAAAACCGTTTCAAGCTAATGGAGGTATTCGCGTTTTATCGGGAGATTTGGGCACAGCTATTATTAAAGTATCTTCTGTTAAATCTGAGCATTGGCGAATTGAAGCACCCGTCTTCGTTTTTAATGATCAAGAGAGACTACAAGAGACTTTTAAATCTGGAGCATTAAATGACAAAGACTTTATCGCTGTTATTCGCTATCAAGGACCAAAAGCAAATGGTATGCCAGAGCTTCATAAATTAACGACAATTTTAGGTCTTTTACAAGATCGAGGTCAAAAGGTCGCATTGGTAACAGATGGACGTATGTCAGGTGCATCAGGAAAAATTCCTGCTGCAATTCATGTAACACCAGAAGCTTTGGATAACGGTCCCATTGCGCGTTTGCAAGATGGTGATATTGTTTGTCTTGATGCGCATGTGGGTAAATTAACTATTTTGGAAGATCTATCAAAATTTAATGCACGAACAATTATTTCTCCTGACCTTTCAAAAAATGAATATGGTGTTGGGCGTGAGCTTTTTCATCTTTTTCGCCAATCAGTTAATCGTGCAGATCAAGGGGCATCTGTCCTTATGGCGTGAGTAAAATGATATTTGTATAGTAATAAAGGCAGCAAATGTTTTAGAATTTTGGTACAGGAAGATTATGAGCTCGAGCGGCAGCCTTAAGTGTATTAACCATGAGCATGGCAATTGTCATAGGTCCAACTCCTCCTGGAACAGGGGTTATTGCGGAAGCTTTGCCTTTTACTTCTTCAAAATCGACATCACCAACAAGGCGCGTCTTGTTTTCACCTTTTTCTGGAGCTGCAATGCGATTAATGCCAACATCAATAATAATCGCACCATTTTTAACCCAATCTTTTTTAACCATTTGTGGGCGACCTACAGCTGCGACTAAAATATCGGCACTACGACATACATCATCAAGATCACGGGTACGGCTATGAGCAATTGTCACAGTAGCATTGGCTGCTGTTAAAAGGGAGGCCATAGGTTTTCCAACAATATTAGAGCGTCCAATAACAACGGCATCAAGACCAGATAAATCTTGTCCACATTGTTGTTCAATCATCATCATGGCACCAGCTGGTGTACAGGGAATGATAGCATCTTCAAGGTCATTAGCCGCAAGTTTTCCTACATTGATATAATGAAAGCCATCAACATCTTTTTGGAATGCAACGGCTTGTGTTATGCGGTTTGTATTAATATGAGGTGGTAAGGGAAGTTGCACTAAAATGCCGTGGATTTTAGGGTCAGAATTTAATGCAGCAATGTGTTGGAGGAGTTCTTGTTCTTGCGTTTCTTTTGAAACCATATGTTTAATGGAAAAAAAACCACATTCTTCGGCTTTTTTACTTTTCGATGCAACATACACTTGACTTGCAGGGTCATCTCCGACAATGACAACAGCAATACCAGGTTGTATATTATAATTGTTGCGGAGTTTTTCTGTTTCAGCCTTCACTTTTACAATAATCTCTTCAGCAAGCTTTTTTCCATCGATAATATTATTCATTGAGAGAGATCCTTTCAGTAGAGAGCTGTTTATTCTTTTGTAAAGCATTTGCGGCCAATACAATAGTGTTTAATAGCAATATTCATATGAGAGCGATAAAAACAATTCGATCATATTACGTATTTTATAATTTTTGAAAGTTTTAAAGATAATTGTTTTATTAGAAAGCAGCAATATTGATGTTCCAATAAACTTTGGATAAAAACAACAATAATAAAATTATTTAAATAAGATATAACGGATTTTAGAATGATAAGAATTTTTTAATGATCATTTATGTTTGTTTTTAATCTGTTATTAGGGGCGAAAATATAGAGGAATATTGTGCGCGCCAGAATAATAAAATTTTTAATCAGTTTTTTTGTTGCAATTATTTTTCTGTTTGGAGTTGGTATTCTCGTTTTACCTTACCTTGTGTCAACTGATACGATTCGCGTTCGTTTGGCACAAGATTTGAGTGCGTGGACGGGTTATAATGTGCAATTACGTGATCCTCCACGGTTGAATCTTTTTCCTTATCCTAAAGCATTTCTTTCTGGCGTTACCCTAACATCAAAAATGAATGATGTTGCACCGTTGATGGAAGCTGAATCAATAGAAGTTGATCTTTCCTTGGTAGATCTTCTTTGGGGACATGTTTCCTTTTCAGAGACGCGGATTGTGCGTCCCCAATTTGTTATGGAAAAGCCTATTAAAACAGTCGTGGATTTTTTTGATAGATTTTCGCGGTCACAAGGTGCATTAGGATTAGCGATACGTAATGCCCGTGAAATACTGAAGCATAATCCTGATCATCCAGATATAGAGCATCTTTTAAAGCAACCTTTTGGACGGATTGTGATTGAAAATGGCACATTCGTTTATCATGATAGTATTTCCGATGTATCAGAAAAAATAACGGGGTTAAATGCAACTTTAGATTGGCCCGAATCGACGCAGAAAGTACAGTTTCACGCAGATGCGCGTTGGCGTGGAGAGTTTACAAAACTATCAATTGATGCCGATCAAGCATTATTGCTCTTAGCAGGAGGGAAAAGCAAAGTTAAGGCAAGTCTCAATTCTCTACGTGGTGGTATAACTTTTATAGGGCAGGCACGGTTATCTAAATATTATATTTTTGATGGGAAAGTATCGATGCGTTCTCCAGGGTGGAACCAGACATTGGTATGGATTGGAGGCAATCATTTTTGGGGATATGGATTAAAAACACCGATTGTATGGGAGTCTCATTTTTTAGCGCAGCCAATGCACATCAAAATGAATAATGTTACATTTACAATGGGGACAGCAAATGCGCGTGGCGCTTTAGAAGTTGATTTTCAGGACGATGTACCAATTGTTATTGGATCTTTAGCATTTGATAATCTAGACTTTAACATTTTTGGATCAATATTTTTTTCAATTAAAGAGCAGGACGCATTTCTTGATACGACAATTTTTGATCGTATCGGAGTGGATCTTCGGCTTTCTTCGCCACAAGCAAAAGTAGGAAATATTGCGCTTACGAATTTAGCTGCTGCTATGCAAATAAGAAAAGGACATGGCATTTTTGATCTTGGACATGCAAACGTTTTTGGTGGATCTCTTCAAAGCAGTATTGAAATTGCATCAGATAATAAAAACATGCGGATTAAAGGACATGCTTCAGGGACTTCCATTGATACACAAACGGCTTCAGAAGCACTGGGAATGACACCATTTGTACAAAGCAAAGCAGACTTTACCACGACGGTACAAACACTTGCTAATTCTTGGTCAGAAATTTTTGCGAAAATGCAGGGTGAATTAACACTGAAACTGTCTTCTGGTCGATTATTAGGATATGATTTGAATGATTTACAGACAAGGCTTTCAGAAAAGGAACAATTTCTTTTAACAAAGAGCGATGTTCTTGCAACAACTTTTGATTTCTGGAATATTCAAACACATTTTTTAAATGGTACAATAAGGATAACAGAATCACTGATGCATACTGCAGATTGGAATTTGTCCGTGTGGGGAATGATTTCTTCTGCTATTATGCAAGATCAACAGAATGGATTTACATTGCAAGCACAATTGCAAAAAAGCCACAGCTCAGAGACTCTTTGTAGAGATATCCAATGCCTTGCAAACAGTCTCATGCGACCCTTTACTTTTTCTTTTCGCTCTAAAGGACAGGAAGGTGATAATTTTTGGGTAAAAAAAGATATCGATACAGATTGATCGCTATTTTTCATTTTGTATTGGCAAGAACTTTAGAATAAGGCTAAAAAACATCATCTTTTTATAAAAATTAAGGGTAAACGAGCCATTGCTTATTGAGTCTCAGCTTGAATCTCAGCAGAAATTCCATAACCATCTTTGGTGACTGTATGCTTCCCATCTGCTCCAACAGAGCCAATTCCCACAGTAATGAGAATAAAAGCAAAAAGGGAAGTGATAGTAATAATTGTTGCTTTTTTAGCAGACATATCTTTCCTCCGTCTATGCAATCAATGACTGAATGCAAGGGTAAATAGTGTATTTTGATACAATTGTATTGTAGAGAGTAGAATCAATGAGTATCCCATTTGTTCCCACTCTTATCTCATAAAGCTAAAAAACTCTATAATTCTTTATATGTGATAGTTCTATAGATATATTTTTTTCTTTTTGTTATACATCTTTTCTCGATCATTATAGTTAGATTTGGCACAATTTTTAATGCGTATAAATTATAAACTGAAAAGATTATTTATTCGTCAGCCACTTATTTTGAATGAAGAAATAAAGATAGAGGGGGCGCAAGCTTCTTATCTTATCCATGTTTTGCGGATGAAAGAAGGAGCCGAAATTTTACTTTTCAATGGACAGGATGGCGAGTGGCTTGCTAAACTGATCGCTATTAAGAAAAAAAGTGTTGTGGTTCAGCTTATCCATCAAGAAAGATTACAAACGACGCATTCGAATTGCATTTACTGCTTTGCTCCACTCAAAAATGCACGTTTGGATTATATGGTTCAGAAAGCTGTTGAAATGGGGGTATCTATTTTGCAACCTGTTATAACGCATCATACACAAGTTACACGTATCAATATGGCGCGTATGGAAGCGAATGTCATTGAAGCTTCTGAACAGTGTGGCATTTTATCTTTGCCTAAATGTGTCTCTCCTGTTTTGTTAACAGAATTTTTAGCAGGTTGGGATGAGACATGCCCTTTGTTCTTTTGTGATGAAGCACACAAATCACATAATCCATTATATCTTTTAAAAAAGTACGAAGCGATTACAACGTTTGGTGTCCTCATTGGACCAGAAGGTGGGTTTAGTGAAGAAGAGCGGAACTTGTTAAAAAAACATCCTTTTGTAATTCCGATATCTTTAGGACCACGTATTTTACGTGCTGATACTGCTGCTGTTGCTGCTTTGGCTCTTCTTAATGCTAGCGTGGGGGATTGGTCAATTCATTGAGAAGTTTGTAAAATCATTCTCATCAGCTCATTTAAAATGATAGAACTCATGATAGGATAGAATAAGTTATGGCGCTTGATATAACTGATGAAAGTGAAATTTATAACTTAGATTCCCTGGTTAGTTATTTCCAGGGGGGGTGTAAAGCAGAAAATGATTGGCGTATTGGTACAGAACATGAAAAATTTCCATTCTATAGAGATGGTTTCCGTCCTGTTCCCTATAATGGCACAAAGGGGATTCGTGCACTTCTAGAAGGAATGCAAGAAGCTTTAGGATGGACCCCCATTTTAGATGAAGGCAATATTATCGGACTCGTAGGATCGGTTAATCAAGGTGCTATCTCTTTAGAACCTGGGGGGCAATTTGAATTATCTGGTGCACCGTTGGAGACAGTTGGTCATACTTATTGCGAGGTGATGGAGCATTTAACGCTTCTCAAGAAAATTTCAGAGCCATTGGGTATTGGTTTTCTCGGTATGGGTGCTAGCCCAAAGTGGACATTAGCTGAAACTCCGCGGATGCCTAAGTCACGTTATCAAATTATGACCGATTATATGCCGAAAGTTGGCACAAGCGGTCTTGATATGATGTATCGCACATCAACCGTTCAGGTTAACCTCGATTTTTCTTCTGAAAGTGATATGCGGCGAAAAATGCAAGTGTCAATGAAGTTACAATCCATTGCAACAGCATTATTTGCGAGTTCACCTTTTACAGAGGGGAGTCCGAACGGTTTTTTATCTTGGCGCTCTGAAATTTGGTGCGATACTGATAATCAGAGGTCCGGAGTTCTTCCCTTTGTATTTTCTGAACGTTTTGGTTTTGCAGATTACGTTGAATGGGCGCTTGATGTACCAATGTATTTTGTTGTGCGTGATGGTCGTTATTATGATTGTACACATATAACTTTTCGTCAATTTATGAAGGGAGCATTAAGGGGGAAAGTTGCAAATTCAATACCCAATATGGGAGATTGGATTAATCATCTATCAACTTTGTTTCCCGAAGTACGCTTAAAACGATTTTTAGAAATGAGAGGTGCTGATTGTGGTTCTTGGCAGCATATTTGTGCGTTGTCGGCTTTTTGGGTTGGGATTCTTTATGATAGTGAAGCACTCAATGAAGCAGAGGCTTTAACAAAAGATTGGTGTTTTGAAGAAGTTTTGGATATGCGTAACCGCGTTCCTAAAGAAGGATTAAGAACACCTTTTCGTCACACCATAATTTTAGAAATAGCTCGTCAAGTTGTTGCTATTTCGCGCAAGGGGTTAAAAAATCGCAGACAGTGTGATGCGGATGGTTTAGATGAGACAAATTTTCTGGTTCCTTTAGAAGAGGTAATTGCATTGGGTCAAACAGATGCTGATAGGTTGTTGTCTCTTTATCATTCTATTTGGAATAGGGCTGTGGAACCTGTATTTTTAGAATGTGCCTATTAAATTTTAAAGAAAAAAACACCACATTCTATTTCCGAATAAGTGCATATGATCACTGTTACTCTTTTATATAATTTCTTGAGAGAGCTTTTTTATTTTCAATCGTCCTCACTTGATATTCTTTATGAAGGAGACAATGCATTGCCGGAATCATCATACTCTGTACCAGACCCCAATATTGCAACAGCCCTTGCTAAGACGATTCATGAAAGACATTTATGCTTTTCCTAACGGGTTTTTATCCCCACGATAATCCCACTTATGACGTGCAAAGGGATGGTTTGATTCAACATAAATAGGTTTGAAATAAGAGAATCTTAGGATATTGGCGGATTCCATTCAACTTACAATTCAACTTACAATAAATTATTCTTATAAATCAAACGATTATATAGATATTTATCAGTGCGTTTATCTTTGACTTATGCAAGAAAAAAGATCAAGATCATCATGATTTTCATAATTTAAGTTCTATTTAGCTTGCGTTAAGATGATTTATAAGAGACATATTTGGTTTTTTCTCAAATGGTTTTATCCGCATCCTATTCTGTTTTTGGTGCATCTACAAATGATCTTTGTTGTTTACGAGACATATTTTTATTTTTTGAATGATAATGACGAGTGATCTTATTTCTACTTTCATATCCATGATATGCTATATCTGTATATTAAGAGTGTGAACAGGAGCTGTATTTTAAAAATGAGCTATAGAATTCGCATTTGTAATTTGCTCATTTTGGTTAACGCCAAAGGGCTTAATTTTATTTTTTATTTGTTCGATCTAGCTCTGACATTTCTTTATTTTCTTGCCAAAAATAGGCAATTCTTCCATAAAAAATAAATTTACATAATAATATATTATCGTACTTTTAGAAAAACGAGCTATACAATTATTTTAGCACTCTATTTATTATTTTTGTAAGAATTTTATGACGCCAAAACAGTAAGAAAGAACGATGGCATTATTTAAATGGTAATGCATGTTGAAGCTGTTCTTTTATGATTGAAATTCAATGGAAGATGTTGATATTTTGATTCCTTGTTAGAAATATTTTTCTTGAGAATAAAATTTTATAAATAATCGGGAAATAAATGCATCATTTAATTTTTTATTTCCTTTAGATAACTATTAAGAGGCAAAAAATTCTCTTCTAGCCTATAAATTAAAAATAATGATTTTGTAAAAGCATTGTAAGATTTATATTTTATGTTCGAATAGCATGCATTAATTTTGCGCTATGCGTATTATTCAATCTCAAGCATAACAATAGTGGGCATAAACAATGGCATTTAATTTTTTCATCAATTTATTTCTATTTGTTATTCTCTTGTTATGGATTGCTCAAAGTAACAGGATGAAATGGAGCCTTTCATTACGGGTTATGTTGGGTCTTATTCTTGGTATGATTTTTGGAAGTGTTTTACAGATTATTTATGGAGAAGGTGAAGTCACTTTGTTGAAATCCGTTGAGTGGTTTAACATTGTTGGTAATGGCTATATCTTATTACTACAAATGATTGTTATGCCATTGATTTTTGTCTCTATCGTCTCAGCCGTTGCTCAGTTGCATTCTGTTTATGCTGTTGGTAAAATGAGTATAATGACCATTTCAATATTGCTTTTTACAACGGCTCTTTCAGCGTTGGTCGGTATTTTTGTGGTTAATTTTTTTGGATTAACAGCGAACGGTTTGGTGCATGAAGGGCAAGATATTTCTGCTCTTCTGGGTGAACGTATTTCTCAACTTGGAGATATGAATATACCGAAGATGATTTTATCTTTGATTCCTAAAAATCCATTTGCTGAATTAAGTGGAGCTAGGCGTACATCAATTATCAGTGTCGTTATTTTTGCATCCTTTTTGGGAGCTGCGGTTCTTCTTTTAAAGAAAGATGATTCAGAAAAAGGGGAACAAGCGCTTTTATTCATTCAAGTGGCTCAAGCTTGGATTACGCGGTTAGTCCGTATAGTAATTTCTTTAACACCTTATGGTATTTTTGCACTTATGACGAAGGTAGGAGCGACTTCACGTGTTGCGGACATTTTAGATTTATTGATTTTTATTATCGCTTCCTATGTTAGTATTATTTTTATGTTTGGAATTCATGGCGTGTTGCTTGGCATATCAGGAATTAATCCGTTTCGTTTTTTCAAAAAGGTTTTGCCTGTCTTAACATTTGCTTTTAGCAGCCGTTCAAGTGCGGCAAGTATTCCTTTGAATATTGAGGCGCAAACGCAATGGATTGGTGTTCCACAATCAATTGCGAGTTTTGCGGCTTCTTTTGGAGCAACAATTGGGCAAAATGGTTGTGCAGGTATTTATCCAGCGATGCTTGCAACTATGATAGCACCCTCTGTGGGGATTAATCCCCTTGATCCTACTTGGATTGTTACTCTTGTTGGTGTTGTAACGTTGAGTTCTATTGGTGTTGCGGGCGTTGGTGGTGGTGCTATTTTTGCAGCATTGATTGTATTGCCAATAATGGGGCTACCCGTTTCTTTGGTTGCTGTACTTATGTCTATCGAACCTTTAATTGATATGGGGCGTACAGCTCTCAATGTAAGTGATTCAATGTTGGCTGGAACGATGACAAGTCAAATGTTACGGGTAACGGATAAAAGCATCTTTGAAAAATAATTTTCATGTAAAATCTAAGGTTTTTTGGATTTTTGTCCTAAAACATCTGCAAGAGATATTTGTGCCGAACCAGGTGGAATAGGTTTTTGCTGATTTGGGTGAGGAGTCCACCCAGAGAGCCATATGAAAGAAAACTGGGCGCGAATGCGCCCATCCGGATCGCTAAATCGTTGTGCATAGATTTCTGCTGCACGAAGAAAAAAGCGCTTCGATACAGGCCGTCGTGAGCGCTTGATAAGCGCATTTTGCATTCCCATCGCTTTAAGATCATGCATAAGATCAAACATTGTATTATAGCGTATAGTGAGGTTTTCAATATCTGCAACAGGTAGAGCAAAACCTACACGCTGTAAAAGAGCACCGACCTCACGAATATCGGCAAAAGGATAAATTCGAGGGCTTGCACCGCCATAGATTTCAATTTCAGCTTGGAGGAGACATTCACGTAATTCTACAAGTGTACCAGCTCCAGCCATAACAGCTAGGAATAAGCCGTCTGGTTTTAAAATATTTTTTATCTGACTCAAAACACCAGGGGTATCATTGGTCAATTGTAAGGAAAGAATTGAAACGATAAGGTCACAATAGTTTTGAGGAAAGTTAAGGAATTCTCGAGGACGCAAATGAAAATTTTTGTCACGACTTTGATAAAGTATATCGGTTTCAACGCGTTCTACGGAATGAACTTTTTTAGAGTGCAGTAAAGTTTGCGCTACCAGATCTGTATGGCTGTGTAAATCTAGCGCTAATGGAAAAAAACGATCAATAGTACTGAGACGTTTACAAAGGTCTTCGGTCATATAGGACAATAAAAAGTCACATCCTTCTTTTGCTTTTTTGAAAGCACGTTTGCGGAATTGCTCAATACGATCATGATCAAAAATTAAAGGATGCGACATACTGTTAAAGACTTTCACTCTATTATTAAAAGTATATTTTACAAAGGTTCACTTTGCGCAAGATCTGTCAAGCTTATGATGTGAAAGAAAAACAAATTTATAAAAGGTAAGAGATTTTAAAGGAATTAAAATTAAAAAAGAGAAAAGATTTTTTCATACAGGGAAGCTGTAAAAGCCTGAATTAATAATGTTATGCTTTCAAGGAATGGCTTTAAATAGCGGAAATATATTAAGCAAGTTGATTGAACGCTTGCTAACAATTTTGTATCCGCCGATTTGTCCTGGGTGTAAGCAAAGCGTTTCTGCCTATGGTACGATTTGCTCTGAGTGTTGGAAAGGTCTTCAGTTTATTACAAAACCTTATTGTCCTGTTATGGGAATTCCTTTTGTTTGTGATATGGGGGAAGGTTTTCTCAGTGGTGAAGCTCTCAAAAGTTCTCTTCCTTTTTCGCGTGTTCGTTCGGCTATTGTTCATAAAGGGATAGCGCAAGCTTTGGTAACACGATTGAAATATAGTGATCATATAGAATTGGCATCTTTTATGGCCAATTGGATGATATCTGCTGGACGTGAGATTATTAATGATTGTGATGTTATTATTTCCATTCCCTTGCATTTTCGTCGTTTTTTGAAACGACGTTATAATCAATCTGCAGAGCTTGCTCGTTATATTGCAATGGCGCAGAAAAAAGTTTTTAAGCCCGGCTGGCTTGTCCGTTGTCGACATACCCGTCCGCAGGTGAATTTATCTGCGAGAGAGCGAAAAATAAATGTGTTGAATGCTTTTGAGGTGCCACACAAAGTTAAAAAATATTTAAAGGGACGTTCTATTTTGTTGATTGATGATGTTTTCACAACAGGCGCGACTGTTACAGCAGCGGCTGTAACATTGAAACGCGCAGGTGCACGACAGGTTGATGTGCTAACATTTTCGCGTGTCCTAAAAGAAGCCTCTATACTTCCTAGTTCTTGAGGGAATCTTAAAATTAACTTAGAAAAAAACATGGGAGAATAACTATGAAACAGATAACAATTTATACTCGCCCTAACTGTCCTTACTGCACGAGGGCACGTGATTTGCTTGATAAAAAAGGAGTAAAATATACAGATATTGACGCATCAACATCTCGTCGCGAAGAAATGGTACAGCGAGCAAATGGGCGCAACACATTTCCACAAATTTTTATAGGTGATTACCATGTTGGCGGTTGTGATGATCTTTACGCCTTAGAAGATGAGGGAAAGCTCAATTCTTTGTTGCAAGACACATAGGCTTCATGAATTGTTTCATCTAGAACTTTTTTGCAAGAAGCATATAGTTAACATCCATGTCTTTTGACCGATTCCAGCTGTCGTTTAAGGGGTTATAAGTAATACCGATTTTATCGATAACAGTGAGAGAATTTTTTGATAAGAGATTATTAAGTTCCTGAGGCTTTAGGAACTTTTTATAGTCATGGGTTCCTTTTGGGAGCCAACGTAAAATATATTCAGCACCTATAATTGCTAGTCCCCATGCTTTCCATGTACGGTTGAGTGTTGAAACAAACATCAGCCCTTGTGGTTTAAGCATTTTTGCTGTAGCTGCCATAAAGAGGTTAACATCAGCGACATGTTCAACAACCTCCATATTAAGGATGATATCAAATTTCTCTCCTTGATTGGCTAATGTTTCGGCAGTAGTCGTGCGGTAGTCAATTGAAAGACCACTTTGGGTTGCATGGATTTTTGCAACTTCAATGTTGGTTTGTGCCGCATCAGCTCCTACGACCATAGCACCAAGACGTGCCATTGGTTCACATAACAAACCACCCCCACAGCCAATATCAAGAATTCTCAAATTTTCAAAGGGCATAAGTGAAACAGGATCGCGATGAAATTCTAAACAGATTTTTTCTCTAATATAAGCAAGACGTGCTGGATTGAACTGATGAAGTGGGCGAAACTTTCCCTGTGGATTCCACCATTCGGCAGAAATACGTGAAAAATGATCAATTTCATTTTGATCGATAGTGGTACGCATTTCATTCTTCATGTTGTTCTCCTTTTTCTTTTTCATGATCAAGTCAGATAGATTTTATTATAAAGTCAAGAGAAAATAATATAAATATAACTGAACTTGCACAAATGATAGATATTCTATATGTGAAAAGATGGTTTGTTGATACGAGAGTAAGTTCTTATTTTTACAGCCATTTGAGATAAGAAATATAAAGGTAAGAGTGTTATTGATGGCGCGGATTGTCATGAAATTTGGCGGAACATCTGTAGCAGACATTGAATGTATTCACAATGTTGCACGGCATGTTAAAAGAGAAGTAGATGCTGGTAATGAGGTTGCCGTTGTTGTATCCGCGATGGCTGGAAAAACCAATGAGCTCGTTCAGTGGACATGTGATGCTTCGCCAAGACATAAAGATGCTTGTGAATATGATGTCGTTGTTGCTTCTGGTGAGCAGGTAACGGCGGGTTTATTGGCTCTTACACTCCAAGAAATGGGCATAAATGCGCGTTCATGGCTTGGTTGGCAAATCCCTATTCATACGGATAGCGCGCATAGTCGTGCACGCATTACAGATATTGATGGTTCTTTTTTAATAGAACGTTTTCAGGAAGGTCAGGTAGCTGTCATTGCGGGTTTTCAAGGGTTAGCTCCGGATAATCGGATTTCTACTTTAGGGCGTGGTGGATCAGATACGAGTGCTGTTGCTATAGCGGCAGCTATACAAGCTGACCGCTGTGATATTTATACAGATGTGGATGGCGTTTATACAACCGATCCACGTATAGAACCTAAGGCACGTCGTTTACCAAAGGTTGCTTTTGAAGAAATGTTAGAAATGGCTTCTCTTGGGGCAAAAGTTTTACAGGTTCGTTCTGTTGAATTGGCAATGGTTCATAAAGTTCGTACCTTTGTGCGTTCAAGTTTTGAGGATCCCGATGCATTAGGCATGGGGGATTCGATAAATTCTTCTGGAACACTTATTTGCGATGAGGATGAAATTGTGGAACAACAAAATGTTACTGGTATTGCTTTTGCTAAGGATGAAGCACAAGTCTCTCTCCGTAGACTTTCAGATCGCCCGGGGATTTCCGCAGCAATTTTTGGACCTTTAGCCGAAGCGCGCATTAATGTCGATATGATTGTACAAAATATTTCTGAAGATGGTTCAAAAACCGATATGACTTTTACGGTACCGTCTGCAGATGTAGAGAAGGCGGTCGCCCTTCTTAAGAAAAACCATAAAGAAATTGGATTTGATGTTATCCAATTTGAAAGCGATCTTGCCAAGGTATCTGTTATTGGTATTGGCATGCGCAGTCATGCAGGTGTTGCGGCTACGGCATTTCATGCTTTGGCGGAAAAAGGTATTAATATTCAAGCAATCACAACTTCCGAGATTAAGATTTCTATTTTAATTGACAGCGCTTATACTGAGCTTGCAGTGAGAACATTACATGCTGTTTATGGGCTTGATAAGGGCTAAACATTCTTTAGCTTTAAAAAGGTTTCTCAATAATCTGAAGTATTGATGTATGGAGGGAGTTCTGGTCCCCATCCTGACTATTTAGGAGGAGGGAGGTATTCCTCGTTCAAAGACGCGCATAGGAATTTTTGTGAATGTTGAGTTCAATGTCTTTGAGAGAATGAAGATTGCGCATTGCCTCACGCTTTTTTTTCACGTTCTTTAATGGGGGCACGTCCCTCGTGTAAAACAGAACGCCACCCAGTTGCCAATTCACGTGCTTTTTTTTAAGAGACATTTCTTAAAGAGCACCTAAGCTCATTTCGCGACGGCGTCCATGAATGGTATGGCGTAAAATCCACTGAGCACCACCATCTTTACGCTTATGAAGGTGGATCATGTTTTTTGTCTTTATGTTTGTTATCGATTTTGCCCGCCTTATGGATGCGCTCGATAATATCTTCACGCATTTCAAAAGATGGATAAGCAAAAGTTAGACACTCTAAAAAGAACTGTTGATTTGCAATAATTGAAAGAAATGTTAGAAAATTCTATTCCCATACATGTATTTATGCATCCCGAATCTTAAAAAAGAATATAAAAATCAATAAGCTATATGTATAAAAAGAAGGTTATTATTCATCCATGAGAGTGAATAAAAATCTAGAGTGAAGGTTTGTGCCATAATGACTTGTAAAAAAGTATCTTCAATTTAAGAAAAGCACAAAAGCCTTCTTTTCTCTTAAGTATATCAATTTAAGATTTTTGATTTGTCTTCTTTTTAGCTTTAGAGACGAAGCCATTTACATCAAACATAACAATTTTTTCCATAATTGCCAATAAATCAACTGATACGCACATTGTTATAAAAACCATAGTTTGCACAGTTATAGGAATAATGCGTTGAGATGTCTGAAATCTATCTCGTTTGCTACAAAGGTTTGCAATCAAATATCTGTTTTATATTTTTTGTTTGTAGATTATCTCGACAGACATCATCATTTTTCATTAGTTCGTTAAGCTTTCAATGAATGTTGGAGATGAGATGAAGACGCATTCCTGTGATGAAAATCACAGGTCATTTTTTATGATTTTTTTTGAGAGATTTTACTAGCAAATTGAAAGAAGTTTCAAAGAGGATAAGATTCTTCTTTTGTGTAGTCGTAGGAAAATAAAGCAAGTGAGATTTTTTTCCTTATCCGTTTCCACAATTATAACTCAATCACGGTTCAAAAAATAAATCAAAACCGCTTAAAGTGATGATAAACAGCACTGTTCTTTTGAATGATTAAGAACTACGAAGATTCTTTTTATTGCGCTTTATGTAAATAACTCCATATCCAAGGCCGACAAGAGCAGACAAACCAGATCCACAAAGGACACCAATTTTTGCAGAATCAAGTAAGGTAATATCTTTAAAAGCAAGCATTGAAACAAAGATAGACATTGTAAAGCCAATTCCCGCTAAAAATCCAATGAGCAAAACACCAGTCCAAGTCATTTGAGGAGGTAGGCGACATAGTCCTGTTTTTACAGCTAAATAACTAGCAAAAATAATTCCTAAGGGCTTACCAACAAAAAGACCAATAACAACACCGAAGACGATCAAGAATGATTCATAAGAAGAAAGATCAAAATTTTCAAAACTAACACCAGCATTTGCAAAGGCAAAAATTGGCATAACACCATAGGCAACCCATGGATGCAAAGTTTTCTGTACACGCGTCACTGGTGCAATCATATCGCGTTGTCCTTTGCGCATTTTTTTCAGTGCAGTTGAGATATGATGCAAATCTGTTTTGACATTTTTTTCTTGGAGGATTTGCATCGCGTTGCTTAGCATGGTGAGTGGTGCTACTAAAGTTCGGGTAGGAAAAACTGGGGTCATCATACCTAAGATTACACCAGCAAGTGATGGGTGAACACCTGTTACCATTAAGCCCCACCAGATGATTGCACCAGGCAGAACGTAAAGCCATGCTGAAGCAAGACCAATCCATTGAAAAAACAACACTAAGGCAATTCCTGCTGCGGCGATGATTAAACCACTAGGATCAATATTTGTGGAGTAGAAGAAAGCAATAATGAGAACAGCAATGATATCATCAATAATTGCTAGAGATAAGAGAATAATGTGAAGGTTAGAAGGAATGTTTTTGCCAAGAAGAGCTAGAATACCCAGAGCAAAGGCAATATCTGTTGCTGTTGGTACAGCCCAACCATGCGTATGCCCCCCATTAAAGTTAAAGCTGAGATAAATAATTGCAGGGAGACAAACCCCACCTATTGCGGCAACAATTGGCAAAATTGCTTGTTTAAAATCAGCGAGAGCGCCTTCATGAATTTCACGTCGAATTTCCATTCCTGCGACAAGGAAGAAAACAGTCATGAGAGCATCGTTAACCCAGAAATGTAAATCCCATGAGAGGGTAAAATGGCCGAAGTTAAAGCCAAAAGGAGTATGCCAGAAGGATTCATAGAGAGAAGCATATTGAGAATTAGCAAAAATGAGCGCAGCAGCAGCAGCTAATAAAAGAACGACACCGCTAAGAGCTTCAATATGGAGAAAACGCTCAAGAGCAGAAAGTGCTTGATTTGTGACACGAGAAGCGCGATTAGGCAAGCGATTTGAAGATAAATCAGACATGAACAACTCCAAGTATCGACAATTTTATTAATATAATTTTTTTATGCAAACTAAGCTATAGAATGCCCTTCTATATCATAGAAAAGAAAAAAGAGGAATAAAGTTCTTAACTTTATAGACAAGTTTATCATGTTCAAAGCTGAACGGATATTTTTTAAGGTGATGCTTCATTTTTAATCATAAGATCTACTTTGTTCAAAGCTGTAGACAAATCACTTTGTAGTGCGTTTTCAAGATCAGTTATTGTGAGACCTTTGTTGTCTTTTGCTTTAATTTTAATGGTCAATGTTTGAGGATTTTTAGCAAAGTCACCAAAAGACTTTGAAATATTTTCGGCTTGATCATAATCTTTTAGAAATATTTTTGGACTTTGCGTCATCATCAGATAGAAATCGTCATAGAGTTCTTTTTTGAGATCATATTTGCTGTCATTTAGATTTTGTGCAAGATAAGAAAAAAGCTTATCAATAAAACCAGCATCCGTATAGCGAACATCAATTTGGTTAATTCCAAGGTTTTGAGAAGCAGCAATCATTATGTTTTTTTGACCAGAAAAGAGTGTTTTATCAACATCAATAACTTTAGCTGATATCTTTCCAGAACCAATATCTTTGATGTTAAAAGCCATTGCATTAAGAAAAATCATACGCTTTTCTTCATCATAGGCAGCATCAAGTTTTCCTGAAATATCAAAGCGTTCAAGGTTCATTTTTTTGAAGAAATCTAAGTCTTTTTCTTCTATTTTTTTTGGTAAAATTGAAAAGTTATCGAGAGAAAGAAGAATTTTTTTAGGTATAGGCTGTTTCCACAAACTGGGTTTGAATTCAAATGATTGAAGTGTTGCTTTCAATTGTGGGGTATCAATGGTGACATTATCAATTTGGGCATCAGCTGAAGTAATGGCGAGCAATGTATTTAGAAGAATATCATTTCGCATTGTCTTTTCAGCGACCTGATTATTTTCCTTTTTGGCATTAAGATAAGCTTTGATCAATTTTTCAGGTGTCTGTTCAAGCGGTTTCATTTTTAGACCGGATGTTTTAAATTGGCCAAGAGAGAAAGACGTATTTTTTTCTGTTTCTTTAAAAAGATTGACTATGATATTATTGAGAGAAATAGGTCCGGTAACAGTTTTCCCTTGATTGAAAGCATTGTTTTTTCCAAAAATGATAGAATAGGCATAATTAATATCAATGTCATGCGCTTTTATGGTATCGCTTTTGGCTGTAAGATGCATTTGTTCAGCACCATTTCCGGCTATTGTTGTAAGGTCCATGTTTTTGATGCTAACAGAACGAATATGACCATTTTTTAAACCAGAAAGCCGAAAATTTTTAACTTCAACTGTTTGGGTCAATTTATTTTTATTTTCTATAGAAAACTGTATATCTGGAGCAACAATTGATGCAAGTTCAATACGCATAATTGATTGCAAAAGACGTGATGTAATCGCGGTATCTTTTCCCTTTAATGATACACTGTTAAGAGAGATTTGGGGAATTTGTACGTGAATATTATTATGTTTTAAATCAACATTGTACAGTGTGAAAGTTCCAGGAATAAAGGAAATAGGAGGGCGGGCAGAAATAGCACCAATTTTAAGTGATGTGCCAGTAGGGACAGGGAGTGTAACATTTGTCAAATTGACTCTTCCTATGATACTGACTTCAGATGTTTCTGCTTTTATGGAACGGCGGGCTATTTCTCGTCTTACAAAACTGTCAAGATAGGGCTTTGCTATATAAAAACTACCGACAACTATAATTGCTAAGATAGCAACAAATCCAATAATACATGTGAGCCAGTATGTGAGATTACTCCTATATCCGTTATTAAGATTGTTCATCATTTCTTCTTTCAATTTTATAACTCTCTCATGAGAGCAGAGATAGATTTCTTTAAGCAATGATAAAGATTAAGATATAGCGTATATCAGTTTCAACAGTATCTATTATCTCTTTTTACCCACTCTTTACATCTAGAGTTATTTCCATCTTTTTTGCAATACACCTTTACTAATTGTTACCAATTTTCTTTGCTTACGGCATTTTATAAAAAAGTATTTATACAGTGGAGAGAAGGAAAGTATAGACTATTTATAATTTTTTATCGCTTTGAAACGCTCTAAAGTGTATCCATAGCTGCTTTTGTCTTGTTACTGTTTATAGGAACAGTTAAAACATATTATGTGTTTATTATAGTCTAATGGGGAGAGATGGGTATTATGACAGAAAATCAAATAATGGCTTTTTCTATCATTGGTCTCATGATGGTTGTTTTTATTTGGGATCGATTCCGTTATGATCTTATCGCTATTTGCACATTATTGGTTTCTTGTATCGTTGGCCTTGTTAGTCCGAAGGAGGCTTTTAGTGGTTTTAGCAATGATATTGTTATTATTGTGGGAAGTGTATTTGTTGTCAGTACGGCTGTATCGCGTTCTGGTATCATGGAGTTTATTATACAACGGGTATGGCCAGATGTAAAATCAGTGCGCCTTCAATTGGCTTTTTTGGTTATTTCTGTCGTATTTTTATCAATGTTTGTTAAAAACATTGGCGCTTTGGCTATTATGCTTCCTATTGCTTTTCAATTTGCACGGCGTTCTCAGGTTTCACCTTCTGTCTTTTTGATGCCTATGGCATTTGGTTCTTTACTTGGTGGTCTTATGACACAAATAGGGACTTCTCCTAATGTTGTTATTTCAGCGATGCAAGAACGTTTAACGGGTGTCTCTTTTACCATGTTTGATTTTACACCAGTTGGTGCAGCTGTTGCTACTGTTGGTGTACTCTATTTGGTCTTTTTTGCTTGGCGTTTACCTGTCCGTGTGCGTTCCGGTGTGTCGTTTGATGATGCTATTGATATTCGTAACTATGTTTCAGAAGTACATATTCCAGCAAATTCACCGATTGTGGGAAAAACGATTGTTGATCTCGTTAAACCATCAGGTGGTGATGTTATGGTGCTTCAAGTTATCAGAAACAAAGTATCTATTTCACCATTGCCAGATTTTGTTCTGTCTGAAAACGATATTATTTTGCTAGAAGGTTCGCATACGGGACTAGACAGTGTAATGAATTCAGCGCGTTTAGAATTTTTCTCTGGTCGAATCATTCCCACGGGTGATAAGGACAGCGATGTTGATATTATTGAGGCCGTTATCACGCATAATTCACCTCTTATTGGTATCAATGCAAAAGACTTCTCATTGTTTGATCGCTATGTTGTAAATTTGCTTGCATTAAGTCGTCAACATGAAAGAGTACGAGGGAGGCTTGGTGATATTGTTTTCCATCTTGGAGATGTGATCGTTTTACAGGGTCAAGATACGGTTCTGCCAAATTTATTACGAGAACTGAAATGTTTGCCATTAGCTAAGCGTAATATTGTATTTGGTAATTTACGGCATGGTTTTGTCTCGTTAGCCATTCTTTTTATAGCAATTATTTTGACAGCTTTTCATATTGTTCCAGTTGCCTTTTCTTTTTTTTCAGCAGCAGCAGCGATGGTTATCTTTCGCGTTTTGCCAGCACGTGACTTGTATCAAGCATTAGATGGTCAAATATTGGTTTTATTAGCAACTCTTATTCCTGTGAGTGAAGCGCTAGAGAAGACAGGATGTACAGATCTTATAGGTCAATGGCTCAGCCAATTAGCGGTATTTTTCCCACCATCTGGTGCGTTAGCACTTATGCTGGTTACAGCCATGTTGGTAACGCCATTTTTGAATAATGCAGCAACAGTTATGATGGTCGCACCAATCGCATCGAGTTTCGCCCATTCCCTCCATTATAAACCTGAGGCTTTTCTGATGGCTGTTGCAATTGGTGCGGGATGTGAATTTCTCACACCTATTGGACATCAAAGTAATATGCTTGTAATGGCGCCAGGAGGATACCGTTTTAGTGATTATCCACGTTTTGGAGCGCCGTTGGCAGTATTGATAGTCATAGTTGCTATTCCAATGCTCATGTGGATTTGGCCATTACAGTAGAGTATTTTAGAAATCGTAAGTTTCAGTCACAAAAGGTCGTCCATTCGATAAAAATCAATTTAAAAGAGACACTTTGTGCGAAGAGGTATATTCGTAGTTTTGATTAGCAATAGAGTTTTATCGTAGTGTTTTGGCGTTTTGGCATTTTTTTATTTTGGATAATAAGACTTGTTTATTTGATTCCAAGTATTTTCAATTATAAAAATATGATCATATCTTTTTATTAAAAACTTTCTAATGGATCATAACCATTCTACAATAACAGATTTTAGAAAGAATGATAAAAAATATTATTTTGAAAATTTATAGGAGTGATTCCAGTATAGAGAACGAGGAACGAAGCAGGGGCTACAAATAGCTTTTAATTTGCATAGTAAAAGTGAATATGAGAGCTATGATAGCTTTTTTGTAAGAAAGGCTATAAAAACTTTAATATAAATAAAAAGGCAGTTATATCATTTTTGATTGATGCGGTTGCAAAAGTCCAAGCAACTTTTATACATTGATGCAAAATTAATAAGTTAGAAATTTTAAGTTTTTAGTTCATGGGGGCTACCATCTTTGTTCATTTATGCGTACAAGCATAGAAAGTAATTTTTCCAAGGTACATTATATGTCATATGATAGTTTTATTGCTGAAGTTAATGCAGAGGTTCGTCAGGAAAAAGCTCTTGCTTTTTGGAGACGTTATGGTTTTTCAGTGATTGTTGCAATTATTGTTTTCATTCTGATGATTGTTACTTATCAAATTTATCATCATGAGCAAATAAAAAAAGCGGGTCATGTTGGTGATGCATTTTTAAAAAGCCTTGAACTTGCAGATACAGGTCACTTTGATGAAGCGATGAAGCAATTAGAAAATGTTAAAGCCTCGAATTTTGGTGGCTATCCTTTTCTAGCGCGTTTGCGTGAAGCGTCTTTATTTATGGAACAAGGTGATGTTGTTAAATCGGTGGAGATCTTTGATTCTGTTGCAGATGATAAAGTAGCACCGCAAATTTTACGAAAAGTTGCAAAAATTCGAGCGGCTTATATTTTGGTTGATAGCGGGAACTTTGATGACGTCAAAAAGCGTGTCGAAGAGATGGCAAATGATATTGATCCTATGCGTATGTCGGCAAGAGAGGCTTTAGGCCTGGCAGCTTATAAAGCAGGTAAAATGGATGAGGCTGTTGCTTATTTTCGAAAGATTTCTGAAGAGGAGTCTCTAGGATTAAAAATAAAAGATCGGGCTCGAATGATGCTTGAGCTGATACAAGCTGAAGGCAAGGCAAATAAGGAATGAGTTTATGAGCCTTACCATTGCTATAGTTGGTCGTCCCAATGTTGGGAAGTCAACACTCTTTAATCGTTTGGTTGGGCAAAAATTAGCTTTGGTTGATGACAAGCCAGGCGTTACGCGGGATCGGCGTATTCATGCGGCAAAACTTCAAGATTTGCGTTTTGATGTGATTGATACGGCTGGGTTAGAAGAAGCTGGTGATCATACACTTGAAGGCCGTATGCGTTCCCATACAAAAGTTGCTATTGATGAAGCAGATCTGATTTTATTTGTGTTTGATGCGAAGAGCGGAATAACGCCGAGTGATTTAAATTTTGCTTCATTGGTTCGTAAATCAGGCAAACCGATTGTGCTTGTTGCGAATAAGTCTGAGTCAAAGGCAGCCACAGGGAGAGAGTATGAAGCATGGTCATTAGGTTTGGGAGAGCCTTGCCTGATCTCTGCTGAACATGGGTTGGGTCTTACAGATCTTCGTGATGCAATTGTAGGAGCTGTTGGGAGCACACACACTTTTGAAAACAACAAAGAAGAAGCATATATTGCTGTACAACCTGTAGCTGTTGGTGATGATAGAGATGATTTAGAAGAGGAAGGATTTGTTTACGATGAAAGTAAACCCATTCGTATCGCCATTGCGGGGCGTCCAAATACAGGAAAATCAACTCTCATCAATAGTATGCTGCAACAAGATCGGTTGTTAACAGGTCCTGAAGCGGGACTTACACGTGATTCTATTTCTGTAGATTGGGAATGGCGTGGTCGTCATATTAAACTTTTTGATACCGCAGGTTTGCGTCGAAAATCAAAAATCCAAGAAAAATTAGAGAAACTTTCCGTTGCGGATACTTTGCGTGCAATTCGTTTTGCAGAGGTGGTCGTAATTGTTTTTGATGCAACGATACCTTTTGAAAAACAGGATTTACAAATTGTTGATCTTGTGATTCGGGAAGGGCGTGTTCCCCTTATTGCTTTTAATAAATGGGATCTTATTGAAAATAGCCAAGAAACATTGATTGATTTGCATGAAAAATGTAGTCGCCTTCTTCCTCAGGTTCGTGGTTTAAGAGCCATCCCTTTATCGGGTCAATACGGTCAAGGGATTGATAAACTAATGGAAAATGTCACGATGCTGCATCGTGTGTGGAATCGCCGTATTTCTACAGGAAAATTGAATAGATGGCTTGAAACTGTCGTTGCGCATCATCCACCACCTGCAATTTCAGGGCGCCGTCTTAAGGTTAAATATATAACACAAGTTAAAACGCGTCCTCCTGGATTTGTAATTTCTTGTTCTCGACCAAAGGTAATGCCACAATCATATTTACGTTATCTTTCTAATGGATTACGTGATACGTTTGATATGCTTGGTGTACCAATTCGCATATCATTACGCGCATCTGATAATCCTTTTGCACCACATTCAAAAAAGAAATAATTCTTCTCTCTCTTTAAAGCGAATGAAGTCTGTATTTATGATAAAACAAGTTTTTCTATAAGCATTTTTATAAATTGTTACATTTTAATATAGAAAATGCGTTCATTACTTCAGAATGATTGTGGCATTGCCTTCAAGAAAAGAGGAATATTCTTATTAATCGATATATTACTTTATAAGAATAATTTATCATTATAGTGAATGATAATGGGTTTTCTTAAGACTCTAGACTCTCTGTATTTCAAACTTTCTGAATCAAAATAAAAAATCATTTATTCATATGCTGTGAGGATAACCAACACACAGATTAAAACTGATTAAAAAGAAAACAATCTTTTTAATAAAGGATCTTAATGCAGAGAAATGTAACAAATGTAAGCAGGAGAAAGGAATTATACTGCTAAAAAAAGCATTTTTTAATTGTTAGATAAAAATTTTAATTTGTAGCAGTTTATAGAAACAAAAATATTTTTTATACGATCAATATGAAATTATAAGGACAAAAACTCAGGATGTGGATTACAGGAATACAAAATATTAGATTCTTTATGTTTAAGGTCTTGTTTCCATAGATTTATTTGCATAACGTCTATAAATTATAGTTCTATGTTGTACATTAAAAAGAGAGAGGTTTTACCGATACATTTTAAAATTTTATCATATTAAAATTTGACAATGGATGAAGGGTACAAGATTTTATTTTTCAAAGAATATTTTATCAATATGTTTAAAGATAAGATATCAAACATCATTTTCTAAAGATAATAAGGAATATATGCAGCTGAGAATGGTGATATAAAGCTGTTTGAGTGACAAGATTTATCAAACTAATATGCGATAATTGTGATAGTTTTTTTTAGCGTCTTGACGAACAAATTTGAGAGCAATATGATACGCACGTTTTTGATAAGACAACCTTATACTTTGCTTTTGGATTAAGGAGCCAAACATGGTGAAGAGCAGTGAGCCGAGTGTACCGCTGCGGGAATCCGAAGGAAAGGAACAGGAGGAATGCTATCAGTCAGAGGATTTGGAATGTCGTAGAGAAAACTTAGCAAGAGCTTTAATGCATAAAGGAGCATTAGAAGAGCGAAAAACTGATAAGGAGGGAGAAGAGTCACGAGGGAAGATAGCCCAAGCGGTTAAGCTTTCTAGTGAGTTTTTGGCGAGTATTATTGTAGGTGCTGTTTTGGGGTTGGGTTTTGATAAATTAGCAGGTTCATTGCCATGGGGGTTGGTATTTTTTCTTTTTCTTGGATTTGCTGCAGGTGTATTGAGTATTCTTCGGTCTGTGGGGTATGTTGCTTCCAGTCCATTAAGGCAGAAAGGCGTATTGCGCCAAGATAAAGGGGCCGATAAAAGGTCCGATAAATGAGGTTGAAGTGACATCGCACGCTCCAGATCCTATTCATCAATTTGAGATTTCACGGTTGATTAAGATTTCCGTAGGAAATATGGATTTTTCCTTTACGAACGTATCGTTTTTTATCGTAGCTACAGTTTTTGTAACTTCAGTTTTTCTCTTTTTTTCATCATCAAGTCGTGGATTAGTCCCAACGCGAATGCAGTCTCTTTCAGAGATGGCATATGAATTTGTAGCATCAACTCTGCGAGAATCCTCTGGTGTACAGGGAATGCAATTTTTTCCTTTAGTTTTTTCCCTATTTACTTTTATTTTAGTCGCGAATTTTATTGGTCTTTTCCCTTACTTTTATACAATTACTTCTCAGATTATGATCACATTTTCGTTGGCGATGTTGGTGATTTTAACGGTGATAGGTTATGGTTTTTATAAGCATGGGATTCGTTTTTTGAAACTGTTTGTTCCCAGTGGTGTGCCTGTTGTTGTTTTGCCTCTTGTGACGATGATTGAGGTTATTTCTTTTCTTTCTCGTCCTATTAGCCTTTCGCTACGTCTTTTTGCGAATATGCTTGCGGGTCATATTACCCTCAAAGTATTTTCTGGTTTCATTGTTTCAATGATTGGGGTAGGGATTGTAGGAATCGGTGGTTCAATTTTGCCACTTATTATGACTGTAGCGATTACTGCTCTTGAATTTTTGGTAGCATTTCTTCAAGCTTACGTCTTTACAGTTTTAACATGTATGTATCTTAATGATGCAGTTCATCCAGGACATTAATAGAACTGGCGGTTTTTCGTCGAATGGTGCAATTTCGCTTTAAATTTAAAGGAGAATAATATGGAATTAGTGCTTGCAGCAAAATATATTGGCGCTGGGCTTGCTTGCTTTGGTATGGCAGGGACGGCTTTGGGCCTTGGAAATATTTTTGGTAGCTATCTTTCTGGTGCATTACGCAATCCATCAGCAGCAGATAGTCAATTTGGTCGTCTCGTCTTTGGTTTTGCTGTGACAGAAGCTTTGGGTATTTTTTCATTGCTTATTGCTTTATTGCTTCTTTTTGCGGTTTAATTACTATAAAGAGGGTGTACCTATTTTCTCATGAGAGGCAGGTGTGCCCTTTATTTCTTAATGAAAAGAATGTTAGCGAGTTGTTATCGGTTATAGGGGGATTAAGTTGTTGAAGGATGGAGAAGATGTTTATTTCCAGCGTTTATGCACAAACCACTGAAAAGCCGATAGAACATATTAAGAATGTAACAGAGCATGCCGATCGTGTGTTTCCGCCTTTTGATTTTGTGCATTTTGGTTCGCATTTTTTTTGGTTAGCAATTTCTTTTGGTCTTTTTTATCTTTTTATTTCTCGTGTCATTGTCCCTCGTATTGGCGGTGTTATTGAAACACGTCGAGATCGCATTGCATCTGATTTAGATCAAGCAATGCGTATGAAACAGGAAGCAGATATTGTCGTTGAAACTTATGAGCGAAAATTAGCTGAAGCTCGTTTTCAGGCTCATGTCATAGCACAAGCAGCTAGTGAAGAATTGAAAGAAAAGGTTGAGTTTGAACGCAAAGAAATTGAGGAAAATTTAGAGAAAAAACTAGCCGATGCTGAAAAACAGATAATAAAAATTCGCGATAAGGCTATGCAAAATGTTGGTTCTATCGCTGAAGAGCTAGCTCTTGAAATTGTACATAAATTGGCAGATGTTAATGTCAGTAAAGAGACTGTTCGTTCAGTTATTAAAGTTGCGGATTACTGAAGGATACGAGAATGACTGATACTTTTTGGGCTTTTGTGGGGTTACTCCTTTTTTTTGCTCTTTTGGTTTATTTTAAAGTTCCGCAGATGGCTGTACGCCATCTTGATGCGCGAGCAAAGCGTATAAAAGATGAACTTGATGAAGCTCTTCGTCTGCGCGAAGAGGCTCAAGAGGTGTTAGCTGAATATCAGCGTAAACACGTAGAAGCAGAGAAGGATGCACAAGAAATTATTGCCGCAGCTAAGCATGAAGTTGCAGCTATTATTGCACAGGCTCATACAAAAGCGGAAGAATATGTAAAGAATCGTAATAAATTGGCGGAGCAAAAAATTGCTCAAGCAGAAGCTGATGCAATACGTATGGTTTCCTCATCTGCTATCGATTTGGCGATTTCCACTGCTCGTATACTTATTACAAAAGAGTTAGATTCTCATAAAGCCCATGAACTCATCAAGGAGTCTTTTTGTGAAGAGACTCTTACTAAAATGAAAACATCTCTTAATTAAGAAAGCTAAAGTGTTCAAAGAGCTAATTTTAAAGGGAGAATTTCCTTTTAGGGGAGAGATTCCTTTGTAAGGTAGGTTAGTTTTATTTTTGTTGTGTATGAATCATTTACATGTTTCTTTTAGAAGACATTTTAAAACCTTTCAGGTGCACTTTTTCTATTGTCTATAGAGAACTGTAATGGCCATCCTATTGAATATCATCGTCTTTACACTTATAAAGTAGTAACTGAGTATCATCATGATGTTTGCCATCGCTCAATGTTTCGAAAACTTTAGCATGAAAATGCTTCATAACATTTTTACTTCTTTCTAAACAATTTTTATCCACACGCACTTCCTGTTTGCAACGTGTAAAGAGGGAGGATTGGTCAGCATACATAGATTTGCAGTGAAAGAATTTTACGATATTTAGGGTTCTCATTGAATATGCAAAACGATGAATGATCATTATAAATGAATATTTGCATATTTTCTTTCTAGCTTCACACGTGATGCTATTGGATATATGCTAATATTAAAAGGTAAATCGTTTTCTTCTCTTACATGTAAAAATAGGATACAAATAAGATCTGATGCAATTAAGCCTCTATATCCTAAAGTGATTATTACTTGGTGTTTTATTTTGGAAGAAATGCTAACATAACAGATAAGATTTTTTGCGCATTTTCCTATTTGTGAAATTTCATTCTCATTGGTAGATTACAACTTCACGTCACTTTTTAGCAGTAAAAATATGTCTGTTAGGTGTTGTTAAAAAATACCTAGAAAAGCAATCTTCATTCGTAATACATGAGATGTATTTGCAAATCTTATTCTCTTTGCTGTATTTTCTCATCTCTTAAGTTTAAAAGATGAATCAAAAGAGAGGATTAATACCTAAAAAGGCAGTTAAACGGTGTCATAGAATGATAAATTCTCTTCCTTATTGTTTTGATATTTTGCGTGCTGCTGATCGTGATCGCTATATATCAGTTTTATTTGCTCCTAAAAAAAAGCGTAGAGCATTAGCTGCTCTTTACGCTTTTAATGTGGAAATTGCTCGTATTCGCGAAACTGTGCATGATCCACTTATAGGTGAGATACGATTACGTTGGTGGTATGATTCTATTGCTAATGGTGAAATGCAAGAGAATAAAAATAACCCAATTTTAAATGATTTATTGACAGCAATAACTGTTTTTAATTTACCGAAGACGGCTTTTTTACGTTATTGTGACGCGCAAATTTTAGATCTTTACCACAATCCAATAGAAACGCTTCATGATCTAGAATCTTATTGTTGTGAAACAGCAAATATCATTTTACAACTTTCTTGTCAGATATTAGATCCCAATGTGGCACCAGATTTTACGGATGTCTATAAGTATGGTGGAATTGCTCAAGGCTTCAGTGGTGTGTTACGCCTTTTATCATTTATGCAATCACGATATCAATATTATTTACCGACTGATATGCTAAAGGCTGTGGGAGTGGATAGGAAGGATTTAGAGGGCAACCGTGTCAATGACGAGCAAAAATGCTGTATTGTTGAAGCTATGGTAGCCGTAACGCGAAGTCATTATGCCAAGTTTTACGAGTATTCTAAGACTTTGCCGAGAATACTTAAACCAGCATTTCTTCCATTGGCAATTGTACCAGCATCTCTTCAAAAAGCGGTACAATTAGGAGCTGGAGTTTTTCAAGAAAGTGCAGTTTTACCATTGATTCGTCGTTATTGGTTGATAACGAAAGCAGCAATAAGCGGTAATTTTCCAAGAGCATTATAAGGATAAAAGCCTGTTATCAGGAACAGGAGAGTCAAGTAAATGCATTAGAAAGAAGTGCAATATTATAACAGTGAACCCCTTTTAGGAAGCACTACGAATGCATTGATATAAGGATGGTCGAACGGTTAAAATTGGATTTGGTGAGATATCATATATTTCTTTTGTTTCATGCTGTGCAATGATAAATGATTGAGAGAGTGTAAAACGTAAGCTCAAGTTTAAAAATATATAGGCTGGTTTTCTGGTGATATTGAGGGACTTAAATAAAGGAATGTATCATCTTCTGATGAAATGTCATTTCTATTATGAAAGAAATCTTTCTAGCCTACAGGGAAATATTTAGCTATAGAAAAGTCATAAAACCGCAATGGATGCTTATTATCACGACAATATCTACAATCTTAGCTTGATGGGGAGCATTTATTACACCACAAAACTCCTTTCTACTTTAGCTTTATTCTTTTTCTATAGACCAGAAAATTTGCAAAAAATCTTATTATTTATGTAGCTTTTACTTATCCTGATACCAAGAGAAAAGAAATCTCTTTCGTTTTTTAATTATAGGAAAAGCTCTGGTTACAATTGTTCTTCTAAAGACCACAAATCAGTTACAGTATTTTTACGGGAAAGTGTTAAAGATCTGATTATAAAGAGTGCTGTTAATTTCCAAAGGATGTTCTTCATTGGCAACTTGCAGCATTTCTAGTCTTAGATCTTCTCTTATTACACTATCTATCTTGGTACGGATATCAGGTGAAAGGGTATGAGGGGTGATGTCGGTAGGCATGGTTACGGTCTTTATTTGATAAACAATACGATTTGTCGCAACTGGGCCTTTTACCATGCCATAATGACCTTTCGGACCAGAAAATAATGCTCTAACACCTTCAACTCCAAAGATTTCAGATGAATCCTGACGATGTATGGTTTGTGTTGTTTGTTTTTTAACATCAAGTGTATGGGCAAGAGAAATCAAACTTTTCCCTTCAGCGAGTTGTTTGAGAGCATTTTGGGCTTTTTCATCAAGAAGTCGCTGAATTTCCTCATTTCTCCATTGAGAAAGCGCTTCTTGCTTAGCTTCTTCAAGTGTTCTATCGCGTTCTGGAATAATTTTATCGACCTTATACCAGAGATATCCGCCTTTTTGAAGGGTAAGAGGATCAAGATCGACTCCTTCATTTGCTTGATAGAGTGCATTCAATAAAATATCTTTCTGGGGTAAGTCTGTGAGTGTTTCACCTTCAACTGTTTTGCCTGTCTTATCAATAGTCATTGTACGCAGAGGTAATTTATATTGCTCAGCAATTTCTTTGAGAGAAGCTCCCTCAAAACGGGCGTTTTCGATTGCTGTATAATTGTTACGTATAGCATCTACAGCACGATTTTGAGCAAGTGTTTGGCGAATATTTTCTTCCACTTTTTCAAAGGGAAGAGGGGCTGAAGGTTCAATATGTGTTAAGCGAATGATAACAGGACCTTGTAAATCATTGATGACAGTACTGACTTGTCCTTGTTTGAGTTCAAAGATTTCAGATGCGAGATGACTAGGAAGTTCGCTTTCGGTCAGAGGCCCCTTTTTTATCTCATTGAGAGTTTTATTTTCCGCTTTAACCAGTTCATCAAAACTCAATCCACCGGCTATTTTTTTTGCTGCATTATCGGCAGCTTCACGTGTAGAGAATCGCAATTCTTCAATGGTGCGTTTTTCAGGATTCATAAAACGTGAGGTATTTTGTGTATAATAAACTCTCGCTTCATCTGCTGAAATATCTTCGGGTTTTACAATCTCATCTGCGGTCATCGATAACAAAGAAACAGTACGGTACTCTGGAGCACGAAGTTCACTTTTATGTGCTTCAAACCATTTTTGCAGTGTTTCTTGATCAGGGTTGGAATTTATTTCCTTCTCTTTGAGATCAATAACGAGATAATCAGCGATGCGGGCTTCTTTTTGATAAAGAGCGAATGCTTTATAAAAAAGATCTGGTGCTTTCATACCGGCTAGTGGAGCGGAAATGAGCTGGTTACGCCTTTCTTTTTGGGCATAATAATCAAGAAAATTATTTTCGTTGATCTGTAGATGCTGCAGATAGTTACGAAGCAAATTGTGATCAAAGGCTCCATTCATTTGAAACATATTATCAGCCCCAAGAATACGAGCTATTGCATCTTTTGAGAGACTAATTTTCATTTTACGCGCTTGTTCATCAAACAGGACATTTTGTTGTAATTGATTAAAAACAAAAGCGGGGATTTTGTATTGTTGCATTTCGTTTGGTGTGAACATTCGCCCAAGATGAGATGCGAGTGCTAAACGTGCGCTTTGATCAGCAAGTGCGAGGCGATAACCATCGACAGTTATTGTAGACTTTCCAGAGGTAATCAGGTCTCTTTCACCTTTTGTGCGTAACTGTGGTATTCCCCATAAAAGGATGAAGCATAAGAGCAAAATAGCAAGAAAAATCTTGGCAACCCAAGAATTCGTAGCATTTCTCATGATATCAAGCATTATTCAATTCCATTTTTCACATGCATTATTATCAAAGCAATAATAGAATTTGCAATAAAGATACGAAAGATGCAAGCTTAAAGACTTGCTTTCACTTTATAATTTGATACCTATGAGACGAAGAGTATGTTGTGATAATTTTTGAGGTGGAAATATGTCTCCAAATATTCGGCCTTTTATTGCTGGAAATTGGAAAATGAATGGAACTGGTGAATCGCTTGGAGAATTGCGTGCCATTGCTGCTGGTGTGAGCTCTGATTTAGGCCGTTTATTTGAGGCGCTTATTTGTGTTCCAGCAACACTTTTATCGCGGGCTTCTGATACGTTAGGTGGTGAGAACCTTTTGTTAGGAGGGCAAAATTGTCATTTTGATGATCATGGCCCTTATACTGGAGATATTTCAGCTTTTATGCTTAAAGAAGCAGGGGCGAGCCATGTCATTATTGGCCACTCAGAGCGCCGTACACTTTATCAGGAAAATGATGCGATTGTTTGTGCTAAAGTGCGAGCAGCATGGCGAGCAGGTCTTGTTGCTCTTGTTTGTATTGGTGAAACATTAGAGGAGCGAAAAAGTCATAAAGTACTGGATGTGCTTGAAAGACAGCTTGAGGGGTCTTTGCCAGATGGCGTAACAGCAGAGAATATGATTATTGCTTATGAACCAGTATGGGCTATAGGAACAGGCAATACGGCGACTTCAGCAGATGTAGCAGAAGTACATCATTTTATACGTGATGAGATGCGCTCTCGTTTTGGTGATGAAGGAAACAAGATACGTTTGCTTTATGGTGGATCAGTAAAGCCATCCAATGCATTTGAGCTTTTGAGTACTGACCATGTTAATGGGGCTCTGATAGGTGGAGCAAGCTTGAAAGCAACGGATTTTTTAACTATTTGCGATGTTTATCGTAAATTATAACAAGGAATCTTGGTTTTCCCTTGGAATATGTGCTATTTCTGTGTAAAGAGCCATGAAGAGTTATTTAAAGAGCAGGGTTTATGCAAACAGTACTTATTGTTATCCATTTTTTGGTTGTTATTACTTTAGTTGGTGTGATCTTAATTCAGCCTTCGGAAGGTGGCGGGCTTGGTGCGAGTAGTGGTTCTGGATTGATGAAAACGCGTGGGACCAAAAATCCACTAACACGTTTAACCGCTATTTTAGCAGGGTGTTTTTTTGCAGTGTCTATAGGACTTACCGTTGTGGGGAGCATATCAAACTCGAGTTCTGATATTCTCAAGCGTATTCCAGTTAACTCAGAACAAAATACAAATAAAGGGACTGAAGGGATTCCCTCATCGGATGGTAAGGCTCAACCTTCTATTCTTGAACAGCTAGGGGGCGATTCAACATCTCCTCAGGAACAGAAAAAATCTACAGTTCCTGAAGCTGAAAATCCAGTTCCAACGGTTCATGAAAATCCAGTTCCGGATAACAGTACAAAATAATTAGAAAAATATGGATTTTAAAAAAGGTGATTTTTTCGCCTTTTTTATTTTATAGAAGAAAAGTTGTTTTTTTTTGCATTTTTTGCTGGAAAAATTGTTATAAAATGCTTATCACCATAAGCCCATGGCACGTTATGTTTTTATTACTGGTGGTGTGGTTTCCTCTCTTGGAAAAGGCATTGCAGCAGCGGCATTAGCTGCATTATTGCAGGCGCGCGGATATCGTGTACGGCTTCGCAAGCTTGATCCTTATTTAAATATTGATCCAGGGACGATGTCTCCTTATCAACATGGTGAGGTTTTTGTAACCGATGATGGTGCAGAAACGGATCTTGATCTTGGTCATTATGAGCGTTTTACTGGATGCTCTGCAAATAGCCAAGACAATATTACGACAGGGCGCATTTATCAAAATATCATTGAACGCGAACGACGTGGTGATTATTTGGGGGCAACAGTCCAAGTAATTCCTCATGTCACTGATGAAATTAAAAAGTTCATTACCACCGGAAATGAAGACTTTGATTTTGTGTTGTGTGAAATAGGTGGGACGGTTGGTGATATTGAAGCAATGCCTTTTCTAGAAGCGATTCGTCAGCTTCATAATGAATTACCAAGACAAAATGTTGTTTATGTACATCTCACATTAATGCCTTATATTCCTTCGGCGGGAGAATTAAAAACCAAACCAACACAACATTCTGTTAAAGAGTTGCAATCCATTGGGATTGCGCCCGATATTTTGTTAGTACGGGCAGATCGGTCTATTCCGGAAACAGAGCGGAGCAAATTATCACTTTTTTGTAATGTTCATTCAAATGCGGTGATTCAGGCATTGGATATGCCAACGATTTATGATGTTCCTATGGCATATCACAAAGAGGGGCTAGATTCAGCAGTTCTTTCTGCTTTTGGAATGCATACGACTCCTAAGCCGCAAATGAACCGTTGGGAAGAGATTACACATCGAATTCACCATCCTGAAGGAGAAGTGATCATTGCTGTTGTTGGAAAATATACCGGATTAAAGGATGCTTATAAATCTCTCACCGAGGCTATTGCCCATGGTGGTTTAGCCAATAAAGTGAAGGTTAATATTGAATGGATTGATGCAGAGCTTTTTGAAAGAGAAGATCCAGCATCGACTTTACAAAAAGTTCATGGAATTTTGGTACCTGGTGCTTTTGGAGCACGTGGTGCAGAAGGTAAGATTCGAGCAATTCAATTTGCACGGGAACGTAAAGTTCCATTTTTAGGTATTTGTTTCGGGATGCAATTGGCTTGTATAGAAGCTGCGCGTAATATTGCTCAGATTGAAAATGCATCATCAAGTGAATTTTGCGAAACCAACAATCCAATTGTAGGTTTGATGAGAGAATGGCTTAAAGGAGATATTCTTGAGAAACGGACACAATGTAGTAATCTTGGTGGGTCAATGCGTCTTGGAGCTTTTCCCGCTGAATTAAAAGAAAACAGCCATATTGCCAAGATTTATGGGATGACAAGGATTAGCGAGCGACATCGTCATCGTTATGAGGTCAATATCGATTATAAAGACGAGCTGGAACAGTGTGGTTTAATTTTTTCTGGTATGTCTCCCGATGGTATTTTACCAGAAGCAATAGAATATGCCGATCATCCATGGTTTATCGGTGTTCAATATCATCCAGAGTTGAAATCACGTCCCTTTGATCCACATCCACTTTTTTCTTCTTTTATTGAAGCCACTATAGAACAAAGTCGATTGGTTTAGTTCATAAATCAGTTTTTTGCTTTTTGAGGGATAAAATGTCTGAACCAAACACCATTGTACAAGTTGGGAATGTTGTATTCTCAAATGATGCTCCTTTTTCATTAATTGCTGGACCATGTCAGATGGAAAGTCGAGAGCATGCTTTTGAAATGGTAGGCCGAATTAAGACGATTACAGATCAAGTTGGCATTGGGTTTGTTTATAAATCAAGTTACGATAAAGCCAACAGGACATCCTTAGGGGCGGCACGTGGTATTGGTCTTGAAAAAGCAATGGCTATTTTTTCTGATTTGAAGAAGGAGTTTGGTTGTCCGGTTTTGACTGATGTACATACAGAAGAGCAATGCACGGTTGTTGCTTCTACGGTAGATATTTTGCAAATTCCGGCTTTCCTATGCCGTCAAACCGATCTTTTGATAGCGGCTGCTAAAACGGGACGTGTTATCAATATTAAAAAAGGTCAGTTTTTAGCTCCGTGGGATATGGAGAATGTTTTAAAAAAAGTCATAAAAAGCGGGAATTTAAATGTTATGCTTTGTGAACGAGGAACTTCATTTGGTTATAACCGGCTTATTTCTGATATGCGTTCATTGCCTATTTTACGTTCATTTGGTGCTCCTGTTATTTTTGATGCAACGCATTCTGTTCAGGAGCCCGGTGGTCAAGGCAATTCATCTGGTGGACAGCGTCAATTTGTTGAAGTTTTGGCGCGTGCAGCTGTTTCTGTTGGGGTAGCAGGTCTTTTTTTAGAAACGCATCAAGATCCGGATAATGCACCTTCTGATGGACCTAATATGATTAGGATTGATCATTTACAAAGACTTCTTGAGACTTTAATGGAATTTGATTATCTGTCGAAGAAAATGAATTGAATAGAGACGATATTTGATCATTATGACGGTTAAAATGAATCAAGACTTTTGTTGGATAAGGAAACGCACATGACTATAATTGTTGATATCATTGGACGTGAAGTGCTCGATAGCCGCGGTAATCCAACGGTAGAGGTTGATGTTCATTTGGAGAATGGAGCTTTTGGTCGCGCTCTTGTGCCCTCAGGGGCTTCGACAGGAGCCCATGAAGCTATCGAGCTTCGTGATGGTGGAGTGCGCTATCAAGGGAAAGGTGTTGAAAAAGCGGTTGCAGCAGTCAATGGCGAAATTCTTGAGGAACTTGGTGGGCGAGATGCAAGAAATCAAATTGCTATCGATCAAGCAATGATTGCTTTGGATGGAACACCAAACAAAGCACGTCTTGGTGCGAATGCCATTCTCGGTGTTTCATTAGCTGTTGCAAAAGCAGCAGCAGAATCATTAAATTTACCTTTATATCGTTATATCGGTGGTACACAAGCACATATTCTGCCCACACCAATGATGAATATTATCAATGGTGGTGTTCATGCTGATAACCCAATTGATTTTCAAGAATTTATGATTATTCCTGTTGGTGCACCCACACTCAAAGAGGCAGTTCGCTATGGGGCTGAAGTTTTTCATACATTAAAAAAACGTTTAAAAGATGCAGGTTATAATACCAATGTTGGTGATGAAGGTGGTTTTGCACCCCAATTTAAAAATGCGGAGCAGGCAATAGAGTTTATTATAGAAGCCATAATAGCATCTGGATATAAACTAGGAGAGCAAATTGCTCTTGGTTTAGATTGTGCATCAACAGAGTTTTATAAAGATGGTTCATATTTTTATAAAGGTGAAGGTAAATGCCGTGGTATTCAAGAGCAGGTGGATTATTTAGCGCAACTTGTTGAAACTTATCCCATTATTTCAATTGAGGATGGGATGGCTGAAGATGATTGGGAAGGGTGGAAGTTACTTACGAATTCGATTGGTAACAAATGTCAGCTTGTTGGCGATGATTTGTTTGTCACAAATTCTGCGCGTTTGCGCGATGGTATCAAAATGGGTGCTGCCAATTCTATTCTTATAAAAGTGAACCAGATTGGTACTTTGAGTGAAACGCTTGATGCTATAGAGACAGCCCATAAAGCAGGCTATCATGCGATCATATCGCATCGCTCAGGTGAGACGGAAGATTCTTTCATTGCAGATCTCGCGGTTGCAACGAATTGTGGGCAGATTAAAACCGGCTCTCTTGCGCGCTCAGATAGATTAGCAAAGTATAATCAGCTCATTCGTATTGAAGAAATGCTAGGAGAACAGGCATGTTATGCGGGTAATATGGAGCGTTGTATGATGAGTTTAAGATTTTAAATTGTGATCTCATTGCAATTATAACATTCATTTTACGGTCAGATATATATGCAACGATTTTATAGGTGCTAAAGATGAGAGGTATAATTATCAATCAAGAACAAGGGGTTTATCTTATCTCCGGTGATGATGGTAAGCGTTATCAATTTGCAACTTTGGATTGGTTAGGAAAAAATCCACCTAGGTTAGGTGATGCCGTTGATTTTGTGTGTGAAGAAGGTAATGCTAAATCTATTTTCCCATTGTTGCAACAAGATTCAGATCCGACAAGACCGATGCTTACACTCATTTGTTGGTTTACTGGCATATTTGGTGTTCATCGCTTTATGATTGGTAAAGTTTGGACTGGCGCTTTAATGCTTATTTTATCTTTATCCATTGTCGGCTTGTTAATTACAGGGATTTGGGCGATTGTTGATTTTATAACTATTGCAGCAGGAAAGTTCAGAGACAAAGATGGGAAACAAATTACACGCTGGTAGAAGTTGTATGGGGTAATATAAGGGTGCAAGAGCAGGCTGTCTATTTTTGTTATGGTAGATATATTCAAAAAAATTACTTCTATGTAAGTATTTTATGATAAAATATTAATGAAAACAATGCGTGGTTGATTAAAAGTATTGAAAAAGATAGTACTATTCTCTATCGTTAGAATAGCAATGTAAAGCGGTTAAAGTGTGATTTGTATCGGCACTTATGTCGGTAGAGAATTCTAGAATATTGGGGGAGTTTTAATCTATTTAAAATATCGCATTTATCACGAAGAATATGGATTGTATTCACGAAGTGAGGCTGATCGGTATAGTATCAAAATAGAAGAAATTTCTTTGTAATAATTTATAATAACATGTGAGTAACGATTTTATAGGTGGTAAAGATGAGAGGTAGAATTATTAGTCAGGATCAACAAGTTTACTTGGTTTTGGGTGATGATGGTAAGCGCTATCAATTCTCAAATTGGGATTGGTTAGGAAAGAATCCACCGCAGGTGGGGGATGCCGTTGATTTTGTGTGTGAAGGGGATACCATTAAATCTGTTGTTCCTCTTTTAGTGCAACAAGTGTCAGAACACTCACAAGTGGTGGCTGGGGTTGTTTGTTGGTTTTTAGGTTTATTAGGAATCCATCGCTTTATAGTTGGTAAAATTGGAACGGGCATTTTAATGCTTGTTCTGTCTTTATCAATGATTGGATTGATTGTGTCTTTAATTTGGAGAACTGTTGATTTTATATTCATTGTAACGGGCAAATTTACTGACAAAAATGGATATAGAATTACAAACTAGTAAACGCCAAGAATTGTAATATAAAAAGAGATCACATAATTTCCTTATAGCGGAGTTATTCAGCATATAATGCACAATTTTTTGTGAGTAGGAATTTGGTAATGGGCTATTAATGAAAATCATGCATAGTTGAGCGAAATATTAAGAGAATTGTGCTATAAAGACTGTGCTATTTTATGTGGACAAAGCAAAAACGCAGATCGGTAAAGGTGCGCTTTGTACTTCCATTGATGACTATGGGAGTTTTAAGCTATTTCAGTTATCATATTTATCATGGTGAGTATGGGTTATATTCACGAAGTGAAGTTAATCAACAGATTGTCGCATTAGAAGAGGAACTTCATAGAGTAAAATCTAAGCGGGTATTTATTGAAAAGCGTATTTCTCTTTTACGCAACGGGCATATCGAAAGAGATATGTTGGATGAGTATATCCGGAAGAATTTAAATTTTTCCAAGCCAAATGAATTAACAATACTCATTCCCTTCAATGATATTAAAAGTTAATGAAACGCGCTTTAATTCAAGAAATATTTTAACATAATCACCTGTGATATTCTCTAAGCTTATTGATAATGCTTGTAACTTTTGTTCGTAAAGGTTATTCCTAGAGAATTACAAAAGGGAGTTTAATATGGCAGAAAGGTCTAAAAAAGGTTCTGCGTCGGTGGTGCATAATGCATTATCAAACACCACCAAGAAAGCGCCATTAGCTATTTTTACAAAAGAAGAAGAGATTGATGCTTATCGTAAGATGCTTTTAATTCGCCGTTTTGAAGAAAAAGCAGGCCAACTTTATGGTATGGGGCTTATTGGTGGTTTTTGTCATCTCTATATTGGACAGGAAGCTATTGTTACTGGAACACTAAAGGCAGCAAAAGAAGGTGATCAGGTTATTACCTCTTACCGTGATCATGGACATATGTTGGCGGTTGGTATGAGTCCGCGTGGTGTTATGGCCGAACTAACGGGGCGTCAAGGCGGATTTTCCAAAGGGAAAGGGGGGTCAATGCATATGTTTTCTAAAGAAAAGAATTTTTATGGTGGGCACGGTATTGTTGGTGCGCAAGTTCCGATTGGCTCTGGTTTAGCATTTTCGAATCAATATCTTGGTAAAGATAATGTAACATTGGTGTATTTTGGTGATGGCGCTGCTAACCAGGGGCAGGTTTACGAAAGTTTTAATATGGCTTCTCTGTGGAAGCTTCCTGTTATTTATATTATTGAAAACAATCAATATGCGATGGGAACATCTGTTGTGCGTGCTTCAGCGGAGACGGATTTTTCTCGTCGTGGTCTTTCTTTTGAAATTCCAGGTATTGTTGTTGATGGTATGGATGTTCGCGCAGTAAAAGGAGCTGCTGATGAAGCAATTTCGTGGACGCGTTCTGGTAAAGGGCCGTTCATTCTTGATATGCAGACCTATCGCTATCGTGGTCACTCGATGTCTGATCCAGCAAAATATCGCTCCAAGGAAGAAGTTCAGAAGGTAAAAGAAGAGCACGATCCAATTGATCAGGTGAAAAAGCGGATTCTAGAAAAAGGTTGGGCGAGTGAAGACGATTTGAAATCTGTCGATAAAGAAGTTCGTGCGATTGTTGCAGATGCAGCAGATTTTGCGCAAAAGGATCAAGAGCCAGATGTTTCTGAGCTCTATACAGATATTTTAGTTTGATGCGAGGGAAGCGAGTATGTCTATTAATATTTTGATGCCTGCGCTTTCTCCAACGATGGAAGAAGGTAAGTTATCTAAATGGCTCAAGAAAGAAGGTGATAAAGTTCGTTCTGGTGATGTAATTGCCGAAATTGAGACCGATAAAGCAATGATGGAAATAGAAGCTGTTGATGAAGGTACACTTGGTAAAATTTGTGTTCGTGAGGGTTCTGAAGGTGTAAAGATTAATACTGTTATTGCGGTATTGTTAGAAGAAGGTGAAAGTGTTGAGGATCTTTCACAGACTGACAGTTCTTTGAATTTGCATCAAAAATCCAAACAAGAATCTCAGTCTCTTCCTTCGGCAGTACCTGCGTCTTCTGCTTTTGAAACGCGTTCTGATTTAGATATTCCAGCGGGGACAACAATGGTTACCATGACAGTGCGTGAAGCGCTTAATCAAGCTATGGCCGAAGAGATGCGGCGTGATGAGATGGTTTTCTTATTGGGAGAAGAAGTCGCACAATATCAAGGTGCTTATAAAGTAAGCCAAGGTTTATTGGAAGAATTTGGAGAACGTCGCGTTATTGATACACCAATTACAGAGCATGGTTTTGCAGGATTAGCAGTTGGTGCTGCTTTTGGAGGGTTGCGTCCTATTGTCGAGTTTATGACATTTAATTTTGCTATGCAGGCAATTGATCAGATTATTAACTCTGCGGCGAAAACCCGTTATATGTCTGGTGGACAAATGACTGCTCCGATGGTTTTTCGTGGACCAAATGGTGCTGCTGCACGTGTTGGTGCCCAGCATTCTCAGTGCTATGCGGCATGGTATGGTCATATACCAGGTCTTAAGGTTGTCATGCCTTATAGTGCGGCGGATGCAAAAGGTTTGCTAAAGGCTGCTATTCGTGATGACAATCCTGTCATTTTCCTTGAAAACGAGATTTTATATGGTCATCAATTTGATGTTCCTCAAATAGATGATTTTGTTTTACCTATTGGTAAGGCACGTATTCATAAATCTGGACAAGATGTTACGATTGTTGCTTGTGGAATTGGAATGCATTATGCTGTTCAAGCATTGCCAGAAATTGAAAAGCTTGGTATCGATGTTGAATTGATTGATTTACGGACCATTCGTCCAATGGATCTTCCAACAATTGTCTCTTCAGTTAAAAAAACCGGTCGTTTGGTAACAATTGAAGAAGGATATCCGCAGTCATCTGTTGGAACTGAAATAGCAACACGTGTTATGCAGCAGGCTTTTGACTATCTTGATGCACCAGTTGCAACAATTTCTGGTAAAGATGTTCCAATGCCTTATGCAGCCAATCTTGAAAAGTTGGCTTTGCCCAACGTTTCTGAAATTGTTGAAGCCGTTAAGGCTGTGACTTATAGAGCGTAACGGAGGAAAGCACGATGCCTATTAAAATTACAATGCCCGCGCTTTCGCCAACGATGGAAGAAGGGAATTTGGCAAAATGGAATGTTAAGGTAGGGGATAAAGTTTCTGCTGGTGATGTTATTGCTGAAATTGAAACAGATAAGGCGACAATGGAAGTAGAGGCTATTGATGAGGGAACGGTTGCTAAGATCGTTGTTCCTGCCGGTACGCAAGGCGTTAAAGTGAATAGTTTAATTGTTGTTTTAGCAGAAGAGGGGGAAGATTTAGCTGAGGCTGCAAAGGTTGCGCAAGAAACGCCTTCTTCTTTTGCGGTTAAAGAGACGGAGGAAATAAAACAGACAGATTCAACGACAGAACAAGTGTCTCATGTATCATCCGTTCCACAAGGCGTACAGCGAGACAAAAAGGATATGCGTCTTTTTTCTTCTCCCTTAGCGCGACGATTGGCATCTCAGAATGGTCTCGATTTATCTCTTATTTCTGGAAGTGGTCCCCATGGGCGTATTATCAAGCGTGATGTAGAACAAGCGATGAAGAGTGGTGCTGTTGAAGCTGCTGGTTCATCACAAATAAGACAACCGATAGGTGCAGGTGCATCTGACGGACAGATATTAAAGCTATTTAAAGAGGATGAATATACATTCACTCCCCATAATAATATGCGTAAAACGATTGCTAAGCGTTTGGTTGAATCAAAGCAGACAGTACCACATTTCTATGTAACGCTCGATTGTGAACTCGATGCGTTATTGGAACTTCGCACGCAATTAAATGCTGCTGCGCCCATGATTAAAACGCAAGAGGGGGCTAAACCCGCTTACAAGCTTTCTGTTAACGATATGATTATTAAAGCTGTGGCACTTTCTTTGAAGGCGGTTCCCGATGCGAATGTCTCTTGGCTTGAAGACGGAATACTTCATCACAAACATTGCGATGTTGGGGTGGCTGTTTCTGTTCCAGATGGGTTAATTACCCCTATTGTTCGCCATGCAGAGGAAAAATCTCTGTCAATTATTTCTCATGAGATGAAGGATTTTGTCAAGCGAGCACGGGAACGTAAGTTAAAAATGGAAGAATACCAAGGGGGGACAACAGCGGTATCAAATATGGGAATGTATGGTGTGAAAAGCTTTTCTGCTATTCTGAACCCGCCACATGCGACGATTTTTGCGATTGGTGCAGGGGAACAACGTGCTGTTGTTAAAAATGGTGCATTAGGGATTGCGACAGTCATGTCAGTTACACTTTCTGCGGATCATCGTGCTGTTGATGGTGCTCTAGCAGCAGAGCTTGTTCAGACTTTTAAGAAGATGATTGAAAATCCATTAGCAATGCTCATTTGAGTTGTTTAAAAATGCTTCACGTCAATTGATGTATAAACATGGTATATTGAGAGAGTGGAAGCGAATTTAAAGAATTTGAAGAGCAATATTGTTGTATTGTTTAAGTGAGCGAAGGTATTTTATGGGAAGCTTTGAAATGAAAGACACAAAAAAACTTTGTCATATTGTTTTTTCATTTTAAACGTAGAAAGTGCCTATCTATTTTATGTGTGTCCATGGAGGGATTACTGTGGCGAGTCTTTATGATGTAATTGTGATTGGATCAGGTCCTGGTGGATATGTAACTGCGATTCGTGCGGCGCAATGCGGTTTTAAGACTGCGATTGTTGAACGTGAACATCTAGGTGGAATTTGTTTAAATTGGGGTTGTATTCCAACAAAGGCGCTTTTGCGTTCAGCAGAAATGAAGCATTTTTCTGAACATGTGAAGGATTATGGTTTAAAGCTTAATGGTACGATTGAAGCAGATATTAAAGATGTTGTGGCACGTTCGCGTGGAGTTTCGGCGCGTTTAAATGCTGGTGTCGGTTTTTTAATGAAAAAAAACAAAATTGACATTATTTGGGGTGAAGCAAAGCTTACTAAGGGGGCTAAAGGAAACCAGCTTGCAGAAATTATAGTTTCCTCATCATCTAAACCGGTTATGCAACCGCAAAATCCAGTCCCTAAAGGAACATTAGGAGAGGGGACTTATCAAGCAAAGCACATCATTATTGCAACTGGAGCACGTCCTCGCTCTCTTCCTAGTATTGAGCCAGACGGGAAGCTTATTTGGACGTATTTTGAAGCGATGATTCCACAAACAATGCCGAAGTCACTTTTGGTCATGGGATCTGGGGCCATTGGCATTGAATTTGCTTCTTTCTATCATGATATGGGAGCGAAGGTTACAGTTGTTGAAATGATGCCTCATATTATGCCAGCTGAAGATGTTGAAATTTCAACCTTTGCTCGTAAACAGTTGGAGAAAAAAGGACTTCGTATTCTTACACAGGCAAAAGTAACCAAGGTTGAAAAAAACTCTGATTCTGTTACTGCACATATTGATGTGAAGGGCAAGACAGAGACCATTACAGCGGATCGACTGATTTCAGCTGTTGGGGTTCAAGGTAATATTGAAAATCTGGGGTTAGAAGCATTAGGTATCAAGACCGATCGTGGGTGCATTGTAACCGATGAATGGAGTTGGACAGGTATAGAGGGTATCTATGCTATTGGTGATGTTGCTGGTCCTCCTATGTTGGCACATAAAGCAGAAGAAGAGGGCGTAATATGCATTGAACATCTTGCCGGTTTGGAGAATGTTCATCCACTTGATAAGAAGAAAATTCCAGGGTGCACATATTGCACACCGCAAGTTGCCTCTGTAGGGCTTTCAGAAGCTGCTGCAAAAGCAGCAGGTTACGATATCCGTATTGGCCGTTATTCCTTTTCAGCAAATGGCAAAGCGATTGCTTTGGGTGAAGATCAAGGATTAGTAAAAACTATTTTTGATAAAAAAACGGGACAGCTTCTTGGTGCACATATGGTAGGAGCAGAGGTCACAGAACTGATTCAAGGTTTTGTCATTGCCATGAATCTTGAAACAACTGAGCAAGAATTGATGCATACTGTCTTTCCACATCCGACATTATCGGAAATGATGAAAGAAAGTGTCTTGGATGCATATGGTCAAGTTTTAAATGCTTGATGACGAGAGTGTATGAAAGATTGTGTATATAATTTTTCATCATCCTTCTATATTGATGGGGCAAAGGCTTAAATGGTTACGGTTGTTGATAGAGTTACGAATAGACGTTTGCGTCATCCTGAAAAAGCACACCGTCCGGATACAAGCATTCAAAAAAAACCGGATTGGATTCGCGTAAAAGCGCCAACATCACAGGTCTATAAAGAAACGCATGGTATTGTGCGTGCTCATAAATTAGTGACCGTCTGTGAAGAAGCAGGATGTCCAAATGTTGGTGAATGTTGGAGCCAGCGGCATGCCAGTTTCATGATTTTAGGTGAAATATGTACGCGTGCTTGTGCGTTTTGCAATGTTGCAACAGGTATTCCCCTTGCCGTTGATGATAATGAGCCGGAACGTGTAGCGGATGCTGTCGCACAGATGGCTCTAAAACATGTTGTCATTACATCAGTGGATCGGGATGATCTTGCCGATGGTGGTGCTGAACATTTTGCAAAAGTTATTTATGCGATTCGTCGAAAAGCGCCCAAGACAACAATTGAAGTTCTTACACCGGATTTTCGCCATAAAGATGGTGCTTTAGAAATTGTTGTTGCTGCTAAGCCTGATGTTTTTAATCATAATTTAGAAACAGTTCCTTCTAAATATTTAAAGGTTCGTCCAGGAGCACGTTATTTTCATTCAGTTCGGCTATTACAACGCGTTAAAGAACTTGATCCAACAATCTTTACAAAATCAGGAATTATGGTTGGTCTTGGGGAAGAGCGAAATGAAATTCTTCAATTAATGGATGATTTGCGTTCTGCTGATGTTGACTTTATGACAATAGGGCAATATTTGCAGCCTACGCGCAAGCATCATCCAGTTATTCGTTTTGTTCCTCCTGAAGAATTTGAGTCTTTTGCTAAAATTGGTAAAGTGAAAGGTTTTTTACATATGGCTTCTAATCCTCTGACGCGTTCATCTCATCATGCGGGTGATGATTTTGCAATTTTACAAAAAGCGCGTGATGAAAAATTTGCTTTACAGAGATAATGATGCCGACTTTTGCCATACAGCGGCAGATTGCCCATAGTGCCAGTGAGATGTTTGATCTTGTTTCAGATATTGAGCGTTATCCTGAGTTTTTACCAATGTGTGAAGGGTTAATAATACGCTCTCGCCAAGAATATGGAGAAAAGATCTTACTTATTGCTGATATGACAGTTGGCTATAAGGTTATCCGAGAAACTTTTACAACCCAAGTTTTTCTTCAGCCAGAAAAAAATCTTATAGAGGTTCAATATATTGATGGCCCATTCAAATATCTTGAAAACCGTTGGGCTTTTCATAATATTGAGAATACCAATGGATGTAGGGTAGAGTTTTTTATTGATTATGAATTTAAAAGCAAAATGCTTGGTTTAGTGATGGGCTCGATGTTTGATATTGCTTTTCATAAGTTTACAGATGCTTTTGAAATGCGTGCGCATCAAATTTATGGATATCCATCAACATAATTTATGAAGTTGATGTTTTTACACGACATCTATCGGAAGTCGCAGACTATCATTGTGATGACATGAAATTGTGAAAATCGGATAGAGAGAATGTTATCCAAGAGATTGCAAGATCATTTTCAAAGCATTTTCCACAGCTGCATAGCGGATAGCTTTACGATCAAGATTTCCAAAATGCATCTCTTTATGCAGGGTTTTATGATTTTTGTAAGCCACAGCAAAATGCACAAGTCCTACAGGTTTATTGAGACATGCTCCTCCTGGTCCAGCAATTCCTGTTACAGAAACGGCAATTCCAGCATGTGAATATTTTAATCCACCCTCAGCCATTGCAAGAGCAACTTCCTTTGAAACAGCACCGTACGTTTTTATAAGTTCAGCACATACACCAACGAGGCGTGTTTTAGCCTCGTTTGAATAAACAACAAATCCACAATCGAGAACATCTGATGATCCTGCAATATTGGTAAGATTTGCAGCAATGAGGCCCCCTGTACAAGATTCGACAGTTGTTAAGAGTAAACTTTTTTGCCGACAAGCTGTCAGAACGTTACGTGCTTGTTTTTCACAAGAATCTGTCATTTTGGAATTTCTCCTGGATAAAGAACGCTTATTGTTGCTAAAGCCGCAATGCCTTCACCACGACCAATAAATCCGAGTTTTTCGTTTGTTGTTGCTTTGATAGAAATTCGATCAGATGAAATTGTAAGTATTTTCATAAGATTTTCTATCATTTGATGACGATGGGGGCCGATTTTAGGTTCTTCGGCGATCAGTGTGATATCAACATTGGCAATGCGTCCTCCTGCTTTTCTAACAATATCAAGAGCATAACGCAGAAAAATTTCTGAAGAGGCATTTTTCCATTGAGGATCAGAGGGGGGAAAATGTGTGCCGATGTCTCCTGCTCCTTGAGTAGCGAGAAGAGCATCGGTTAAGGCATGAAAAGCAACATCAGCATCGGAATGCCCACTAAGTTTTTTATGAAAAGGAATTTTGATGCCACATAATATGAGAGAAGATCCTTCTTCGAAGGAGTGAACATCATAACCATTGCCAGTGCGGATATCAGGAAACATTTGCATTTTTTTTGGAGATATAAATGTGCAGTTTTAAAATCTTCGTGCCATGTAATTTTTATGTTGTTAGCATCCCCTGGAACAGTTCGTATAGGTATCCCAAACCATTCGGCAATTGCACAGTCATCGGTAAATTCTTGTTTGCAAGTTTGCTGTGCTTTTTCATGAGCAGCTAAGATGTCTTCAAAGGGAAAACATTGTGGAGTTTGGGCCATATAAAGATGGGTGCGTGCAATTGTTTCCAAAACATGACCTGTGCTCTTTACACGTTTGAGGGTATCAGATACGGGAAGAACGGGAAGAACACCTTCTTGAGGACTGAGAGTAATATGAATTTTCTCGAGGAGTTGATTGTCGATAAAAGGGCGGGCACCATCATGAATATGAACATATTGGGGCTTAAACTTTTTAAGTGCGTAAAGTCCATGTAAGGTGGATATTTGACGCGTATTCCCTCCTTCAACAAGAATGAGATGGTCTTTAAAATCGGCGATGGCTTGCTTACAGATTTGGTGATCTTCTGGATGAATAACAAGAACAATAGTGGTAATTACTGGATTTTGTACAAAACAACGCACGGTATGGCAAATAACCGGCTCTTGTCCTAGAAGGCGATATTGTTTGGGAATTTGTTGTGGAGATCCTGCTCTTTCGCCACGTCCAGCGGCTAATATTATCGCTGCAATAGAAATATTTCATCTCCTTTTATATTGCTTTAATTCACTATTTTATGAGCATCCAATTTAAATTGATTTTGGAATTTTTTTCGTTTTAGATCAGCAAGAGATATCACGGATAAGACATCAAAAAAAGCATTTAATGCTTTTTGAAGGGCAGTATTTAAACCACAAAAATCGATCAATGGGCAATTCGATTCTGCGGTATCAAAGCATTCTGCCATAGAGAAATTATCTTCTGTTACTTTCACGACATCAGCGATTGAAATTTCTGTTGCGGGTTTAGCCAATTTAACGCCTCCATTGCGTCCACGTACTGTTTGAACAAAACCTGCTTCAACAAGTGGTTGGAGTATTTTAAATAAAAAAAGCTCGGACACGGCATATGCTTTGGCTATTTCTGGAACACGACTGAGATTCTCTTGATTATCTGCACAATACATAAGCATCCGAAGCGCATAATTTGTCTGTTTGGTTAACCGCATTTCATCTCCTTATAAACTTATCACCACGGGTGTTTTATTTTAAAGATATTTTCAAAATGTAGAAGTTCTTTCTTTATTTGCTAGATTGCTCCATTTTAAATGTGGCATTGCTATTGTCAACTTTTGTCACAAGAGGTTATATGGAGCAATGGGATAAGGGTATGTAAGCGCATGATGAAGACAACATCTGTAACGAGTCTCCAAGATATAGATCAAAATACCTCTAGTGATGAGTTGTATCACCTAAGTAAGATGTATATCTTTTTAGGGATCACAATTATTGTATTGGCTTTGCTAACAGCGTCTGTTTCATTTATCATTCTTATTGGATTAACACCTGTTGTTCCTAGTAGAGCTGTCACTCTTATACTTATAGGGATTAATAGTGTTTGGATTTTAGGATTGGTGATCATCGTTTTTTATGAGATGATTCCCATCATTCGTGCGTGGCGCTCAAGGCGTGCCGGTTCTCGTCTTCATGTTCGCTTGATTTCATTGTTTGCACTTGTCGCAACAATGCCTGCTGTTGCGGTTGCTCTTGTATCGGGGCCTGCACTGAATTTAGGACTTGATCGATGGTTTGATACAACAACACGGCAAATTGTAGGTTCTTCTATCGATTTAGCAAATGCTTATGCAGATGAAATGCTACAAAATTTGAAAAATTTATCCTATGCTATGGCATTTGCACTTGATAATAAGAGGCTTTTAGAACGTAATCCATCTGAATATAGGATGCAATTGACACGTCACGCCATAGGACGCAATCTACGTGGTGCATTTTTATTAAGTTCTAGCGGAACTGTTTTTATATCAAGTGATCTTGGTGATGAAGATAAACTTCCGATTCCTCCTTCCAATCTTATTGCACGTGCAACCAGTGCGAGGCCGTTTTCTTTTCAACCGGGAGTTCATGATTATTTTGGCATTGTTTTAAAATTTACCAATATTCCAAACACATTTTTGTATTTGGTGCGCGATGTTGATAAAGAGGTTCTTTCTGCCTTACGTTTGACGGAAATCAATACGGATCGTTATCGCGATTTAAATGAAAATCGCCTCCTCACGCAAATAGCATTTGGTATGCTTTATCTGTGTCTTTTTTTTAGTTTATTCTTATCAGCCATTTGGGCTGGTATTGCGGTTGCGGATCGTTTGGTACGTCCTATTCGTCGTCTCATTAGTGCGGCTGATGATGTCGCTTTAGGAAATATGGAAGTTTTTGTGCCAGTACGGGCAAAAGATGGGGATATTGGACAATTATCGAAAACTTTTAATTATATGGTCAATGAATTGAAAAATCGGCGCAATGAGTTAATTGCAGTTCGTGATCAAATTGATGAGAGACGACGCTTTTCTGAAGCAGTTTTATCCGGTGTAACAGCAGGAGTCGCTGGCATTGATGATAATGGTGATATTACAATTATCAATCGATCTATGGAAACGATGTTTGGTATTCGCTCTAAACACGTTATTGGGTACAGTCTGTTATCGTTAAGTGGTGAAATCTGGCAGGTTTTTCAGTCTGCGCGCTCCCTAGATCGTAAGAATCATCGAGAGCAGGTTACTTTAAACGTAGCTGGGCAAGAACGCGTTTATAATATACAAATTACAATGGAAGAAGATGATGGGCAGGGACAATCTTGGGTTTTAACGATTGATGATATTACAGATCTCGTAGCAGCACAACGGACATCAGCGTGGGCAGATATTGCGCGACGTATTGCGCACGAAATCAAGAATCCGCTTACACCTATTCAATTATCAGCGGAACGTATTCGTAAACGTTACAACAAAGTAATTACGCAAGATCGAGAGGTTTTTGAGCGGTGTATTGATACGATTATTCGACAGGTTGGAGATATTGGGCGTATGGTTGATGAGTTTTCTTCTTTTGCGCGTATGCCTAAACCGCAAATAAATCTTTTAGATATACGCGGGTTGCTGCGTGAAGCATGTTTCTTGATAGAAGTTACGCGACATGATATTCATTTCGAGCAGGATTTAGGAAGTGTACCGCTGGTAGGTGCCTTTGATAGTCGTTTGATTGTACAAGCTTTTTGCAATGTTATCAAAAACGCAAGCGAATCTATAGATTCGGTTACACGAGAAAAAAATATTCACGGCCATATTCTTATACGTTCTTATTTTAAAGACGGATGTGTGGTTGTAGATGTTATTGATAATGGTAAAGGGCTTCCTAAAGAGCAGAGACAAAAAATATTAGAACCCTATATCACAACGCGGGAAAAGGGAACAGGTCTCGGGTTAGCTATTGTGCGCAAAGTTATAGAAGATCATGGTGGTTCCATGGAGTTGCATGATGCACCGGAGAATTTTTATGAAGGTCGAGGTGCAATGATCCGTTTGATATTTCCAGCAGATGAGGGTAAGCAGGAAAATGTCACACAAGCTACAAGTCGTAAGATAGGGGAATAGGATGGTGTCAGATATCTTAATTGTTGATGATGAAGCAGATATTCGTGAGCTTGTTGCTGGTATTTTGGATGATGAAGGTTATGAGACCCGTGTTGCTTGTAACTCGGACGAAGCCTTAGCGCAAATTGGTGAACGTATTCCAAAGCTTATTTTTTTAGATATTTGGTTACAAGGAAGTCGTCTTGATGGTTTGGCTCTCCTTGATGAAATTAAAACGCGTTATCCTTCTCTTCCAGTCGTTATGATTTCTGGTCATGGTAATATTGAGACGGCTGTTTCTGCTATAAAACGAGGGGCGTATGATTTCATTGAAAAGCCTTTTAAAGCGGATCGACTGGTATTGGTTGCAGAACGGACTCTTGAAAATTCAAATTTAAAACGTGAACTTTCAGAATTACGAAAACGCTCAAATGAAACATTAGAACTGCTGGGAAAATCGACAGCGATAAAACATTTGCAGCAAATCATCGAAAAAGTTGCACCAACCAATAGTCGCATCATGATTACAGGTCCCTCAGGAGCGGGAAAAGAAATGGTTGCACGCGCTATTCACGCACTTTCAACACGTTCGAGTGGGCCATTTGTGACAATCAATGCTGCAACGATCACTCCGGAAAGAATGGAAATAGAATTGTTTGGCAGCGAAATGGAGGGGGGAGAGCGTAAGATTGGTGCATTAGAAGAAGCGCATGGTGGAATATTATATCTTGATGAAATTGCTGATATGCCACGTGAGACTCAAGGTAAAATTCTTCGCGTATTGACGGGACAAACATTTGAGAGAGTTGGTGGTACAAAACGAGTCAAGGTAGATGTTCGTATTATTTCCTCAACAGCACAAAATCTTGAAAACCTCATTTCTGACGGATGTTTTAGGGAAGATCTTTTTCACCGCCTTTCGGTTGTTCCTATTGCGGTTCCACCACTGTCAGCGCGTCGTGAAGACATTCCAGAACTTGTGCGGCATTTTGTTAAAACAATATCACAGCAGGTTGGTATTAAACCTCGTGAAATCAGTGATGATGTTATCGCTATTTTACAAACACATGCTTGGCCGGGGAATGTTCGGCAATTACGCAATAATATTGAGCGCCTTCTCATTCTTGTGCGTGATGGGGATGGTCCAATAACAGCAGAATTTCTTCCTAGTGAAGTGAGTGATTCTTTGCCGCGCGTTCAAATGGATACAGATGGAAGTATAATGGATTTACCATTACGTGAAGCACGGGAATTATTTGAAAAGAGGTATTTAGAGGCGCAAATTGGACGCTTGGGTGGAAATATATCACGGACAGCCGAATTTATAGGTATGGAGCGTTCAGCTCTGCATCGTAAGCTTAAAGCGCTTGGAGTTTCTTAAGATTATGCGTGTTATTATTTGTGGAGCAGGACAGGTTGGTTATGGAATAGCAGAGCGCCTTTCTGCGGACAATCACGATGTTACCGTTATTGATATTGAAACGAGATTGATTGAAAAAATTCGCGATACATTAGATGTGAGAGGTTTTGTTGGTCATGGTTCACGGCCTGAAGTCCTTTTGGCAGCCGATGCCGACAAAGCGGATATGTTGATTGCAGTCACTTTATTTGATGAGGTCAATATGGTTGCTTGCCAAGTAGCGCACTCATTATTTAATGTTCCAACAAAAATAGCACGTATTCGCTCACAATCTTATTTAGAACCGCGCTATAAAACACTTTTTGCTAGAGAGAATATTCCCATTGATGTGGTCATTTCACCAGAAGTTGAAGTTGGGGAAATGGTTTTACGTCGTATTGCTTTACCTGGGGCAATAGATGTTCTTTATTTTTGTAATGATGATATTGTTGCGTTAGCTTTGGAATGTATGGAAGATTGTCCGGTTATTAATACACCTTTGCGTCAATTAACCGAGCTTTTTCCAGATCTTCGCACGACAGTTACTGCTATTAAACGTGGGTCAGAATTATTGGTTGCACACTCACAAACGCAATTACGCGTTGGCGATGTGACCTATCTTGTCGTTGCTCGTGATCAGATGCGTCGGGCCGTTGGGCTTTTTGGTCATAAAGAACAAGATGCTCATCGCATGATTATTGCCGGAGGTGGTCATATTGGTCTTTATGTTGCACAGGCTATTGAAAAGCGCCTTCATAAGTTAAAATTGAAGATTATAGAATCGCATAGAGAGAGAGCGTTAACAATTGCTGATCAGCTTGAAAAAACCACCGTTTTATATGGCAATGTGTTGGACCCAGTAATCCTTCAAGATGCTGGAATTAATCAAGCCGATTTAATGATCACATTGACCAATCAAGATCAAGTCAACCTCTTAAGCGCTATTATTGCTAAAAGATTGGGGTGCAAAGCCAATATGGTTTTGATCAATAATGTTGCTTACCAAGAATTTAGTCGCACAGTTGGTGTAGATGCATATCTTAATCCACATAGTGTGACGATATCAAGAATCTTACAACAAATGCGCCGGGGCCGTATTCGTGCTGTTCATTCGGTTTTTAATGGGCGAGCAGAAATTATTGAGGCTGAAGTAATGCAAACATCTTCATTGGTTGGGAAGTCATTATCAGAACTAGGTTTATCAAATGGTTTGAGAATTGGTGCCATTTATCGCAATAAAACAATCATACAGCTTTCGGCAGATACGCGTATTTTATCTGGTGATCGGATCGTCATTTTTGCTCTTTCTGAGCATGTTCGTGATGTTGAGCAGCTGTTTCGTGTCAGTTTAGAATATTTTTGATATATGTGCTTATGGATATTTGTACTTTTTGGTATAAGGGACGATTAAGATTGGTTGATAGACTATGTTTGTCCTCAATGGTTAAAACTGGTCAACATGTTAAACTTTTTAGCTATGATAAAAAAATAGATAATCTCCCTTTTGGTGTTGAATTGTGTGAAGCCGAATCAATTCTACCGCATTCGGCTATTTACCGTCTTGATCCTCATTTTTCTGATGATAAACCGAGGTGTACAATTGTTCAGTTTTCGGATTTTTTTCGTGTTATGTTGATGAAGCATCAGCAAGGTGTTTGGTTAGATACAGATGTTTATTTGGTTAAACAATTTCATCCAGATGCGGATAAGGTTTGGTTTGCTAGAGAAAATGCTGTAAGAGTGGGCGTTTCGGCACTTTATTTTCCGCCCAATAACCCTATTATAAAAGCGTTTGAAGAGTATTGGGCAGGCACCAAGATGGTTCCTCATTGGCTCGGATTTAAACGTCGTGTTTGGAGGCCATTTTGGTTAAAGAGGAAAAAAATGCCGATTTTACCAGGGAACCTTGGTGTTACGATATTTGGTAATGATGGTATTTCGCGATTAGCTAAACGTCATGGTTTTTTTCATGAGGCAAAGGCAAAGGAAACTTTTTATTATTGGACAGGAAGAAAAGCTGACTACATCTTTGATCCAGCTTTTGGTATTGAACCGCTTGCAGACACACGTTTGATAGGGTTTCATATTCACAGAAAGGCAAAGACCACTCAACGACCTCAGGAAGGAAGTTTTTACCATTGGGCTGTGTCTCGCATTCCTGATGCAGATCATTTGTTTGGGTAGAATGATTATTGCTATTTTAACCACTGGGATTTTAAACTTACTTAAAGAGCGTTATTGTAGCTTGCGTAAAGGAGTAATGTTAGCCTATGAAAAGCATTGAATGCGTAAAGAGCGATTGTTATATGAAGAAGAAAGTAAAAACATGAGTGATCGAATGAAAACAGCATTAAGCCTTGTGCCTATGGTTATTGAACAAACAAATCGTGGTGAGCGGGCCTATGATATTTTTTCTCGTCTTTTAAAAGAGCGGATTATTTTTATTAATGGTCCGGTTGAAGATGGTATGGCGATGCTTGTTTGTGCGCAATTGCTGTTTTTGGAAGCGGAAAACCCTAAGAAAGAAATTAGCCTTTATATTAATTCGCCTGGTGGTGTTGTAACGTCTGGTATGGCAATTTATGATACTATGCAGTTTATTCGCCCTCCGGTTTCCACGCTTTGTATGGGGCAGGCTGCTTCTATGGGGTCGTTACTTCTAACAGCTGGAGCAAAAGGGCACCGTTTTACATTACCTAATGCTCGTATTATGGTGCATCAACCCTCTGGAGGTTTTCAAGGTCAAGCATCAGATATTGAACGACATGCGCAAGATATTATAAAGATGAAACGTCGTTTAAATGAAATTTATGTTCAGCATACAGGCCAAGACTATGAGGTCATTGAAAGAACACTTGATCGTGATCATTTTATGACAGCAGAAGAAGCCAAGCAATTTGGTCTCGTTGATGATGTTATAGAGTATCGAGCAGAAACTGAGAAAGATTAAGGATTTTTATAGAAAAAAGAATTACTTTAAAGAGAGATTTTTGTAAAAATATTGCGCAAATGCGAGGGAAATCCCTAAAAATATTATGATATGCAGTTTTTATATGTCTTTATAATTTTTGTTATGAAACACTTCCTTTGAAAAGCGAAGTATTCATATACCGTGGTGAAAGGAAAGAAAAATGAGCAAAATTGGCAATAGCGGGAGCGAATCGAAAAATACTCTCTATTGCTCGTTCTGCGGCAAAAGTCAGCATGAGGTGCGTAAGCTCATCGCGGGTCCGACTGTGTTCATTTGTGATGAATGCGTAGAGCTTTGCATGGATATTATTCGTGAAGAAAATAAATCTTCTGGGATTAAGGCGCGTGATGGTGTTCCTACTCCACAGGAAATTATAAAAGTTCTTGATGATTACGTCATTGGTCAACAACATGCAAAGCGTGTTCTTTCTGTTGCTGTCCATAATCATTATAAGCGGCTTGCGCATCAGTCTAAGAGCAATGATATCGAATTGGCAAAGTCGAATATTCTTCTTGTTGGTCCAACAGGATGTGGTAAGACTTATTTAGCGCAGACATTGGCGCGTATTATTGATGTGCCTTTTACGATGGCAGATGCTACCACTTTGACTGAAGCAGGTTATGTGGGTGAAGATGTAGAAAATATTATTCTAAAGCTTCTTCAAGCTGCTGATTATAATGTTGAACGTGCACAACGTGGTATTGTTTATATTGATGAGGTTGATAAGATTTCTCGTAAAGCTGAAAATCCTTCTATTACAAGGGATGTTTCAGGAGAAGGTGTTCAGCAAGCGTTGTTAAAAATTATGGAAGGAACGATTGCTTCTGTTCCCCCTCAAGGTGGTCGTAAGCATCCACAACAAGAGTTTCTACAAGTTGATACAACAAATATTTTATTTATTTGTGGGGGTGCTTTTGCTGGTTTGGAACGGATCATTTCAGGACGTGGTGAAAAAACTTCTATTGGCTTTTCTGCTACGGTTAAAGCGCCTGATGAACGTTGTGTTGGTGAAATTTTTCGCGATTTAGAGCCTGAAGATCTTATAAAATTTGGTTTGATACCAGAGTTTATTGGCCGTCTTCCTATTGTCGCCACTTTAGAAGATTTAGATACTAACGCTCTTGTACAAATTTTATCACAACCAAAAAATGCGTTGGTGAAGCAATATCAACGTCTTTTTGAGATGGAAAATGTTGAGCTAGCATTTCATGAAGATGCTTTACGGGTTATTGCTAAAAAGGCAATTGAACGAAAAACCGGTGCGCGTGGCTTACGCTCTATTATGGAAAAGATTCTTCTTGAAACGATGTTTGAGCTGCCATCCCTTGAAGGTGTTCAAAAAGTCGTTATCTCAAGTGATGTCGTTGATGGGAAAGCGCGTCCCCTTTATATTTATTCAGAACGTGCAGAAGATAAAGAAAATGTATCGGCATGATGTTGTGCGATATGGGAAGTCGTAATATCATTTGAGGATGGAACTTTTGGGATATTATAAACACAATGCTTGATTTATATGTTCACAGTTACCATCTCATGCATTTTAGAACGAGAGGTCTTCTAGGGGTGGGCGTGTGTAGTGGATAGATTATAGGCTCCAGAAAGGAGAGTTATGCGATATATTGATGAACAGACAGGTGAAGTAAGAGAGGGGTTTTACGCTGTTTTGCCTCTTCGTGATATTGTTGTCTTCCCCCATATGATTGTTCCGCTTTTTGTAGGACGAGAAAAATCAATCCGTGCTCTTGAAGAAACAATGGCTGTTGATAAACAGATATTGTTGGTTACGCAAAAAAATGCTTCCGATGATGATCCAAAACCAGAAGATATCTATGATATTGGTACGTTTGCTAATATTCTTCAACTTTTAAAGCTTCCTGATGGAACTGTAAAGGTTTTGGTTGAGGGTACTGCACGTGCAAAAATTAGCCAATTTGCTTTGAGTGAAGATTATCATCAGGCTTATGCAACTGTCACAGAAGAGCTGAGAGAGGATGATGTTGAGATTGAAGCTCTTTCAAGATCAGTCATTGCTTATTTTGAAAATTATGTAAAACTGAATAAAAAAATTTCTCCTGAAGTTGTCAATGCGATTGGACAAATTGATAATCCTTCTAAGCTTGCCGATACTATTGCTTCCCATTTGATGATTAAGCTTTCAGAAAAGCAGGAAATATTAGAGCTCTTACCTATACGTGATCGTCTTAGACGTGTTCTTTCTTTCATGGAAGGAGAAATTTCTGTTTTGCAGGTTGAAAAGCGTATTCGTTCGCATGTGAAACGGCAAATGGAAAAGAACCAGCGAGAATATTATCTCAATGAGCAGATGAAAGCTATTCAAAAAGAGTTAGGAGCGGGTGATGATAGCCGAGATGAACTTTCTGAATTGGAAGAGCGTATTAAGAAGACAAAACTTTCGAAAGAAGCAAATGAGAAAGCGGAGGCAGAATTAAGAAAGTTACGAAATATGTCCCCTATGTCTGCAGAGGCAACAGTTGTGCGTAACTATCTTGATTGGTTATTAGCAATGCCTTGGGGAAAAAAATCGAAGATTAAAAACAATTTAGACTTTGCTGAAAAGGTTATGAATAATGAGCATTTTGGTCTTGAGAAAGTCAAAGAGCGAATTATTGAATATTTAGCAGTACAAAGTCGCGCTTCAAAAATAAAAGGTCCCATTATTTGCTTATTAGGACCTCCCGGTGTAGGGAAAACATCACTCGCGCGCTCTATCGCAAAAGCAACTGGGCGTGAATATGTTCGTATTTCATTAGGGGGAGTGCGGGATGAAGCAGAAATTCGTGGACATCGCAGAACATATATTGGTTCTATGCCTGGAAAAATTATTCAGTCTATGAAAAAGGCTAAAAAATCTAATCCGCTTTTCTTACTCGATGAAATTGATAAAATGGGGCAGGATTTTCGTGGAGATCCTTCATCGGCTTTGTTAGAGGTACTCGACCCTGAGCAGAATGGTACCTTTATTGATCATTATTTAGAAGTTGAATATGATCTTTCTGATGTCATGTTTATTACAACGGCTAATACGCTTAATATTCCAGGGCCATTAATGGATCGAATGGAAGTTATTCGTATTGCTGGTTACACTGAATGTGAGAAAATGGAGATTGTTAAGCAGCATCTTTTACCGAAAGCCTTGAAAGACCATTGTTTATCTAAAAAAGAGTTCAGTGTTTCTGATGGTGCGGTAAGATCGATTATTCAATATTATACGCGTGAAGCGGGCGTTCGTAACCTTGAACGTGAATTAATGAAGGTAGCACGTAAATCAGTTACAAAAATTCTTAAAACACATCAAAAATCCGTAAAGATCACAGAAAATAATATTGATGATTTCTTGGGTGTTAAACGTTACCATTATAACCAGATTGAGGGAGAAAATCAGATTGGTGTTGTGACGGGGCTTGCTTGGACAGAGGTTGGTGGAGAGCTATTAACCATTGAAGGGGTGATGATGTCAGGTAAAGGCAAGATGACCGTAACTGGAAATTTGCGTGATATCATGAAAGAATCAATTTCAGCGGCAGCATCTTATGTGCGTTTTCGTGCTGTTGATTTTGGCATTGAACCTCCACTTTTTGATAAACGTGATATACATGTTCATGTTCCAGAGGGTGCTACACCTAAAGATGGTCCATCAGCAGGAATTGCCATGGTAACAGCAATTGTTTCAGTCCTCACAGGAATAGCGGTTCATAAGGATATAGCAATGACTGGTGAAATTACTTTGCGTGGTCGTGTTTTACCGATTGGTGGATTGAAGGAAAAACTGTTGGCAGCTCTTCGAGGAGGGATAAAAAAAGTGCTTATCCCTGAAGAGAATGCAAAAGACTTGGTTGATATTCCCGATGATGTCAAAAACAATATGGAAATTATTCCAGTAAATCATGTGAGTGAAGTTCTTAAACATGCTTTGGTTCATTCCCCTGAGCCTATTGAATGGACAGAACCTCCTACGCTTCCTATACCTATCAGAACAGAGAGCGATAGTGAAGGAGTACAGATTGCACATTGATTCATGAGTCTTTATTTGCAATGGCATTTTCTGAAGCAGCAGAGGGTGTTTTCATGTTTATTTTTTATTTATTTTGCAAAAAAGTAAAAAATTCCGTGAATAACTTTGATTATTGCTAAAAAAACAATGTTTTGAATAAAAATAAGGCTTCTGTTTGCTGTACTTTTCAATAAACTGTCGATAACACGGTTAAGTTGTGTTATCAGCTAATATAGGGAAAGGAAATATTCCATGAATAAAAGTGAATTGGTTAGCTCCGTTGCTGAAAAAGCAGGTGTTTCAAAGGCGCAAGCTGGTTCTGTTGTTGATGCTTTTATCGCTTCTGTAACAGAAGCTTTGGCTTCGGGGGGAGATGTTCGTCTTCCAGGTTTTGGTTCTTTTGAAGTTTCTCATCGTGCCGCTACAAAGGGGCGCAATCCTTCAACGGGTGCTGAAATTGATATTCCAGCACGTTCTGTGCCAAAATTTTCCGCAGGAAAAAGTCTTAAAGAAGCTGTTAATAACAAGTAATTTGAGCAACACTAAAAAACCCGATTTTATTTATAAACGGGTTTTTTTTATGTTCTATTTTCGCTTTTTGCGTGAAGTGCTTTGATATGTGTTGTTTTTGCCTTTTCAATAAAAGGCTTTCTAGTAGACATTCTTATGAATTATAAAGATTGCCTTTTATTTTGTTATGTCGACACAAGATATTTTCATAGAGCAAAAGGTTATGCAGTAATAGAAAAGCCATTATAGTAAGGTATGGCACATGTTCGATTTTTTCTCATTACTATAACGTATTTTATGGCATTATTTATTTTCAAGAATTGAAATATATTTACAATTTCTACGGTGAGAGTTAGAGATCACTTATAATGAAAAAAGTCTTTTAAGTTTCTCATGCTATTTAATAAAAGAGTGCGGTCTTCATAAGTTATAGTAGTCAGTCTTATCAAAAGAATTGAAGACAATTTCACACAAAAAACATCGAGATTTGTTTGACTAGAGAGTGTCTTTTATAAAAAGGAGCTCTTTTGTTCTTTGTCTGCTAACCATTGAAGACAATCATTAAGAGCTCGAGCCGTTAGGGCTTGTTTTTTTGCTATTTTTTTTTCTTTGCTTGACAAGTGTTTTCCTGAGAGCTCAAGAGGATTGATAGGAGGAAAAAGTCCAAAATTAATATTCATTGGTTGGAAGGATTGCCTTTTTTCTTCGTTGTCTACGATATGTCCTCCTGTAATATGGTTCAAAAGGGCTCCAAATGCTGTGGTTAATGGTGGTAGGCAAGGGCATTTATTGTGGTATTCCGCAGCGGCAAAACGCCCAGAAAGAAGCCCTATGGCGGATGATTCGACATAACCTTCACATCCCGTAATTTGTCCAGCAAAACGCAGTTGGGGTTTTTGTTTTAAACGAAGAGTTTGATCAAGAATGATTGGTGAATTGAGATAGGTATTGCGATGGAGTCCACCAAGGCGTGCAAATTCAGCGTTTTCAAGACCAGGAATCATTCTAAAAATACGAACTTGTTCTCCATATTTCAGTTTCGTTTGAAAACCAACCATATTATAGAGGGTTCCAAGCTTGTTATCTTGGCGTAATTGGACGACGGCGTAGGGTTTAATTGTAGGATTATGAGTATTGGTTAATCCCATAGGTTTCATCGGACCATGTCTGAGGGTTTCAAGCCCGCGTTCAGCCATAACTTCAATTGGTAGACATCCATCAAAATAGGGAGTTTTTTCAAAGTCGCGGAATTCTATTTTTTCTGCACTTTTTAATGCTTGAACAAAAGCGTTATATTGTTCTTTATCAAGGGGACAATTAAGATAATCCTTTCCTGTTCCCTCAGGACCGATTTTGTCATAGCGAGATTGATACCAACAGACATCCATATCAATACTATCAGTATAGATAATAGGAGCAATAGCATCAAAAAAGGAAAGTGCTTCTGTTCCGGTTATTTCTTGTATTGCTTGAGCAAGAGTCGGCGAGGTAAGGGGACCTGTTGCAATGATAATATGCAGCCAATCCTCAGGAAGCTTTTGGATTTCCTCACGTTCTATTTTTATAAGAGGGTGATTTTCAAGTGATTCTGTAACAGTTTTAGAAAATCCATCGCGATCCACGGCAAGAGCACTTCCAGCTGGTACTTTATTGGCATCAGCAGCCTTCATGATGAGGGATTTTGCCAATCGCATTTCAGCGTGTAAAAGTCCTACAGCATTTGTAGATGCATCGTCAGAACGAAAAGAATTTGAACAAACCAGTTCGGCAAGTTGATCAGTTTTATGGGCATCAGATTTCTTATGAGGCCGCATTTCATGCAAAACAACAGGGATTCCTGATTGAGCAATTTGCCAGCACGCTTCACTACCTGCTAGACCGCCACCGATGATATGGATTGGAGTATTGGATATATTTAACATAACATACTTTTAACGGAAGCAGTTCTGTATGAAAAGCATAGATTTTTTTTATAATTTGTAAGAATGAGATACATTTGTTTTTTTTAATATATTTGTTTGCTTTTTTTCTTGAATTAATGCTATAGAAACGCCTCCTGTATAAGGTTATTGGCTTTTCAGTTTGAGCGGATGTGGCGAAATTGGTAGACGCACCAGATTTAGGTTCTGGCGGGAGACCGTGGGGGTTCGAGTCCCTCCATCCGCACCAAAGGAATTCTTGAGCACTCAAGATTTCGATGTGTAGAGAATTCCATTTTATGGTTGATTTAACACTTAAGTGTTAGAATGTGGTATTATTATCAGAGTGGGTTGATCCCGTCTCCTCGAGAAAGATAGAGGTTATTTAATGCAGGTTACCGAGACGCTTAATGAAGGATTGAAGCGCGAGATTAAGATTGTGGTTCCGGCGCGAGATTTAGAAGAAAAATTAAATGAACGGTTGAATGATACCAAAGGTAAGATCAAACTTAATGGTTTTCGTCCTGGTAAGGTGCCGGCTGGATACTTAAAGAAGATGTATGGTAAGTCTTTTATGGCGGAAATTCTCAATGAGATAGTCAGTGATGCGCCGCATTCTATTTTAGCTGATCGCAACGAACGTTCAGCATTGCAACCGCAAATTGATATAGATGAAAATGAACAAATTCTGGATGGTAAAGCTGATTTTGTTTTTAATTTAAAATACGAAGTCTTACCAAAATTTGAAATTAAAGATTTTGAAAATATTGAAATTACCCGTGAAATTGCTACCATTCCCGAACAAGAGATTGATGATCAAGTAAAGAAAGTTCTTTCTTCTACACGGAGTTACTCACTAAAAGATGGTCTTTCTGAAGAAGGTGATCGTGTTACAATAGATTATCTTGGTAAGCTTGAGGGTGTTCCATTTGATGGTGGGGCGGGTAGTGATGCACAATTGGTTCTTGGGTCAAAACAGTTTATTCCTGGTTTTGAGGAACAATTAGTTGGTGTAAAAGCGGGTGATACAAAAACGATTTCTGTTAAATTTCCTGATAATTACAATGCGATGCATTTGGCTGGCAAAGATGCAGAATTTGATATCACGGTTAAAGCTGTCTCTAAGCCGGATGCGTTAAAGATTGATGATGAGGCAGCGCAAAAAGTTGGGTTAGAATCGCTTAGTCGCTTACGTGAAGTTGTTCGTGGACAGATTGAAAGTCAGTATGGCTCAATGACACGTCAAAAAATTAAACGTCAAATCCTTGATGCTTTAGATGCTGATTATAATTTTGAGATTCCTGAAGGGCTTTTGGAAATTGAATTTAACAATATATGGACTCAAGTTAATGATGATTTAAAAAAAGCTGGACGCAGTTTTGAGGATGAAGGTGTTACAGAAGAACAGGCACGAGAGGAGTACCGTGTACTTGCACAGCGCCGTGTTCGTCTTGGTTTGGTACTTTCTGAAATTGGAATGAAAGTTGGTGTTAAAGTAAGTGAAGATGAATTAAAAGCAGCTGTCTTTGATCAGGTTCGTCAGTATCCTGGACAAGAGAAGGAGATTATGGATTTTTTCCGCAAGACTCCAGAAGCTGTTGCAAATTTACGTGCTCCAATTTTTGAAGAAAAAGTCATTGATCATTTGTTGGCAAGGATAAAAGTCACAGATAAAGAAGTGTCAGTTGAAGAGCTGATGAAAGAGTATGACGACACAGATTTAATAGAAACAAAGCCAGAAAAGAAGAAATCTGCAGTAAAGGAAAAAACCACAGAGAAAGTTTCAGCTAAGAAAAAAACGACGAAAAAGGGTTAGTATTGAGGTGAACAGAACAGCCCGATGAAATCGGGCTTTTTTATGAGATTTATATTCTAGGCTTGCGGTTAGAGTTGTTTTAGATTAGTCATCAAGTATATTAAGAAAAATTGATAGTGGATTAACAATGGGCATCGTTGATACGCGCACTCCTGATTCTAAACGTTTCATTTCTGGAGCTACAGGTGATTGGGAAGTCATCATTGGCATGGAAGTTCATGCGCAAATCATATCAAATTCAAAACTTTTTTCAGGAGCGTCGACAAAGTTTGGTGCTGAACCAAATAATCACGTATCATTTATTGATGCGGCTATGCCTGGTATGTTACCTGTACTTAATCAGGAATGTGTGCGTCAAGCAGTTCGAACGGGTTTGGGATTAAAGGCGAAGATTAATCTAAAGTCTGTTTTTGATCGTAAGAATTATTTCTATCCAGATTTACCACAAGGATATCAAATTTCTCAATTTCGTTCTCCGATTGTAGGAGAGGGAAAAATTATTATATCGGTTGGTCCAGATTCGAATGGTCAGTTTGAAGACATTGAAATTGGCATTGAAAGATTACATCTTGAGCAGGATGCAGGAAAATCGATGCATGATCAACATCCAACGATGTCTTTTGTAGATCTTAATCGTTCTGGTATCGCTCTTATGGAAATTGTTTCCAAACCGGATATGCGTTCATCAGATGAAGCTAAAGCTTATATGACCAAATTACGTACGATTGTCCGTTATTTGGGAACCTGCGATGGCAATATGGATGAAGGTTCCATGCGTGCTGATGTGAACGTATCAGTTCGTCGTCCTGGTGAGGGTTTTGGAACACGCTGTGAAATTAAAAATGTTAATTCTGTTCGCTTCATTGGGCAAGCGATTGAGTATGAAGCGCGTCGTCAGATTGCAATTTTAGAAGATGGGGGTGTCATAGATCAGGAAACGCGGCTTTTTGATGCAGCTAAAGGTGAGACACGATCTATGCGATCAAAGGAAGAAGCACATGATTATCGTTATTTTCCTGATCCAGATCTTTTACCATTAGAATTTGATCAAGCGTTTGTTGATTCTTTAGCAGCGGAATTACCGGAATTACCAGACGATATAAAAGCACGTTTTATCAATGAAATGGGGTTAACTGCGTATGATGCTTCTATTCTTGTGACAGAAAAAGCTATTGCTGATTATTTTGAAGAAGTAGCATATGGGCGTGATGGTAAGATCGTTGCCAATTGGGTGATTAATGATCTTTTAGGTGCTTTAAATAAAGATAATCGTGGGATTGAAGAGACACCAGTAACACCAAAGCAATTAGGTGCTATTATTGATCTTATCAAAGAAGGAACAATTTCTGGAAAAATCGCTAAAGATCTCTTTGAGATTATTTGGAATGAGGGGGGCGATCCGCGTCAGATTGTAGAAGAGCGCAATATGAAACAGGTAACAGACTCAAAGGCTATTGAGAAAGCTGTTGATGAGATTATTGCCAAGAACTCTGATAAAGTTACACAAGCAAAACAAAAGCCTGCTTTAGTTGGTTGGTTTGTTGGGCAAGTTATGAAGGCAACAGGAGGGAAAGCAAACCCTCAAACTGTTAATGAACAGGTTAAGAAAAAACTTGGGTTAGAAGATTAAACTTTATGGAATAGAGAAAGATCTGTAAATACAATGTCTTATAGTTGAAAGCTATAAATTGGCATTTCAAATGAAGCTGTGGTAGGTTTTCTGTAAGTAAGGTTTGTTTTCAACCATTGAAAATGTTACGATATATTTATTCTGACGATTAATTTTGTAACGATATGAGAAGAAATGAAAGAGAAGATGGCTAGTTTTTTGAAGCAAATCTTCACGTGGTGGAGTGGAAATACTGTAAACACACGCTTTTTTACGTGGCGCAAAGGTAAACGCGTCGGGGAAGATCAGTTTGGCAATATTTATTATGAGGGAGGCATGCATAAAGATGGTTATTCGCGGCGTTGGGTAATCTATAAAGGTTATTCTGAAGCTTCTACTATTCCACCAGGTTGGCATGGTTGGATTCATCATCGCTGTGATAATCCTCCGACACAAGAGGATTATCAGCCTCATGAATGGGAAAAGCCTCATATCGCTAATATGACAGGGACAAGTGATGCTTATCGTCCAAAGGGGGCTATCCCTTACGGTGGTGAGCGCTCTTATGAGCCTGAGGATTATGATGCATGGTTGCCTGAGAGATAAAATATTTTAATGTGTCTGTATTTTTCTTATTTTGCTATATCTTATTAGTAAGAATTGTGTTTTATCTGCGGTTTATTTGATATGAAGAGAGCTTTTTTGTGTTAGGGTTGAGGCGTTTTTTTTGTTTTTTTCTCATGCAAATTGTAGTGGTTATGTCCCCTGTTGGTGTGGTGCGAGCTGAGCGTATTAGCAATGGCATTGCTGTTTTTGCAGGTCTTGATAAAATTACGGGTCGGACTACGCGTTTTGAAGTTTTTCTCGGTAAAGTTTATCAATATGGTGCTTTACAAGTTATTCCACGCGCATGTTATACGAGTTCTAAGGATGAACCCACCCGCACAACAGGTTTTGTTGAAGTCAATGAAGTAACACTTGATAAAAAAGTGCGGCGTATTTTTACAGGGTGGATGTTTGCAGATAGTCCTGGGTTAAATGCTGTAGAACATCCTATTTACGATGTGTGGTTAAAGGATTGTAAGCAGGATTCTTAGAAGCTGCTATTCAAATAATCTTTTGTATGAAATGATACAGTAAAAATGGATTTATTGTTTGTTATCGATATTCGCTAAAGACAGCTTTTAAAACTGTAGGGGGGATATTACAGTAAGGATTTTTTATTTTTTCACTTCCTTATGAATAAGTTGTTTATTTTACATTTATATGAATTTTCGTGAGGATGCCAGCTATCGGATTGATGAACTATAAATACTATTATTTTATACAAAGAAAAACCAATGCATAGGGAGGGTTTTATTTCATGAAAATGAAATCTTTAGGAGAAGAATTAAATGAATGAGTAATTATGATATGGTTATTAATATCTAGAGATTTTAGCTGACTTGAATGATTTTCATTGAAATTTAGTAGAGTGTTTCGTGGATGGTTTCCTTCATACCTGTTTTTTTATTACTTTGTATAAGGTATAGGTATTTTCACGGTGAAATATTTTGAGTTTAAGAGAAGGAAATGAAAGGGATATTAAGTTTAAAGGTTCTTCACTTGTTAAACCAATATTTTGAACAAAGCGCTGAATCTTCTAGAAAGTATTTTTTTATACAACATATTGATTTATAAAGATAAACAATAATTTGTAACTTGTGTTATATCTCTGAATATTGTAAAGTTCTCTCATCTCATCTCATCTCATCTCATCTCATCTCATCTCATCTCATCTCATCTCATCTCATCTCATCTCATCTCATCTCATCTCATCTCATCTCATCTCACGTACTTGCACATCATAAGCAGAGGGTGTGTAGGGAAAAACTTTAAAAAGGAGGGAAAAGACAGCCCATGAATCGTCTCAATGCAAAATTTGTTGCAACATTGAGGGATGGTAAAGAGTATGATGGTGCCATCTTGTACCTTTACAAGCATAAAGATGTTGGTGCTCAATGGCTTTATCGATATATCGTTTACGGGAACCGTCATAAAATGGAATTGGGGGGCATTAAAAAGTATCTCTTTTAAAAAGGTTTGTGAATATGCAAGACAATAGTGCTTTGTTTTACATGTAGGGTATAGCCCCATTAAAGAACGTGACAAATAAAAGTGTGAGGTTGTGCGTAATCTCCATTATATGATGGATTTTTATAATGAAAGATATTGATCACCAAGATAAGAATGTTTTGTTTTTACTAAAACAACCTAGAGAGCCATTGTTGAATGTTCCATTTATAATAGTCGTTTTGATAGCACTTTGTTTTGGTATTTATTTTGTTCAAGAGTATTTTTTGTCTGAGAGGCTCTATATCGAAAGTCTTGAATTTTTTTCATTTACACCAAGTTTCTTCAAGATTGATCCTTTAAAATTTTGTTATACTGTTATTAGTTATTCTTTCATGCATGGTAGTTTAAAACATGTTACTATTAATATGGTTTGGCTTTTGGTTTTTGGATCTCCTTTAGTAAAATATTTCGGTAATTTACGTTTTTTGATTTTTTGGGGAGTAACAGCAATTCTCTCTGTGTTGACTTATTTTGTCGTTCATCCAGACAGTGCGATATCACTTGTTGGTGCATCGGGTGTAGTTTCTGGAATGATGGGCGCATTTGCCCGTTACGGTTTTCCTCAGGGTTATTGGGGAGACAGGATGCAGAATGAAAGATTTTTAGGTCCTTTATTGTCTATCAAACAAGCACTCTGTTCAAGGGATGTGCTTGTTTATATGAGTATATGGTTGAGTGTTGATTTTATCATAGGTATTTCTTCTTTTTTGTTTGAAGAAGAGGGTATTTCAGTAGCATGGGAAGCGCATATTGGCGGTTTTATTTCAGGATTTTTGTTGATTGGTTTTTTTGATATTTCACGAAAAAAATGAAACATTATGGTCTAAGATACTTATGAGCCGCATAAAGTGCGATTGTTGCTGCGTTTGAAACATTTAATGATTTAATATTTCCAGGCATATCAAGACGCGTTAATGCGTAAACGGTTTCGCGTGTTTTTTTACGTAAACCTTTTCCTTCTGCTCCTAAAACAAGAGCAATTTTATTTCCTGTTAATGTTGTTTCTAGAGGATAGTTGCCTTCTGAATCGAGTCCAAAACTGCTAAAGCCTGCTTTATGAAGTTCTTGTAGTGCTTCGGCGAGATTTCCTACCGTGATATAATTAATCATCTCTAAAGCACCTGATGCGGCTTTAGCAAGAACTCCACTTTCTTGGGGGGAGTGACGACAAGTTGTGATAAGGGCTTGCGCTTTAAAGGCAACAGCAGAGCGCATAATAGCACCAACATTATGGGGATCAGTAATTTGATCCATTACAATGACAAGATCGGTATTCGTGAGTTCAGACAATTGGCATGGCTTGAGTGGGGCAGTTTCCACAACAATACCTTGATGCACTGCATCACTTCCAACAAGTGCGTCAAGTTGTTTGGGGGAACATAATGTAATAGGGCAAGGTAAATCTGATTCGGGTATATTTAATCGTTTTAGGGCATTTGGTGTAACATAGAGACCACCAAAAGTTCTTTTTGGATTTTTTAAAGCGGCATGAACCGAATGGAGACCATAAAGGCGAATTTTCCCATCTTGTAAGGGGGCTGCTTCCTTTTTTTGGTGCGAGGTAGATCGAGAAGAGAAGGCTTTTTTATCGCGATATTGGCGACGTAGACGAGCATAATGAGAATTCTTTGATATTTTTTCTTTCATAGTTTTTTATAGCCTTTTAACAGCAGAAAAAGATAGGAAAAAACTGTTATTAAAAAATTATTAGCAGAAAATTTGTAAAGAATCATATTTATTCTGTTGACAGATACGATGGTAATCGTCATAACCGCCTCGCAACCAGTTTCAATTGAATGGGTAATCGATTTTGGTTGTAGTGATGCCTCATCGCGCAACTTTGCCGGTGTAATGGAGTGTATGGAGGGGTGCCCGAGTGGTTAAAGGGGGCGGACTGTAAATCCGTTGCGTATGCTACGTTGGTTCGAATCCAACCCCCTCCACCATCCATTGAAGGAGAGTTAGTACGTACGTGGTATGCGGGTATAGCTCAATGGTAGAGCAGCAGCCTTCCAAGCTGAATACGCGGGTTCGATTCCCGCTACCCGCTCCAAACAATTGCTGATGCCAAACAATCGTTGATGCTAGGCAGTTGCTGATGATTGGGCGAGTGATTATGATGGGAGCTCTTTCCATCATAGATTTGGCGGTTTTTTCCGTCTAAGGGTTGTAGTGGTCAGATTTATGTGGCAATCTGGTTTAATTCAGTTTCATAAGACTGTTTCTAGGTGCTAATAAAATAGGTGCTAATAAAGCAAGAGAACAAAATAAGAGATTGAGCGATGGCAAAGAGCAAATTTGAACGTACGAAGCCGCATGTTAATATTGGTACGATTGGTCATGTTGACCATGGAAAGACGTCATTGACAGCAGCAATTACGAAATATTTTGGTGAATTTAAAGCATATGACCAAATTGATGCTGCACCAGAGGAACGTGCCCGTGGAATTACCATTTCTACAGCACATGTTGAGTATGAAACAGAGAAAAGGCACTATGCGCATGTTGATTGTCCTGGTCACGCAGATTATGTGAAAAACATGATCACGGGAGCAGCACAGATGGATGGAGCGATTTTGGTTGTTTCTGCTGCTGATGGTCCTATGCCTCAGACACGTGAACATATTCTTCTTGCGCGCCAAGTTGGTGTTCCAGCAATTGTGGTTTTTCTGAATAAGGTTGATCAAGTTGATGACGCTGAGCTTTTGGAGCTTGTTGAACTTGAGGTCCGTGAGCTGTTATCAAAATATGATTTTCCAGGAGATGAGATCCCAATTGTGAAAGGTTCTGCGTTAGCTGCCCTTGAAGATAAAGATAAAAGCATTGGTGAAGATGCGGTTCGTCTTTTGATGAGCGAAGTTGATAATTATATCCCTACACCAGAGCGTCCTGTTGATCAGCCATTTTTGATGCCAATTGAGGATGTTTTTTCGATTTCAGGTCGTGGTACGGTTGTTACTGGTCGTGTTGAGCGTGGTGTTATTAAGGTTGGAGAAGAAATCGAAATAATAGGGATTCGTCCTACGTCTAAGACGACGGTTACAGGTGTTGAAATGTTCCGTAAGCTTTTGGATCAAGGACAAGCAGGTGATAATATTGGTGCACTGCTTCGTGGTGTTGATCGAGAAGGGATTGAACGTGGTCAGGTTTTGGCAAAACCTGGTTCAGTTACACCGCATACGCGTTTTAAAGCAGAGGCTTATATTTTGACGAAAGATGAAGGTGGACGTCATACTCCGTTTTTCACGAATTATCGTCCGCAATTTTACTTCCGTACGACGGATGTTACGGGAATAGTGACGCTTCCAGAAGGAACAGAGATGGTTATGCCTGGTGACAATGTTGCGATGGATGTTTCTTTGATTGTTCCCATTGCGATGGAAGAGAAGCTTCGTTTTGCTATTCGTGAAGGCGGTCGTACTGTTGGTGCTGGTATCGTTTCTAAGATCATTGAGTAAAAAGTGGTTGTAAAAAAACGCCTTGTTATTAACAGGCGTTTTAATCTTGAGAGTTAGGGGTATAGCTCAGTTGGTAGAGCGGCGGTCTCCAAAACCGCAGGTCGCGGGTTCAAGCCCTGCTGCCCCTGCCAAATGGGAGTAGCATTTTAGCTGTGAGGAGGTAGGTTTTAAACTACCTGCTTTGCTTTTTTTTCTATGGGGCTTGTTTTTTTGTTTATGAATCGGTATTGAGTAGAAAATGAGAAGTTGCATAAGGCTGAAGGTTGGCTTTTCGCATTTTTATCGTAGTTTATTTTGTTGTATAAGCATAATAAGGCTAGAAAGAGTAATAAGGCTAGAAAGAATATAGTGTGACTGATGGCATCTAAAACAAACCCAATAACCTTTTTAAAACAAGTCTATGCAGAAACGGCTAAGGTAAAATGGCCTACGCGCCGTGAAACTATGATTTCTACTGTTATGGTTTTGTTGGTTACGGCATTTGCTTCAGTTTTCTTTTTTATTGTCGATCAAGTTATGCATTTTAGTGTTTGGCGGGGTATTGATCTTCTAAAATATCTTTTTAGTTGAGAGTGCAAGGAAGTGTGACTGTGGCTGCTCGTTGGTATATTGTTCAAGCATATTCGAATTTTGAAAAGAAAGTAGCAGAAGCTATTGACAAGGAGGCCAAACAAAAAGGGCTTGATCATCTTTTTGAGAAGATTTTTGTTCCCACAGAGCGTGTTGTAGAAGTTCGTCGTGGTCGTAAAGTTGATACTGAGCGGAAGTTTTTCCCTGGTTATGTTCTTGTTCGTGCAGAGCTGACAGATGAGGTTTATCATCTTATTAAAAATACTCCTAAAGTAACAGGCTTTTTGGGATCGGACTCACGTCCTATTCCCATTTCTGATCGAGAGGTTGAACAAATTCTAAAACAAGTTCAGGAAGGTGTTGAGTCTCCAAAATCTTCTGTATTATTTGAGGTTGGAGAGCAGGTTCGTGTTGCTGATGGGCCTTTTGTTTCATTTAATGGAATTGTTCAAGAGGTTGAAGAGGAACGTTCGCGTCTTAAGGTGGAGGTATTAATTTTCGGGCGTCCTACGCCTGTTGATTTAGAGTTTGGTCAGGTTGAAAAACTCTGATGAACTGAGAGTGATTTTATCACTATGAGTAAATGGTGGGAGGTGATTTTTGGCTTTTGTCGGCTTAATGATCCGGACCACTTAACTGCGGAGGGTAGCGGGCAAGAAGCATTGTCGGCATACCAATTAAATTGAAGGCAGATTGTTATGGCAAAGAAAAGTATAGGACAGCTCAAGTTGCAGGTTCCTGCAGGTGCGGCTACTCCGTCTCCACCGATTGGCCCTGCTCTTGGTCAGCGTGGTATTAATATTATGGAATTCTGTAAAGCTTTTAATGCGGCTACGCAGGAAATGGAAAAAGGTGCACCGATTCCAGTCGTCATCACTTATTACCAAGATAAGTCTTTCACATTTTCTCTAAAGACACCTCCTGTATCGTTTTTCTTGAAGAAGGAAGCGAATTTGAAATCTGGTTCAAAAGAACCTGGTAAAGTATCGGTAGGAAGCATTTCTCGTGATAAGATTCGGTCAATTGCACAAGCAAAAATGAAAGATCTTAACGCAAATGACATTGAGTCAGCGATGCGTATGGTTGAAGGTTCGGCTCGCTCTATGGGCTTAGAAGTGGTGGGCTAATGTTATGGCAAAAGTAGCAAAGAGAATAAAAAATATCCGAAAAGATGTTAACTTTAACGAGCTTTACGCTTTAAAAGATGCAGTTTCGATGGTTAAAGAGCGTGCAGTTGCTAAATTTGATGAAACAATTGAGATTTCAATGAACTTAGGTGTTGATCCTCGTCATGCAGATCAAATGGTTCGTGGTGTTGCACATTTGCCTAATGGGACAGGGCGGAATATTCGTGTTGCCGTTTTTGCACGTGGGGACAAGGCTGAAGAAGCGAAGAATGCTGGTGCTGATATTGTCGGAGCTGAAGATTTATTTGAGCGTATTAATGGTGGAATGATTGATTTTGATCGTTGTATTGCAACGCCTGATATGATGCCTCTTGTTGGTCGTCTTGGTAAAATTCTTGGTCCACGCAGTCTGATGCCAAATCCTAAAGTAGGGACTGTGACGCTTGATGTTGCGAGTGCTGTTAAGGCTTCTAAAGGTGGTGCTGTTGAATTTCGCGTTGAGAAAGCGGGTATTGTTCATGCTGGGATAGGTAAGGCTTCTTTTGGCGTTGAGAAGATAGTAGAAAATATTAAAGCTTTTGCGAGTGCTGTTATTAAAGCGAAGCCACAAGGGGCAAAAGGTGAATATGTTAAACGCGTTGCCGTTTCTTCGACTATGGGGATTGGAGTTAAAGTGGATCCAACAACTGTTCGTTCAGAGTAGGTTTAAGCAGATTTACTAATTTTGTTTTGGGGTATGTGAATAACGAGATTATGTTTTAAGATGTCGATTTTTATTGGCATTGAGCTATCTAAGCTTTAACGGGCTTAGGTTATATCGGAAGAAATTCCGAAATATCCTGTCCGAGATTGTGGGTGATACTGTTTGAAGTATCTTAATCGAAAAAAACCCGCATGAGACTGGGGTAAAAACTGAGAGTTAAAAGACTTAAAGGGTTTGAGCCAAGGTTGCCTTTGATCGCTTTGCGTGAAAAAGGGGACAGGATCCTCATCGATGGCATGGAGTATTTTATGCTATCAAAGGTAACCAACAGTTTTTAAAAAAAACTGTTAAATGGAGAGAGACAGTGAATAGAGCGGAAAAACGCGAATTTGTTACATGGCTTAACGAGGCTTTTCAAAAGTCTGGTTCTGTTATTGTTGCACATTATTCCGGTCTGACAGTTTCGCAGATGAACGATCTTCGTTCTAAAATGAGTGAAGCTGGCGGTGCCGTTAAAGTCGCCAAAAACCGTCTTGCTAAAATCGCTCTTCAGGGCACGGAATCTGAATCGATAGTAGACTTGTTTGTGGGACAAACACTTATTGCTTATTCAGAAGATCCGATTACAGCACCGAAAGTTGCTGTTGATTTTGCGAAAAACAATGACAAATTTGTTATCCTTGGTGGTTCAATGGGTGCAACAAGTTTGAGTGTAGATGCTGTGAAGTCTTTAGCTTCATTGCCTTCACTAAACGAATTGCGAGCAAAACTTGTGGGTATGATTTCTACTCCTGCAACCCGTATTGCCCAAGTTATTAATGCACCTGGTGGTCAGGTTGCGCGTGTCATTGGAGCATATGCTCAGGAGGATAAGGCGGCTTAAGGCTGTTTTGTATTCATATTGATAGAAGAGCTTTGAAGCTTTTCTGTTTTTTTTGAATAAGTTTAAATAATGGTTCAAATCTTTTAATTGAAGGAATGTAAAAATGGCTGATCTAGCAAAGATCGTAGAAGACCTTTCTAATCTAACACTTTTAGAGGCTGCTGAGCTTTCTAAGTTGCTTGAAGAAAAATGGGGTGTTTCAGCTGCTGCTCCTGTAGCTGTCGCTGCTGTTGCTGGTGGAGCTGCTCCGGCTGCTGAAGAAAAAACAGAATTTGATGTTATTCTTGTTGAGGGTGGTGCGCAAAAAATTAATGTTATTAAGGAAGTTCGCGCTCTTACGGGTCTCGGTCTTAAAGAAGCGAAAGATCTTGTTGAGGGGGCTCCTAAGCCTATTAAAGAAGGCGCTTCTAAAGACGAAGCAGAGAAAATTAAATCTCAACTTGAAGCTGCTGGTGCTAAAGTTGAGCTTAAGTAAATCTCATTTCATCGGCGGGCTTTTATGTTCGCCGATTTTCTTTCTCTTGGAAAGAAGGGAGATGATTAATGAAAACCTTTTCCCAAGTGTTGAAAAATTGTAATGGGAATGGGTTTTATTTCTTGTTCCTTTATCATAGGGCCAAGTAAATAGATGGCTTATGTTAAGGGGGAAAATGAGTGATATCCATTATCGGGTATTAGGTAAACTGGTCTGCATGTGCAGGTTAATGACATAAAGCTTTCAAGGTTTCGTCTACCTTGGAGAGTAAAAATCAAGGAGCAACAATGGCTCAGACCCTAGCGATGATGTCTCAATTCAATGGTCGTAAGCGCGTACGCAAATTTTTCGGTAAGATTCCTGAAGTGGCAGAGATGCCGAATCTTATTGAGGTTCAAAAAGCGTCATATGATCAGTTTCTCATGGTTGAGGAACCGGAAGGTGGACGACCAGATGAAGGTTTGCAAGCTGTTTTTAAATCGGTCTTTCCTATTTCGGACTTTTCCGGTACAGCTATGCTTGAGTTTGTTGGTTATGAGTTTGATTTACCAAAATTTGATGTTGAAGAATGCCGTCAGCGTGATTTGACTTATGCAGCGCCCTTAAAGGTGATATTGCGTTTAATTGTTTTTGATATTGATGAGGATACAGGATCAAAAGAGATCAAAGACATTAAAGAGCAAGGTGTTTATATGGGCGATATGCCTTTAATGACGACGAATGGCACTTTTATTGTTAATGGTACGGAGCGTGTTATTGTTTCACAGATGCATCGCTCTCCTGGTGTCTTTTTTGATCATGATAAAGGAAAGTCGCATTCCTCGGGAAAGTTTCTTTTTGCTGCTCGTGTTATTCCTTATCGTGGTTCTTGGCTTGATATTGAGTTTGATGCTAAAGATATCATTTATGCTCGTATTGATCGTCGGCGCAAGGTTCCTGTTACGAGTCTCCTGATGGCATTGGGTATGGATGCATCAGATATTTTGTCAACCTTTTATAATAAAGTATCTTATGAGCGAGATAGAGATGGATGGCGTACTCCTTATTCTGTTGATCGCTTTAAAGGCATGAAGCTTATTTCTGATCTTGTCGATGCAGATAGTGGTGAAGTTGTTGCTGAGGCTGGTAAAAAGCTAACGCTTCGTGTTGCAAAATCTTTAGCCGAGAAGGGTCTCAAAGCGGTTAAGGTGAGTGAGGATGACTTATTAGGATGTTATCTTGCGGAAGATATCGTTAATTATCAAACAGGTGAGATTTACCTTGAAGCAGGTGATGAAATTGACGAAAAGATATTGAAGGTTTTGTTTGATGTAAATGCAGATCAAATTAATATCCTTGATATCGATCATATGAATATTGGTGCATATATCCGTAATACTTTAAAAGTAGATAAAAACGAGAGTCGGCAGGATGCATTATTTGATATTTATCGGGTTATGCGTCCTGGTGAACCACCAACAATGGATACAGCGGAAGCGATGTTCCATTCATTATTTTTCGATCCAGAGCGTTATGATCTTTCCGCTGTAGGGCGTGTTAAGATGAATTTGCGTATGGATCTTGATTGCCCAGATACAGTTCGCATTTTACGCCAAGAGGATATTCTTGCTGTTGTCAAAATGCTGGTTGAATTGCGTGATGGCCGTGGTGAGATTGATGATATTGATAATCTTGGTAATCGTCGTGTTCGTTCCGTTGGAGAGTTGATGGAAAATCAATATCGCATTGGTTTACTTCGTATGGAACGTGCGATAAAAGAACGTATGTCATCGGTTGAAATTGACACAGTCATGCCTCAGGATTTGATAAATGCAAAGCCTGCAGCGGCGGCGGTGCGGGAGTTTTTTGGATCTTCACAATTATCGCAGTTTATGGACCAAACCAACCCCTTGTCAGAAATTACCCACAAGCGTCGTCTTTCCGCGCTTGGTCCGGGAGGTTTGACCCGTGAACGTGCAGGTTTTGAAGTTCGTGACGTCCATCCTACGCATTATGGTCGCATTTGTCCGATTGAAACACCGGAAGGTCCCAATATTGGTTTGATTAACTCCTTAGCGACATTTGCGCGCGTTAATAAATATGGTTTTATTGAGAGCCCATATCGCAAGATTATTGATGGTAGAGTGACAACAGAAGTCGTTTATCTGTCTGCTATGGAAGAATCAAAGCATTATGTCGCTCAAGCCAATTCTTCATTAGATGCTGAAGGGCACTTTACAGAAGAATTCGTTGTTTGTCGTCATGCTGGTGAAGTTTTGATGGCCCCGCGTGATCACGTGGATTTGATGGATGTTTCACCAAAACAGTTGGTTTCAGTAGCGGCAGCTCTTATTCCATTTTTGGAAAATGATGATGCGAATCGTGCGTTGATGGGTTCAAACATGCAGCGTCAAGCAGTTCCGCTTGTACGTGCTGAAGCACCATTTGTTGGAACAGGGATGGAATCCGTTGTTGCACGTGATTCAGGGGCAGCGGTTAGTGCAAAGCGTGGTGGTATTGTTGATCAAGTTGATGCAACGCGTATTGTGATTCGTGCAACAGAGGATTTGGATCCTTCAAAGTCTGGTGTTGATATTTATCGTTTACAGAAATTTCAACGTTCCAATCAATCCACTTGTATTAATCAGCGCCCTCTTGTGCATGTAGGGGATCGGATAGAGAAGGGTGATATTATTGCCGATGGTCCCTCTACGGATCTTGGTGATTTAGCGCTGGGGCGGAATGTTCTTGTGGCCTTTATGCCTTGGAATGGATATAATTATGAAGATTCCATTTTATTATCTGAGCGCATTGTTGCCGATGATGTTTTTACTTCTATTCACATTGAGGAATTTGAAGTTGCTGCGCGTGATACAAAACTTGGGCCTGAAGAAATAACGCGTGATATTCCTAACGTTGCAGAAGAAGCGTTAAGAAATCTTGATGAAGCTGGTATTATTTATATTGGTGCTGAAGTTCAGCCTGGTGATATTTTGGTTGGCAAAATTACCCCAAAGGGTGAAAGCCCCATGACGCCAGAAGAGAAGCTTTTGCGTGCCATTTTTGGTGAAAAAGCGTCAGATGTTCGAGATACTTCTATGCGAATGCCTCCTGGAACTTTCGGCACTGTTGTTGAAGTTCGCGTATTTAACCGCCACGGTGTGGAAAAAGATGAACGTGCAATGGCAATTGAACGTGAGGAAATTGAGCGTTTAGCGAAAGACCGTGATGATGAACAGTCAATTCTTGATCGTAATGTTTATGCACGTCTTTCTGATATGTTGACAGGCAAAGTTGCAGTGGAAGGTCCAAAAGGTTTTTCGGGGAGCAAGAAGCTTGACAATACGGTGATGGCTCACTACCCGCGCTCACAGTGGTGGCACTTTGCTGTTGAGGATGAAAAGCTTCAGAACGAAATTGAGGCTTTGCGTAAGCAATATGATGAATCAAAAGAAGCATTGCAACGTCGCTTTATGGATAAAGTTGAGAAGGTTCAAAGAGGCGATGAAATGCCTCCTGGTGTCATGAAAATGGTGAAGGTTTTTGTCGCTGTAAAACGCAAAATCCAACCAGGGGATAAGATGGCAGGACGTCATGGTAATAAGGGGGTTGTGTCGCGTATTCTTCCTGTAGAGGATATGCCATTTCTTGAAGATGGAACGCATGCTGATATCGTCTTAAATCCGCTTGGTGTGCCTAGCCGTATGAATGTTGGGCAAATTCTTGAGACCCATCTTGGTTGGGCGTGTGCTGGTATGGGCAAGAAGATTGGTGATTTGGTAGAATTATATCAAGAGACTGGGGATATCCTTCCTTTGCGTCAGCGTATTGAAAATCTGATGCCTGATAATGATCATAATGAACCAGTACGTCGTTATGATAATGAGAGTCTTTATAAATTAGCACTACAGATGAAGAAAGGCGTTTCAATCGCAACACCTGTTTTTGATGGAGCCCATGAATCTGATATCAACATGATGTTGGAAGAAGCAGGCTTGGATAGTTCAGGACAAGTCACACTTTATGATGGTCGTACTGGAGAGCCTTTTGATCGTCCGGTGACAGTTGGATATATTTACATGTTGAAATTGCATCACCTTGTTGATGATAAGATTCATGCACGTTCGATTGGACCATATTCGCTTGTGACTCAACAGCCGTTAGGAGGTAAGGCACAATTTGGTGGTCAGCGTTTTGGTGAAATGGAGGTTTGGGCACTTGAGGCTTATGGTGCTGCATATACTTTACAGGAAATGTTGACTGTGAAATCGGATGATGTGGCTGGTCGGACCAAAGTCTATGAAGCAATCGTGCGTGGTGATGATACATTTGAGGCGGGGATACCGGAAAGCTTTAATGTATTGGTAAAAGAAATGCGTTCACTCGCTCTGAATGTAGAACTTGATGATGCGCGCGAGCTTATTGCACAGCGAGCCTTATCTGATACAACGGAATAATAATTTAAGGAGCGCGCGAGTGCGCTCTTATTGTTTTGAGAGGCTAAATAAGAAGCTTTTGTTAAGAGAGCGCAGACAGTTTTAAAAAGTAGAAATGGTTTTAAATGAACTCTGTGATAAAATTAATGAGATGTAATAACAGGTTCTAAGAATCTTTGAAGGAGAACGGCATGAACCACGAGGTCATGAATCTTTTCAATCCTCAGGCGCCAGCGCAGACATTTGACTCTATTCGTATTTCCATTGCGAGCCCTGAGAAGATTTTGTCTTGGTCGTATGGTGAGATCAAGAAGCCTGAGACTATTAATTATAGGACTTTTAAGCCAGAGCGTGATGGTCTTTTTTGTGCACGTATCTTTGGCCCTATTAAGGACTATGAATGTCTATGCGGTAAATATAAACGCATGAAGTATAAGGGCATTATCTGTGAGAAATGTGGTGTAGAGGTAACACTTTCGCGCGTACGTCGTGAGCGTATGGGGCATATTGAGCTTGCGGCACCTGTTGCGCATATTTGGTTCCTTAAATCGTTACCAGGTCGCATTTCTACACTTTTAGATTTAACTTTGAAAGATATTGAGCGTGTTCTCTATTTTGAGAATTATATTATAACAGAACCAGGGTTGACATCCCTTAAACTCCATCAGCTTCTTTCTGAAGAAGAGTATATGCTTGCTATTGATGAGTTTGGGGAAGATCAATTTACAGCTATGATTGGTGCTGAGGCTATTTATGAGCTTCTAGCCAGCATGGAATTAGAAAAACTTGCTAATGATTTGCGTGTTGAATTGTCTGAGACAACGTCAGAATTAAAGCAAAAAAAGCTGATTAAACGGCTTAAGATCGTTGAAAATTTTCTTGAATCTGGCAATAAACCAGAATGGATGATTATGAAGACGATTCCAGTCATTCCACCTGATTTACGTCCATTGGTTCCACTTGATGGTGGGCGTTTTGCGACATCAGATTTAAATGATCTTTATCGACGTGTCATAAACCGTAATAATCGTTTGAAACGATTGATTGAATTGCGTGCTCCTGGAATTATTGTCCGCAATGAAAAACGTATGGTGCAAGAAGCTGTTGATGCATTGTTTGATAATGGTCGACGCGGGCGTGTGATTACAGGAGCAAATAAGCGTCCGCTTAAGTCTCTTTCGGATATGCTAAAGGGAAAGCAAGGGCGTTTCCGCCAAAATTTGCTTGGAAAGCGTGTTGATTATTCAGGTCGTTCTGTTATCGTGACAGGTCCTGAGTTGAAATTGCATCAATGTGGTCTTCCAAAAAAGATGGCTCTTGAGTTATTTAAGCCATTTATTTACGCACGGCTTGATGCGAAGGGGTATTCATCAACTGTAAAACAGGCAAAAAAACTTGTAGAGAAAGAGCATCCGGAAGTATGGGATATCTTAGACGAGGTTATTCGTGAACATCCTGTTTTGCTGAATCGTGCGCCAACATTGCACCGTTTGGGTATTCAGGCTTTCGAACCCGTCTTGATTGAAGGAAAGGCGATACAGCTTCATCCGTTGGTGTGTACTGCTTTTAATGCAGATTTTGATGGTGATCAGATGGCTGTTCACGTTCCACTTTCTCTCGAAGCACAGCTTGAAGCACGTGTCTTGATGATGTCAACCAATAATATTCTTCATCCAGCCAATGGTGCGCCGATTATTGTTCCATCACAAGATATGGTTCTTGGACTTTATTATCTTTCGATTGTTTCTGAAAAAGAACCAGGTGAAGGAATGGCTTTTTCTGATATAGGCGAACTTCATCATGCTTTGGAAAATAAGGTTATAACGCTTCACACGAAGATCAAAGGTCGCGTTAAAAATATAGGAAAAGATGGAAAAGAAATTGCCAAACTTTACGATACAACGCCTGGACGTTTGATTATTGGAGAACTTTTGCCAAAAAATCCAAATATCTCGTTTGATATTGTCAATCAAGAAATGACTAAAAAGAATATCTCTAAATTGATTGATCAGGTTTATCGGCACTGTGGACAAAAAGAGACAGTTATTTTTTGCGATCGTATTATGCAACTTGGCTTTTCTTATGCTTGTCGTGCAGGAATTTCGTTTGGTAAGGATGATATGGTTATCCCTGATAGCAAATCGCGTTTGGTTGCAGAAACGGAATCTTTAGCTAAAGAATATGAACAGCAATACAATGACGGTCTCATTACACAAGGTGAGAAATATAACAAAGTCGTGGATGCATGGGGTAAATGTACGGATCGCGTTGCTGATGAGATGATGAAACGTATTCAGGCGGTTGAATTCGATCCTAAAACAGGTCGTCAGCGACCAATGAATTCAATCTATATGATGTCACATTCTGGGGCGCGTGGCTCTGCCAACCAGATGAAGCAGTTGGCTGGTATGCGTGGATTAATGGCAAAACCATCGGGTGAAATTATTGAAACACCAATTATTTCGAACTTTAAGGAAGGTCTAACCGTTAACGAGTACTTCAATTCAACGCACGGAGCACGTAAAGGGCTTGCCGATACTGCGCTAAAAACAGCCAACTCTGGTTATCTAACACGACGCCTCGTTGATGTTGCTCAGGATGCTATTATTTCAGCAGTTGATTGTGGTACGACAAAGGGGCTTACGATGCAGCCTATTGTTGATGCAGGACAAATTGTTGCATCTCTTGGGCAAAGGATTCTTGGACGTACAGCACTTGTCGATATTTTACACCCAGTTTCTGGAGAAGTTCTCCTTGAGGGTGGTGCGATGATTGAGGAAGCTGATATTGCTAAGATTGAAGAAGCTGGGATCCAGTCTGTGCAAATCCGCTCTGCTTTAACATGTGAAACGCGTCTTGGTGTTTGTGCCAAATGCTATGGTCGTGATTTGGCACGTGGAACGCCAGTGAATCAAGGTGAAGCAGTTGGTGTTATTGCTGCTCAGTCTATTGGTGAACCAGGAACGCAGCTTACTATGCGGACTTTCCACTTAGGAGGAACGGCACAGGTTGTAGACTCGTCTCATTTAGAAGCCTCTTATGAAGGTATAGTAGAAATTCGCAATCGCAATATCGTTCGCAATTCTGAAGGTCAGTTGGTGGTTATGGGACGTAATATGGCTATCCTTATTAAGGATGAGTCTGGAAAAGAGCGTGTCGTGCATCGTATTAGCTATGGAGCACATATTTTTGTTGATGATGGTGACGTGGTTAAGCGTGGGCAACGTATAGCAGAATGGGATCCTTATACACGTCCAATTTTAACTGAAGTTGAAGGTTATATAGGTTTTGAGGATATGATTGACGGTTTGTCAGTTACTGAAACAGCTGATGAATCTACCGGTATTACGAAGCGTTTGGTCATTGATTGGCGTGCGAATCCTCGAGGTGCTGATCTAAAACCAGCTATTATCATCCACACAGATAAAAAGGGTGAAACCATTGCTAAATTGTATAAGGGAGGTGAAGCCCGTTATATGATGTCAGTGGAAACTATTCTTTCTGTTGAACTGGGTTCCCATGTTAAGGCTGGCGATGTTATTGCTCGCTTGCCAATGGAAAGTGCCAAGACAAAGGATATTACAGGTGGTCTACCACGTGTGGCTGAGCTTTTTGAAGCACGGCGTCCAAAAGATCATGCTATTATTGCTGAAGTGAGTGGTACAATTCGTTTTGGTCGTGGTTATAAGAATAAACGTCGTGTTATCATTGAACCAAATGATGCAACTCTTGAACCGGTAGAATATTTGATTCCAAAAGGTAAACTGTTTCACTTCCAAGAGGGTGATCAAATTGAAAAAGGAGATTATATCCTCGATGGTAATCCGGCCCCTCATGATATCTTGGCGATTAAGGGTGTTGAGGCTTTAGCATCTTATCTCGTTAATGAAATTCAAGAAGTTTATCGTTTGCAAGGTGTGTTAATTAATGACAAACATATTGAAGTGATTGTTCGTCAGATGTTGCAAAAAGTTGAGATTACTGAATCTGGAGATTCAGGATATATCGCGGGAGATAATGTTGATCGTATTGAGCTTGATGAAATCAATGATAATTTGATAGCAGAAGGGAAGAGACCTGCATCGGGTACTCCCATTCTTCTTGGTATTACAAAAGCATCTCTTCAAACGCCATCATTTATTTCGGCAGCATCATTTCAGGAAACAACGAGAGTCCTTACTGAAGCAGCAGTTTCTGGTAAAATTGATACTTTGCAAGGTCTTAAGGAGAATGTTATTGTTGGTCGCCTTATTCCTGCGGGTACAGGTGGTACGATTGCTCAAATTCGCCGTATTGCGACAGTTCGTGATGATTTGATTATCGATGAGCGGCGTAAATCTAGCAATAACGAGATGGCTAAGGCTATGTTGACAAATATGACAACTGAAGCAGTTGCTGAGTAATTGGCAGACATATTAGAAAATGGACAAAGGAACGCCCGAATATGAAGTTCGGGCGTTTTTTATAGATTTCAGAATAGAGAATTTCCATATTTTTTAATATGATTTAAGAGCTCTAAGGTGATTATTATTTTAAGCATTCTTTCTAGTTTATTACATTGTCTTATAATGATATTTATATTTTCTCTCGCTTTATTTTATAAAATTCTTATCTTTTATATTCAAAGGCACAAAAGTGCCTAAAGTGATAGGTTGACATATCGAAAGGGGTGCCTACCTGAAAATGCGTTAGCTAATGGTTTTGAAGAGTGTGAGATTGTTATGATTGATATCTTTTATAAAGTAATAAAGGTACGCGAAACTCTGTTGTAGTATTATGCCTTTTTCTTTCATATTCTCAGCAGGGGTGATCCATATATCATCTTTAATCTGATCTTTATGGATATAACACGAAGGGTTTGTACGAACACCTGTAAGAGTAACAAACGCAGAGCCAATTATGTTAGAGATATTGTTTGGCAAAGTGTTTTAAAAAAGCTGGTATATCTTTCCAATTCATTGCCGATTTATTAATGGTTTTATGACGTTGTTTACCTAACAGCGTGTGTACTTTTTCTGTTGCCTGTAAATCAATATCTAACTTCAAGCAGCAATATGTTTGAGACAAATATTGAGACGGGTAAAAACTCTATTCACTATTGCATTTTTTATACCCAATAGGGGCAAGAGTATTGCGTATATTTGTTTGTGCAATCTCTGAAACGGAAAGGCTACCTTATTTTGGAAGAATATGAAATTTTAAAGGGAGAAACCAGTTTCTATCATTGTCATTGTTTTTTAGTTCAGCTTTGTGACTTTCAAAAGTATCTAAAGCAATGTCTTTGAGATAATGAAAATTACGCATTGCCTCATACTTTTATTTGCCACGTTATGCTTTTATGTTTGCCACGTTTTTTAATAGGAGGACGCCCCTCATACAAAATAGAACGCCTTTAAAAAAGAACACCATTGTGTAGCCAATTCACAAGCTTTTTTAAGGAGACATTTCTTAAAGCACCTAAGCCCATTTCACGACGCCATCTATAGATGATATACTGGTAAATCCATTGAACGCCATTATTTTTACGTTTGTGAAGAAACAAACCGACACCATCGTTTTCTTTACCAGTTCCTAATGTTATAACAGTCCTTGCATGAAGACGATTGAGGCATTTTTACGCTTTTCTTTAAAGTTTTTACTCACACGCTAGCCCCTTTGTGATATGCAGGCACATAACTTTACTTGATCCAAAATGAAATGATTTAAGATAAGAGCATCTTACAATATTTGAGATTATGATACGTTGAATATCATAAATTATCCTTATAAATCAATATTTTATGCAGTATAAAGCTGAAAAAGTCATCACAATGAATGGATTAAAAGTTTTTTTGTATAATCCGAACAGTAATTGATTTTCTTCTTTAAAATTCTTGTATGATAAGAAAATGCTTTATTTTATTGTATCGAATAAATTGAGGAAAGTAGAGGATAAAGTGCTCATTAAAATTTTATCAAAAGCAGATATCTTATCCTATAAAAATAGAATGATAAAATGTGTGAATATGACTCAATTTGTGAATTGGCACATGAATTTTCAGTAACCATTCAGACTTTGTATTATTACTCAAAATAGTAGGGTTTCTTGTGTTTTTTCTTCGTGAAAGCACACGGCTTTATGCGCAAACAGACCACCATATATAAAATATTGCGTGCTAAAAGAGTTCAATTTTCTTTGGCTGAAGTCTTTGCTATGTTAGCTATAATGGGAAAATGACTTGATGTTGAGAAACAGCTGAAAGAATTAATTGCAAGGATTAATAAAATGGGGTTATTGACAGCAGATGCAGCGCGATATTGATAACCCCTTACATGATTTAGAATGCATAGAGAAAACTTTTTAAGATTTTAGCTAAATGAGGAGTGCGTTATTGGGTATAAAATTTATTTCACATGCATTTTTGATGATTTTTTTCTATTAAGAGAGAAGGCTATATTTTTTATAATAGGCGCTGATAGGGCATCGGATATCGTCAGTTTTTCAAAAAAAGAGAGTAAATGAAAAAGAGTTGCAGGTGTGTGCGACACGTTTAGCTATGAATGAGAAAATAGCAATATTTAAAGTTATTTTTAAAAGAGAAAGTAAAAACAATGACAGTCGATTCTTCTATTGATATTTTTCAGTCTATTTTGTCACGTAAGTCGATACGAGCCTTTACGCATCAACAAGTCTCACAGGAGACGATCAAAGAAATTTTAAAACTTGCGGCTCGGGCGCCATCTGGAACAAATACGCAACCATGGCAAGTCATTGTTCTTACAGGGAATATATTGCAGAAAGTAGGACAAGAACTTTCACAACTCGCACTCACAGGTATAAAAGGGGAACGTGAAGTTCATTATTATCCACGTCAATGGCGTGAGCCTTATCTTTCAAGGCGTCGAAAAGTTGGTTTGGATCTTTATAAGAGCCTTGGAATTCAAAAAGATGAACAGGAAAAAATCTGTCACCAGAAAGCGCGGAATTTTTCATTTTTTGGTGCGCCTGTAGGACTTTTATTTACTATGGATTACGACATGGAAATGGGGAGCTGGCTTGATTTGGGGATGTTTATGCAAACAATTATGTTAGCTGCACGTGGATTTGGATTAGATACATGTCCCCAAGCAGCATTTGCTGATTATCATAAACAAATTCGTACACTTTTATCCGTTCCTTCTGATCGGCGCATCGTTTGTGGTATGGCACTTGGTTATCGCGATGAGAGTGCTCCAGAAAATAATTTTGTGACAGAACGTGAATCAATAGAGAACTTTGTACGTTTTATTTAATCATATCTATGGAAATATTTTTATGTAAGTGAGCGTCATTTTTGAAGAGCTCGAGGCATTATAATAATATTTTGGTGAGAACTTCTCATTCTTGCTTAATTTTAATATTGCATGTTAACATTTATTTTACTACGATTTGAGAAATCGAAAGAGTAGTTACTCTGGATCATCATCTATTTTGAAGGTTAGCTATGGAAAGCGCTATAGAAGGAAAGTGTTGGTTAGTAGCAAGACGGGCGACGGTTATATTTATTGCAATCATTTTTTTAGCTTATCTTGCAATTTGATTTTAAATGGGACAAATGTGATAGAAATATGTATACTCAAACTGTATAGAGTTTTGGGGTGATGTGTGTTTTTATCTGTTTTTGAACTTTTTAAAATCGGTATTGGTCCTTCTAGTTCCCATACCATGGGGCCAATGACGGCAGCTAATATGTTTTTGCAAGAGATTCTTGCACGGGATTTTTCTCAATCATTTGATTCTAAAGTTTTTCGCATACGTGTTTATCTTTATGGGTCTTTGGCTTTTACGGGGATTGGTCATGCGACAGATAGAGCTATTGTTTTAGGGCTTTTGGGAGAAAAAGCGTCTACTGTTAATCCTGATTGCATGGGTTTCCTTTTAGAAAAGGTTACACGTGAGAAAAAAGTGCAACCAAAAGGTCATCCCGCTTATCAATTTGATTTGCAAAATGATCTTATTTTTGAACGCAAAAAAGTCCTACTGGGACATACTAATGGACTTGCATTTGAAGGGCTTGATAGGAATGGAAATATCCTTTTGCGGCAGATTTATTATTCTATCGGTGGTGGTTTTGTTGTGACTGAGGATGAATTAAGCCGTATGAATGGTAATACACCACAGGAAACGACGGAGGTGCCATATCCTTTTGATACTGCATCTGAAATGTTATCAATGGCTGAAAGTTCGGGGCTTTCTATTGCTGAAATGAAGCGTCTCAATGAAGAAACGAAGATAGAGCGTTCTGCTCTCGATACAGGGCTTGATGAAATTTTCTCTGCCATGACAAACTGTATTGATAGAGGTCTTGCACAAGAAGGTGAGTTGCCAGGGGGATTGCATGTTCCAAGGCGTGCGAAAAAGCTGTATGAAAAGCTTTTAGAAAATCGAAAAAAAAATCACAATTACCCGCTTTGGGCAAATGATTGGCTTTCAGTCTATGCTATAGCAGTAAATGAGGAAAATGCTGCAGGTGGTCGTGTTGTGACAGCACCAACAAATGGGGCAGCTGGTGTTGTGCCTGCGGTTTTACGTTACTATCTTCAGTTTCATGATGATTTGGATCGAAAGGGAATCCATAATTTTTTATTAACGGCAGCAGCTATTGGTGGTGTCATCAAACATAATGCTTCTATTTCTGGTGCAGAAGTTGGTTGTCAAGGTGAGGTTGGGGCGGCATCTTCAATGGCAGCTGCAGGATTGACAGCGGCATTGGGTGGAACACCAGCTCAAATTGAAAATGCCGCAGAGATTGCGCTTGAGCATCATTTAGGGATGACATGTGATCCTGTGGCTGGTCTTGTACAAGTTCCTTGTATTGAACGCAATGCTATGGGAGCGGTTAAGGCAGTAACAGCTTCCTCTCTTGCCTTACATGGTAATGGAGAGCATTTTGTTTCTCTTGATGCTTGTATAAAAACAATGCGCCAGACCGGACACGATATGAGTGAACGCTATAAAGAAACCAGTAAAGCTGGTCTCGCAGTCAATGCAATATCCTGTTAAAGTAACAGTATTTAATCTGGTAAATTCTTTATGGGATATGTAGGCTTGTAAAGATACAAGTGGACTTCATTATTCTATTTTTTATTGAATGCCTCTAATCTTGCTAACCTCTTTTGTTATTACAAGACTTTATAAAAGAGGTATCTTGAGTGCTTTCTTAAACATTTTCTATTTATACACCAATATCTCCTTATGATGTACACGCAAGAGAATTTTATTGTTTTACTTTGTATGGGGTTCAAATGAGAGCATATTCCTATATCAAGGATTCTTATTCAAAATGTAAAAGGATATGTTATCTCAAAATATATTGTTCAATAAAAAGTCGCTTTTTTAAATTTCCTTACATTTCGAAAAGAACATCATGAGTTTAGCAAAAGAGTTTAGGTAATTTCGTATATCGTTTATATTTTGAAGTGGATTTATAAATTATTGGGAAGCTTTTCCTCAATGAAATTAATGATAACAGTATCCAAACAATGAGAAAAGCTGGTATTCAATGGGAGCACTTGTTTCTTACGAAAAAATATCAAGGATAATTTTTGATATTAAATGCAAAGATAAACAAACATTTGATATTTTTATACCTTTTATGGCTTAATCGCGGTTGGTGCTTTGTTTGAAGCAAATATTAAGGCGATTGAGAGCTTTCATAACTGTATCAGCTTTTGCTATACCAAATAGGGGCGAGTGTATTACGTATATCGGTTTGGGTAATCTCTGAAACCGGTAGAGAACCTAACTGGGGGAGAATATAAAGTTGCAAAGGTGCAAACCATCTTCCGGCTTTACCGTCATTTTTTAATTCTGCTTTGCGACTTTCAAAAGTATCTAAAGCAATATCTTTTAAATAATGCAGCTTACGCATTTCCTCACGTTTTTGCTTTTCACGTTCTTTAACCTTCACGAAGAACAAAACGCTATTGGGTTGCACATTCACGGGCTTGTTTTAAAGAAACATCTCTTAAAGAGCACCCAAGCCCATTTCACGACACCGCCCGTGGAGATAGTATAGCGGTAAAGCCATTGTGCACCACTGTCTTTACGTTTATGAAGGTGCAAACCGGTATCATCATACTCTTTACTGCCTCCCAATGTTGCCGACAGCCCTTGGTATTTAGAAGATTCATAACAGGCCTTTTTACGCCTTTCTTTAGAGTTTTTGATCCACATAATAATACCACTTGTGATGTACAAGGGGATGGTTTTGATTGATTCTACATAAGAAAGCTTGGAATGAGAGAATCTTAGGATATTCGCGGTTCTCATTCAATATGTAAACGATAAATTATCGTTATAAATCAATATATTGAATGGATAGTTTCATAAAAAATTAATCAAATGGTTGGATTGCAATTTATAATCTCACATAAACTTAAAGGAAGATGTGCACACATTAAAGAATCTTTAAAAACGCTTTAAGTGACATGAGAATATTCTGATTAAAAAAACATTCTTGCAAAAATTACCTATAAAATGAACCATTTGTTGCACCGAGATGGATTTTAATAGGTACATTACCAGTTTGGCTTGCAACGCGTAAATGAATGCGTACATGAGGCATTGAGAGACGACGATTTCGCGTTGTTTGACAAATAAGAAGTTTAACAAGAGACTTCGTGTTTAAGGTTGCTGGAGTATATTTTAAATTCGCCAGTTTTGTTGCCGCATCGTGAAGAGAACGCAATGAAAGAAAAGATGATTGCTTCAATAAATTTTCTTTTTCAGAGGATGAAGCAAGAGCATTATGTATCATGACACTATCCTTAATGCAGAATTCAAAAACTTTTAGTAAGCTACAGTATAGCAGTTAAAATTTGCTTTCTTTAACGTAGAACAAGCATTAAATGCAGCTTTTTTTGATTGAAAACCTGTAAAACGCGCACGATAATAGCGACGCCCACTTTTTTCAAAAAGTTGCATATGTGATGATGCGCTTTTTAAAGCAGAATAAGCTGTATTTTTTGCTTTTAAAAGCAGAGTGTTTGCCTGTTCTTTACTAGGGAGAGAACCAATTTGGATGGCCCATCCGGCATTTGTAGACAAAGAAGCTGTAACAATTTTATGTGTCTCAATGGGTATCGCTTTTTGAGGATTAGGGATTGGTATAATTGCTTGATTGACAGCAGCTATAGCCGTGTTAGAATTTCTAGGTTGCTCTGCAAATGCTGTTAACATAGTAGAAATTTCGTCATCGAAATTGGTTGGCTCAGCTTTTACGGTAGGTATAGGAGTATTTGCGCCTGTAGGTAATTTGTAGTGTGCTGAAGCCATTAAGTGTTCCTTACTTTTCATGAGGCTTGCTTTTGGCAAATATTGGCTCAATAAATTGGCCATATGTTGATCACGTGCGGTAGATGATTTACCTCCCATAACGACAGCAATGATGGAGCGCCCCTCATGTTGCATTGATGTCGCCAAATTATAACCTGACATTTGTGTGTAGCCGGTTTTAATTCCATCAACGCCTTTCATTATTTTCACCAGTTTATTATGGGTGTTAATTGTATGTCCACGGAAAGTAAAACTTTTTATTTTGAACAATTTATACTGTTGCGGAAAATTTTTTCGTAATGCTAATGACAAAGTTGCCATATCCCGTGCTGTGGAATAGTTATGGCTATCTGGAAGTCCTGAAGCATTGGCAAAATGCGTCTGTGTCATGCCAAGTTGGCGGGCTTTAGCTGTCATCATTCGCGCGAATTTTTTTTCAGTGCCACCGAGGTACTCTGCAATTGCAGTTGCCACGTCATTTGCCGATCTTGTAATGAGAGCCTTGGCAGCAGCTTCTGCAGAAATTGTTTGGCCTGCTCTAAGTCCGATTTTTGTTGGCGGTTGTGTTGCTGCATAATGTGAGATAGGAATTGGTGTATTTGGTGTCACACGGCGCATCTTCATAGCTTCAAAGAGGCAGTATAGCGTTATCATTTTTGTTAAAGAAGCAGGATAACGTTTCAGGGTTGCATTGGCTTGAAATAAAGTTTTCCCTGTATTAGCATCTATAACGATAGCAGCATATTTATCAGGATAAGCACCTTGAGGTGTAGCGGATGCAAAAGAGTAAGAAAGAGCTAAAACAACAAAAGCAATTGCTATCTTTTGATAACAACGCACAATTTTTTGACAATTAATATTCACACGCGGTACCCTATTTCTTTGTTTACTCCGAAAGCTCTCTAAAGCCCCTTTATTTCTGCAGTTTATTGATACACTCTAGATGAATGATATTACTAATTTATTTACAAAAATTATTTTGTAAGTTTTCATATTTGCCTTAAAGCTAACCATAAACGAAATTTTTTTTCAATAAATCGAGTGTTGCAATAGTGATGAAAGAACTTAAAATTAATAAGAAATGTGATGCACGGAAAAAAAAGAATGGGACAAAAACGCGCAGTAAATCCTATAGTCTTTATTATGCACAATGAAAAGGGCAAAAATTTGGATGAAAGCAGGCATGATGCCATTATCAAAATGAGATCAAGACTTCAAAATCCTAAGTTGTATCGTGTTCTTTTGCTTAATGATGATTACACGCCTATGGATTTTGTTGTTTTTATTTTGAAAAACTTTTTTAAAAAAAGTTTCGAAGAAGCAACCTCTATTATGTTACATATTCACCAAAATGGGATAGGCGAATGCGGAGCTTATAGTTATGAAGTCGCTGAAATGAAGGTGATACAAGTTAGGGAGTGTGCACGTCAAAATGAATATCCATTGCAATGTATAATGAAATGGAAGTGAGGGATTATGCCATCTTTTACACCTAGTCTTGAAGAAGTTTTGCATCGCGCATTAACAATTGCTACGCAAGCGCGACATGAATACGCGACATTAGAACATCTTCTGCTCGCTTTACTGGATGATGCTGATGCAAATTCAGTCATTCAGGCTTGTCAGGTAGATGTAGAAGAATTGCGAGAGCGTTTAACACACTATATCCAGTCAGAATTGGATGGACAGATTAGAGCTGATGAAGATACCAAACCGACAATGTTTTTCCAGCGTGTTATTCAACGAGCAGTCATTCATGCTCAATCAGCCGGAAAGGATGAAGTATCGGGAGCCAATGTTCTCGTTGCAATTTTTTCTGAACGAGAAAGTCATGCAGCATATTTTCTCCAAGAAATGGGAATGACACGTTATGATGCTGTACGTTTCATTTCCCATGGTATTACGCGTGATGAAGGATTATCCATGTTACTTGAGGGGCTTGAAGAACAATTAGATCAGCAAATTTCAGATGATTGTGAAAAAGCAACAAGTGCACTATCTGCTTATTGTGTCGATCTCAATTGTAAAGCACGCAATGGAAAAATTGATTTATTAATTGGTCGTGAAGTAGAAATTTCACGCATGATTCAGATTTTATGTAGAAGGTTAAAAAACAATCCGCTTTTGGTTGGTGATCCTGGGGTCGGAAAAACCGCTATAATTGAAGGATTAGCAAAACGTATTGTTGATGGACAAGTGCCTGAAGTTTTATCAAATGTAACAATATTTTCTCTTGATATGGGAGGACTTGTTGCTGGTACACGTTATCGCGGTGATTTTGAAGAACGATTAAAGCACGTCATTAAAGAATTTGAGCAGTACCCAGATGCTGTTTTATTTATTGATGAAATCCATACTTTAATTGGAGCAGGGGCTACATTGGGGGGAAATATGGATGCCGCAAATCTTTTAAAACCTGCATTATCTTCAGGGACAATTCGATGTATTGGTTCGACGACTTACAAAGAATATCGCAAAATCTTTGAACAAGATCGTGCTTTAGAACGCCGTTTTCAGAAAATTGATGTTAACGAGCCTTCTGTTGACGATGCTATTAAGATTTTGCAGGGGCTAAAACCTTATTTTGAAGATTTTCATCAAATTAAATATACGGATCAGGCGATGAAAGCATCCGTAGAATTATCATCACGTTATATGTTTGATCGTCGATTGCCTGATAAAGCAATTGATGTTGTTGATGAAAGTGGTGCAGCACAAAAGCTTTTACCAGAAAAACAACGGAAAAAAAGTATAGGTGTTAAAGAAATTGAAGCAACTGTTGCAACTATGGCAAGGATTCCGCCAAAAACAGTTTCTGGTGATGATCAGAAAATGCTTGGCAAGCTTGAAAGAGAACTCAAGCATGTCGTGTATGGACAAGATCAGGCAATTTCTGCATTAGTGTCGTCAATTAAATTGGCGCGAGCAGGATTGCGCGAAGCAGATAAACCAATAGGAAGTTATTTGTTTTCAGGACCAACAGGTGTTGGAAAAACTGAAGTTGCAAAACAGCTTGCATCTTCTTTAGGTATTGAACTGTTACGTTTTGATATGTCAGAATATATGGAGCGGCATACAGTGGCACGTTTAATTGGGGCGCCTCCAGGTTATATAGGGTTTGATCAAGGGGGGCTTCTTACAGATGCAGTTGATCAAAAACCGCATGCAGTTTTATTATTGGATGAGATTGAAAAAGCGCATCCAGAATTGTTTAATATTTTATTACAGGTGATGGATTACGGTAAGTTAACAGATCATAGTGGTAGAAAAATTGATTTCTGCAATATCATTTTAATTATGACGACGAATGCTGGTGCTTCAGAGTTGGCAAAGTCAGCTATTGGATTTGGCAAAGTTTATCGCGATGGTAATGATATTGAAGCAATTAATCGACTCTTTACACCAGAATTTCGCAATCGGTTAGATGCAATTATTCCGTTTGCACCTTTATCTCAGTTAACCATAAATCAGATTGTGCAAAAATTTATTTTTCAGCTTGAGGCACAATTAGTTGATCGAGGAATTTGCTTTGAATTAAGTTCTTCTGCCATGGCTTGGCTTGCCAATAAAGGATACGATTCTCAGATGGGGGCACGTCCATTGAGCCGTGTTATACAGGAATATATTAAGAAACCATTAGCTGACGAAATTTTATTTGGGAAGTTACGTAATGGTGGCACGGTGCGTGTGATGACACAAAAATTAAACGGGGAAAGAGAGAAGTTGCAGTTAAAAGTTTTATCTTCTGATATGGCTGTTGGCTCAAAGGACAGAAAAGTAACACATTTTACAAAAAAACATGTGAAGAAAAAAAGCTCAACAACTTAAAGCAGTCCTTTAAAGGACTGCACGGATTTTTTTTGCGTTTTCTTCAAGTACCTCTGTTGGTGTTATAATACCATTATGAGGAGAAAGCTCTATCCCCTCCATACGTGGTATGATATGGAAATGGAGATGATAGACGGTTTGTTGACTTGCTGCTTCATTAAATTGCATGACTGTTATACCATCTGCTTGAAAAGCTTTTTTAACAGCTTTGGCGATTTTTTGAACAGCTTTAATAACGGGAAACAATGTTTCAGGGTCAGCATCAAGGAGATTTCTAGAACCTTTTCTGGGAATAACCAGTGTATGTCCTGGTGCTTGTGGCATAATATCCATGAATGCAATGACATCATCATCTTCATAAACACGAACAGAAGGAATTTCATTGCGAATCAATTTAGCAAAAACATTGTTATTATCATAAGTTTGTTTCATACAAATATTTCCTTTTATGCATTTTAATTGAGAACTTTAATTTCAAGATTAAAGGATGCGAAGGTTACTATAAGGTAAGAAGAAAGATTTCGCATTTTATGATCGTTTTATGTAGATGTGACACCGTTTGTAGAGGTCTAAACTTCTATGATGGCTTCAACTTCTACTGGAACATCCATAGGAAGAGAAGCAACACCGACAGCAGAACGGGCATGTTTTCCAGCTTCACCAAGAATATTGACGAACAAGTCAGAAGCACCATTGGCAACAAGAGGAATATCGGTAAAATTGGGATCTACAGCAACAAAAACAGTGATTTTCAATACGCGTTTTATTCTATTGAGATCACCAAGAGCTGCCTTGATTTGTGCAAAAATGTTAAGCGCACAGACTTCGGCTGCTTTTTTTGCTTGTTTGGCACTAACGGTTGTGCCAACCTTACCGGTCGCTACGGGCTTGCCATCGGAAAAAGGGAGTTGTCCGGAAATAAAAAGTTGGTTTCCGCTTTGTGAAGCTGTTACATAATTAGCGACAGGTTGCATTGCTTCAGGAAGAGCAACTCCCAATTTTTTTAGATGATTTTCGATAAAATCGGTCATAATTTAAACTCCATAGCTTTTCTACAATACATCTATTGCATAAACTATTTTTTGATTTAAGGAAATGTGTGGTTAATTAAGAACACTCCTTTTTTGCCTGATTATATGATGTTATGGAACGGCAATAGAATGGGAAGTTGGGAATGATGAGATTATTATTGATAATAATTTTATATATTGCTTGTTTTGATACTGCCAAAGCTGAAGAAAGTATTTTTATTGCACCTCATCGAGCAATTTATGATTTTCGGCTTGATAGTGTTTCTCATGAAATGACCATTTCGGGAATGTCTGGGCGAATGGTTTACGAGTTAACCGGTTCGTCATGTCAGGGTTATACCACACGTTTTCGTTTTATTAGCCGTATCCATAGTGAAGATATGCCAGTGCGTTTGACTGATCAACAGACAACGAGTTATGAAACAGGGGATAGTCGCACATTTCACTTTAATGTTATAGATCAGGTTGGGGAAGAGGTCACACATCGTGCTGAAGGAGTAGCGGAGCGTATTCAAGATGGCATTATCGTTAAATTAAAAAAACCCAAGGAAAAAGAATACAAGCTCGCAATAGCTGAGTTCCCAATTATGCAGCTAAAGAATATCATCCGTCATGCAAAAGCGGGCAGTCACTTTTACCATGTCAATGTATTTGATGGAACAGATAAAGCAGACAAAGTCATAAAAGAAAGTATAGTCATTGGGGAAAAGAAGACGCGGCTCTCTGATAATGAAGCAAAAAAAATGGGAAAATTAGGCGAAGAGGAATATTGGCCTGTTACGATTTCTTATTTTGATGATATAGAAAAGAAAGATGGCTTGCCAGTTTATCGTACCAGTTTTCTCTTATATGAAAATGGTGTTATGCGTGACCTTCACGTTGATTATGGAACTTTTTCAGTGCGTGCAAAATTGAACAGTCTTGAATTTCTTGAGTCTGAAAAAGATATGAATCAATGTGAATATTAAATGGTTATAGAAAATAACTTGAAAAAGAATCAAATATTAGTATGGTAGCGCTATTCCACACGCGGAATTTGGGTGTTTGCAAAAGGTGAGCAAATATCCCCCGGTAGTAGGTTAACCTGCTTTTTCCGCGGAGGTTAAACCGGAAAGGATAAACTATGGCACTACCAGATTTTACTATGCATCAGCTATTAGAGGCAGGTGTACATTTTGGTCACCAGACACATCGCTGGAATCCAAAAATGACTCCCTATATTTACGGGGAGCGTAACAATATCCATATTATTGATCTTGCTCAGACTGTTCCTCTTTTACATCAAGCGCTTAAACTTGTTTCAGATACGGTTGCGCGTGGTGGACGCATTCTCTTTGTCGGTACAAAACGGCAGGCATCTGATATTATTGCTGATGCAGCGAATCGTTCGGCACAATATTATGTTAATGCGCGTTGGCTTGGCGGCATGCTTACGAATTGGAAAACGATTTCCCATTCGATTCACCGTCTGCGTAAGCTAGACAAAATTCTTGCTGCTGAAGCACAGGGGTTTACTAAAAAGGAACGTTTAAATCTTGAGCGTGATCGTGAAAAGCTTAATCGTGCGCTTGGTGGTATTAAGGACATGGGGTCTGTTCCAGATCTTATCTTTGTTATTGATACAAACAAAGAAAATATTGCTATCCAAGAAGCAAAACGTTTGGGGATCCCAGTTATTGCTATTATTGATACCAATTGTGATCCTGATAATGTGACGCACCCAATTCCAGGTAATGATGATGCATCACGTGCAATTTCTCTTTATTGTGATCTTTTTGCTCGTGCGGCTCTTGACGGTATTGCTCGTCAACAAGGTGCAATGGGTGTTGATTTAGGAGCTCAGGTTGATGCACCCTTAGAACCTATTTTGGATGATGCACCTGTAGAGCCTGTATTGGAAGATGCAATTCCAGTTTCTGAGTAATATTAAAGGTGCCCGTTAGGGTACTTGTTTTCTAAAGAAAAGGTGGTAGGCATGTATAGGGTTTTCTTCTTGCATGCTTGTACCGTTACAGAATAAAGAGGCAAATATGAGCATTACTGCTACACAAGTAAAAGAACTTCGGGAATTGTCAGGTGCTGGTATGATGGATTGTAAAGCAGCACTGGCAGAGACCAACGGTGACATGGAAGCCGCGGTTGATTGGCTTCGTAAAAAAGGGATCGCTAAAGCAGATAAAAAGGCAGGTCGTACAGCAGCTGAGGGACTCATCGGAGTCGCATCAAACGGTTCAAGTGCGGTTTTAGTTGAAATTAATTCTGAAACAGATTTTGTTGCGCGCAACGATCTGTTCCAAGACATTGTGCGCAATGTGGCAACAGCTGCTTTGGGCACACAGGGGAATGTTGATGCTGTTTCGGCATCTCTTTACCCTAGTTCTGAGAAGACTGTAGAGGCTACAATTAAAGATGCAATTGGTACCATTGGAGAGAATATGGCATTTAGGCGTTCTGCTAAACTCTCTGTTGAGGATGGTGTCGTTGCTACTTATATACACAATAGTGTGGCTGATGGACTTGGTAAGCTTGGTGTTTTGGTTGCTGTTGAAACAACAGGAAATAAGGAGGCTGCTGCTGCTTTTGGTCGGCAAGTTGCGATGCATATTGCCGCAACGAATCCGTTAGCGTTAACGTCGGAAGATGTTGATTCCGGTGCTATTGAGCGTGAGAAAGCGATTTTTTCAGATCAAGCACGTCAGTCTGGAAAGCCTGAAAATATCATTGAAAAAATGGTGGAAGGGCGTATGCGTAAATTTTTTGAAGAGGTTGTGTTGCTTTCTCAAGCTTTTGTTATGAATCCTGATATGAGTGTTGAAGCAGCTTTAAAGGATGCTGAAAAATCTATTGGTGCTCCAGCAAAAATTACAGGTTTTATTCGTTTTGCACTAGGAGAAGGTGTAGAGAAAGAGGTGTCTGATTTTGCTGCAGAGGTTGCAGCAGCGGCAAAAGGGTAGTGATTTGTAAATTATTTTCAGAGATTTGAAATTTTATATCTTTGATTATAAAATCACGAATAGAGGAAATATGATTATTAAGAGGGCGTCACGTGATAAAGTGGTGCCCTTAGTAGTGTCGAAAGCAGAAATTAACGGTGCTTTTGGGGAGATTATCAATGACATTAGCGCTACAGTATAAACGTATTCTTTTAAAAGCTTCTGGTGAAGCTCTCATGGGAGGGCAGAGCTTTGGAATTGATGTTTCCGTGGTAGATCGTATTGCAGCTGATATTGCTGAAGTGCGAGCGATGGGAGTGGAGGTTGCTATTGTTATCGGTGGGGGGAATATTTTTCGTGGAGTTGCTGTTGCTTCGCATGGTGTGGATCGTGTGACAGGAGATCATATGGGCATGCTTGCAACTGCGATTAATTCTTTAGCATTGCGAACATCATTATCAAAATTAGGGGTTGAAGCAGTTGTCTTGTCTGCGATTGCTATGCCACAAATTTGTGAGAGTTTTTCACAGCGTAAAGCAATAGGTTATATGAATCAAGGAAAAGTCGTTATTTTTGCAGGAGGTACGGGGAATCCATTTTTTACCACTGATTCTGCTGCTACTTTACGTGCAGCAGAAATTGGTGCAGATGTTCTTTTAAAAGGAACACAAGTGGATGGGATTTATTCTGCAGATCCAAAGATAGATCCTACAGCTAAGCGTTTTGATCAATTAACACATGTTGAGATTTTACAGTTGGGATTATCTGTGATGGATACAACAGCGGTTACTTTAGCACGAGAGAATAATGTGCCAATCATTGTGTATTCCATTCATGAAAAGGGTGGTTTAGCTAAAGTGTTAAATGGAACAGGACGATTTACGATAGTATCGGAATGAAATATAATCTTCAAAATATATTGAAGGAGAGAGAAATATGAATGTTACATCAATTATGGATGATCTGAAACGTCGCATGGCTGGAGCTATTTCGGCTTTTAAACATGAGTTAGGTGGTTTACGAACTGGACGCGCTTCGGCGAGTTTATTAGAGCCATTAACAGTTGAGGCCTATGGTTCTGTTGTACATATGAATCAGGTTGCGAATATTTCTGTTCCAGAACCGCGGATGATTTTGGTTTCTGTGTGGGATAAGGCTATGGTAGGAGCTGTAGAGCGTGCTATTCGTGATTCTAGTCTTGGTTTAAATCCTATCACTGATGGCATGAACTTACGTATTCCTTTACCTGAATTAAATGAAGAGCGCCGAAAAGAGTTGGTAAAAATTGCACATCACTATGCAGAGCAAGCGCGTGTTGCTACGCGGCATGTTCGTCGTGATGGTATGGATAATTTGAAAAAATTAGAAAAAGAAGGTGAAATGAGTCAAGATGAAGCGCATGGTTTCTCTGAGAAAGTTCAGAAACTTACAGATGAGACGATTGCTGATATTGATAAAATTTTGGCTGTGAAAGAATCCGAAATTATGCATGTTTAAGGCGATTTTAGCCAGAAGATACTGGATCTCTACCGTATAGAATCTTTTTAGGGATGAAAATACGAAAAGGTGGGTGCTGTTAACAGAAGATCATAGGATGAAAATAAAAGCATTGTGTCATCATCACAATGCTTTTTATACTATAAAAAGAGTGATTTAAAGTGGCAGATATCTTTTAAAGGTCTATATTCATATTTCGAAAGAGGTTGTTTCTTGGAAAAGTGTTCTAACAGGAAAATAAAAGATTTTCATGTAACATGTTTTTGTTAAGTTGCATGATAAAAGTGTTTTTCATTATTGAAGAGTGTTGAAATCTTCTATGGTGGACTGTGAAGGGAGTGTAACACAAAGAATAACTTTTAACCTTGCTATTCTTTTCTATAATGAGAAATGCAGTGGAGTAAGCCAAATAATTTCCATTTTGCATAATTTTTTCAAATGATTTATCATTTGCTACAAAATGTTGTTACATGAGGCGGAATATCAGATTGAGATTTCAAATTCACGGAAGGAGTAAACAGCAGCTCCATTGCTTCGTGTTGAGAGAGTATTGAAAATATATTTTAGAATTAACTTAAGAGGGAAGCTTTTAATGCTTTTTACAGGGATTATTGGTCTTATAAACGCCATCTTAGTCTACCAAGTCATAGAGGATTGAATGTAAGAAAGGTTTGCGAAAGTATTTGCACAGAAACAGTGTAGTAAAGCTTTTTTTCCTGTGCCAATTTTTGAGTTTGTCTTTGTCTATTTTTATTGTTTGGATGTTATTTTGTCTAATCTTACTTATCGTATTCTGACTTCTGTTGTTTTTGGCATTATTGCTTTGTCTTTAACATGGTTGGGAGGCGTTTTCTTTTCTTTCTTTGTGTGGGTTATTGGTGGTTTTATTCTTTATGAATGGATTCTTATCACGAAAGAGAAATGGCGTGTTTCGCAAAAAATATTAGCAAGTGTTTTTTATTTGGTTTTTGGTTCTTTTTTACTATCGGGTGTATCTGCTTCATTTATTTTTTGTGTTGTGATAATCTCAGCAGTGTTTTTGGCTATTGGTTCTATAAAAAAGAGCGCTTGGGTTTTTTTAGGTTTTTTATATGTGTCTTTTCCAGTTATCGCTTTATGCTTTTTACGAGGCTATGAAACGTTGGGATTTCAAGTTGTTATTTTCTTATTTACGATAGTATGGGGAACAGATATTGCTGGCTATTTTAGTGGACGAGCATTCGGTGGTCCTAAATTAGCACCGCAATTTTCTCCTAATAAAACATGGGCAGGAGCGATTGGTGGTACATTTGTTGGAGTTTCTGGCGGTCTATTGATCGCTTATCATTTTTTTGACATAAATTTAACCAGTTTTTTTGTACCACTGCTTGCTCTTATTTTGTCAATTGTTTCGCAGTTGAGTGATTTAGGGCAATCATGGCTGAAAAGGCAATTTTCTGTTAAAGATTCTAGTTCTTTATTGCCTGGACACGGAGGCTTTATGGACCGGATGGATGGGTTGGTAGGAGCAGCTTTTTTCCTTTATATAATGGGTGCATTTATGTCTGATATGGATACACCTTTTACCCTCTTTTTTATGGTTTAATGAGGAGAAAATATTTTGGAATTTTTAAATCATATGATGACTGGAAGCAGTTTACTTTTAAGAGGTTTGAGTATTTTTTTCGTCGTTATGGTTATTATTTTTGTGCATGAGATTGGGCATTATCTCATTGGGCGATGGTGTGGTATTAAGGCCTCTGTTTTTTCACTTGGGTTTGGGCCACAAATAATAGGATATACAGATAAGAATGATACACAGTGGCGGTTAGCGCTTATTCCCTTAGGAGGGTATGTAAAGTTTGTTGGGGATGGAGAAGATGTAACATCCTTTCAGTCTTCTTCGGTTGTTGAGGGTTCATTTGTTAATGCGCATGCTTGGAAAAAAGCACTAACTGTTTTTGCTGGTCCCTTATTCAATGCTCTTTTTACTATTATTATTTTAACATTTTTTTTCTTTGTTTATGGTCGTGTAACTATCGAGCCGGTTGTGGGTTCTTTGGTAAAAGATTATCCTGCGGCTCAGTCTGGTTTGGAAGTAGGTGATCGTTTTATTGAAATGGATGGTCGACAGGTTGAAAGTTTTGACAGTTTGATGAATTATGTGACTTTACATGGTGAGGATCCTATAGAGTTTAAAATAGAACGTATGGGACAGATGTTTACTACGGTGATTACACCAAAGGTAGTCGAACGAAATGATGGATTTGGTAATTTGGTTCGAAGTGGCATGATAGGTGTGGGTGTTCCTGTTGATCCAAACAATCCTGTACGTTTAGACCCATCTTATGTAAAGCATATTCGTTACGGTTTTGTAAGAGCTGTAGGAGAAGCGATAGAACGCACTACATTTATTATTAACCAAACAATTCTTTTTATTGGTCGTTTAATAAAGGGCAAAGAAGATTATTGCCAGATAAGCGGGCCTTCTAAAACCGTTAAAATTGCTTGGAAAGTAAGTGAAAGAGGTTTTGTTTCTTTGCTGAATTTTACAGCTTTTCTTTCGATAAGCGTTGGGCTTATTAATCTTTTTCCATTTCCGCCTCTTGATGGTGGGCATTTATTATTCCACGTTATTGAGGCTTTTACGGGGAGGCAGGTCTCTTCTCCCATTCGGCAGATTGTTTTTCGCTTAGGTTTTTTTGTGGTTCTCCTCTTTATGTTTTTTGCTCTTTTTAATGATTATTTTTGTTGGTTTAGCTAATAAATGATAGAAAACATTTTACAAATTGGGTAATAATGGAAAAAATAGGTGAAAGGTCGTTTACCATATCCATAAAATGTTGTGGTATAGTGCGTTGTAATAAATTAAGGGGTGGTAAATTTTGCTGTATAAAGCTGTATAAAGCTATATAAAAAGAATTGTTATGGCAGTTAGCTTTTGAGACGTTATGTCCAGAGTTTTGGGACGTTATGTCCAGAGAATGTAAGAGTAAGGTAAAAAGAGCCAATGACTACAAATTCAAAGTTTTTAAATGCAGTGTCTGTGTTTGTCTTAAGTATGGGAGTAATTGCTCCAACAACAACCTTGGTGTCTGTTGCAATGGTTGGAGAAGCGCAGGCATCGGTGGTCCGTTCTATTGAAGTTCGTGGGAATAAATTTGTAAGTGCTCAGGCAGTTCGAGATAATATGGGCATTCGGGTTGGACAGAGTTTTTCCAGTGCTGATGTCGATGCTGCGGTAAAACGTCTCTTTAAGTTAGGCTTATTTTACGAAGTTAAAATAAATCAGGTTGGTGATAAGCTTGTCGTGTTCGTCAAAGAATATGAAGTGGTCAATCAAGTGTTATTTCAGGGCAATAAAACGCTTAAAGATCCTGATCTTAAGCGGTTTATTTCTTTAAAACCAAATGAACCATTTAATTCTGCTAAGCTTTCGGCTGATGTTAATACAATTCGTGAAGCTTATAAGACAGTTGGTCGTAATAATGTTGCTGTAAGAGTGCAGACCATTAACTTGGGAAAAGGACGCGTAAATATAGTATTTAATATTACTGAAGGGCGAAAGACAAAGATTCGTGATATTATTTTTAAGGGAAATCACGCGTTTGGAAGTCGTCGTTTGCGAGATGTCATTTCAACGAAACCTTCAGGCATGTTCTCCTTACTGTTGGGGGGGGATGTTTATAGTGAAGAGCGTTTAGCCGCTGATGAAGAAGCTTTACGCCGCTTTTATTATAATCGTGGTTATGCGGATTTTCGTGTTGTTTCCTCTAAAGCGACTTTTGATGAAGCGAGTAATACATATAAGATTTATTTTGTTCTTGATGAGGGCGTACGCTATAGAATCAGTGATATTCAGGTTGAGAGCGATGTTGATGGGATTGACATTCAATCTGTAAAAAACATTCTTAAAACACAGCCGGGAGACATTTATAGTGCGGAGGACATCGAACAGTCTGTGGTGCTTATCAATAATAAGGTTGCTGATTCGGGATATGCTTTTGCTAAAGTTGAACCACGGGGAAATCGTAATCTAGCAAATCATACAATTTCAATTTTATATGATATTGAACAAGGGACGCGAGCTTATATTCAACGTATTGAGATACGCGGCAATGAAAAGACACGTGATTATGTCATTCGCCGTGAGCTTGATTTAAATGAAGGGGATGCTTACAATCAAACTTTAGTGCAACGCGCGAAACGTCGTCTAGAAAGTTTAGGTTTTTTTAAAGCCGTTAATATTTCAATGGTTCCAACGGATCAGTCTGATCAGGTTACTTTGGTTATAGATGTCGTTGAGGCTCCAACAGGAGACCTTGCTTTGTCTGGAGGATATACAACGGGTGGTACAAGCCCTGGTATGTCATTTGAGGTCTCTGTTACCGAACATAATCTTGGAGGACGCGGCCAATATGTTCGTTTAGGGTTAGGTGCAGGGCAAGAAAAATCTCGTAATTATAATCTGTCGTTTGTTGATCCTTATTTCCTAGGTTATCGTTTGTCCGCTGGTATTGATATTTTTCGCAGTACCTATCGTGCTGATAAAGCATATGATGTACGACAAACAGGTGGCTCTGTTCGGTTTGCGCTGCCTATCAACGATCAATTATCTGCTAATGTAGCGTATTCCTATGTGCAAGAAGAATATGATTTTGGTAAAGAGTATGATTTAACCAAAGAGTCTGATATAAGAGTGTTATATGGGAAATATTCTGGTGCGATTGTTCAAGCAGCACAGCATAGCCCTTGGAAACGTTCCTCAATTAGTTATGGTTTGACCTATAATACTATCGACGATATGAGGAATCCACATGATGGGTGGTATGTACGTATTCTTCAAGAATATGCAGGGCTTGGTGGAAGCGCAAAGTTCTTGAAGACAACGGGTAAAGCGATGATGTATAAAACGCTTTCTGAACAAATGGATCTTGTTGGTTTGCTTTCCTTTGGAGGTGGATATATCCATGGAACAGGGAAAGATGGTGTTCGTATCTTCGATATGTTTAAAATAAATACCGATATGCTTCGAGGATTCAAATATAATGGAATAGGTCCACGTCAGGTTTCTAATAAAGGTGAAGTTTATTTCTTAGGTGGAACGACATATATGAGTGCAACTGCTGAAATGCAATTTCCTATTCCTATCGTACCTGAAGGGTTAGGGTTACGCGGTGCTGTATTTGCAGATGTTGCGACACTCTATGGGAATAAGTATCAACCTGTTTTTCAGGGTGAAACGCCTGTTACACATACAAAAATCGCTTGGCGTTCGTCTGCTGGTTTAAGTCTGATGTGGAATTCACCATTTGGTCCACTCCGTTTTGATTATGCTTGGCCAATAACAAAGCAGGAGGGTGATCGTCTGCAGAAATTAAACTTTGGTATTTCTACGAAATTCTGATTTGCGTTTTCTTTAGAGAAAAAAATGGGTTAGGCTGGAAGAGAAAGTGTTTTGATGGCGGATACATTTTTTTTACGCCGTCCCGGCGATTGACAGTTGCTAATGTTGCGGAGTTGACCGGTGCTAAACTTCTTAATCCAGAATTTTCTGACAGAGCTATCAAAACTCTTTCTTCACTTGAGAGTGCGGTAGAAGGTTCTCTTGTATTTGTGGAGCATCGGAAGTTTTCTGATGCTCTCATTGGCAGTTCTGCTGCGGCTGTTTTTTGTACAAATGAAGTTGTCTTCAAGGTTCCTGAAACTATGGCAATTCTGGTAACGTCTACGCCCCAGCGTGATTTTGCTCAGATTGGTCGCATCTTATTTCCTGATTCTGTCAAACCAGTGTCTTGGTTTGGAGAGAGAGAAATTTCACCCCATGCGTATATTCATCCAACGGCTAAATTGGCACATGATGTCTGTGTTGAAGCAGGAGCTGTTATTGGTCGAAATGTTGAGATTGGTGAGGGTACTCTTATTTCGTCGACTGCTGTCATTGGTGAAAATTGTCGTGTTGGACATGACTGTTATATTGCTCCTAAGGTAACAATTCAGTGTAGTTTAATAGGCAATAGAGTTCAAATTTATCCTGGTGTTTGCATTGGGCAAGATGGTTTTGGTTATGTTGGGAGTCTTTCTGGAATTGAAAAAATTCCACAGCTTGGCCGTGTTATCATCGAAGATGATGTAGAAATTGGCGCGAATACGACGATTGATCGTGGTACGTTTGAAGATACCATTATTGGTGAAGGAAGCAAGATCGATAATCTTGTACAGATTGCCCACAATGTAAAGATTGGTCGCTATTGCCTTATTGCCGCGCAATGCGGAGTAGCAGGGAGTACATCAATAGGCGATATGTCTCAACTTGGCGGGAGCGTGGGGGTAGCAGACCATATCGTAATAGGTAAATGTGTTCAGATTGCTGCTAGGAGTGGTGTGATGAATGACATTCCTGATGGAGAAAAATGGGGAGGGAGTCCGGCGCGACCATTTAAACAGTGGTTTCGTGAAGTAGCGGCGTTGCGCAGTATTGGCAAAGTTAAAAAGGAGAAACGCTAATATGATCAACCCCGAGGAAACAAAGAATTTAGAAGCTGTAGATATTGAAAAATTGCTGTCAATATTACCACATCGTTATCCATTTTTATTGATTGATCGCATCATTGAAATTGATGGTGAGCAAGAAGCCATTGGTATTAAAAATATAACGATTAATGAACCACATTTTACGGGACATTTTCCTGCAAAACCGGTTATGCCTGGAGTATTAATTTTAGAGGCGATGGCTCAAACAGCTGGGGCAATTTCACTTTTACAATTAGGAAATAAGCAAACAAATTTAGTTTATCTTATGACTGTTGATAATGCGAAATTTCGCAAGCCGGTTGTTCCTGGTGATCAGCTAAAGATTCATGTTCATCTTTTAAAAAAAAGGTCTGGTATGCGGCGTTTTTCGTGTATTGCAAAAGTAGAGGATGTTCGCGTTGCTGAAGCAGAAATTGCTGCGATGATTATCGAAGAAGAATAAATAAGATTGATGGGGATATAAAAATGTTTGGTGCGAAAATCCATCCAACTGCTCTTGTGGAAAAGGGAGCACAGCTTGGTGAGAATGTGCAAATTGGGCCATTTTGTCATATTAGCTCAGAGGCTGTTATTGGTGATGGATGCAGTTTGATGAGTCATGTTGTGATAATGGGGAAGACGAGCTTAGGAGCTAATAGTAAAGTGTTTTCGCATGCAGTTTTGGGGGCGGATCCGCAAAATAATAAACATAAGGGAGGGGATACGACTCTTTCTATTGGTAAAAATTGTACGATTCGTGAAGGCGTAACAATGCATAGAGGTTCCGATTCAAGTGTGGGAATGACGGTTGTTGGTGATGATTGTCAATTTTTTTGTTATGCGCATATTGCTCACGATTGCCATGTAGGAAATCATGTAACATTTGCAAATAATAGTATGTTAGCTGGTCATGTTACGGTTGGTGACTATGTTATTATTGGTGGTGGTGCTGCTGTTCATCAATTTGTTCGTGTTGGGCATCATGCATTCATCGGTGGTGTATCTGCCTTGGTTGGTGATCTCATTCCCTATGGGACAGCTGTTGGTGTGCAGGCAAAATTGGTTGGTTTAAATATTATTGGTATGAAACGTGCAGGGCTGGAGCGCAAAGACATTCATGCACTACGTCATGCGTTTGCCATGCTTTTTGATCGCAGTAAGCCTTTTAAAGAGCGTGTTAGCGATGTTGCTTCTGTCTATTCTACCTCTCAGTCTGTTGTTGATGTTGTCAATTTTATTAAGGAAGAAGGGAAGCGTTTTTATTGTACACCAAAATTTGAAGATGATAGACTAAAAAGAAAATAAGAATTAAAAATGCCTCATTCTCATGCAAGGAGTTTTCTTTCCGGTCGTACTGCTATTATAGCAGGGAATGGTGTTCTGCCTGTCACTGTTGCTCAAGCTCTTGAGAAGAGTGGACAGAATCCTTTTCTCGTACTTTTGCGTGATGAGGCAGATACGGTGCTTTATCGTTATGAGCATTGTGAGTTATCAATTGTAGAGTTATCCAGACTCATTAAAATCTTAAAAGCAGCGCAAATTCATAATATTGTTTTAGCGGGTGGTGTTAAGAAACGGCCGCTTCTTAGGCAGTTTCAACTCGATTGGACAACCTTTTTAGCTTTACCTAAAATATTAAGAGCCTTAACAAGAGGTGATGATGCTTTATTGAAGGCTTTTATACGGATTGTTGAAGGGTATGGTTTTTGTGTTCTTGGTGTCCACGAGATAGTACCAGATCTCTTAGCTCCCATGGAATTTGATTTAACAGTGCGGCGTGCTGAGTTAGAAGAGCAAAAAGATATTTTTTTAGCAGCTGAAGCAGCAAAGCTTTTAGGTCGTTTAGATATTGGGCAAGCAGCTGTAGCTGTCAATGGAAGGGTGGTTGCAGTAGAGGGAGCAGAGGGGACTGATAGTATGCTGTGGCGGATTTGTGAAATGCGAGAAAGGCAGCAAATTCCGCCTAAAGGTGGTGTCCTTGTTAAATGTGCAAAACCACAACAAGATCATCGTGTTGATTTGCCATCAATTGGACCTTCGACGGTGGTGAATGCTGCAAAGAGTGGGTTGTCTGGTATTGCTGTGGAAGCGAATAGAAGCTTAATATTAGCAGCAAAAGCAACAATAGAAAAAGCGAATAAACATTCACTTTTTATTGAAACCTTTGAAAGATCTGGTCATGAGTGATGGTTTCTTAAAAATTGCTGTTGTTGCAGGTGAGGAATCCGGTGACTTTCTTGGTGCTGATTTAATTTCCTGTTTATCACAACAGACAGGGTGCGCCATTCGTTTGATTGGTGTTGGTGGAAGGCATTTACAGAAATTAGGTTTAGAAAGCTTTTTTGACTCTCATGACATCGCTTTAATAGGTTTAGGTGCAGTATTAAAAAAATTGCCTTCATTATTGATGCATATTCGTAATTTATCTCAATTTATTGCGCAAGAGCAACCTGATTGTCTCATTCTTATTGATAGTCCTGATTTTACCCATCGTGTTGCGAAAAAGGTGCGTATTTTAACACCTTCTATTCCTATCATTAAGTATGTTGCGCCAACTGTTTGGGCATGGCGTCCAAAGCGCGCTAAAGCTATGCGCACATTTGTTGACCATGTTTTAGCAATTTTTCCTTTTGAGGAAAAAATTATGCAGGACTTGGGAGGGCCTGCTACTACTTATGTTGGGCATCATCTTTTAATGTATCCTCCACTCTTGACTGTTCAATCAGAAAAAAAGCGCCAATCAAAAAAAGAACATTTGTGCGGTGCACAAACCGCATCACCTACATTGGTTATTTTGCCAGGATCGCGCAATTTAGAAATTCGCTCTTTAATGCCGATTTTTCGAGAAGTCGTAGAAATTCTTGTACAACGTAACCCGCATCTACAGATCATTTTACCAACACTACCACATTTGGTGGATGAAATTCGTGATTTTGTAAAGAGCTGGAAAAGTAAAGTAGAAGTTGTTGTTGGTGAAGATGCAAAATGGCGTGCTTTTGTGCAAGCAGATGTTGCACTTGCAGCACTTGGCACGGTTTCATTGGAATTAGCATTAGCAAAAATTCCCATGATTCTTTGCTATAAACTTGATTATTTTTCTAAATTATTCATTTTTCCCAAACTAGCACTCTGGACAGCAGCTCTTCCCAATATTATTTCCGATCAACCTATTGTTCCAGAATATTTTAATGAATTTTTACGTCCTGGTATGCTAGCAAGGCAGATAGAACAGCTTTTATATAATCCTTTAGTGCGACAAGCACAACTCGACGCCTTTGAGATGATGGAACAGAAGATGAAAACGGAGTTACCATCAGGAGTTGTTGGTGCACAGACAATTAACACTCTTCTAAAAGAGAGAGCTAAGATTGTATCGACAAAATAGTACTAATGATTAGTGTTTAATTTTAGAAAGAAAATCACAAGCACGCTGGCTTTTAGGATTGGTAAAAAATTTATCAGATGCTGTATCTTCAATAATTTTTCCATTTTCTAGAAAGAGTATTCTTTCTGAGACTTTACGTGCGAAACCCATTTCGTGAGTAACACAGAGCATTGTTATACCTGTATTCGCCAATTGAACCATAACTTCTAAAACCTCTCCAACACTTTCTGGATCAAGAGCCGATGTTGGTTCATCAAAAAGCATCACTTCAGGTTCCATACAAAGTGCACGGGCAATTGCAACACGCTGTTGTTGTCCACCAGAAAGTTGTAAAGGATATTTTTCACAGTGTTGTTCAATGCCAACATCCGTAAGATAACGAATTGCCCGTTCTTTTGCTTGTTGTTTAGAAAGTCCTTGAACGGCCATAGGTGCTAAAATACAATTTTGTATAACGCTCATATGGGGAAATAAATTAAAGTTTTGAAAGACCATTCCTATTTTACGCAGGACGTTTTTTTGTTGGCATAAAGGAGCAGTGTGAATATCAATATTATGGATGCAAATCGAACCTTTTTGTGCTTTTTCCAATTGATTAATACAACGAATCAAAGTTGATTTTCCTGATCCAGAAGGTCCACAGATAACGATGCGTTCACCAGTTTTAACTTCGAAATTAATATCGTAAAGGACTTGAAAATCTCCGTACCATTTATTTAAATTCTGAATAGAAATGATAGATTTTTCACTGGTATAGCCAGATTTATTATTTTCAAAACGCATCTTGTTGTATTCTTTCATTGATAAATAAATTAATTTAATATTTTGATTTTGTAGAGTTTTTTGTGCATTTTATTTACCGTAAATATCGGGTTAAACGATATTCGATAAAAACAATAAAACGATGAATAAGTTCAACGGTCAGAAGATAGATAAGAGCAGCCCAAACGTACACTTGAAAATCAAATGTCCGTGAATAAGTGAGTTTGGCAATTCCCATTAAATCATAAACAGTAATGAGTGAGGCAATGGCACTGGATTTAATCATTAAAATAACTTCATTTCCTAAAGGGCGTAACGCTACGACCATGGCTTGCGGAAGAATAACTTTAAAGAATGTGACCGAACTGCTTAATCCTAAAGCTTTTGATGCTTCACGTTGTCCAGTTGTTACAGAGAGAAAACTTCCTTTAAAGATTTCAGATTGATAAGCAGCAGAATTGAGTGAAAAAACAAAAAGACAACAATACCATGCATTTTGAAAGAACCACCATAAACCAACCTGTTGCCAGAAGTTATTCATTGAACCAAGGCCGTAATAAAACAGGAACAGTTGAGCTAATAAAGGAGAGCCACGAAAAAAATAAACATAAATTTCTGCAAGATAGCGTAAAAACTTATTATTTGATAAACGTAAAAATGCGATAAGCATACCGATAAAAAAACCAATGGAGCAAGCAATAACAACAAGCTCAAAAGTAACCACGAAGCCATCAATAAATTTTGGACCATAACGGCTTAAAAGAGTAGGATTACAAAGGAAATGAAGCCATTCAGGAATCATCCGCTTAAACCTTTCTATATCCTGCTTGAGTGTATATTTTCAGATAGCGCAGGATTGTAGAAAAAAATGCTGAAAATAATAAATAAAGTAAGCATGCGACAAGGTAAAACAGCATAGGTTTATCGGTAGCAGCAACTGCTAAATTTGTTTGTCGCATGAGATCAACAAGTGAAATAGTTGATACAAGTGATGTATCTTTGAGTAAAGTAAGCCAATTATTAGAAAGTCCTGGCAAAGCATTTCGGATGAGTTGAGGAAAGACAATATGAAAAAACGTGGTTGAACTTGAAAGTCCTAAAGCTTTAGCCGCTTCATATTGCCCTTTATCAAAAATGTTAAATGCTCCAAGCCAAACTTCACAAGAAAAGGCAGCCAAAACCATGCTAAGTGCGAGAACACCGGCGATAAAAGCGTTGATACTGAATATTATTTCAATATTAAAATAATCAAGAACAATTTGAATAATATTTTGCAAGCCATAATACACTAAAAATAAGGTTAAAAGTTCTGGTAAACCGCGAAATACCGATGAAAAAAGAGTTGCTACAATTTTAGCAATTTTAATATTAGAGCGAATCATCACAGCACCTAGGAGACCGAGAGGAAGCCCTAACAGCCCACAGCATAAAGCCAACGATAATGTCATACCCGCACTAGAAAGTATAACCATACCCCATCCACCATTGCTAAATGATAGCAATGCTAAATTTTCAATCATGCTTGCTCTCCTCACAAAGAGTTAGACAGTATTTTAAGAAATAAAGAGTTTGTTTAATTTTAGTCAAACGGATATTTAATCAATATCATCTGTAAAATATTTTTTCATAATTTTTTTATAAGTTCCATCCAAATGGATTTCTTTTATCGCCTGATTAAATTTGTTTTTAAGGTCATTGTTATTTTGACGCAGTGCAATAGCAATAGGAAGATTTGTCTCTTCCAGAGTTCCTAGAAGCTTGCAGCAATCTTTTCCTTCATTTTTAAGCCAGTTTGATGCTTGTAGTTTATCAACAATGATGGCATCAAGTCGACGACTTAAAAGGTCACGATTGACTTCTATTGTTGAAGGATAGAGTTTAATATTCACTCTTTCAGAAGCATAATGATCTTCTGCATAGGCGGCTTGTGTTGTATTTGATTGCACGCCAAGATTTTTATCTTTAAAGGCTTCAGCTGAGATTTCTTTAATTTCTGAATCTTTGCTCACAATGACAGCTAATGCTGTATGATAATAGGGAACTGTAAAGTCAATTTTTTGTAAGCGTTCTTGTGTGAGAGCAAGGGAAGCAACAATGGCGTCATATTTTTTTGAGAGAAGTCCAGGAATCATTCCTTCAAAGTCTTGGGTATTAATAATGCATTCAATGTTCATTTTTTCACAAAGTGCGTGAGATATATCAACATCAAAACCTTGAAGTTTGTTATTTGAATCAATGTAGCTAAATGGAGGATAAGAACCCTCAGTTGCAATTTTCAACGTCTGAGCATTAGCAGATTGAGTGAACAGTGTTGCGCTTATTATAAGAACTATTTTTAATAATTTCATTCTGTTCTCCTATTGGATAAGCGGGCTAATATGAGATTGTTACAAGTTTTTTATAGTCTGTAATTTCTTTTGCTCGCAATGAAAAAATGTATGAGTGGTTATTTGATACCATGACGATGAACATCTTTTTATAATATAGCTATGATAAATATCGCAACAGAATAGCTCTCTGATTGTTTATATGACAGCTTCCTTTTCATGAAATGATTTGACTTTACTATTTTTTCACAACAACCAAAAATATAGCTTTTAAAAAGACTATTCAATTGCAGAGTGAAGCATATTTTAAAGATTAGGAAGTTAAAAATAAACGATTGCTATCATTATTGTTCTTATAAAAAGCTATAGATCTTGAAGAGCATACAAGAATGAAATTTTTGATAAATGTGAATATGTTAGAAATAAATGATTCATTTAATTTTCTTTCAATTGATATTTAATAAATATCAACTGTAAAATATTTTTTCATAATGTTATCATAGGTTCCATCCAAGCGAATTTCTTTTATCGCTTTATTAAGTTTGTTTTTAAGGTCATTGTTGTTCTGACGTAGTGCAATTGCAATGGGAAATTTTATTTCTTCCAGAGTCCCTAGAAGTTTGCAGCAATCTTTTCCTTCATTTTCAAGCCAATTTAGAGCTTGTATTTTATCGACAATCATGACATCAAGCCGACGGCTTAAAAGATCACGATTGACTTCTATTACTGTAGGGTAGAGCTTAATATTTGCTCCTTCAGGAGCATAATGATCTTCTGCATACGCAGCTTGTGTTGTATTTGATTGCACACCAAGATTTTTTCCTTTAAAGGCTGCAGCAGAGATCTCTTTCATTTCTGAATCTTTACTCACAATGATAGCCAATGCTGTATGATAATAGGGATCTGTAAAGTCAATTTTTTGTAAGCGCTCTTGTGTAGGAGCAAGAGAAGAGATAATAGCATCGTATTTTTTAGCCAGAAGACCAGGAATCATCCCTTCAAAGTTTTGTGTAATGAGTGTGCATTCAACGTTCATTTTTTTACACAGTGCATAAGAGATATCAATATCAAAACCTTGAAGCTTGTTATTTGAATCAATGTAGCTAAATGGAGGGTAGGAAGCATCACTGGCAATTTTCAGCGTCTGAGCATTGGCAGATTGATTGAATAGAGTTGCGCTTATTATAAGAGCTATAGTTAATAATTTCATTCTGTTTTCCTATTGATAAGCGAGCTAACGAGCTAATATGAGATTGTCATCAATTTTTATAATCTGTAAGCTCTTCTGGAGCAATTCAAAAATTTATGCGTGTTTTATTTTGCTATTATTCTCATGGATATTATTCTCGATAAACAATTTATTAATTTCTAAAATACGGAATTTAACTTTCAAGAAAAATTCCCCAATTTAAAGATAAAGAAAATTTTGGATATGAGAAAAACACAAGTAAAACGTCATTGTCATCATTGGTATTGTGAAATTCTGAGATATCCAACAAGAGATAGAAAAATTGATTTTTTGAGCAGAGTGAACGTTTTTCTTTTTAAAAAGTATGTTACCTAACAGATGATTTTAAGAGTCATTCTTGAAGTGCGATAGTCGTTATACAATAATGCTTGTTATAGCGCTTTATTAGATTATCATATTGGTTGATAACGATAATTTATCGTTTTTCATGTTGAATGAAAGACACGAAAATCCTAAGATTCTCTCATTACAAACCTGCTTCATGTTGAAGCAATCAAAACCATCCCCTTGCACATCACAAGTGGGATTATCGCGTGGATAAAAAAAGAGAGAAGAAAGGAATCAAAATGCCTTTAATGGATCGTCTCAATACCAAGGGGTACCGTAACTGCTGGTGAAGCGTTTTTTATGTAGGAAAACTTTTAGAGCGCGTTTTATTTTGTACCAATTTTCTGCAAAGAGATAAGAAAATGTTCAGCATATGGTCATCAACAGCGTTTTGCGCGTTTTTTGAAAGATTATTTTGAGAGAAAGCCAGCAAAATTCTTAATATTTTTTAATACGCGATCATTCTGATATATCTGTATAGGGAAGAGCAGGGGATATATCCAATTGAGAACAAGAAGCATAAGTTGAAGTTTTCTGCATAATTCTTAATAATAGTATTATTTGCAAAAAGTATTTCAAAATCAAACTGTGTAAAAATATTTTTAGATTGTAGCACTTGCTCACCGACAACAAAACTCCAATAAATCGGAGCTTTGTTGGTTTGGTGATTTTGTTTAATTTATACGTTTATCTATAGGGACATATTCACGCATGGTATAACCTGTATAGAGTTGACGAGGACGACCAATCTTTTGTGCCGGATCCTCAATCATTTCTTTCCATTGCGCAACCCAACCGACACTACGTGCTAATGCAAAAAGAACAGTAAACATTTCGGTTGGAAAACCTAAAGCTTTTAATGTAATTCCAGAGTAGAAATCAACATTTGGGTAGAGCTTTTTTTCAACGAAATATTCGTCATTTAAGGCGATTTTTTCAAGTTCTATAGCGATATCAAGCAGCGGATCATCTTGAATATTCAGTTCTTTTAAAACTTCATGGCAGGTTTTTTGCATGATTTTCGCGCGTGGATCATAATTTTTATAGACACGATGACCAAATCCCATCAGGCGGAAAGGATCATTTTTATCTTTAGCACGGGCAATAAATTCAGGAATTCTTTCAACGGAACCTATTTCTTGTAGCATCTTTAGGCATGCTTCATTGGCGCCACCATGTGCAGGACCCCAAAGGCAGGCAACACCTGCAGCAATACATGCAAATGGATTAGCCCCTGATGATCCAGCAAGGCGTACAGTAGATGTAGAAGCGTTTTGTTCATGATCTGCATGAAGGATAAAGATTCGATCCATTGCTCGAGTGAGTACAGGATTGGTTTTGTATTCTTCACAAGGGACAGAAAAGCACATACGGAGGAAATTCGCGGCATAACTAAGATCATTACGCGGATAAACAAAAGCTTGCCCGATACTATATTTATAGGCCATTGCGGCAAGAGTTGGAACCTTTGAGATGAGACGAACAGAAGCAATCATTCTCTGTTGAGGATCTGTAATATCAATAGAGTCGTGATAAAATGCAGACATAGCTCCAAGGCATGCAACCATGACAGCCATAGGGTGCGAGTCGCGACGAAATCCATGAAAAAAACGCGCAAACTGTTCGTGCACCATTGTGTGTTGCATAATACAACGGTCAAAGTCATTTTTCTCTTGTTTTGTTGGAAGTTCACCATAAAGCAAAAGATAGCAGCTTTCGAGAAAGTCACCTTTTTCAGCCAGTTGGTCGATAGGATAACCACGATAAAGCAATACCCCTGCATTCCCATCAATATAAGTGATTTTTGATTCACAAGAAGCAGTTGAGGTAAAACCTGGATCATATGTAAAGGTTTCAGCTTTTTTATAGAGAGAAGCAATCTCAATAACATCAGGACCAATGGTGCCTTTACGCATTGGAAGTTCTATTTTTTTATCATTTATTATAATGTGTGCTGTATTCTCAGACATCAGACATTCCTTTCAGATCCCTCGCTTCTAAAATCAAGATTTCGCTTCACCCGATAGGAAGCTATATAATTGAAATTCCTCCTATCTTATTGAAAAGTAGATTTACTCTAAAAGTTTGCTCGTGCAATCTAAAAAGTATTTTTATTTGCAATTTTAGCAAATACATCTTTCAATGATTTGAGAAAGAAGACAACTCTCAGTTTTTATGGAAGCGTTTACATGTGCATACTCATTTAGTTAATAAATTATGTATATGTTGTTTTGTCAAGTTGGTCATTGATGCGGTTAAGAGATTCATCGCGTCCCAATAGAATAAGGACATCAAAAACTCCAGGCGATATCGCGCGTCCTGTAAGAGCGGCTCGAACGGGTTGGGCAAGAGATCCAAATTTGAGATTCTGTGTTTGTGCATAAGTTCGAAGAGCTGTATCTAGCGTTTCTATATCCCAAGAGGGACATGCTTTCAGAACAAGATAAACGTCATTTAAAATGGCTTGACCATTCTTGTCTAGGAATGTTTGCGCTTTTTCGTCAAGCTGTAATGGTCGTTGTGTAAAGATGAAAGAGGCATTGTCAATGAGTTCGCACAGAGTTTTCGAACGTTCTTTTAAACTTGGTATAGCTTTTAAAAATTGAGCACGGAGACGTTCGTCAAATCTTTCCATTATTTGTACACCCCCTTCAATTTCTGGTAAAATCTCAAGAGCAGCTTTAAAAAGGTCTTGATCATTGCTGGTGCGTATATAGTGTCCATTGATAGCATCGAGTTTTTTGAAATCAAAACGCGCAGCACCTTTATTGATATCATCGATATCAAACCAAGAGATCATATCTTCGATTGACATGAGTTCATCATCGCCATGGCTCCAACCTAGACGGACGAGATAATTGCGCAAAGCAGCAGGAAGGTACCCCATTGTGCGATAGGCATCGACACTTAATGCACCATGCCGTTTTGACAATTTGGCGCCATTTTCACCATGGATAAGTGGAATATGTGCCATAACAGGAATATCCCACCCCATTGCATTGAAGATAATTATTTGGCGGGCTGCATTTGTGAGATGATCATCACCACGTATGATATGTGTTACTCCCATATCATGATCGTCAACAACGACGGCATGCATATAGGTAGGGGAACCATCTGAGCGCAAAATAATAAAGTCATCCAAATCCTTATTAGGAAAGTGGACATCACCTTGAACGCGGTCGTGAACAATTGTTTCTCCATCTTGGGGTGCTTTGATACGAATAACAGGTTTGATACCTTTAGGAGCTTGAGAAATATCACGCTCTCGCCAACGTCCATCATAACGCGGAGGGCGACCTTCTGCGCGAGCATTTTCACGCATTTCAGCTAATTCTTCAGGAGAAGCATAGCAATAATAGGCTTTGCCATCTTCTACCAATTGTTCAGCGACTTGGCGATGGCGGTCTGCGCGTTCAAATTGTGAAATAGGAACACCGTCATAGTTCAGTTCCATCCAATGCAAGCTCTCTATAATAGCTTTGACAGCCGCTTCTGTTGAACGTTCTCGATCGGTATCTTCAATTCGTAGAAGCATTTTGCCACCAGTATGTTTTGCATAAAGCCAATTAAACAGAGCAGTACGAGCACCTCCGATATGAAGAAAGCCTGTTGGTGAGGGAGCAAAGCGGGTAATAACGGACACGGATATCTTCCTTTAAAATTGAAATGTTATTTATAGAACTTTATGGAAAGATTATGTTAGCATAGGTGGTAGGGTGTGCAATAGCAGCATTGCAAGTTAAAGTGGGGGATTTGCAGATGTTTAATCACAATAAAGTTAAGAATGCTTTATTCACAAGGGATGTGTCAAAAAGAAAGAAATTAACTCTCCTCTGGGAAAATACTTTTTCTTTCCTTTATCCTTATCGTGCAAATAGCAACGGCTGTAATCAACAAAAGATTTTTTTATTCACACCTTTCAAAGAAGCAATAACTTTTTTCTGGAAGTGGTTTGTCGATTGCATAAACAAAGAAATTTCTTTGGGAATTCTTTTTTCATTAATTTTAGTCTTTTTTTCTACAGGGATTCTTTTTTATTTTAATTTAGAGCAAGAACCAAGTTGGGGGCAATTTGGTGTACTGATGAGTCTCTTTCTTGGAATGCTCTATATTTTTCGTTTTTATCGGAAAATATGGATTATTACCGGATTTCTGTTTTGTGTTGTCTTGGGCGCTTTTATTGCAAAGATAGAAACGTGGCGTATCTCTACACCAATGTTGAGTAGAGACATCATTACTACCTTAACAGGAAGAGTTGTGTCTATTGAGACAAGGCCAAAAGGGCAAACGCGTTTAGTTTTAGATGTTTTGAAAACAGAAAAACCGGTATTACATCATGTTCCTTATCGTGTTCATTTATCCGTGCGGCATTTACCCTATAGCCTTGCAATTGGTGATGGACTCTATGGAAAAGTCAAATTTCGTGCATTATCTGGTCCGGTGCGTCCAGGAAGCTATGATTTTAGTTTCCATAATTATTTTAAAGGAATTGGTGCCCAAGGAATTTACTTGGGAAAACCAATGAAAATACCAGTTTCACAACCCAATGGAATATTAAGTATACTTCTGCAAAAAATTGAAAATTTACGGACCAACATGACAAAAAGAATCCGTAGTGCAATTGAGCAAGAGAAGGGGAGCGTCGCAGCTGCTCTGATAACGGGACAGCGAGGTAGTATTTCAAATGAGACAAACGAAGCATTGCGCACGGCTGGATTAGCACATATTTTATCAATATCAGGTTTGCATATGGCTTTGTTAAGTGGCATAGTACTTATAAGTATCCGTAGCTTTTTGGCACTTTTCCCAGTGTTTTCATCCTATTATTCCGCCAAAAAATTTGCAGCTATTGTTGCATTAATGATGACAGCTTTTTATTTGTTACTTTCTGGCATGGCTATATCAGCACAGAGAAGTTTTGTGATGATTGCTGTTATGTTAGTTGCTGTATTGTGTAATCGTTCCGCTGTAACAATGCGTAATGTTTCTATTGCTGGTTTGATAACTTTGGCTATTAAACCGCATGAAATATTAGGTCCTAGCTTTCAAATGTCTTTTTCTGCAACAGCAGCTTTGATTGCATTTTTTGATTGGTGGAGTGAAAGATCCTTTTTTCGTAAAAGAAAAACAACACCTTCTTATGTGGGAGGTGGAGTGATTCATTTTGCATTTTTATCGATATTTTCGATATGTGCATCTTCTTTTATAGCAGGAACTGCTAGCGGAATTTATGCTGCGTATCATTTTTCTAATATCGCATTTTACAGCATTATCAGCAACGCTTTAGCTTTGCCGATAGTCTCAATCCTCATCATACCCTTTGGATTAATATCCGTCCTTGCCATGTTTTGGAGTCTTGAATGGCTGCCGCTTCAAATTATGGGGTTTGGTGTTGGTCTTGTGATAAAAATTGCTCACACTATAAAGGATCTTTCTCCTGATTTAAATCCTGGATTGATGCCGTTGTCTGCATTTGCTTTATTGAGTATAGGTTTGGTTGGACTGATTTTTTGTAAAACATCTATCAAATTCTTTTTTAGTTTTTTTATTTTAGCTGGTGTTTATGTTTGCTTAATGCATTCCCCAGTACAACTTATTGTAGCAGACAGTATGAGACTTGTGGGTGTTATCAATGAAAAGAAATTATATATTGATCATTACCATATTTCTAAGTTCACAACGTCTATATGGGAGAAATCATTTCGTACAAATGAGATTATCAAACCAACAAAATATGGTCCTTCCTTTAAGGGACAATTCATTTGTAATCATTCTATGTGTGCATCTTTATTAGAAAATGGTTTAAGAGTGATTGTGTTGCGTGAAAAAACAGATCGATGCATAGATGCAGACATTATGATTACGGCATTTGCAATAGATGATCAGGCATGCAACAAAAAAGCAAAAAGAATATTTACTCTCCAACATTTTTTGTCACGAGGGAGCATGATGATGAGCAAAAATGGAGATATCACTTGGTCTTCAAAGGGATTTTATAGACCGTGGAATATGCATAGGCAATATTCACAAAAATTATATAACTATCATACTCTTCTTTAATCCGGATAATAACAGAATAGAAAATGATAGGTCATTTTTTTGATGATGTTTTGCTAATTTTTATTATGGAGTTATCCGTTTCATTGATGATTTACGGTTTTTCAAAAAAAGCAGACAACCTTTTGAATATCGAGACAATGGATAATTTTATGACAACATTGAGTACGCCTTATCAACAAGGATAAATTTTAAATTTATTGTCTATGGAAAAGAGATAAAATTGTTAATTATTCTATTTTATTTTTATCATATATTTTATAATAATTAACGGTTTTTCAACCGAAAGGTGGCGAATAAATTTACGGCAGATTGATGCAACAAGCTCCTTTTTTATCAATCTGTAATAAACATCATTAGATTGGTACAAAGGTAAAGTGATTGATGGATGTTCAGCAGTTAAAAAAAATGGCGGCCGCTAAAGCGCTTGAGTTTGTTCAAGATGATATGCGGCTTGGTATAGGCTCTGGTTCGACAGTAAATGAATTTATTCGCCTTCTTGGTGAGCGGGTTGCTGGTGGTCTACGGGTGACAGGTGTTGCTACCTCATTGTATTCTGAGCAACTTTGCCATAAGTTTGGGGTTCCAGTTACTTCGTTAGAACAAATGCCTGAACTTGATCTCGATATTGATGGAGCAGATGAAATTGGACCAGAGATGTCTCTCATTAAAGGGGGTGGTGGGGCATTGTTGCGTGAAAAAATTGTTGCGTCTGCATCCCGTACAATGCTTGTCATTGCTGATGAAACAAAGATAGTAAAAACGCTTGGTGCTTTTGCTTTGCCTATTGAAGTCGATCCATTTGGTCTGCATGTGACACGCAAAGCTATCGGAAAAGTCGCTAATGATTTAGGGCTTTCTGGAGAAATTGTTTTACGAATGAATGGAGAGAATCCTTTTAAAACAGATGGTGGACACTTTATTTTTGATGCATTTTGGGGGCATATTTTGCAGCCTCAATTACTATCGAATGCACTCCTTGCAATTCCTGGCGTTATCGAGCATGGTCTTTTCTTGGGATTAGCTTCGCGTGCAATTGTAGCGATGGCTGATGGTCAAATAAAAGTTTTAGAATCCTTTAATTTTTAAAGAAAACAGTTTACACATGGTGATCTGTTAGCACAATAAAAGTGAGAAATTTTGAATAAAATACGAATTTGAATTATAATTAATTATCGGGGTAATCATTAAATGAAAAAAATATTTTCTTGTCAGCGTTTTATTGTATATTTTTGTGCAGTTGCCGTTTTACTTATGAATATTGCCATGGGTTATGCACAAGGTGTAAGTGATCAACATTTAGATTCAGCAAGAAAGGCTATACGTGCTATTCACGCAACTGATCAATTTGATAATTTTTTACCGAATGCGGCATATGATCTTAAAAATGAACTCATCAGCGATGATCCTAATTTAGCAACGGCTATTTCTGATATTGTTGACAAACAAGCGCTTGCTTTGGTTAAACGGCGCTCTGATTTAGAAAAAGAGATTGCCAACGTATATGCGAAATATTTTACGCAAAAAGAACTTGATGCCATTACAGAATTTTATAGTTCTGATACCGGTAAAAAGTTTTTAACAGAAGTTCCAAATATTGCGCGTGATGCTTATTCTACATTTGATACATGGCGTTCTTCTCTTATGCAGGATCTTATAAAAAATGTAAAAAAAGAGATGTCTGAAACGCTTAATTTGAATGACTCTATTACGCCCATGAAATCGAGTACTTCAGATACGCCTGTGAAATCGAATACTTCAGAAAATCAAAAATAGTTTGATTGATTTGATTCCAATGAATGTGGATTTTTGTTTCAAAAAACGGCGGTTTTCCGCCGTTTTTAATAAAATGAGTTCTTTGCAGGAAGTTGCTTTACAGAAAAGAGTGCTTGAAAATAAACAAAGACTTTCATTTGATAATAAATAATCATAGCCTATTATTGTAGACGGATGAGAAGGAAAAGTTCGTGGGATCTTTTGATTTTGATTTATTTGTTATTGGCAGTGGTTCTGGTGGAGTGCGTGCGGCACGTCTTGCTGGAGGACTTGGTAAGCGTGTTGCTATTGCAGAAGAATATCGTATAGGAGGAACGTGTGTTATTCGTGGTTGTGTTCCCAAAAAATTATATGTTTATGCTTCACAATATGCAAAAGAGTTCCGTAAAAGCGTTGGTTTTGGATGGGAATATACTAACCCAGTTTTTCGCTGGAAAAAATTAGTTGCAGCTAAAAATAAAGAAATAACAAGATTAGAAGGGCTTTATCGCAAGGGGTTGCAAAATAACAATGTTCATATTTATGAAAGCCGTGCAGTTTTTGTGGATGATCATACATTAGAGCTTTCAGCAACAGGTGAGCGGATTAGCGCAGAAAAAATTTTAATCGCGACGGGGGCAAAAGTTGCACCAAACACGACAATAAGGGGGCAAGATTTTTGTCTTACTTCTAATGAAATTTTTGATCTTGAAGAGCTTCCAAAATCAATAGTCATTGTTGGTGGTGGGTATATTGGTGTTGAATTTGCTAACATTTTTCATGAATTAGGTGTCAAAACAACACTCCTCCATCGTGGTGATTTAATCCTTCGTAACTTTGATGATGATTTGCGACAGTTGCTCAATGATGCAATGACTGAAAAAGGGATTTCTATTGTTTATGGGGCAACAGTTTCTAAAGTACAAGCGAGAGAGAATAGTTATGATGCTGTTTTATCAAATGGGCAAATCATCAGTGCCGATCAGATTATGTTGGCGACAGGGCGTATACCAAATACAACAGGCTTAGGGCTTGAACGGGCCGGTGTTAAATTGAATGAATTGGGTGCTGTTATTGTTGATGAAAGAATGACAACAAACATACCACACATTTGGGCTGTTGGTGATGTCACAGGTCATATTCAATTGACACCTGTTGCGATTCATGATGCAATGTGTTTTGTGAAGACTGCGTTTGAAAATATCCCTACTGCACCTGATTATGATCTGATCACGACAGCGGTTTTCTCACAGCCAGAGATTGGAACAGTTGGTCTTTCAGAAGAAGATGCACGCCATCGTTATAAGCATCTTGAGATTTATCGTACAGCTTTCCGTCCTATGCGCAATGTTCTTTCCGGAAGCTTAGAAAAAATGTTTATGAAGCTTATTGTCGATGGTGAAAGCCGGATTGTTATAGGTGCTCATATTTTAGGGGAGAACGCTGGTGAGATGGCACAGCTCATAGGGATATCTCTCAAGGGCAAGTTGACGAAGGATGTCTTTGATGAAACGATGGCAGTACATCCAACGATGGCAGAAGAGCTGGTAACGATGTATAAACCAAGTTATATCTATAAAAATGGAAAAAAAATAGAAAATTAAACAGACATATTGGGAAAACTGATAAAGTTTTCGAGATAACAAACAGTGAATTTAAGCTCTGGAGAGAGTATAATGAGAAAAGAATGGGCGCCTAACTCTTGGCGAGCAAGGCCAATTAAACAAGTACCGAATTATCCAGATAAATCTGTGCTAGCAGATGTTGAACGAAAACTGCGCAGCTATCCTCCTTTAGTTTTTGCTGGTGAAGCGCGTGATTTAAAAAATGAATTAGCAGCTGTTGCACAAGGCCAAGCTTTTTTATTGCAGGGTGGAGATTGCGCAGAAAGCTTTGCAGAACATGAAGCTGATAATATTCGTGATTTTTTTCGTGTATTCTTGCAAATGGCGATTGTTTTAACTTTCGGTAATTCTAAACCCGTTGTTAAAATAGGTCGTATTGCTGGTCAATTTGCTAAGCCACGCTCTTGTGATACAGAAAGTAAAGGAGGGATTGAACTTCCTTCTTATCGGGGGGATATTATTAATGGCATTGAATTTGAAGCGGATTCTCGTATTCCTGATCCACAACGAATGTCTATGGCTTATCGCCAATCTGCGGCAACATTGAATCTGTTGCGCGCTTTTTCACAAGGAGGATATGCCAATTTAGAAAATGTTCATGCATGGATGTTAAGTTTTGTCTCTAATAGTCCACAGGGCGCGCGTTATGAGTTGTTGGCAGAGCGTATTTCGGAAGCCATTGATTTCATGCGTTCTATAGGGATTACGTCAAAAACAAACTTTTCATTACGAGAAACATCTTTTTATACCAGCCATGAAGCGCTTTTGCTTGGTTATGAAGAGGCTTTGACGCGGATTGATTCAACTTCTGGAAATTGGTACGCAACCTCTGGGCATATGTTATGGATTGGTGATCGTACACGCCAGATTGATCATGCTCATGTTGAATATTGCCGCGGTATTGAAAATCCACTTGGATTGAAGTGTGGTCCTTCTCTTGAAGCTGATGAACTTTTGAGGTTAATCGATATTTTAAATCCTGAAAACGAACTGGGGCGATTGACACTTATTACACGTTTTGGTCATGATAAGGTTGAACAATACCTGCCTAAATTGATTCATGCCGTTGAGCGTGAACAGCGTAAGGTGATATGGTCGTGTGATCCCATGCATGGTAATACGGTTACTGTAAATGGCTATAAAACACGTCCCTTTGATTATGTTTTAAAGGAAGTAGAAAAGTTTTTTTCAGTGCATTATGGGGAGGGAACTTATCCAGGGGGCATTCATATTGAAATGACGGGTCGTGATGTTACAGAATGCACAGGTGGAGCACACGCCATTTCTGTAGAAAATTTATCTGATCGCTATCACACACAGTGTGATCCACGGTTAAATGCAGATCAAGCATTAGAATTAGCTTTTCTTGTTGCTGAACTTCTTAAAAAAAATCGTCATGCTGATTCATTCGCTCTTGTAGCAAATAGTTAGACAAAAAATCGCAGATATTTTTTGTTTTAGCTGTTTATGAAAGAGCGTTTTTTAGAAAAGAAATATTTTCGATAATGAGAGCAGAGTTATGCTTACAAAACTGATGAAATGATACAAAGGCTTATGAAAAATGATTTTCGGGTAGCAATTGCCCAATTAAATCCTGTCGTTGGTGATATTGAAGGAAATTTTTCTCTCGCTGTAATGGCGCATCAAAAAGCAAAGGAAGAGGGCGCTGATCTTGTTTTATTCACGGAGCTTTTTATCAGTGCTTATCCGCCGGAAGATCTTGTTCTCAAAGCTGCTTTTATAAAAACATGTGAAGATGCTGTTGAAAAATTAGCACAAGTGACAATAGGGGGACCAGGAATTATAATTGGTCTTCCTCTCAGGCGTCATAATACCATTTACAATGGTGCTATGCTTCTTGATGAAGGGAAAATCATTGCTGAAAGCTATAAGTTTGATTTACCTAATTATGCTGAATTTGATGAAAAGCGCCTCTTTTCTCCCGGTCCACGCCCTGAGCCAATTCTCTATCGCGGGATAAGACTAGGAATAGTGATTTGTGAGGATATTTGGAATGATCCCTCTCTATGTACAGAGCTTGCTAATAAAGGAGCTGAGATTATTCTTGCCCTTAATGGCTCTCCCTATTCTCGTGATAAAACATTAAAACGAATAGAGGTTGTTCGTGCGCAAGTGCTTCAATCTGGTAGACCTGTTATTTACGCTAATCAAGTTGGGGGTCAAGATGAACTCGTTTTTGATGGCGGCTCTTTTGCGTTAAATGAGCAAGGAAAAATGGTTTTTCAAATGAAACATTTTGAAAGCCAAATTGCTTTAACGCATTGGCAACGGAAAACGACAGAATGGCAATGTATTTCTGGTCCAAGTGAAAATCTTCTCAGTGGGTTAGCTGCTGATTATCAAGCCTGTGTTTTGGGTGTGAGAGATTATGTTCATAAAAACCGCTTTAAGGATGTTATTCTTGGTCTTTCGGGAGGGATTGATTCAGCTCTTTGTACAGCGATAGCGGTGGATGCTCTCGGTGCTGAAAGAGTTCGCACTGTAATGATGCCCTATCATTATACTTCACAAGAGTCATTGAAGGATGCTAAGGAGTGTGCGCGTCTTTTAGGATGCCATTATGAAGTAGTTCCGATTGTGCAACCTGTTGAAGCTTTTTTGAAGACAATGGCGCCTGTTTTTGTAGGACTACCTCCGGATGTTACAGAAGAAAATCTTCAAAGTCGTGTACGCGGCACCATCTTGATGGCGCTTTCCAATAAATTTGGCTCCATGGTGGTAACAACAGGCAATAAGTCAGAAATGGCTGTGGGATATGCAACACTTTATGGTGATATGAATGGGGGATTTAATCCTCTTAAGGATATTTATAAAATGCAAGTTTATGCACTAGCAGAATGGCGCAATAAAAACCATTTGCAAAATTTTGAAGGACCTGAAGGCGTTGTCATTCCCCTCAATGTTATAGAAAAGGCGCCTTCCGCAGAACTTCGGGAAAATCAAAAAGATGAAGATTCTCTTCCTCCATATCCTGTTCTAGATGATATCTTGCAATCTCTTGTAGAAAATGACATGAGTGTTTGTGATATTGTAAAACGAGGCTATTTACGGGAAACAGTTGAAAAAATTGAACAGCTTCTTTATGGTGCAGAATACAAAAGACGACAATCGGCTCCCGGTGTAAAAATTAGTCACAAGAACTTCGGTCGTGATCGTCGTTATCCTATTGTCAATCGTTTTCGCGATAGAAATTGAGCATTTTTTATGATAAAAGTTCGTTTTGCACCCTCTCCAACAGGTTATATTCACATTGGTAATATTCGTACTGCCTTGTTCAACTGGCTTTATGCGCAGGCGCATAAAGGAACCTTTATTTTGCGTTATGATGATACAGATGTTGAACGTTCTAAACAGGAATATATTGATGCTATTGCCGTTGATCTTGAATGGCTTGGTATTCAACCAGATGAAATTTATTATCAATCCAAGAGGTTTAGCCGATATGATGAAGTTGCAGAAACGCTCAAACAACGTGGTCTTCTTTATCCCTGTTATGAGACTGCTGAAGAATTAGATCGGCGTCGTAAAATCCAACTTTCACGCAAATTGCCTCCTGTTTACGATCGTGCTGCATTGAAATTGACAGCAGAAGATAAAGAAGCATTTGAATCGCAAGGCCGTAAGCCGCATTGGCGTTTTCTTCTCCCTAATTTTGAAAATAATCCTTTACAAACAAAGCGAACAGAAATTTGCTGGGATGATGCAGTAAAAGGAAAGCAGATAATTGACTTATCCTCTCTTTCAGATCCTGTTTTAATTCGTGAAGATGGAAGTTACCTTTATACATTACCCTCTGTCGTAGATGATATAGATATGGCTGTGACACATATTATTCGTGGAGATGATCATATTACAAATACAGGTGCTCAGATTGCTCTTTTTAAAGCTCTGGGTGCAGAATTACCAGTTTTCAGCCATATTAATTTATTGGCTACAATTTTAGGAAAAGGATTTTCAAAACGGGATAATGATCTTTCTATTCGTTCTCTACGAGAAGAAGGATTTGAATCTATAGTTGTTCAATGCCTTGCTGTTTTGATTGGGACATCGCAAAATGTATATCCCTATCCTCATCAAGCAGCGCTTTTAGAGCATTTTAATCTTCAAGAAACATCACGATCGGTCGCTAAATTTGATATTGCTGATCTTTTGACTTTGAATAGTCATCTTGTGCATGAATTGACCTATGAGGAGGTTAAAACGCGTCTTCAAAGTCTTTCTATTGATGGAGAAAAGGCAGAATGTTTTTGGAAGGCGATAAGAGGCAATATTAACAAAGTAAATGATGCTGTTTTATGGTGGAAAATAATTCATGATGAGCAAAGCTTTGATATGATAACTCCAGAGGATCGCGCATTTGTTCATCAGGCACTTGATTTTTTGCCTAAAGGTACATTGAATGATGAAAGTTGGAAAGTTTGGACAAGCGTATTAAAAGAAAAAACAGGACGTAGCGGGAAAGCTCTGTTTATGCCATTGCGTCAAGCTCTTACCGGTATGGACCATGGACCTGAAATGGGGAAGTTTTTACCGCTCTTGGGACGTGAGAAGATCATAGAAAGACTGATACATCAAGGAGAGTAAAACAGCATTTCAGAGCATTTTATTTGTTCTGCGTACTGTCAAGAGAGTGAAAATTCCCGTTTAATGACGAATTTTTATGAGCATAAATGCTGGGATATCATCACCAAATCCAAGCAAAGAGGAGTCTTTGTTTTTTCGAGGGCGCTGTTGTACAGATTGTTTTGCTGTATTATTTGCAGTTTGGATGTAATCTAGCTTATCGTCTTGCAGGGATTTTTTCGTTTGAACAGTACGCTCTTTGGAAGCCGTTTTCTTTGTTAATTTTGAAGATTTTTTCTTTAAAATGATTTTGTCTTCTTGATCATCGGTCGTTAAAGTAGAGAGATCGCCATTAAACCATTCAATTTTTTCATTGCTCATTTCCTCAATAGCACTGATATATTTTTGGTCATCTTTTGTGACAATTGTGAAAGCTTTTCCGCTGCGATTTGCACGTCCTGTACGACCAATCCGATGAATATAGTCTTCGGCATGTGTAGGAACGTCATAGTTGAACACATGGCTTACTGCTGGAATATCGAGTCCACGGGCAGCAACATCAGAAGCAACAAGAAGTTTGATTCTATTATTTTTAAAATCATTGAGTGTGTTCGTACGTGAATGTTGATCCATATCACCATGCAGTGCGCCTACACTAAAATTATGTTTGACGAGAGATCTAAACAGTTCAGAAATGTCTTTTTTTCGATTGCAAAAAATAATAGCATTTTTAAGCGCATCGCCTTCATTGTGAATAAGTTCTCGTAAAACCGCTCTTTTATCCCATGACTTATTTCCCGATTTGACGAGTCGCTGTGTAATTGTGGTTGCTGTTGAGGATGCTTTCGTCACTTCAACAGAGACAGGAGAGTGGAGAAATTGCTTTGTGAGCTTGGTAATTTCTGGTGCCATTGTTGCGGAAAAGAACAAAGTTTGGCGCGTAAAAGGGGTGAGTTTACAGATACGTTCAATATCAGGAATAAATCCCATATCCAACATGCGATCAGCTTCATCAATAACAAGAATTTCAACACCCATCATCAGCAATTTGCCGCGTTCAAAATGATCAAGTAGGCGCCCTGGTGTTGCTATAAGAACATCAGCTCCTCGTTCAAGTTTACGGTCTTGGAGTTCAAAAGAAACCCCACCAATCAAAAGTGCAACATTTAAACGATGGTTTATACCGTATTTATCGAAATTTTCTTCAACTTGGGCTGCCAGTTCTCGTGTCGGTTCTAATATGAGAGTACGAGGCATCCGTGCTCTTGCACGACCTTTTTCAAGGAGTGTGAGCATAGGTAAAACGAAAGAAGCTGTTTTTCCCGTACCTGTTTGAGCGATTCCTAAAACATCCTTTCTTTGAAGGACATGGGGGATTGTTCCACTCTGAATAGGTGTTGGAACTGTATATCCTGCGGATTTTACTGCTTTAATAACTTTTGCGGAAAGACCTAAATCATCAAAACTGTTTAAAGGTGGTATCATTTTTTCTATCAATTGCTCTGCTATTTTAGTTTTGCTATTCAAACTATTCGTGAGATTAAGTATTTTATACTCTTTTAGAGAGCTAAGGTACCTTCAAAAAAAGTCAACTATAACAGTCATATCCCTATAGGAGGCATAATACAATAATTAATAGCGAAATTGTTCTGATAAAATCCGTTCATCCCATGAATGGTTAGAGTCAAACAGGATTGAGGCTGTTACTTCTGTTGCTGTTGAAATAGTGACTGAATGGACAGATTTAACTTCAACATTATCGGCAGCAGCGTTTACAGGGCGTTTCTCTGGTTCGAGCATATCAAAGCGTATTATTACTGTATTTGGCAGCAGTGCTCCGTGCCAGCGTCGAGGACGAAAGGGACTAACGGGAGTAAGTGCCATAAGTGGCGCCATAAGAGGTAAAATAGGCCCTTGTGCTGATAAATTATAGGCAGTAGATCCTGCTGGTGTAGCAACGAGGACACCATCGCAACTTAATTGTTCCATACGTACATGGTTATCAATACTAATACGAATTTTCGCTGCTTGATAAGATTGACGAAAAAGGGAAACTTCATTGATTGCGAGTGCTTCAATAGTTCCTTGACATTCATCTTTTGCAATCATACGTAGGGGATGAATTTCCTTTTTATGTGCGGCAGCAATACGATTTGGCAATTTTTTCTCATGGAATTCATTCATAAGAAATCCTACGGAGCCTTGATGCATACCGTAGATAGGTTTTCCGGTATTCATAACGTCCCGTACTGTTTGCAACATTGTTCCGTCTCCGCCGATTGCAACAACAACGTCAGCTTCTTCTAGAGAAAAATGACCGTAAACAGAAATTAATTTATGAGTAGCTTTGATGGCTTCCTCAGTTTCAGAAGAAATAAAATGGAAGCGCTTTGGTAATGTCATCATTAAAAATTATCCCGATATTCACAATTTATTTTTTAGCTTATTTCAAGGGAGTTTTGAAGTTGTATATAAAAACTGTTTTTATAAGAAAAAGGATTATATATGAAAAGTAATCTGTTTAAGATAAATATAGGGCAGATATGACGAAAAGATTATAGAGTGATATAAATCATCAACAGGTGTTTTTTTAAGAATGGTAATTCATTGTTGAAGCTGAGAGTATGATCAGTTAAAAGGTTACTTATTTAGTTTTAAGCACCCGTAGCTCAGTTGGATAGAGCGCTGCCCTCCGAAGGCAGAGGTCACAGATTCGAATTCTGTCGGGTGCACCAAACTTTATCAATCGCATCTCCATGATTTTTATAACAATATTGTCTAACAAAGATGAAATTATTTTTATTAAATGGTGATTGGAGATTCTTGTGAGTTATGGACAGAATAATCAAATAATTTTAGGAAAATAAAGTTGTTTTCTATTTGTTCATCCTTTGTTGAGTAATTTTAATATTAAGAGAGAAGGATGTGCAATGGAAGAGTTTATCGCATAAAGTTCTTTTATCATATTGCTAGGGAAAGAGATTAAAATTTAAAAACGATGTCTTCTTTCTATAAATGAATGAGAGATATTTTTATTACTATATTAAGAGAATATTTCATAGAAAATGTTTATAAAGAAGCATTATGTTATACACTTTATATTATTATTTTTCATGAGTTCATTAAAATACTGACAATAGTAATCATATTGTAAAAAATTATATTAAAAAATCTATATGTTTTTCTTATTTATGTGGTGTTATAAATCTTTGTAATTTTCATTTACATATTTTTTATAAAATCTATTGTACGCGTTTAGCTTACTTATCTATTATCATGCACCTCAAGAACATTGATAGATACAGAAAAAAGGATATCAAGACTCCAATACATACCGTAGGTGTTATTTTCCTTATCATAACTGCTTATTGAGATAATATATAAATTTGACTATCTATTACTGATTAAAAAAATTTATTTGAGTAATTTATATCTATTATTTAAATATTTTTTATTATTTTAAATTAATATTTAATTATATTTTAAATAATATGTGTATTATGTATAATATAGCAGAGGTTTTCTATTGAGCTTTTTAAAGGAAACTAACTCTTTTTATTATTTTGAAGGGGGGATGTATGATACAAAAAATCCACAACCAAATTCTCTAACAGTGAATAAAACGGATTCCACCTTAATCCTAGAAAAGGATGTGTAAGAGTTTCCTAATAAAATAGCACTTAAAAAGGCAATAGTTAATCTTGCTATTCATAAGTTAAAGAATATGCAGAATTTGTTCATTTGGTAGATTTTTAATCTTTCTAAAGAAAAGCTATACCTTTTTTGTTTGATAGAAAATCCAACAATGCTAAGCGCTATGATATAAGTAAGTATTATAATGTAAGTAAATTAAGAAAGTGAATTATGACTATTTTACTAAATCCTGGTAAAGTAACGCTTAGCGATCTTGAGGCTATTTATTTCAATGGTGAAGTGAGCAAGCTTCACAGTGATACGCACTCAGCTATCAGAAAGGGAGCAGAGCGCATTGCTGAAATTGCTGCTGGTAGTGAACCAGTTTATGGGATCAATACTGGTTTTGGCAAATTGGCTTCGATTAAAATTGATGCAAACGATGTAGCGCTTTTGCAAAGAAATCTTATTTTATCACATTGTTGCGGTGTAGGAGAACCTTTAGCTGAAAATATTGTGCGTTTGATAATGTCTTTAAAGCTTCTTTCTTTAGGGCGAGGTGCTTCTGGTGTTCGTTTAGAGTTGGTACATTTACTAGAAAATATGCTTGCAAAAGGTGTTATTCCTGTCATTCCTGAAAAGGGATCTGTTGGTGCCTCAGGTGATCTTGCACCACTTGCTCATATGGCTGCTGTTATGATGGGAGAGGGAGAAGCATTCTTTCAAAAGACTCGTATGAGTGGAGCATCTGCTTTAAAAGAAGCAGGGTTGTCCCCTATCATTTTAGAAGCAAAAGAAGGTCTCGCTCTTATCAATGGTACGCAAACATCAACAGCACTCGCTCTTGCAGGTCTCTTTCATAGTCACAGGGCATTGTGTAGTGGTCTTCTTGCTGGGGCATTGACAACAGATGCTATCATGGGATCAACAGCACCCTTTCATCCTGATATCCATATTTTACGAGGTCATTATGGACAGATTTCTGTATCACAAACATTAGAAAAGCTTTTAGAGGATTCAGAAATTCGGATTGCACATTTGCATGATGATAATCGTGTACAGGATCCTTACTGTGTACGTTGTCAACCACAGGTTATGGGGGCATGTTTTGATCTTCTTATCGCAGCGGCAAAAACACTCATTATTGAAGCAAATGCAGTGACAGATAATCCATTAATTTTAAGCAGTGGTCAGGTTGTCTCGGGTGGAAATTTTCACGCTGAACCTGTAGCATTTGCTGCTGACCAGATCGCTCTTGCGTTATGTGAAATAGGCTCTATTTCTCAAAGACGTATTGCTCTTATGGTTGATCCAGCAGTTTCCCATGGACTTCCAGCCTTTTTAGCGCAAAATGCGGGGCTTAATTCAGGTTTTATGATTGCTGAAGTAACAGCGGCTGCTTTAATGTCTGAAAATAAACAAATGGCACATCCTGCTTCGGTTGATTCAACACCAACTTCAGCAAATCAGGAAGATCATGTTTCAATGGCTTGCCATGGTGCTCGTCGATTATTAGCAATGAGTGAAAATCTTTTTACTATTATTGGCATTGAAACGCTTATTGCAGCACAAGGAATTGAATATCGTGCGCCTTTAAAAACAAGCTCTTTCTTGCAAGCTGTTATGGAGTATCTACGCACAAAGGTTGCTTCTCTTAAGGAGGATCGTTATCTAGCACCAGATCTTCATAAGGGGCACATTCTTGTGCGTGAGGGGTGCTTATTATCTGTTTTACCAAAAACAATTTTTCCTCACTTAGAACCGAAATAATATTTGTTTTGAGATCAATAAAGAAGAAGTGACGTTTGATTCTTAGATTGTTCTAGAGAAATTTATAGAATATATAATATATTCAAAATTTTAAATAAATATAGGCTCATTTACTTTCTGATATGTTTTGGGTACTTTTATCCAATTGTCTTCCTCATGTTATGTTTCATGGTAATTTTATTTATCGGTACAGATTTATGAAAGATAACATTGCAGAAGATAATTTTTGCATTTTTATTGCATAACAGATATATTAAAAGATTATATATTGTTATTTTAATATATTTTATTTATATTTTTTGTCATTACACAAAGTATATCATATTAATAAGTTTAATATTTTATTATTTTTTTTAAATATCTAAATTTTATAATTTATTTTAATAAAAATAAAGGAGAAATGAATGTTTAAGAAGAGTAAATTCTATATTTTAATAACATTTATTTTTTTCACAAATATGGAAATTAATGCGAGTCTCTGGAAAGACAGATCTAAAGAAGATCTTTTCATTGCTATGATTGCCCAAGAGAAAGATACAATTCAGAAAAACAATATAAATATTTTTAATATTTCAGGTCAAAACAATATAGAAAAGAATAGATGTATTATCGAGCAAAAGAAGGATACTTTTACTGCAATAGTTCTTTTTTTAAGAAATTACGTGCTCAAAACTGTTAGAGTTTTGAAGAAATGGGTTGGAGCTAAATTTTCTCAAACCTTTGAAAATTGGCGAGATTCACTTTATCATTGATGAGATTGTTTAAGGTGTTAAAGGTTATTTTGTGCATTGTTGTATATAATTCTTGTGTATTATGAGTAAAATAATGATAGAGAATTTGCTTAAGATCATAATAATTAGCGTATTCACTATTCAAAATAGTGCAGTAAAATTTTAAAGCTTTTATTTGAATAAGTGGAATGAAAAACATAAAGGTTGATATTGTACGCATTCCAATATTTTTTCTGTAACAAAAGCATGTGAAAATACATGAGAAAAATCATGATTGTAAAAGCGCTTTGATTTTTAAAGGGAATTTATTATTTTGCATCTTCATGATAGCTACCGGTTATCATGTGATTCTTTCATTTTAAATTTGTTCATATTGAAATAATCAAAACCATTCCTTTTGCTATTATACATAGGATTGGCTTGCTGATAAAGGAATAAGGATGCTTTACTGTCTCGATGTAAAAACTATCGCAAAATTGGGAATTAATAAATGTAATGATAGTGTTGGCTTATTACGTCAACTTATAAGCTAAAAAATTCAAAATAAAATTATTTTTTCATTTCCAATGATGGAATGTGTGATTAGCTATTGTTCAATATTTTTAAAAAATATATTCGTGAGAAAAACATGAAGCTTTATTTATACAAAGTGAATGTTTGTGGTATGAATTTTAGTCAAAATTTCAGTGAAGAAGGAAACAAATGGTAACGAATGAACTGAAACGAGGGATGAATAAGCGCCAAGTTATTTTTTTAGCTCTTGGCTCTGCTATTGGAACAGGACTTTTTTATGGGTCAGCGCAAGCGATTAAGCTTGCTGGTCCAAGTGTTTTGATTGCTTATTGCATTTCCGGTTTAGCAATTTTTATGGTTGTGCGAGCCCTCGGTGAGATGATCATTCATAATCCATTACCAGGTTCTTTTGCTCGTTATGCTGCAAATTACATATCACCATTGGCTGGTTTTTTAACGGGGTGGACATACGTATTCGAAATGATTCTTGTTGGTTTAGCTGATATCACGGCTTTTGCGACTTATATGGGGTTTTGGTACCCTAATGTTGCACCTTGGATATGGGCGCTTAGCATTACACTCCTCATTACAGGGATTAATTTGGCAGCGGTAGAAGTATACGGTGAACTAGAGTTTTGGTTGTCTTCTGTTAAAATTATTGCAATCATTGTAATGATTGTTTTGGGAATAGCAATTATTTTGTTTGGTTGGAATACAGGTGTAAATTCCTCTGCTGTTAGTATCCATAATTTGTGGAAAAATGGTGGTATTTTTCCCAATGGTTGGTTTGGTTTTTTAGCTTGTTTTAGTGTTGTGGTCTTTGCTTTTGGAGGTATAGAAATCATTGGGATGGCAGTGATGGAAGTACAAAATCCTTATCAAACAATTTCAAAAGCAATTAACTCTACTCCAGTACGTATTTTATTATTTTATGTTATGACTTTAGCTATTTTAATGTCCCTTTATCCTTGGAATAAAATTGGTCTTATGAACAGCCCTTTTGTTTCAATTTTCGAAAATCTTGGGATTTCATATGCAGCGAACATTCTGAATATAGTTGTTGTTACAGCGGCTATTTCAGCGATGAATAGTGGGATGTATGGTGCTTGTCGCATGATACATGGGTTATCGCAAGAAGGGTATGCTTTGAAAAGATTTCAATATTTATCAAAAAATGGTATACCGATTTTTGTTATTTTACTAATCTTCATTATTTTTCTTCTTGGTGTTGTCCTTAATTATTTTTATCACGAGGGGCTCTTTTTTCTCATTGCAGCAATGGCAACATTTGCAACAGTTTTTGTTTGGATGATGATTTTACTTTCGCAAATTTGTATGCGTCTTAAAATGTCTAAAGAAGTGCAAAGTGGTTTAAAATTTCCAATTCCATTTTGGCCTGTAGGACCGATTTTTTCTATTTTGTTTATGATTTTTATTTTTATTTTGTTGTGTTTTTTTGACGATACGCGGCCCGTTTTGATTGTCGGTGTAAGTTGGATTATTTGGCTTGTTATTTGTTTTTATGCACTTAAACTTTATAATTTGAAGAAAAAGCAAGTTGCAATAAAATACGAATAAGAGTTAAGTTAGGAAAAATAGCCGATACTTTTATGGGAAAAAGACGTCATTATCCTTATAGACTAGGGGATCTTTTTATTTTCCTTTTGTTTTAGGAGTTCTTTATAAAAGGGTAAATTCTCCAGTGATTATATCAATGTTATGGAGAAATCAGGGGGTAAGGGGGCAGAGGTGGAATGTTTTGATATCATTATAAAAGAGAAAGCGATGTTGACTGGAGGCATTATTGTCAGCACGGCATCTGCTGAAAAAAACAGTCTCACAACAGAAAGTGTCACAACTACGGACCTCATCAACAGTGCAAGTACTCAAGCTAGCAATAATGGCGCTCTCATCATTACTAATGAGACAGAGCTAAAGGCATTGACTGGGCAAGAAGCTGAAAAAACAATCGCTTCCCTCAATTGCGACACTGCTACAGCGCATCAAGCTGAACAACTACTAGATATCCATAAGCTGGAACAGATCGTGCATGAAAACCGTGAAATGACAACCCAATTGTTGAAAGAATGCTTTAAATACAGCGATGAATCTTCCAAAATGATGCGTATCAAAAAGCATTCAATCGTTGTTATGGATCATGATAAAGATGGCAAGATCATCTATCGCAAAGATGCAAAATAAGATATTGTAACAAAAAATACAATAAAGTCAATAGCTTGAGTGTAATTATTTTATTTGAATCCCCATAAGAATCCATACTTTTATGCACGATTCAATTGAACATTTTTTACAAACAATAGCCATCTATAAACAGAGCATAAAAAGCAAATCATGATGCCAATATTATAACAGATGAGAGCATTCAAATGAAATGCAAAGCAGTTATCATTCATAACATGTCATAAATTGTACAAGACGTTTTTATCATAATTAAATCGCATTGTTAGAACGCAATTGAATATGAGGGCTTGTTTAAATGCAAATATTTGAAACTTTTTTTTGAAAGGGGTTAATTCAAATTTGGATTGAGCGATTTTAGTCACCTCAAAAATGAGGGCACCTTTTTTATAAACAGAAAGAAGTTGAGAGATAACATCATTAAACGCAGATGTTTAAAGAGAGCTATAGAAAGAGAACGCATCCAAATTTGGAGTGGTTAATTTTGCTAATTCAAAAAATGAGCTTAATACCTTTTAAAGAGGCGTTTTGAGAAGGTGCTTTCTTTCAAATTGACCGCCTCAAAAATGAGGGCATTGTATAAATAGGTTTTAAATCATTACAGAGCTAACATGTTTTTCATTCAAATGTGATAATCTAAAAGAACGCTTTCATAATCATTCCTTTATATTATTTTGGATAAGTTTTTATAAAGCGAATACAAAGCTTGCAATATAATACGTTTTGTATATAGCCACTTGCTATCAATTTCTTTTATAGAGTTCCTTAATATATTTTCATAAAGCCGCGTCACGTAAAATGGCACGGCTTTCTTTTTTGCACTCTTGTCTTTTGAAATGGTATAAAACCAACGCCCCCCGCATTTGGTATTTATTCTTCAGTATCAATAATCTCTATAAGAATATCGCTCTTATTAACCTCCTTATTTTTTGGAACCTCTCTTATCTCACTTTTTCGATTCAGTTTTGCACGCCCACAAGCACGACCAAAGACCTTGATAGTATGAGAAACCTGAGCTTTTCCATAAACAGAGCCATAAATTTGCGCACAGCCACTCACTTTTGCATAATCATAAACCTTGCCATAAATCTTTGCACGGCTATTAACAACAGCATAGCCATAAACATGCGCAGTGCTAAAAAGACAAGCAGAGCCTAACACTCTAGCGTTGCCATAAAGCCTTGCATATTCAAAAAGATAACTATTATGAAAAAGATGCGCATTGCCATAAACATGGGCTTCAATTGAAACGCGACTATTGCCATAGACACGAGCCTTGCCATAAACATAGCCAGCCACATGCGCACTATCATAAACAAATGCATTGTCATAAATTTTTGCATATTGAGAAATAAACACCTTATCATGCACCTGAGCATTGCCATAGACAAGACCACAAATTTGCGCATTGCCTCGTATTTTTGCATTCTCATAAACACGGGCATGTTTATAAACCAATGCATTATCATAAACCCAGCAAAGACCGTTATGAGAAAGATTTTCTTCCTTTTCAATAAAGCCACCGAGTTGACCAGCCTTGACATCAGAAAAGCTTTTTAAAGCCTGAATGCGATAAAGCGTTGTAATTTTTTGTGTAATTTTATCTTTCAGTTGTTTTGTTTCATTGGTTCGTTTGTATTTTTTAGACATCATAAGAGCTCTCACAATCTCTCTTGTGAAAAAAGTTGCATGGAAAATGTTGGAAAAAGGGAATGACCGCCGCGCTTTAAAGATTTAAAAAGGCTTTATTACGCAGCCAGATGATTTTTATTTCATTATTGGAAAGCAATTCGATATAAGACCTTGTTTCAATATCATCGCGCGTCTTTTCTAAAATCATAACAATGCCGTGACTATGAGCATTTTCACAAATATGAACATAATTGACGACGCGGGCGTGATCATAAATTTGTGCATTACCATAGACATGAGCATGGTCATAAATGATCGATTTACCAAGAACGATAGCATTTCCATAGACATAACCAGCGATAATAGCGTTATGATAGACCCTAGCATTTTCAGAAACCCGACCTGAGTTTAAAACCAGAGCATTACCATAAACCCAGCAATTGCTATCATGGGAGAGGTTGCTTTCATTTTCGATAAAACCACCGAGTTGACCAGCCTTGACATCAGAAAAGCTTTTTAAAGCCTGAATGCGATACAATATGCGATTACCAAAGAGACGCGTTTCATTTGTAAGTGCAAATTTCTTTTGCATAGGAACAATCCTTATAGAATGAGATTTGAAATGAAAGATTTGGAAAGCAGGCGCCCCCCGCGCCGTTATTTATGCTGCTTCATTTTCGATAATTTTTTCACGATTATTGATTATAACATCATCACTTACTTCATTACGAACATACGCATTTCCAAATATTTTTGCATTGCCATAAATCTTGATATTTTTTTCAATAACCGCTTTTCCATAAACCCTAGCATTTTCAAAAATATGAGCACCCTCACTTACATAAGCAGAGCCCGATACTTTTGCATTGCCATAAACAGAGCCATTCACATAAGCACTATGCAAAACTTTTGCATTGTCATATATTTTTGCCTCTATAGTAATAAAGGCTTTTCCATAAACCACGGCATTGTCATAAACTTGACCACAAACCTTGGCATGACCATAAACCTTGGCATTCCCATTAACCACGCACTTGCCATAAACCCATCCCTTGTCTCGAAACCACATATTCCCTGAGATACTAGCATGATCATAAACCTTGGCATTGCCATAAACATGGGTATCATGACCATAAACTTTAGCATGATCACTAATAACCGCATTCCCATAAGCTTTAGCATGTTTAGCAACAACGGCTTCATTACGAAGTTTTGCATTTTCAGACACGACGCCATTGTCAGCAACCCACGCCTGATCATAAATCCAGCAATTGCCATCATGGGAGAGATTATCTTCATTTTCAATAAAGCCACCCAATTGACCAGCCTTTACATCATCAAAATCCCTTAATGCGCGAATGCGATAAAGATTTATAGGCACAAATTTACCATCCTTATTTTGGTAAATTTCTTTGATTTCATTTGTTAATTCATATTTTTTAGTTACAACTGTACTTAATCATGAGAAAACCCAATCTAAATATTTAATAAATTTTGAATGAAATGTTCTTAAGAAGGGGGCGCCCCCGCCGCGCCCGCGGTGTTATTTATGCTGCTTTTTATGGACGACACATTACAAAGGAAATCTCGCCATAAGGAGAGAGCCGTTCTGTATAAACATTCTCTCTTGTATTGCCATAGGCATTTTTAGTAACAATAGCCATGCCATAGGCACTTGCATTTTCATAAATATGGACATTACTGATAATTTTTGCACTATCAAAAACCCGTGCGTTATCATAGACATGGGCATTGGCAAAAACCTTGGCAAAATCATAAACATGCGCATTGCCATAAACAAAACCACCAACCGCAGCATTGCCATAAACCCTAGCATTCTCATAAACACGACCGGGTTTTAAAACATACGCATCATCAGCAACCCAGCAATTGCCCTCATGAGAGAGATTACTCTCATCTTCAATAAAGCCCCCCAATTGACCAGCCTTAACATCATCAAAGTCTCTCAAAGCACGAATGCGATAAAGGGTGCTATTAGCACATACACGGGTTTCATTTGTTAATTCATATTTTTTGGATACAATTTTAGATACATTTATAGTGGTCATAGGGAGCTCCTAATCTAATAATCGATAAAATTTGAATGAAGTTTAAAGAGGGGCACCCCCGCAGCGCCCGTGGTGTTATTTACGCTGCTTGATTGGCATCTTCAGAATTGCAATCATATTGGTAATCATCATCATAACCATAATCATCATAATATTCGTGACGATAATAATCATCTTCACTACCCAATTCCGGATATGCCTCGTCCCAAATATGATCATCAGCAGTTAAAGAGGCAGCACTATGTACATAAGAATTGCCTGAGATAAGAGCCCCACAAACCACGGCATCATCACAAACTTGAGAATGATCACAAATATGAGCAGCGCCACTTATTTTTGCATTGCCCCCGACATGGGCATCATCACAAATCACAGCATCATCAGAAATATGAGCATAATTCGTTACAGAGGCGTTATCATAAATTTTTGCATTCCCTTCAATTGCAACAGCATTTTGCACATGGGCATTGCCATAAATTTTTGCCTTGCCATAAACGTCGACAAAATAACCTTTGATTTTTGCATTCCCAAAGACACGAGCTTTTTCAAAGACACGAGCCTGATCATAAACCCAGCAGTCCCCATCATGAGAGAGGTTGCTTTCCTTTTCGATATACCCCCCAAGGTCACCTTTTTTGACATCAGCAAAGTCTTTTAAAGCACGGATACGGTATAATAAGTGACCATTGACGCATTGCATATCATATGTGAATTCATATTTTTTGGATGAGATAACAGGGGTGTTTTTAACTGTAGATTTCATTTGAAATCCTTTCTATTCGTTAGGTTATTTTGAATTTACACCCTTATAAAGGGCATCGGGCGCTCAAAACACGGCGAATAGTCCGTTGTTACACTTTCCCCATAAGGGTATTGTATGGTGTAACCACACCCGACAGAATCTTAATATACTAACAAGAGCACAAAAGACAGTCAGTATTTTCAAAGACATGGGAAAGGTTGTTTCGTAACCTATCCGCTATTCGTAAGTGTTTTGATCACTTGAGTATTTATATAACAAATTACGTATTTATTGTCAACTATCTTTTATTATTTTTTGTGTTTTTTATAATTATTTTTTATACCATTATGTATAAATATGCGTCATATGCTTATGAATATTTTCTGTTTTATTGTCTCTATTTGACTCTATATTACGCAATTGCGTTATTTTTCTCTTTTAAACATCATAATAACTAAAAACGCTCTCATAATGCCTATTTTTAACTTTATAACGCATCATTATTTTTATGAGATAACTTGTGAATATTTTTGTGAATTTTTTATAAGAGGTTTGTAATTTAAACAGCTTTATAGAGACCGCGTCTTTATAACCAGCGCTTTTGATTCAAATCTATTGTTTTGATTCATTCTCTATAGCCACCGCATCATTCTCATAAAACAAACGATAATATGATCATGCGGTTTTGATTTTTATAAAAACATTTTGAATTCTTATATCCTTATCAAAATGCCTTTTAAATAGGCTTTTGTCTCTTTTGTTTGTTTTGTCAGTTAATCTAGCCCCCCTTTTATTTAAAAAAATTGAGATAAAATAAAAACATTATATTTCAATAGGTTAGTATTTTTCAAAATTTTAAAACATCACGTATAAAAGCAATGTGAGTAATATAGAGAATTAATGACACGCATTTTGTCTGTTTTGTCAAATTTTGTCAGTAAATTTTAAAAGACAATTGTTATGATTAGAATGCGTGTTTAAACCATGTTTTATGAGAGGGCATATGGCTCTTAAATGCCTCTCAAAAGACAAGAGATGGTTATGAGGCGTGTTATAAAGAGTAACTTATCAATTTGAGCGGGGTTTTGAGTTTTGAAACTTTGTATTTTAAAGAAAAAACACTAAAAAGACAAAAAATATTATATTTCAATATATTAAGTTTTATCAATGCTTCAAAAAACAATCTCTCTTGATAATACAACCTATTAATACGTATAATTCTCTTTAAAGAGAGCTTATGAAAGATATGAAAGGCATCATTTGAGATTGCGATATAATCTTTTAAAGGCAATGTAAAAAAATCTCATTCTATTTAAGATGGGATTTCTTAAAATCCTTAAAGCAATCCAAATAAGAGTGTCTAAAAGTGCAAGGCTTCTCTTTTTAGAGTATCGCATGGTAAATCATTCCTTTTAAGATTATAGGTAAGCAACCTAATAAGAGAGTATAGATTATGGTTATAAGATCTATACCTCTTATGAGATTGGCATGATTCATAAATCTATTCAGTTTCTCTTAATTCCAAATTTGGCAGGTTTTTAACAATCTTCATTGTTTCTAAACTTACCGTAATAACCCTTTGGAACAATTCCAATGGATAAGCAGGGTTGCCAATGGTCTCAAGTGCATAGCGATTGGCATCATTAACAATGCCACTCTTTTTATCAGTTTTTACACATTGCCGTTCCATAACCCATTCAAGAGCGGGTTTACCATTTACGATATACTCATAAGCTTCGAGAGGAATATCTGTTATCGTGATATTACTGTTATAAAAAACAGTGGTTTTATCCTTTTCCTTACTATTTTTGATTTTTGCGAATTTCATTTCTGTAACGTAATAAAATTTCTCAGGATTAGAGATCTCTGTAAGTTTTGGATTGCCTTTTTTAAAGGTCACGGGATAAGGCTCTACCGTTTCATAATTGACGTGCAAATTACCTAATTCACGACCCGCATTAACAAATGCCCAGAAATCTTCAGTGCTCTTTACGCAAGGGATGCGAGGGAGTTCTTTAGAGAGATTATCAGCATAGCGAGCACGGTAATCTTCTGAATGCAAGAGACCGTAAACATAATAGAAGATATCATCTTTCGTGATGTTCTCATGAGGATAAGCAGCTTTAAAATGTGCTAATCCCTCATCAGTAATGGCATCACGGCGTTGTAAACCAGTTGTTTTGCTTTCTTCTGTAGAATTTGTAAATAAATGAGATTGTTTCTCATTTTTACCTTTTGAAATCGCAGCATCTTCGTAAATATAGCGTGGAAAGCATTGACCTTTTTCTATTGTATCTAGATTAGGCAAATCCTTAGTCATAAGTACAGAAAAGTCTTTTTTTGCTCCTATACCCGTAAGTTGTATTACCTTATTTTCAACCGCTTTTCCTATAGGGAATATACGCGGCATTTGATAAATTGCTTCGTTAAAGGTGCGATTATAATAGAGCCACTGTTGAGTAAAAGGGCGATAAAGGCTTTGTGTGAAACATGAAATTTCAAAGTCAAAAAACTTCCTTTTTACTAACTCTTGTTTAATACTATGGCTCCAACTTATCTTCTTTTCATCGGAATTAACGAAATTGTTTACAGCATTGATATGTGTTTTACGGTCGGCATGTGGATAAGCATTATTAAAACGTTCTACCTCGTTATTATAGAAAGTAATCATATTACTCATATTTTTTGCTAGATTCCCACGGCTTGAGTTATATGCCCACGCATCACGATTGGTTACAACCCCAAGAGAAAACGTTTCAAAGAGTTTCTTATCATGTCCTTTTTTATACCCTAAGGATAGGAATGCTTTAAAACTGTCATCACGTTGCTTTATCCAATCGCCATGCTTATCTGGTGTAATAATTTTCCAACCGTGTTCACTCCGTGTAATGCCATCAATACTACCAAAAGTTTCGATTATTGTGAGTTTTTTTTCTCTTGTGAGATAATCTCCAATATTATGGAAATATATTTTACCACGCTGTTTGGATTCTGGATTTTTTACGAGAATGGAGATTGCAATAGGTGCTCGTGATCCAGAACCAAAAATCTTTCCACCTTCTTTTCGAGAAAGCTCTCCAGAGGTTCGTTGATTACCACGTAAGTGGAAAATATAAAGGCTGCTAAATTCCTCAACAAGGCATTTACGCACACCATCCATAGAATTTGCATCTATAAAACTTGCATTACTAACAAAACCAATAACACCACAGTCTTTTATACGGTCACTTGCCCAGCGAATTGCTCGTATATAGCTATCATAAAGATTGCGCAGAAGAATTGCATTCGATTGAGCAGCGTAAGTCTCACTGATATGTTTATCTAATATGGGGTAAGAGGTGTTTTTTGCGTTGTCATTTTCGCTTTTTTGACCTGTTGAATAAGGAGGATTACCAATAATCACTTCAATATTTAGATTTTTCTGAAGTTCTAAATAGGCGCTGTTTTCCTCTAGTAAGCCCTTCATCAGATCTTGCTTTTCAACCATTTGAAACGTATCGGTTAAACCAATATGTTTAAAGGGAATATAATCTCCTTTCATAAGACTATGATAAGTCGATTCAATATTAATCGCTGCTATGTAATAAGCAAGCAAGACAATCTCATTGGCATGGATATCATGACGGAACTTATATTCCATATCCTCTGGTTTAATGAGATCGGATTGCAAGAGCCTTGTGATGAAAGTACCTGTTCCCGTAAAGGGGTCAAGAATAGAGACACCTCGTGAACCAAGGCTCTTGCCAAATTCCTTCCGTAAAACATCATCAACCGAATGAATAATAAAATCCACAACCTCAACAGGGGTGTAAACAATCCCAAGCTTATCGGTGGTTCTTTTAAAAGCCTTGGCAAAAAAGCTTTCATAAAGTTTGATAATCAGATTTTGTCTTGCATGGGGTTCGGTAATCCCAGAGGCACGGAATTTGACACTGTCATAGAATTCTTTAAGCTCTTTTGACTCTTCTTCAATATTTGTCTTGTCTAATTCCTTTAAAATCTTTTCCATTGCTTGTGAGATGGCATTGTTTTGAACAAATTGATTGCCATCAAATAAAGCTTCAAACACAGGACGCGTGACAAGATGCTGCGCTAACATCTCAACAGCTTCTTCTTGCTTGATATCACTGTTTAAGTTGTTTTGTAATTCTTTGAGAAACGCATCAAACGCACGGCGTGCTTCACTTGTCTCATCAGCAAGCATATTTTGTAGGCGGTTGATATGGTTTTGCGCAATCTCAGCAACATTGCCAGCCCAATTTTCCCAATAGTCACTCATAGTAGATCTTTTGACAAGAAATGCCCTAAAAGCATTGGGAAATGCCTTATATAGAAGCAATTGTCCTTGCCCATTATGATGAGAAAGGGATTTACGGACAGTCGTAGCAAAAGAAGCATGTGCACTTTCTGTTTTCGCTTGTAAGGGCACATCATCAACAACGGTTGTCACATTTTCTATCTCCATCTTTTGAGAAACCGTGACAATATCGATAATAGAACTTACATCTTGCCCTAAGTTCATTTGATTAAGGGTTTTGCTAAAATTCTCATCATGCGAAAGCAAAGCATTGAGAACTTGCCAAACAACACTGTATTTCTTATTGTTTTTTAAAGCCAATTCGGGGGAGATCCCAGCCGGCACGCCAACCGGTAAAATGATATAACCTCTTTTCTTATTGGGAGCCCGACGCATCACACGCCCCACCGCTTGTATCACATCCACTTGGCTTTTGCGCGGGTGGAGAAACATCACCGCATCAAGAGCAGGGACATCCACACCTTCAGAGAGACAACGAACATTGGTTAAGATACGACAGGTATTTTCCCCCGCATCATCTTCCAACCAATCAAGCAATTCCGTTCGTTTCTTGGCACCATCTTTCCCATCAATATGTTGTACCTCACAGATCAGAGGGGGGGTATCTTTGTGTTCTTTATGGATTTTACGGAAAGCTCTCTTAACACCCTTGCCTTCAAAGGTATCGCGAATGCGTTGCGAGGTTTTAATATCTTTACAGAAAGCTAAAGCACGACGCATGGGGTTAGGGTCATCGCCAAGATCAACTTTCAGATCGATTTTGCTAAGAGCTTGGTAGCAGCCTAAGATCTTTGTTCTATCATCAAGAAGAAGTTCATAATTCTTATGGTTGGTAGGAATGTCCATTGTATCATGCACCATGCTCTCATCCACACCTAAGACAATAATCTTATAAGGCGTTAAGAGGTCATTCTTGACGGCATCGGAGAAACTATAAAAATAGAGCTGTTTTCCATAGATTGTCTCATTATCCATAGAAGCCAGCACGGCATCAAGTTCATCCGCACGCCTTTTTGCATTGTCACTAAAGATGCGCGGGGTTGCGGTCATGTAAAGACGTTTTTTGCCCTGAATAATGCTGTTATCATGAACCTTGATAAAATCAGATTCACTTTTATCCGTTCCCAAAGCCGCCCCCGTTGTTCTATGGGCTTCATCGCAAATGATCAGATCAAATTCAGGTAAATCATGGTTCTTTTGTGCATCAGCAATCACTTGGATTGATTGGTAAGTAGCAAAAACAACATTCATAACATGGGGAGAAACTTGATTTCCTTTCTCTCCAAGCATTTGCGCATCGGTTGTGACAGGCAAGGCAAGATCTGAAGCACTCAGTTCAGCATCATCATCATTATTGAAACGCCGCTTGCCTATTTGCTTATCCGAACACACAGCAAAGGAACGCAACGGGATTTGTGCATCCGCTGTCCATTCTCGTATTGTTTGTGACATAAGAGCAAGAGAAGGCACCAAAAACAAAACACGCTTGCCTTGACCCGCAAGAGTTTCTGCTATTTTAAGGCTCGTAAAGGTTTTACCTGTTCCACAAGCCATAATCAGCTTGCCACGGTCTGCTTCTTTTAAACCCTCACAGACAGCTTCAATGGCTTCTTTCTGATGAGTAAAAGGCAACTTTTGTTTCTTATCTTTAAGAACAATTTTCCCTTCTGTTTCAAAAATCCCCCAATCGATTGCACTGTTTTCCATATTGAAGAGATTAATGCGATAAACCGGAACCGCTTGTCCTTCAATCATGGTATTGGCGTTTTCGCTTAATTCCCCTTGCGTGCTGTCAATAAGAAGGCGATATTTAAAACGATTTTTACCTGAGATGGCGATAAAGCTTTCAATGTTTTCTTGCGTGATCTGATAATTTTTCTCATAAAATTTACATTGAATGGCGACATACTCATTGCAATCACGGATTTTTGCCACCAGATCAATATCCGTATCTTCATCGCTTCCTTTCCATCCATGCACATCAGCCACGTCTCTATAGCTTTGGACCGTTTCATATTCTTGGCATTGGAGAGGGTCTTGCGTGAGATAAGCAATTACAAACTTTTCGAAAGCCTTTTGCTTTTCTTGATCTGAGATTGATTTTTCACGATAGGATTGTAAGAGAGAGCGTAAAGAGGATTGTTTGTTATCAAAATTGATGGTTTGAGACATTATAGAGAAACTCCATACCTTATGACATTGACTCATTAACAGTGTAAGAATCACAATGGCGTTTCATAAATACATTTAGAACAAATATCGAGTACCCAATAAACCAAAATGGCGCGAAAACCTATCAATTCCCTCAAAAAAATTTAACAAGTTGCAATTATAAACAGCAAAGTAGTAAAATTTACTATTCATTTTACGGAAATAAAAACAAATTCGAACCGTGTTTTAAGAGATCAAAATAGTTATTTTGAAGTGTTTTATGATCTCAAAATATCATAATTGCTGTCAGTTCAATTTTTAGACAGATACTGACAGGTTTTATTCAATTGATATCATTAATTGTCTATATAAATCATCTTATTGGGATGTTTTTTTTCTCAAAACTTACTAACATATTGAAATATAATGTTTTTTATTTTTATCGAAAAGTTTTTTTAAAAATGAGGGGGTAAATCAACCGACAACGACTGACAAGAATATGACCTGAGTTATGACTATCCATTCAGATCATATCTTTCTCTTTTGCCAGCACTCTTTAAAATCATCTTCTGTTCATTCGCTTTATTGCCTTGCATTCTCGTTTTTTACCAAAGGATGCCATTCATAATAGGTACTCGATTTACTTGTCTGATGGGTTATGAACTTTTTGCGAATGTGGTTTGTATGGCATAAAAGCTCTAAAGCTTGTTTGACCGCTTCCTTGTCCTTTAAATGCGTCCAGCAGCGTCTGTAGATATCACGAGCAGTAAAAACCTCAGGTAAGCATTCACAGCGCTCTATAATCAAATTTGCACGCTCTTTTATCAGTATATCCGCAGCAGCATAAAGCCTTTTTACATGACTTAACAGATAGTTTTCCCAACGCAAAGCCATGGAAAGAGAAGGGAGAGTGATTTCAAAACGACCCCCTTCAACAAGTTCAAAAATCAGGGCAAGGCTTGGTATGGTTTTGTCCATTTTTGCTAAATGCGCTTGTAAGGGTTCAGAGAGATCATCTCTTCTGATCTCTTTCTGATGATTTTCCCACCACTCACTAAACATCTCTTGTGCATCGGGAGAAAAACGCATCACAATCGGGTGTTCAGGTGATCCCAAGGGTTTATCGCGAAAAGAACGAAACACCTCTTCATAGTCTTTATAGGCATCTTTTAAGGGGTCTCTATCAATCCATGTACATTTTTTTATCTTATCGGGCCATACCATCATTTGAAACCGTTGCAATAAACCATCATCTGCTTTTCCAGAAAGCATTGCCTGAATGATAGGAATAATCCGAGAAGGTTGTATTCCCCCAATAATGGAAAGGGTTGCATTGGGAATATGAATCGTTCCACGCCCAATACGGTCATAGGTATAGAGTTGATCCCCATTAAAAACTTGTAAATAAAACCCACGGTCTGTTTGATATTCCTTAAGTTCCAAGTTTGCTAAAAAACCAGAAAGTTCATCACGAACCATCAATAATCCCCGCGGGTTTTCATTGAGTAATTCCCCAAGCTTTTCGACGGTCACATCATTGACAATAAAGCGAGAGAGGCAATCATCTTTTTCATTGTCTTTAGAAAGGGTTTCCGACAAAAGAGCATTGGCAGCCTCAGAATCTCCTTTTTTAAGAGCTTTAGAAGCTTGTTTTCTCTTTTCTTTCTGATTGAGCTCCTCAAGAATTTCTTTAATTTTTGCACGTTTTTTTTGTTTTTTCCATTCTTGATACCATTCTTTTTGCAGGTGAGCGATAGGTGTTAAAGCGGCTTGCATGGCAGGTGTTTTTCGTGCAGAAGGTTGACCAATAATCATCCCCCACAGATTAGGAACAATCTTCCAATTATTACTATGTTGTTTTGGAGCGATACGAACCCCATTGCCAATCACAGCTGCTAAAGCACAGATAGCAGAGACAGCCACAAAATCGACAGGGGATTGTTGATGGTCAGCAATATCATAAATATACCTTCCCAAGACCAATGGAACTTGTGTAGCATGAAAAGGCTCGACCGGTAAAAGAGCATTGCTAATTGGTTGTATTTCACCCCAGCCCATTTGTTGCAAAGCCTGTTCATAAGGGATGGCTTGTAAACAGGGATGCTCCTTTAAAGAGACAGGGTTGTTATCGTTATCAGTATCATTTAAAGAAGTATTGCCATTGTTATTGGTTAAATCAGTTTTATTTTTGTGGTCCATAAGATATTCCTTTCAAAGGGTAAAAAATCATTAAAATCAGCTCCTTCGGGAGCTTGCATCATCAAGACATTGAAGCCTTGGCGATAAGCACGGGCAGCAAGCATCCATTGTCTTGTTAAAAGGTTCTATGGATTGCAAAGGAGCCACCACCCTCAACAAGAGCAACCAACGCGGGGATGGTTTTGCCAGAGGGATGGGGGCTTTGCTATGAAAGCGTAAACTAGGGGGGCAAGTTACAAGTGATCCCACGCTTGCGTAAATAAAGCTCTGCTAAGGTCTCTTTAATTGGTTGACTTTGCTTCCAAATCTTTTGAGCTCTCTCTGCTTTCTGTTTTGCCTTGTTATCTTCACAACAAAACTGTTTTGAGAGAGAAAACCTATAATCATAAGTTTTATCAAAACATGTTTGTGTATTGATAAGACCAATGCTCTTAAGAGCTTGTAAGATCTCTCTAAAAGAGCAGCCGGCATAACAATAAAGCAAGAGACGCCCATCATTTCCATTAGCAAGAGCTAAACTAGGCACTTGATCATCATGGGCAGGGCAACGAGCTAGTCCATAAGCACCATGCCAGACACCCCGCAAGGCATTTGTAATGCCCCGAGCATTTATAAAATCATACATTTTTCTCATCCTTAGACGTTGCGTCACAGGACGGTTTTTGCTATTTTCAATTTACGATAATTTGAGAAAGCCTTGTCCGTCCTTACGTGACAAGGTTTTTTTATGCCACATCACTGAGATGTTGACGTTGCGTTTTGGCTTTTTCAATCACATTCAACAGATCCGATTTTAACCAACGCGATAAAGAACCAAACTTTAAGGGCTTTGGTAAAGCTCCATTGGTGACATGGCGACGGAATGTTGAAACGCTTATATGCAATAATTTTGCACTTTCACGGTCTGTAAGAAGAACATCATTTTCAGTCATAACTAAATCCTTTCAATCTAAAAAGAGTAACAAATCATAAGTATTTATTAACCATATTTTATTGAGATTTGAAAGTAAGTTTAATCATAAAAAACAGTACTTTATGATGTATTTTCTCATTTGATAATTTATGAGTCTTATTGAAACGGAATGAGAGAACGAAGAGAGAAAGTTATCCACAGATAATGGAGTAAAAATGGGGTACAAGACCCCATCTTTTAAGATTTGCTCGTGACATAAGCCGCCCATTTATCCATATAAACACGGCGCTGCTCTAAATAGTCAGTACGACGATAAGCACGTTCTACTTTACCCCCGACGGTATGACTTAGAATGGTTTCAGCTACCTCAAAAGGGGCATCTGTTTTTTCTGCTAACCAATCGCGTAAACTAGACCGAAAACCATGAGGGCAGGCATCAAGACCAGTTTTTTGCATGTAGAGTGACATGCAATTTTTTGCAAGAGGACCACGACCGGTTGTAGAAAAAAAGAAATCATTGCGAGAAAGCAAGTGTGCTTGTTTCAAAATTTCTAATGCCTCTGATGATAAAGGCACGCGAAATTCTGTTGTAGCATCACGCCTTCCTTTCATATTCTCAGCAGGGATGGTCCATATATCACCATCAACTTGATCTTTATGGATATGACGCAAAGGATAGGTACGAACGCCTGTAAGGATAAGCAAACGCAAAGCCAAATGTGTCATGGTTGTTGTGTTGCAGAGTGTTTTATAAAAAGCCGGTATATCTTTCCAATCCATAGCCGGTACGTTTTGCGTTTTATGGCGTTGTTTGCCTAAGAGGGCGCGTGCTTTTTCTGTTGCTTGTAAATCAACATCTAATCCCATTGCAGCAGCATGTTTAAAACAAAGATTGAGACGCATCAGTGCTATATTAGCTGTCCCAGCTTTTGTATGCCAGATGGGAGCAAGTGTATTGCGTATATCAGTTTGTGTAATCTCTGAAACCGGCAGACAACCTAATTTAGGGAGAATATGGAGTTTTAAAGGTGAAAACCACTCACCATTTTTACCATCTCCTTTTAATTCTGCTTTACGACTTTCAAAAGCATCCAAAGCAATATCTTTTAAATAATGGAGATTACGCATTGCCTCACGTTTTTGTTTGTCACGTTCTTTAATGGGGTCACGCCCCTCATGCAAAACAGAACGCCACCCAGTTGCCAATTCACGAGCTTTTTTTAAAGAGACATTTCTTAAAGCACCCAATCCCATTTCACGACGGCGCCCGTGGATGGTATATCGGTAAATCCATTGAGCACCCCCATCTTTACGCTTATGAAGTAACAAGCCGGCACCATCATTATATTTGCCAGCCCCCAATGTTGCGACAGCCCTTGCATTAAGACGATTCATTAAAGGCATTTTTACTCCTTTCTAAATGGTTTTTTATCCACACGTTAATCCCACTTGTGACGTGCAAGGGGATGATTTTGATTGATTCAGCATAAGCAGGTTTGAGATGAGAGAATCTTAGAATATTCGGGGGTCTCATTCAACATGCAAAACAGTGAATTATTATTATAAATCAATGTCTTATTGATGCAAATTGGGATCTTCTAGAAGACAGTTGTGGACAACCAATTCCCCAATTGCATCCTTTAACTGATGAGGAGAATGATCCTTTACAGAAAGGCTCTGATGGCAGGGTTCATGTCTTTTCCAATGAGATTTTTACATCGCCCGAAGAGCTTGCTGTTTATACGGTTCAACATGCCAACAATCAAACTGATCGACTTTATTTTGTTGACTTTCCTCAAGCAGACTCAACCATATTAGAGCTGCTGGTCGCAGGGTATCAAAAGCTTTTAGAAAATAATTTTTTGGGTTTGACCAATTCAACACAAGAAGCACAGGATCTGCTGTATAGACACGGCAGTGGGGTGGAACTTTACGCTCATAGTCGCTGTGCTATGACAATTTATAACACGTTGAGTTCTTTAAAACGTCAAGGTGTGCAAGATAGAGCAGGAAACACCAAGATAAATCTTTATGCCCCAGCATCCAATGCCGCAGCTACAGCTGGTCTGTTAGCATATGTGAGTGGAGACAAACAAACCACAGTCAGTTTTTATGGGCATAAAGATGATTTTGTGAACATGGACCAGTGGTCATGACGATAGCTTACAAGACAGTGCCTATTGGCAGCAATGATTGGAAAGAAATGTGGAAAATATTTACAGATTCTTATACCGTCCATACGTGTTTTGTAAATGCGGGTACAAGGTGCTGTGCCCATTTTATTTAGTGCAAATCCCTTAAAGGAGGAAAAAATGAAGAAAATTTTAAAATTATTAAGCGGTATAGTGCTCTTAAGCACAACAGGATGTATTAACCAACCACCCCCATCAACTTTAGCATTATGGGAAAAGCCTGGTGCTAGTCAGCCTGCGATCCAAAAAGCACTTTCACAATGTGGTTGGAAACCAGTTTATGCTTCTCCTGATAATATGGATGGGCGTGTGAGTGAATTTGCCTCAGTTTATGAGTGCATGAAAAAAGCAGGTTATCGGTACAAATTGCAAGATTCAAAAGGGATTTATTTTACACAACCTCCAAAAAGTGACTCGTTTCTAACCAATCTCATGATAGCTGGATATCAGCAGTTTTTTGATAATGATACCTTTGGTGTGACCAATGCAACTGAACAGGAGCGTGCTTTGATGAAAAAACTTGAAAATGAGAAGAGAAGCAAACAAACAAAGCACCCCTTAAAAAGAAATCATCAACATCGATAGGCTCATCCTTAAAAGGTAATGAGATAAAAAACACGAATGGAAAAAGGAGGACGAAGTCATAATCGTCCCTCTTATCTTTTTTTGATGGTTGTTAGCTTCCTAGCATGAGATCAGCATATCATCTTTGAAAGTGCCAAAAACACCCAAGACACACAAAGTTATATGCAAAGGTTATATGCAAAGCGCTTCGGTCAATGTTGGATACAGCTATGGCACTGGTGGCGCAGGGGGGACAGGCAATGCTTCTTTTAGCCAAGGGGAAGGTTCTAGTGAGGAAGTAACAAGCCGGCACCATCATTATATTTGCCAGCCCCCAATGTTGCAACAGCCCTTGCATTAAGACGATTCATTAAAGGCATTTTTGCTCCTTTCTAAACTGTTTTTACCCACACATCAGCCCCGCTTGTGACGTGCAAATAAGTGACTTTAATTGATACAAAATGGAATGATTTGAGATGAGAAAATCTTACAATATTCGGGGGTCTAATTCAATATGCAAAACAGTAAATTATCTTTATAAATCAATGTGTTGCCGTTCAACATAAAAACAGCCATATTATAGGCACGGGCACTGTTCACACCAGCAGTGGGGGGGAATACCACATTGGCAGGCGCTGTAGTTTCTAGAAATCAGGTCAAAGTGGATGTGGGGGAAAGCTTGACCATTACCAGTCGCAGTGATAGTGGACAAACTTCCAACAAGCAGAAGACTGCTTCTGTTGGTTTTAGTGGGAGCAAAAGTTTCGATGCAGGCTCAACAAGCCTCTCCTTACAAAAGGATCAGTCCTCCAGCGATTATCACAGTGTTGTGGAACAATCAGGCATCAAAGCGGGTGATGGCGGTTTTGATATCAACGTTAAAGATAACACAACCCTGACAGGGGGCATTATTGCCAGCAGTGCACCGGCAGAAAAAAACAGTTTGACCACTGGAAGCATCACAGCCACAGACATTACCAACAGTGCCCATGCAAAAGCGAGCAGTCATGGGGTTAGTGTTTCTGGTGGCGGTGTTTTACAACAGGGCACATATGGTGTCCTCAAAAATCTTGCCAAAAATGCTTTAGATCATGGAAAAGCCAAGGATGCAGCGGAAGGGGAAACCAAATCCGCTATCAGTGAGGGTACTATCATTGTAACCGGTCAACCAAACCAAAGGGTGATGGGGCAAGACGCTGGACAAATCATTGATGCTCTCAACCGCAACACCGCAGCAGCCAACCAAACTGTGGCACCGATAGATGTCACATTGCTTGAGGGGGCAGTGCATAGTCGCTTAGATATGATCAATGATTTATCGAATGAGTTGTTTGGATATTTGGGTAAAATTTATAAAATCTCATATGTCAAAGAGCATTTTGAGGGTGAGGTTTTGCATGATGAAAATGGCAATGTAGTCTATGCAATCAATGAAAATGGAGAGTATATAAAAGACAGCTATGGAAGAAAAATACCTCTGTATCATTATTTAACACCCGAAGAAGAGCAGCATTTAAAAGCCGGTTCTGATGGCATCAGGCGTATGTTCTACAATGGCATTTATAACACACCAGATGACGCAGCGCGTAATGCGGTCCAGTTAGCTGATAATGATCATGAGCCGCTTTATTTTACACATTTCCCTCAAGCTGAAGACAAGATCGTAGAGTTTGGGGTAGCAGTTTTTCAGAAGTTTATCGAAAGTAAACTTTTTTTGGATTGACCAATTCAACCAAGAAATTCCAGAATACAATGTCTCTTTATGGCAATACAGGATTGCATGTTGATGCGCATAGCCGTGGTAGCTTGACAGTAGGTAACGGATGCGTGATTTTGAGCAGCGTAGCATCCACGATATGGCAGAAAGCACAAGTATTAATCTTTTTGGTCCAGCTTATAACGCTCAAAAGATGGCAAATACGTTATATATCTTAAGTAATTGCAAGCAAACTTATGTGAACTTGGAAAACCACGCTGATGATTTTGTTGGTGTAGTATTTGGTGGAAATCCCGCTACTTTTGACCAGAGTCCCCTTGGTAGTAACGCAATGAAAGAGGCAGGAAAAGTGGTATTTTGTTATCCCAGTCCCCATGGTTGTTATAGTAACGTGGGTGATAAGTGTACATCGCATTATGGTTCACCACATCGTAAAAACGTTCATTCAACGAGAACAGCGAGCAAAAAATGAATACACTGTTTAAATTATTAAGTGGGATAGTTCTGTTAAATATTTCTGGATGTGACATTGAAAACATCGACAAACCTACTCCAGGGGAAGTCCATGGATGGATAAAGCCAGGAGCAGATTTTACTGAGATAGGAAAAGCCTTATTAGAATGTGGAATGCCGAGCCTTATTGATACTGATTCAGAAAATAGAAAACTCAGTTTGAATCAAATGGCATCCATTGATGCTTGTATGATTCAAGCAGGTTTTCGTGATAGATATGGCGGTCCATATTGGTGTTATAATTATAAAAACCTCCCCATTTGTCAGCGTGGTGCTGTCATCCCAAAACGAAGTATCGAAAAGCGCTTAAACAGCCCGTTTTGTAAAAGGTATAAAAACGCATCTGAATGCAAGCCTTAATTTTTTCCTCTGTCTATTAAGCAATATGATTGTAGGGAGTTTTTTGAGTATAGTATATTCTCATCCTATGATAATGCGTCATAGGGCGGTTTTTGCACCCTTAAATTTGCGATCATTTGAGAAAGCCTTGCCCGTCCTTACGTGACAAGTTTTTTATGCTACATTACTGAGATGTTAACGTTGCGTTTTGGCTTTTTCAATCACATCCATAAAATCCGATTGTAACCAACGCGATAAAGAACCAAACTTTAAGAGTTTTAGATCCATTGGTCACGTGCTGATGAAAGGTCGAAACACTCATATGCAATAATTTCGCACTTTATTTAAGGTTTGCATTCAGGCACGGTTCTGTAAGAAAAATATCATTTTCAGTCATAACTAAATCCTTTCAATCTAAAAAATAAGTTTAATCATAAAAAAAAACAGTTAGTTATGATGTATTTTCTCATTTGATAATTTATGAGTCTTATTGAAACGGAATGAGAGAACGAAGAGAGAAAGTTATCCACAGATAATGGAGTAAAATGAGGTACAACCCCCCATCTTTTAAGATTTGTTCGTGATATAATCATTCATTTATCCATAAAAACACGGCGCTGTTCTAGATAGTCAGTACGACGGTAGGCACGCTCTACTTTGTTTTCACGTCATGCTTTAGAATGGTTTTACTACCTCATAGGGGATATCAGTTGTTTCTGTTAGCCGACCCCATAAACGAGAGCGAAAACCATGCAGGTAGGATTTTAGTCCAATTTATTTCATATATTTTGACATGCACCTTTCAGAAAGGGGACTACGACCGGTTGCGGAGAAAAAGAAATCATTGCGAGATAGGGGGCGCGCTTGTTTCAAAATTTCTAATGCTTCTGATGATGAAGACACGCAAAATTCTTTTGTAGCATTGCGCTTTCCTTTCAGTATTTTCAGCGGGGATGATCTATATATCATCTTCAACTTGATCCTTATGAATATGGTGCAAAGGATATGTATGAACTCCTGTAAGAATAAGCAGACGCAAAGCCAGTTGTGTCATAGTTGTTTTTTGAAGAGGACGCGTGCTTTTTCTGTTTGCTTGTAAATCAACATCCAATCCCAATGCAGCAGCACGTTTGAGACAGAGATTAAGGTGGATAAGTGCTCTCTCTGCTGTTGCAGCTTTTGTATGCCAGATAGGAGCGAGTGTATTGTGTATATATCTGTTTGCGTAATTTCTGAAACGGATAAACAGCTGCATTTGGGGAGAATATAGAGGCGTAAAGCTAGGAGAATAATTTCTTTCATTTCTGATGAGGGGCAATCTGTAAATATACAACAGTATTTTTATAAAATATAAAGGGGAAGGTATTCTTTTGTAATTTTGAGAGATAACATCTGTTTGTAATTAAAATCGAGAAATGAAAATTTGTTTTTATGTTCTTGACACTTATGAGAAAAATAAATGGTAAACTTTACGATGCTATCCATAAGTTAAAGTAGGAGTCTATCATTTCACATCAGAGTTTTTGTGAATAAGGGAAGAGTATAAATTGGTTACGTTTTTTGATTTTCGAATTGGTATCAAAATGAGATGCTATTACAAGTTTTGGCAGCATTTTTTCTTATTTTTCTCGCAAATATTCTTTTTTTGTTCCATAACTGTGAATGAAAAAAGAAGGGAGAGCTTATATCATTGATAGTTATAGGTGTCGTATGTCTTCGGTTGATTTTGATAAGACTTGTATGCATCATAAAAACAGACATACTTTTAACGCGCTTAGTGTTTTATTTGTTCTTCTGATGACTTGGAGTATTTATGGTCTTACAGGGAGTCCAGAAGTTAAAAGTTATTTTTTTAACGAGTTAATGGATAAGGATCCAAAGAAGCTTAGTAAGCATGAACAGCTTGTTCGTTTACAAGTGCTTTTTTTTCGTGCACCTCGTGATGGCACGTTAGCAGATGCGTTAGCAGTAGGATACCTAGAAGAAGGCCAATTTCAGAATGCAGTAAACATTTATTTAGATGCTCTTCGCTTGAATGGAGAGTCTGCTCCAAGACTTGTTGGATATGGGTTGGCATTGGTGGGGTATGAGGGGGGAATGATTACGCAAGAAGCACAAAATGCGTTTCAAAAAGCAGTGAATTTAGCGCCAAAAGATTTTTATCCTCGTTTATTACTCGCTGAAGCACTTCATCAGGCAGGAAAGTCTACGCAGGCGGTGCAGTTTTTACAAAATTTTCTTGATACAATGCCTGAAGACTTTGTCGGACGATCACGTGTTGAAACGATGATCATTCAGTTACGTGATATATCCGATTAAAATATTGAAAAAGTGATTGTAGTGAGTTTAAATTATTAAAATAGAGGCAATATGAAAAGATATTCAGACAAGGGATTTGATGGTAATACGAGAAGAGTTTTATGCACGTGATGAGGAGATTGAAGCATTTAAGTTTAATAATAAAGACAATGCATTGATTTGTAACGATAATTTACTGTTTTGCCTGTTGAGTTGTACCCCCGAATATTGTAAAATTTGCTCATCTCAAATCCCCTTATGTTGAATCAGTCATTATCATTTATTTGCACATCATAAGCGGGGCTGGCGTGTGGGGAGAAAACAGTTTAGAAAGGAGCATAAATGCCTGTTATGAATCGTCTCGATACCAAGGGCTGTCGCAACATTGGGGGCTGGTAAAGAGTATGATGGTGCCGGCTTGTTGCTTCATAAGTATAAAGATGGTGGTGCTCAATGGCTTTACCGTTATACCATCCACGGGCGCCGTTGTGAAATGGGCTTGGGGGCTTTAAGAAATGTCTCTTTAAAGGAGTGTGATACAGGTTAGTTAAGGTATATACTAAGGGGCAAGTAGGGAGAAAAAGTAACTCTTTGATATAAAAGAGAGAAGCGAATGCTAGAGAAAAGCGAATGCTGAAGAGGTTTTTGGGGTGGGGAAAGGTGTTGGACTAAAAAGTTGCACCTCTCTATAAGATATGCGAAGCTCTTATAACGGTGTTTATAAAGAGAATTGTAGAGTGTCTATAAACAGTCAATCATTTCATAACTCTCCTTCATTGAGAGTCATCTTAAAGCAGCGAAAAAAAAAGCGATTGCTGCTGTTTTTTTTGTGCTTCTTTATTGTAGGAATTGCGGCAAGTCTTATCATCTACGTCATGCATAATACAATGAGTTTTTTTCGAATGCCATCTGAAATTACAAGGGAAGATATTCTAACGGGGCGTCCTTTACGTTTAGGTGGTTTTGTTGAAAAGGGGACTGTTGAATATGTTGGAGAGAGGGGTGTTATCTTTTTTGTAACGGATCATACAAAACACGAAAAAATATTTTTTAATGGCACCTTACCAGATCTTTTTCGTGAAGGGCAGGGCGTTATTGTGGAAGGGTATTTTGATAAACGGGGGCTTTTTATTGGTAAGCGTGTTTTAGCAAAACATGATGAGACTTATATGTCTAAAGAAACAGCTGATCGCTTGAACAAACGTCACAGTGTGGAGAAATCATTCAATCGTGCTCGTTGAACTGGGTCATATTTTTTTAGCCGCAGCGTTTGCTGTAAGTTTATTAGGGGCGTTTTTACCCACTTTGGGTGTTTGGTGGAAAGAGCGTTTGTTGATGCAAACAGGAGTTCCTCTAACATATATTACTTTTACATTATTGTTGTTATCTTTTTTGATTATCGTTTACGCCTATATTGTATCTGATTTTTCTGTTTTGAATGTTGTTGAGAACTCCCATTCGGAAAAACCGATGCTCTATAAAATCACGGGTGTTTGGGGAAACCATGAAGGATCTATGTTTTTATGGGTTTTAAGTCTGGTTTTTTTTAGCACATTAATGGCATCATCTCGCCAACATTTACCAGAACAGTTTAAGGCGCTTATTTTAATATGTCAAAGTTGGATTACAAGTGCTTTTCTTTTATTTATTCTTTTTATGTCGAATCCTTTTTTACGTGTTAGCCCACCGGCATTACAGGGAAAAGATCTCAATCCTCTTTTACAAGATATCGCATTAGCAATTCATCCACCACTTCTTTATTTAGGCTATGTTGGTTTTTCACTTTGTTTTTCTTTTGCAATAGCAGCATTGATTATGGGACATGTTGATAGGCTTTGGGCGCGTTTGGTTCGTCCTTGGCTTCTCCTTGCTTGGTGCTTTTTGACTTTGGGTATTATGGTTGGCTCCTATTGGGCTTATTATGAGCTAGGATGGGGTGGTTATTGGTTTTGGGATCCCGTTGAAAATGTTTCGTTTATGCCTTGGCTTTCAGGAACAGCATTTTTGCATTCAGCTCTTGTTCTTGAAAAGCGGGAAACATTAAAAAGTTGGACTTTATTTTTAGCCCTCCTGACTTTTTCCCTTTCTCTTATGGGAACTTTTCTTGTTCGTTCTGGTCTTTTAACGTCTGTTCATAGTTTTGCGGTTGATCCCGCACGGGGACGAGCAATACTTGCACTTTTATTTTTCTTCACAGGAGGCGCTTTTGTTCTTTTTGCCTTCCGTGTACCTGTTTTGAAAACAGGGAAATTTTTTCAGCCAATTTCGCGTGAAGGTTTGATTGTTTTAAATAATTTATTGCTCACAACAATAACAGCAACAATATTAATCGGTACACTCTATCCTTATTTGATTGAAGCATTAACTGGTCAAAAAATTTCTGTAGGTGCTGCCTTTTTTAATCTTACCTGTGGTCCTTTAATGCTGTTATTGTTGGTGCTGGTTCCGTTTGGACCGATGATGGCATGGAAACGTGGTGATTTTCTTGCCGTTGTTGAGCGTTTGTGGTTTATTTTTATATTCGTTTTTATAATCTGTTTTATAACATTTTATACAGCATCTTTGCGTGATATTTTTGCTACTTTAGGAGTTGGGCTTGCAGCCTTTGTTTTTTTGAGCAGTTTGGTTGATCTTTGGAAAAAGAGTGGACAGCGAAAGATAGCATTGTCGGTACGAATTAAGAGATTTATTGGATTACCATGGTCCGTTTTTGGTGCGGCAATAGCACATATGGGATTAGGTATCACATTGTTCGGTATTGTCTATGCTGCAACTTTTTCGCAAGAGCGTATTCTCACCATGCATAGAGGAGATATGGTGACAATAGCAGGCAAAACACTTCATTTTGATGGAGTTCACGATGGTGCTGGTCCAAATTATTCTACAATGGAATTTCATTTTACAATATATGAAAATAAAAATGCAGTCCGCAGTGTAACAGCATCAAAACGTTTTTATTCAAGTCAAAACACATCAACAACAGAAGTTGGTATTCAAAATCATGGCTTATCTCAGTTATATATTGTGCCGAGGCGTATAGATGATCAAGGGCTTGCTGTCCATATATGGTGGAAACCTTATATAATTTGTGTTTGGTTAGGGGGATTGATGATGGCTATGGGGGGATGCCTTTCTCTTTTGGGTTATTGGTTCCGTATTCGGTTATATAAAAATATAGCTTTCCGCTTTAAATTTTTTAAAAAGGCGTTGAGATGAAAAAGAGTCTGTTGTGGCTTTGGCTTTTTTTTGTCTCTCTTTTTTCTCTGTCGTTAGCAATGGCAGTGGAGCCAGATGAAGTTTTAAAGGATACAGCTCTTGAGTTACGTGCACGTGAGATTTCCTCATATTTGCGTTGTCCGATTTGCCAAAGCCAATCAATTGATGATTCAGATTCCTCTCTCGCACGTGATTTACGGTTGTTAATTCGGGAACGGTTAAAAATGGGTTATACAAATCAAGAAGTGATTGATTTTCTTGTTGAACGATATGGTGAATTTATTCTTTTAAAGCCGCCATTTAATAAAACAACTTGGTTTTTATGGTTGTCCCCTTTAATAATTCTCTTTATTGGTGCAGGTGCCATATTGTTTCGGATAAAAGGACGCAAGCAGTGAAAATAATGATTTTAAGTGTTGTTGAAGAAAAAAAGTCAAAAATACTACTATGTTAGAAGAGGTATGGTAGGGAAAAATTGGTTTTTATATGTATCTAACCTTATTGATAATGATGCGTTATTATGACTTTAAACCTTACAAAACTTTAACAATTTAGACAGAAAACGGTAAGGTCTGCTGCTTTATAAACGGTCTTGATAAAAATATAAATTGAATAGGAGCGTATACCAAATGGTTAAAAGAACTTTCTTTAAAACATTAGTCGCAGTAAGCTTTTCTACTGCGTTGGAAAGTGCATTGTTTTTTAGTGGATGTGGGGCAAGTTTGTGGACGACAACGGCTCACGCTAGTTCTATATTTTCTTCATCAGTGCAACAGCCGGGATTTGCAGATATTGTTTCTCAAGTAAAACCTGCGGTCGTTTCAGTGCAAGTGAAGAGCGATAAAAAGAAAGAAGAATGGTTTTTTAGCAATTTTTTTAGTGGACCAGGGATTGACCAACTACCAGATCAACATCCTTTAAAACGATTTTTTAAAGAGTTCTATGAGTTGGATAAGCCTAAAAACAAGTTTCCATCACGTTCACCTAGACTCCGTCCTATAGCTTTTGGTTCTGGCTTTTTTATCTCCTCTGATGGTTATATTGTGACCAATAATCATGTGATTTCTGATGGTACGAGTTATTCTGTTGTTCTTGATGATGGTACAGAATTAAATGCCAAGCTCATAGGATCAGATCCACGAACGGATCTTGCAGTCTTGAAGGTAAACGACAAAAGAAAATTCTCCTATGTTGATTTTGGGGATGATTTAAAACTTCGTGTTGGTGATTGGGTTGTTGCGATTGGCAATCCATTTGGCCTTGGTGGAACTGTGACAGCGGGGATTGTTTCAGCGCGTGGACGTGATATTGGTACCGGTGTCTATGATGATTTTATTCAAATTGATGCTGCCGTTAATAGAGGAAATTCTGGTGGTCCAACTTTTGATCTCAATGGAAAGGTTGTTGGAGTGAATACGGCAATTTTTTCTCCTTCTGGAGGAAATGTTGGGATTGCTTTTGCTATTCCGGCAGCAACAGCAAAACAGGTTGTGCAACAACTTATCGAAAAGGGTTCCGTTCAACGCGGTTGGTTGGGGGTTCAGATTCAACCAGTCACGAAGGATATTTCAGATTCGATAGGTTTGAAAGAAGACAAAGGTGCTTTAATCACTGATCCATTAAAAGGACCAGCAGAAAAAGCTGGTATCAAGGCAGGGGATGTCATTATTTCGGTAAATGGTGAAAAAGTTAATGATGCTCGTGATTTAGCAAAGCGTATAGCAAATATTAGACCAGATGAAACAGTAACGTTGGGGGTTTGGAGATCTGGTAAGGAAGAAAATATAAAAGTAAAACTTGCTTCAATGCCTGAAGATGAAGGAAAGAAAGGGGGATTAAAACATTCAAATGAACGCAGTGATTCAGATGAAACATTGGATGATTATGGTTTGATTGTAGCTCCTTCTGATGATGGTGTAGGATTGGTCGTAACGGATGTGGATTCGGATTCAGATGCATCAGATAAAGGCATACGTCCTGGTGATGTGATTGTGACAGTGAATAATAAAGCTGTTAAAAAAGTTTCTGATATTGTCGATGAAATCAAGAATGCTCAGAAGTTAGGACGAAAAGCAGTACTCCTACAAGTGCGAACAAATGGTCAAAACCGTTTTGTCGCTCTTCCAATTTTAAAAAAATAACACTTTGTTGATATAGGACAGAGATTTTTGAAATTTCTGTCCTACTACGCGATTTGTTCAAATAACGGAGATGCGTTTTATGAAGATACTCGTTATCGAAGATGATTGTGAGACGGGTCGTTATCTCGAAAAAGCTTTCTTGGAGGCGGGACATTCTGTTGATGTTGCCTATGATGGGGACACGGGATATACTTTAGCTGATACGGAAAGTTATGACGTTATGGTTATTGATAGAATGCTTTTGCATCGTGATGGTCTTTCTATTATTTCTGAATTACGTGCTAAGGGCAATGAAACACCAGTTCTCATTCTTTCAGCTTTAGGACAAGTAAATGATCGTGTGACTGGTTTGCGTGCTGGGGGTGATGATTATTTGACAAAACCCTATGCTTTTTCTGAGCTTCTTGCTCGTGTTGAAGTGTTACAACGGCGAAAAAATCCTAAAGAGGCAGAAACTGTTTATTGCGTAGGCAATCTTGAACTTGATCGGTTAGCACATACAGTAAAACGAGGGGAAAAAAATATCATATTGCAACCACGAGAATTTCGTTTACTTGAATATTTGATGCGCTATGCTGGTCAGGTTGTTACACGCACTATGCTTTTAGAAAATGTTTGGGATTACCATTTTGATCCGCAAACAAATGTTATTGATGTTCATATATCCCGTTTAAGAGCAAAAATTGAAAAAGATTTTGATGTTCCACTTCTCCATACGGTACGTGGAGCTGGATATATGCTGAAAGCACCAGATAATAAAAGATGAATCGTCTGATCAATATAATCCGTACGACTGCTTTCAGGCTTTCCGCACTTTATATTTTATTGTTTGGGCTCGTTGCAACAGGGCTTTCCATTTATATGACGTCATTTTCTGCTTCATTGTTAATGGAACAAACTGAGCAGGCTTTACATGAAGAATTGAGGTATATTGAAAATGCTTATAATTATGGTGGGCTTCCTTTATTAATGCGCACTATAGATTATCGTTCACGACAACCGGGCGCTTTTCTTTATCTTGTTGCCGACCCTATGGGACGCATTTTAGCAGGCAATGTTGCGCGTATTGAGTTAGGTCTTTTAAATCATAATGGTTTTATTGCAAATTCTTTTTTGTATTCACGTTTTGGAGAACATGGCAAAACAAGTGAACATCGCGCTTTAGCCATTGTTGTTGATTTACCCAATGCGATGAAAGTTCTTATCGGGCGAGATTTAGATGAATCAGAACGTTTTGCAGCGGTTATTCGTAAAGCAGTAATATTTGCTCTTGTCGCAATGCTTGGAGGTGCTTTGCTCATATGGTTTTTTGTTGGTAGACGTGCTTTACAAAGGATTGATCATGTGACAGCTGCGTCGCAGCGCTTGATGGATGGTGATTTCAGTGGGCGTTTGCCGATTTCTGGAGCAGGGGACGAATTTGACCGATTGTCCGTTAATCTTAATGTTATGTTAGACCGCATTGAAGAATTAAATGTTGGTTTGCGTCAAGTATCGGACAATATTGCTCATGATCTGAAAACACCTCTGACACGCCTTAGAAATCGTGCTGAAGAAGCGCTTTCTGGACAAAAGACGAAATCTGAATATCGTCAGGCACTTGATGGGGTCATTTCTGAATCAGATCAACTTATTCGTACTTTTAATGCTATTTTAATGATTTCACGCATTGAAGCGAGCAGTGCGATTGAACATCTTGAGGTTATGAATATGAAACTCATCCTTGAAGATGCCGTTGAACTTTATGAACCTTTTGCTGAAGAATCGGGTGTTTTGCTTCGGTTAGGAGATACATTTGATAAAGAGCTTAAGTTAAATCGTGAACTGGTTGCCCAATCAATTTTTAATCTCATCGATAACGCAATTAAATATGCACCGAAAGAGGGAAGGAAAGCACAGGTTTGCTTATCTATGGAATATCGTGGTGAACATTTATTGGTTGTTGTTAGCGATAATGGTCCAGGCATTGCAGCGGATAAACGTGAAAAAGTAACAGAACGTTTTTTTCGCCTTGAAGAAAGTCGCACACAACCCGGTTTTGGGATTGGTTTGAGTATAGCAAAAGCTGTTATGAAACTTCATGGTGGAGAACTGTTACTTGAAAATGCAAATCCAGGGCTTAGGGCTGTTTTATTATTTCCTTAAAGGTATATCTCTTTCATTATTTTAATATCTCTCACTTTTTTCTTTGCATTATACTGCAAAGAAAAGAGAAGAAATATCTTTCAAGGGAGGACAAATGAAAAGTGCTTTTTTAAAAACACAGCTTCTCTCATTATACCCCCTTGATGAGAGAGGTTTACAATGGCTGAAAGATCTTGAAGAACAAGCAAAAAAGGAAAATTTAGAATCGCTGGTTTCTTATATTGCAAATAAGGGAAAGCAAATTGAGTTTATAAGCGCGGTTATGACCTTATCTCCTTTTTTGCGTGAGGTTTTAATTGCCCATCCATCTTATCTTAGTCCCTTATTAAATGTTGATATAGAAACGAGACTGGGTGAAATTATAGACGATATTGCAGCAATTGATAAGAATGAAGTTATACAGGAAACTTCGTTAATGGCTGCTTTAAGGTGCAAAAAGCGGGAAGCACATGTTCTCATTGCTTTAGCTGATTTAAGTGGTGTTTTTACTTACGAAATTTCATGCACTTGGTTAACCCGTTTGGGAGAGTTTGCATTAAGTGTAGCTCTCCGTTTTCTTTTAAGAGAGGCTCATGATCATGGTAAGATAAGTTTGTCGAGTCGTGATGACCCGGAAAAGGATTGTGGTTTAATCATTTTAGGGATGGGAAAATTGGGGGCAGGAGAACTTAATTATTCTTCTGATATTGATCTTATTGTTTTCATTGATGAAACATCAGCGCATATTGGTAATCTTTCTGAGAGTATCGATGTATTCTCTAAAATGGTACGCCGACTCATTCGGATTCTTCAAGAACGCACTGCGGATGGGTATGTCTTTCGTCTTGATTTTCGTCTTCGACCCGATCCAAGCTCAACGCCTTTAGCTTTACCAGTAAGGACTGCATTGCGTTATTACGAGGGGCGCGGGCAAAATTGGGAGCGAGCAGCTATGATTAAAGCACGCCCAGTCGCTGGCGATAAAAAGGCAGGCTTTCACTTTCTCAAAGAGCTTTTTCCTTATGTATGGCGGAAATATTTAGATTATGCTGCTATTGCTGATATTCATTCGATCAAACGTCAAATTCATGCCTATAAAAATTATGGTCAAATTGCTGCTTATGGCCATAATATAAAATTAGGGCGAGGGGGAATTCGTGAGATTGAATTTTTTGTTCAAACACAACAGCTCATTGCTGGTGGTCGTTTTCCTCAATTACGAGGACGTCAAACAGTTGCAATGTTGGCAGAACTTCACACGCTTGGTTGGATTAATGAAAAAACGAAAGAGAATCTCGTAAAAAGTTATGCTTTTTTACGAAATGTAGAACATCGTATTCAGATGCTTGCAGATGAACAAACGCATCTTCTTCCAAATGATATTTCTCAGTTTACGAGTGTAGCCCATTTGATGGGCTATCAAGAGAGTAGCAGCTTTATCCGTGATTTATTAGAAACACTTCGGGTTGTTGAAAAGCATTATGCTGCGCTGTTTGAGAATGAACAAGAACTTGGTTTAGAAATTGGTAATTTAGTTTTTACGGGTGAAGAAGATGATCCAGAGACATTAGTAACATTAAATCGTTTAGGTTTTGAAAGAGCAAGTGATATTTGTCGTATTATGCGCACACTTCATTGTGGACGTTATAAAGCAACGCAATCTGCGGAAGCACGTGAGAGATTAACGGAATTAACTCCAGCACTTTTAAAAGCGTTTGGTGCGACAAAACGCGCTGATGAAGTGATGTTATGTTTTGATAGTTTTTTGCAAGGTTTACCTTCAGGAATCCAGCTTTTTAGTTTATTACAATCTAATCCTTCTCTTTTGGATATGTTGGTTCTTATCATGGGAGCTGCGCCACGTCTTGCCGAAATTATTACCCGTAGGCCACATGTTTTTGATGGAATGTTAGAGCCAATTCTTTTTTCAGAATTGCCAACAAAAGATTATCTAGAAAAACGGCTTGAGTGTTTTCTTGAACGTATAACTTCGTATGAAGAAACCCTTGATCACTTAAGGATTTTTGCTGATGAGCAACGTTTTTTGATTGGTATTTGCATTTTAAATGGTACCATTACAGGAGAGAAAGCTGGTTTTGCATTTACCGCGCTTGCTGATACTATGATTGCCAAAACATTTGCCGTGGTTCAAAAAGAATTTTCAAACCTTCATGGTCAGATTAAAGGGGGACGCGTTGGCATACTGGGTATGGGGAAGCTTGGAAGTTATGAATTGACTGCGGGATCAGATATTGATCTTATTTTGCTTTACGAGCATGATGAGGATGCGGAAATGTCTGATGGAGAAAAGCCGCTTTATATTCCTCAATATTATACCCGTTTGACACAGCGTTTAGTTGCAGCTTTATCTACTCTTACAAGCCAAGGAATTCTTTATACTGTTGATTTAAGATTACGGCCATTAGGAAATAAAGGGCCCGTTGCTGTTTCTTTTCCATTTTTTAAAAAATATTATCGCAAAGAGGCATGGATATGGGAACATCTTGCTTTAACCCGAGCACGGGGTATTGCTGGGGATCCTGATTTTTTACAAAAGTTAGAAAATGAAATATGTGAAATTATTTCTTTTCCTCGTCATAAGAAAGATGTAGCAAAAGCTGTATGTGAAATGCGCACTTTGATTGAAAAAGAAAAACCGCCAGAAAATCGATGGGATTTAAAAACGATGCCTGGTGGTATTATGGATTTAGAGTTTATTGCTCAATTTGCTCTTATTACACATGTGAGTACATTCAAAATTGGAGCGACGACAGCAGATATTTTAGCTCAGTTACCGAACAATTTTCTTCATCAGTCATTGATCTTTGATTTACATCATGCCTATAGCCTCTATACAAATTTAAGCCAAATGATACGACTTTGCTTAAATACTTCTTTCGATTCCCATGACATGCCGCCTGGACTAAGCGACCTTTTATTAAAGAGTGTTGGAGAGCCTGATTTGCTTCGTGTTGAAAAATTACTTGAAGAAACTGGGCAGTCAGTTTGTTCCATTTTTACACGTGTAATGAAATATTGAATGCGTCTTATAATAACTTAGGAAATCATTATGTGTGATTGTTATAGAAAATATAAAAAGTTTATCTATAAATAATAGATAACAGGGAATGCTTAAATAATAGACAGTAAGTAATTTTTTACTAATATTGCTTTATATAAATTTATATGATGCTATAATTTACTTCGTTTTTAATAATTTTTATAAGGAAAAATTATGATTATTGGCTTATCATCGTTTTTTGTCTATATACTGTTTCTTTATAGTTGTTAAAATATAATTTTTAAGAGAAACATTAACAGAAATTGTTTTAATTTTTTCTCTCATACGCGTTTATGATAACTTTTTGCAATAAAGCATCTTATTTTAAGTATTTGTTGTTTATATAAAAAATTGAAAAGTATTTTTACATTTTACTAGCTAATATTATTTATAATTTTGCCTAGTTAAGGTAGATTTATAATACAATATTCCTTACTTTATGATATAAATGCTATTATAAATTTTTTATCAGAATATAAGAATCTCTTTATTGAACATATTGGATAAAATATCATAGAAATCATAGTTATGTATATTTTTATAATATACATAATTGAGATATATTAAACAACTAAGTACAAAAGCTTTCACTCATGATGTAAGAAAATCTCACTTTCTTTTTAGAAATTGATATTATCATCACATGCATATTGATGATATAATAATATAAGAATAATAAAATATTATAATAAATGATAATTAATAAAAACTATTGTAAATTATAGCATAGTTTTTCATTTTATTTATAGTTATTATTTAAATTTTTTATATCTGTATTATTTTTACTATAGATTTTTTGAAAAAAATATGAAAATATTAAGCCATTATGTGTCACATTAGCTTTTGGGTGAGCATTATGACCACAAAATACTTCATCACAACTTTTCTTTTTTCTTTAACTTTAATTTCTGTCGTGCAGGCATCAGATGTTATAATTCCTGAGCAACCAGTACCTGTTGTTGCTGTTCCTGCGTTTTCTTGGACAGGACTTTACCTTGGAGGTCAAATTGGTAATTTTTCAAGTAAAACCAGTGCAAGTTATTTAAGAGGTGATAATTCAGGAAAATGGATTTCATTTAACAAAGAGTTTCTGCCTAAACTTTCTGGGTTGGTAGGTGGTATCTATGCGGGTTCCAATGTTGGTATTGACAATGGCTTTATCGTAGGTATCGATACAGATGTGATTTGGACTGGTAAAAAGAATACAAAAGACATAAGTCCACAAAATATTCATTCGCCACAAGAAAATCTGGATAGAGCAGCATTAGAGAAAAGGAGTCGATCAACAACACATCAACATGATCCTAATGCTGCAGGTACTAAAGCTGTGCAGTATATTTTGAAACAAAAATGGACTGGTGCCACACGAGTACGCGTTGGTTTTCCTGTGGATCATATGATGCCTTATTTTGCAGGAAGGATTGCTTATGCGCAGCTTCAAAATGTTTTTGCAAAGGCAGCAGATACAACAAACAAAGCAATGAATTTGTCTGATTTTTTACATGATGAAAAAAAGACAATGATTGGTTATACCTTTGGAGGTGGTATTGATTTTGCGATGACCGATAATGTTATTATGCGTGCGGAATATCGTTATTCAGATTATGGTAGGAAGAAATTTGCAAATGAGAAAATTGAAATTGGTTACAAAACAAATGATTTTCGTGTTGGTGTAGCATACAAATTTTAAAGTATAGCAGAATGAAAAGGTTTCAAAGTCCTCTTTTCAAGGGGGCTTTTATTTTTTGTATATATGCTAGATAATACATTGATTTATATAAACAATTCATTTTTTATTCATGCTGAATAAGAGCCCCGAATATCCTCAGGTTCTCTCATTTTAATTCTGCTTATGTTGAATCAATCAAAACCATTCCCTTGCACATCACAAATGGGATTAGCGTGTTGATAAAAAAATTCTAAAGAAAGGAGTATAAATGCCTTTCTTTTAATGAATCATCTCAATGCAAGGGCTGTTACAACATTGGCGGGCGGTAAATAGTATGATTATGCTAGAAACTTAGAACTTAAAAGGCATTCTGTTTAATTTTTTATCGTTTAAGTTTCAAATGTAAGGATATCAGAACCTCTCATTGTTCTCTTAATTATTCTATAAATTGGGAAAGGATGATTTTAGGTAAATGATTAAGGAAATGAATTTTTAGGGTGATTTTGTTTTGCCTTGTAAAAACTATGGTAAGACAATTTTCGTTGATTTATGATGTTGAAATCTTTTTAAAATATGGAAAAAGCCAAAATGCTAAACGTTCCCCAACAAAGAATATTTTGTTTGAAAAACACCTCAATAGGAGAGCTTTTGGTAGCAAAGTCTCAAAAAGGGATTTGTAATATAGCATTGGGAGAGACTACAGAACAATTATTACAAGAATTTATGGTACGTTTTAGTGATGCGAAACAGGTAGAAAATGATGATAGATTGCAGAGGGAAATTGCACATATTGTAGCAATGATAGAAACGCCTCAGTTGGTAAGAAAATATAATTTTTCCTTAGATATAAAGGGGACAGTCTTTCAACAGAAAGTATGGACAGCGTTATGTAATGTGCCGTGTGGTTCAACAATTTCATATGAAGCATTAGCGAAACGTATTGGTATGCCCAAAGCTTTTCGTGCTGTCGCGAATGCATGTGCATGTAACGAATTAGCATTAATCATTCCTTGCCACCGCGTGATACGCAAGAATGGTTTTATTTCTGGATATCGTTGGGGTGTTTGGCGGAAACAGATTTTGCTACAACGGGAACAAAAGGAGGGATTTAACTTTGTTTGATTGGCATTGTAATTGTTACAGTTGTTCCCTTCATTTCTTTAGAGAAAATTTCAAGTTTCCCTTTATGGAGTTCTAAAAGAGAGCGCGAAATGGCTAACCCAAGACCTGAGCCAGTATGGGTTTTCGTGAGTTGATTTTCCACTTGTTCAAAAGGTTGTCCAAGTTTTTGAATTGCTGATTGAGGAATCCCAACTCCCGTATCTTTAATGCTACAAATAAGGTTATTTTTTTTCTTAAAAGCACAGATATCAATACGTCCTCCAGAAGGTGTGAATTTAACCGCATTAGAGATGAGATTAAGAAAGATCTGTTTCATGGCACGGCCATCAACTTCTGCGTGCAGTTCTGGAGCAATATTTGTTGTAACGGAAATATTTTTTTCTTGAGCTTGTGGTGTAAGTGTTCGTGCCGCTTCACTAATGATTGGTTCAAGATTGATATTTTTACAATCAAGAGAAAATCTACCTGCTTCGATTTTGGACATATCAAGGATATCATTAATAAGAGTGAGAAGATGTGTTCCTGAATTGTAAATATCACGCATATATTCTTTATAACGTTGTGAGCCAAGAGGACCAAAGGTAGATTGTAACATGATATCCGAAAAGCCGAGAATAGCATTAAGTGGAGTGCGCAATTCATGGGACATATTGGCTAAAAACTCTGATTTAGCTTTATTCGCACTTTCAGCACGCTCTTTTTCAGCTTTCAGACTTTTATTAAGTTTTTCAACTTCAGTTGCACGTTGTTGCGCACTTCCTCGAGTGCGTTTGAGTTCTTGAATAAAAGAAAAAAGGCGTCTTTCACTATCTTCAAATTTTTCTTGCTGCTGTTTAAGCTCGGAAATATCTGTACCGATGCAAACAAGCCCTCCATCTTGTGTACGGCGTTCATTAATTTTAAGCCAACAACCATCTGCCGTTTGGCGAATACTGGTTAAGTTACCATCACCATCATCTTTGAGGGGATATTCGCTAATTGCAGGGCGCGCCATAGCTTCGACGGTTGCACGCTGGATTCCTGATTGTAAAACCTGTTTAGGGATAGCAGCATATTCGCAAAATTTGCTGTTGGACATAACCAAACGTCCTTCGGAATCCCATAAGACAAAAGATTCTGAAATATTTTCAATTGCGTCGCGAATCCGAAGATCAGCTTGTGCTGTTTCTTCTGCGAGTTGCCGTTGTTCACTAATATCGAAGGCAATACCAACTAAATGGGGTTCTTCTTCATCCGTCACTTCAGCACGAATGCGCATCCATATACAATGTCCATCGGCATGACGCATGGGGATATTAATATCAATATGCTTTTTTTGACCACTCATTAATTCTTGAGCAAGATCGAAAAAATTAGCATCGTTTGGGTTGATAATAGCGGTAATTTGCGAAATTGAAAGCAGGGCATCTTGAGGCACATACCCGAGCATTTCATAAATTGCCCGTGACCAGTAAACACGTCCGCTAGCCATATTCCAATCCCATAGACCACAACGTCCACGCATCATGGCCATATCAATACGGTTTTGAATTTTTTCTGAAATCAAATCTGTCTTGCGTGCCCTTATAATCTGATTATAATAGGCGTAGAGGAGGGCTAAAATAACAGCGCTTGTTCCTATGAACAGGGTCATATTTAACGAAAAAATTTTTCGCCATTCCATAGAGATATGTTGCGTTGTTTCGCTGATGAAAACACCATATTGTCCATTTTCTGTTTGCTGAAAGGAAGCAAGAGCAGGGACGTCTTTCCCTATCGTAATTTTCATAACTCCAGCATGTTTTCCCAGAGATTGTAAAGCAATGCTTTCAGGGGTAAAATTCTGTAAGGATTTTCCTAAAATAATCTCGGAACTTGATGAAGCTAAGACATTGCCTTTTTGATCAACTATGGCAATAACAATGTTGGGATTGACAAGTTTTTGATTACTAAAATTGATGAGGATATTTTGCAAATGATTATGAGAAAGGGGAGCAACTTTGCCTTTTTGTGTAGCAGAAAGTAAATCCCGATCAATTATATTGGTAATATGAGAGGCTAAAAGAGTGAGAGTAGAACGTGTGTTTTTATCAATCGCATGGCGCCAATCATAGATTGATACGAAACGAATTGCAGCCAGCACAACAAGAAAAGCAAGAATGACAAATGGGATGGAACGCCGCAGCCAAGGTTCGATAAAAAGAAGTTTTTGATAGACTGAGCCAGAAAACAGAGGAATATGCTCTTTTTGTGCTTTGTGGTTTTGAGCGTCTAATTTTGAACCAGCATACCCCTCTGTTGGCGCATTATATGCGTCCAATTTAGCCATTTCTCATTCCTTTAATTCCGCAATAATGTATTTTAAAAACTGCTTCGATATTCATAACAACACCACAGGAGTGCAGTGAATCAAAACAGGAGTCCTCTGTCCAGTCTTTTTTTAGAAAAAATAATTTTACTTTTATTGATGTGGATTATGGAAGAAAAAAGAAATCCTAACATAACCTATAAACAGGTTTAAATTTCCTGTTTATAAGCGCAGATGTTCGCATCTCGTGCGTTAATATGATTTTAAAACATATCATAACATATTGATTATAAATGTTTTTATTTCAAGCAAGGAGACGATTGATGATATCAGCGACATCACTTGATAATTGAGGAGCCTCTGCAATCCTTTTTAATGCAGTTTCAAGTTTTTGTTGCCGAACAGGTTCTAATTGTTTCCAAGAGCGCATTGTTGTTAATAACCATGAAGCGAGCTGTGGATTTTTTTTGTCAATTTCTAAAATGATTTGGCAAAGGAAATGATAGGATGCACCATCAGTTCTGTTAAAACCGGTTAGATTATGAGAGGCAAACACACCAATCAAGGCGCGTACACGATTGGGATTATCTTTTGAAAAAAGCGGATGCTGCATGAGTTTTTGAACATGGTCAAGTGTTGATGCTTCTGCAACCATTGCTTGAATGGAAAACCATTTATCCATGACCAAAGGGTCTTGCCGATAGCGGCTTTCAAAGTCATTTAAGGCATTTTGTGTTTGCTCACTTTCGGTAAAATGCCGCACTAAAATGGTGAGACTAGCTATACGATCAGTCATATTATCCGCTGTTGCATATTGTCTAGCAGCACGATTTGGTTGGGCTTCTGCAATAGAAAGATAATCTAGCATAATATTGCGTAATGCTCGTTTTCCAGCTTGTACAGTGTTTGGTGAATAGGGCTCATTGGTCTCCATTTTCCTATAAACTTTTGTAAAGAGTTCTTGATGTGTCTGTGCAAGTGAAGCTAAAAATTGATTGCGCACGTGGTGAATACGCTCTGGATTAACATTTTTACCAATGGTATGGGCAAGTTCAATTTCGCTTGGTAAACTTAAACAAAATGCGCGAAATTCTGGTTCAAGGCTTTCATCTTTAATGATGTTTTCAATCAATTTTAGCAAAGCAGAGGGTATATTCTCTTTTACTTGTGTTTTATCCTGAATAGCTTCAATAAGAGCTTGCATCATCAACTGGTTAAGCGACTGCCAACGATTAAGTTGATTGCTGTCATTTTGTGCAAGAAAGATGAGTTCGCTTTCATTGAATGGAGTTTGGAGATTGATAGGTGCAGAGAAATCTCTAAGCAGTGATAAAACAGGTTTTTCGCGTAGTCCTCTTAATGTGAATGTTTGGTTTTCTTTGGAGAGCAGCATAACATCTGATTGAATATCGGCATCAGATTCATATGTGAGAGATTCCCCATTATGTCCTAACAAACCAAAAGCGATAGGGATAAGCATAGGTTTTTTTATGTTTTGTTGCGGAGTTGCTGGAATATGTTGCTTTGCATGAATTGTTAGAACACCATCATTATAATGCGTATCGATTGTCACATGAGGTGTGCCGGCTTGTTCATACCACAACATGAATTGTGAAAAATCTTGCTGGGAAACTTCGGCAAAACAGGCAATAAAATCTTCAATTGTGCAAGCTTGCCCATCATGGCGTTGAAAATAGAGATCCATCCCTTTACGAAAGAGAGAGGAGCCTAAAAGAGTATGCACCATACGCACAACTTCAGCACCTTTTTCATAGACGGTTGCGGTGTAAAAATTGTTGATTTGGCTATATTGACGAGGACGTACACAATGAGCAAGGGGACCAGAATCTTCCGTAAACTGTTTCGCTTTCAATATTTTTATATTTTCAATTCGCTGTAAGCTGCGTACATTTTGATCTGAGGAAAATTCCTGATCACGGTAAACCGTTAAGCCTTCTTTTAAACAGAGTTGAAACCAATCACGACAGGTAATACGATTACCGGTCCAATTATGAAAATATTCATGAGCAATGATACGTTCGATATTTCTATAATCCTGATCGGTTGCTGTTTCAGGATCTGCGAGAACATATTTATCATTAAAGATATTAAGCCCTTTGTTTTCCATTGCCCCCATATTAAAGTCGGAAACAGCAACAATATTGAACACATCAAGATCATATTCGCGCCCGAAATACTTCTCATCCCAACGCATAGAGCGTTTGAGCGCATCCATTGCATAAGTTGCACGTTTTGTTTTTCCTTTTTCGACATAGATACCAAGTTTGATATGCCTACCAGATACAGTGGTAAAATTGTCTTCTAACTTATCAAGATCACCACCAACTAAAGCGAAGAGATAAGATGGTTTAGGATAAGGATCTTCCCAAAGAGCAAAATGACGGTTACCTTCAAGAGTTCCTGTTTCTACAAGATTACCATTGGAAAGCAAGATAGGAATTTTCTGAGAATCTGCTTCAATTTTTACTGTATAGGTAGAAAGAACATCTGGGCGATCATAAAAATAAGTAATACGACGAAATCCTTCCGCTTCGCATTGTGTACAATAAACACCATTGGAAAGATAAAGCCCCATGAGTTGGCGGTTTTTTTCAGGATTCAGTTCTGTGACCAATTGTAATGTAAAGGGAGTTGCCGGTGGGGTGGTAATTTCTAAATATGAAGGAGATACTTTATAAGCATCTTCCGACAATTTTGTACCATTAATAGCAACGGAAATTAATGTAAGATCATCTCCAGAAAGCACAAGAGGCGTTCCTTTTTTTGTATTTTGGCGCGCTTCAATGCATAATATTGCTGTTACAAAGGTTTTTTGAGGTTCTAAACAAAAGCAAAGCTGTGTTTTTGGGATAGCATAGGGCGTTGGTTGGTAATCTTCCAAACGATAAAGGAGCGTTTTTGGTTGTTCCATAATTTTTTCCTGTCTGTATTTAAGAGTGTGAATGAGTGAAAGGGTATTTATAGTTTGGTGTAAAGGAGGCTTAAGGAATTACGAGAGATTGTTTAAGCGATTTTTTACTTCCAAAAAATCCATCCATGTAAGCTTTTTTTGACTGGGCGTTCGAAGAAGGTAAGCAGGATGAAAGGTTGGCATAACAGGTATTTTGATATTATTTTCACTTTCATAGGTAAACCATTTACCTCGCGTCCGAATAATTCCATTTTGAGATCCGGTAAGAAATTGCGCAGCAATTCCTCCCAACGCTATAAGAACACGCGGATTAGCTAAATAAATTTGTCGTTCAATGAAGGGACGGCACAATGCAACTTCTCTTGGCGTTGGTGTACGGTTTCCTGGTGGGCGCCAAGGAATAGTATTGGCTATGTAAACATCCTTTCTTTCTAAACCAATGGATGCGAGGATTTTATTAAGTAACATTCCTGCTTTTCCCACAAAAGGAACGCCTTGTATATCTTCTTCTCGTCCTGGTGCTTCTCCTATGAGCATGAGCGGACTTCCTGCTGTTCCATCTGAAAAACAAGTATTTTTTGCTGTCAGTTTTAAAGAGCAGCCATTAAAAGCGAGAAGGGCAGACTTTAATTCATCGAGTGTGTGAGCATTTTTTGCTATTTCTATAGTGGAAGGTTCACTCTGCACTCTATCTTGGTGAGGGAGCGGATGATTATGTGACTTGATGGTTGGTGATATCGGTTGATTATGAGAGGTGTTTACAGTTTGTGTTGATTTTTTCTCTAAAGTGGCAGATTGACTAAAACGATCAATAGGCAAGTCTGTTAGAACAGCATCCACACCACTTTCTTTATAAAAGTTTAAAAGTTCTTCATATGAGATTGCGTACGATATTTGATTTAACATTTTATTTTTCTAATGATCTATAGACTATGAATAGATCAGACTGCATTATCCTTCAGGCTTTCTGATATGTTTATTCGTGATTTCTATCTGACACAATGATAGCTTCTTTTTTTGACAAAAAAACTATAAAATAGACTCGTTTACAATTTTCAATGGGTTATTTTTATCTTTTAGAACCTATTGAACCCCTCTATAATAAAAGATTATGCAATGAATGCAATATGTATACATTATAATAATTTTATATGTTTATAAAAGAGTGAGATATAATTTTATAAGAGTATATTTTATTTATCATTTTTAATAAAATAAATAATTATTTTTTATATATTATACTAAACTTAATACAATGAATACACACGCTGAAAATTGCATTAATAATATTTAATAAGAGTATAATTAATGTTTTAATAATTTTTTGAATTATTGTTTAACAGCAATGTGTGGATATATGTTTTTGCTTTTTTGACGGCTTCAATAAGAGATTCATTTAATGCCAAATGTGCAGCAATAGCCGTTGAAAGGATACAACCTGTTCCTCGCATTGTTCCCTTTAAACGTGGAGTGGAAATCTTTATTATCTCAGTTTTGTTCATGAAGCTATCAGTTGCGAGATGACCTTCTGCATGTCCACCTTTTATTAAGATAGAGCGTGGACCAAAAGAAAGAAGTTTTTTTGCTTGTTGTATTGCTTGCTCATCATCAGATGCCAATGAACTTTGGCTAAGAAGAGCAAGTTCTCCTCTATTTGGCGTTAAAAGATCAACATGAGGAAGAAGTTTATTTATCATACTTTCGATGATTGTTTCCGTTGTTAATTTTCCTCCTGATGACGCAACAAGTACAGGATCTAGAATAACGGGAACATGGGGATAGTCTTCTAAGACATCACAGATTGCTGCTATAATTGCTTGTGTACCTGTCATCCCGATTTTTATTGCGCTTATGGGATTAGCCTCTAAGGCACAGCGCATTTGCGCGGCGATAAGTTTGCCAGCCATAGGAACAATTTCAGTAACGTGGTGATCATCTTGTACATTAACGCATGTAAGAGCGAGATTTGCTTTTATTTGAAAATGTGCTGCTGTTTCTATGTCACGAACAATACCAGCCCCCCCTGTTGGATCTGTTCCTGCAACAATAAGAATAGAAGGAATTAACGCCATTGTTGTGTTGCCTTTATCCACTGTTGGGCACGCTGTTCAGGTTTTTCATGAAGAATAATATCGGTTACAACAGCAGCACTGTTCGCACCTGCTTTTAGAACACCAATTGCGCGTTTTGGTGTTAAGCCACCAATGCCTACTAAAGGAAGAGAACCAATCCGTTTTCTCCATTGTTTGATTTTTTCTAATCCTTGAGGTTTCCACTTCATCTCTTTTAAGATTGTTGGATAAATAGGCCCAAGGGCGATATATTCAGGATGAACAGACATTGCAATATCGAGCTCATGTTCATCGTGTGTACTCAGTCCAAGTCTTATGCCGTTTTTACGAATAGCAGGAAGATCAGCATTGTTTAAGTCTTCTTGTCCAAGATGAATAAAATTGCATTTCTCATCAATTGCTAATGACCAATGATCATTAATAATTAATTGTGCTCCCAATTTATCGCATAGATTTTTTGCGCGTTTAATATGTTGGCTAATCGTTTTTGAGTCTTCATTTTTCATCCGCAATTGTATGAGTTTGATTCCAAGAGGAACCAAGCGTTCAACCCAATCAGCACTGTCAACGATAAGATAAAAAGGATCCAGTTTCATGAAAATACGGCTTTTCCAATGACTGGTGTTGATGGAATTGCTGTGTCACGTGCTTCGAGAAGTCCTGCTTTATAGCCCATACGCCCTGCCTGCACGGCTTGAGAGAAGGCTTCAGCCATTAAGACAGGGTCACCTGCTTTAGCAACAGCAGTGTTAAGAAGGACAGCATCATATCCCAGTTCCATAGCAACAGCAGCATGGGATGGGCGCCCAATTCCAGCGTCAATAACAAGAGTTACATCAGGAAGGTAAGCGCGGATAGAACGTAATCCATCAGTATTATGAGGACCTTTGGCAGAACCAATAGGCGCACACCAAGGCATAATGACACGGCATCCAACGTCTAGGAGTTTTTCAGCAACAATGAGATCATCTGTTGTATAGGCAAAAATTTGAAAACCTTCACTGTTTAAGATTTGCGCTGCTTCGATTAAGGAAAAAACATTTGGTTGTAAAGTATCTGGATTACCAATGATTTCAAGTTTAATCCAAGATGTTTTAAAGAGATCCCTTGCGAGTTGAGCCGTTATAACAGCTTCTTTAACAGTGTAGCAACCTGCGGTATTGGGAAGCACGGTGACATCAAGTTCTTTAAGAAATTGCCAGAATTGCCCGCTTTGTTTTCCACCAGCGGTTTCTCGACGTAATGAAACGGTTACAATTTCTGTATTTGCTTTATGAATAGCCTCACGAAGGATTGCTGGTGAGGGATATTGCGCTGTACCTAACATAAGACGAGAAGAAAATTGACGTCCATAAAGATTCAGCATAGTTTTAGCCTCCTTGCATTGGGCTTAAAATTTCAATTTTATCTCCTTCATGCAAAATAAATTGGTTTCGTTCCTCTACGGGAACAACTTCAGCATTAACCGCGGTTGCAAGCCAATTGCCTTCATACCCCAATTCTTCAAGCAATAGACTGAGGGTGATAACTTCTGTTTGGATTATTTCACCATTGACAAATATTTGCATGTTTTACTCCAATGCCAATTTCATTGCGCGTTTTGCCATTTCTGGAGATAAAAGGAAACCATGTCTATAAAATCCATTAATAAAAATATGATTACCATGTTTATATACAGAAGGGAAGTTATCAGGATAGCATGGTCGTATACCAACGCCAGATTCAATAATTTCTGCTTCGGCAAAAGCTGGATGCAAGGTATAAGCTGCGTTGAGCAATTCCATCATTGACCGCACTGAGATGCCTCCATCAAAGTCACTCTCAATCATTGTTGCGCCAATCATAAAAATATTATCTTGGCGAGGAACAATGTAGAGAGGAATGCGTGGATGAAGGAGACGAATTGGTCGAGATAATTTAATATCTGTGCTGCGTACAAGAAGCATTTCGCCACGTACACCGCGTATATTTTTGTCTTTTCCTAAACGTGCTATTCCCGTTGCATCAATAACAATATCAAAATTTGTTTCAGAGTTTTCTCTATCAACAAAACATGCTCCATTGTTGATAAGGTTTTCTTTTAACGCCATAAGGGCTTGGCGAGGATCAAAATGTGCTTCATTTTCATAGAAAAGTGCACAGTTAAAACGTTCGGCAAGATCAGGTTCAAGCAGAGCTATTTCAGCAGCATTTATCGTTTTATGATTGTGTGTGCGCATTGCAAATCGTTCAAGTTCTACTCTATCGCGGATAGGCGCAACAACGAGAGTTCCCTTTTTTATGACAAGATTGGGAAGCGTTTTATTCCACCAATCTATAGCCTGTATGCCAAGGTCTTCAACAATTTGTTCAGCACTTTCTCTTTCACAGTAAGGTGCAAGCATTCCTCCCGCATACCAACTCGCAGACCCTATAGGAGAATGAGGGGGAGCCGATAGAGTAACAGAAACGCCTTTTTGCTGTAACATGAGGGCAACTGTTAATCCCCCTACACCGGCACCTTTGATAAGAATATTTTTCAACTGTTAACACTCTTTTTTTGAGCAGGAATAGCATCTATATAAAGATCACCATTCTTTTGATATTTCTCAGACATAACAATCATACCTTCATCTTTTGTTTTTTGCATTGCGGCTGCGTCACGAATATCATGAGAAATACGCATGGAACAAAACTTTGGTCCACACATGGAACAAAAATGTACCAATTTATGCGCTTCTTTAGGCATTGTTTCATCATGGAAAGCACAGGCCGTTTCTGGATCAAGAGAAAGATTGAATTGATCATGCCATCTAAAATCAAACCGCGCACGTGAAAGAGCATTATCGCGCAATTGTGCTCTAGGCAAACCTTTAGCAAGATCAGCAGCATGCGCAGCAATTTTATAAGTGATCACACCCGTTTTAACATCATTTTTATCGGGAAGTCCTAAGTGTTCTTTAGGTGTTACATAACACAACATGGCTGTTCCAAACCATCCAATCATAGCGGCACCAATTGCGGATGTAATATGATCATAACCAGGAGCAATATCAGTGGTAAGCGGACCCAAAGTATAAAAAGGTGCTTCATGACAGAGCTCTAACTGTTGCTCCATATTTTCTTTAATTTTGTGCATTGGAACATGTCCAGGACCTTCAATCATAACTTGTACATCTTTTTCCCAAGCCATTTTTGTTAATTCTCCTAGAGTCTTAAGCTCAGCAAATTGTGCTTCATCATTGGCATCAGCGATAGAGCCAGGGCGCAGTCCATCTCCTAAGGAAAGAGAGATATCATAGGTACGTGCAATATCACAAATTTCATCAAAATGTTCATAGAGAAAACTTTCTTTGTGATGATGAAGACACCATTTTGCCATAATAGAGCCACCACGTGAAACAATACCCGTTACCCGATCAACCGTCAGAGGAATAAAAGGTAATCGTAATCCCGCGTGAATGGTAAAATAATCAACGCCCTGTTCTGCTTGTTCAATGAGTGTATCACGAAAAATATCCCATGTTAAATTTTCCGCAATACCTTGGACTTTTTCGAGTGCTTGATAAAGAGGAACTGTTCCAATTGGTACTGGAGAATTTCTAATAATCCATTCACGAATATTGTGAATATTCCGCCCTGTTGAGAGATCCATAACTGTATCGGCTCCCCAACGAATAGCCCAAACCATTTTATCGACTTCTTCGGCCATAGATGAAGTAACGGCTGAATTACCAATATTGGCATTAATTTTAACACGGAAATTGCGTCCAATAATCATTGGTTCGCATTCTGGGTGATTGATGTTTTGAGGAATAATAGCGCGTCCACAGGCAATTTCATTGCGAACAAACTCAGCCGTATAAACTTCTGGTATTGAACCATGAAAATTTTCATTTGATTGCGCTTTTTGCTTATCTTGTTTTACAAGTCCTTCATTTTCTCGTATAGCGACATATTCCATTTCTTCAGTAATAATACCTGCGCGCGCATAAGCCATTTGTGTAATTGCTTTGTCCTTTTTTGCTCGCAAAATAGGACGCTTTTGCTCAAAGGTTGGTATAGGGGAACTATCATAGGTTACCCCATTATCTTCAGGTTTAACAGGGCGCGCAGGATAAGATTCCGTATCAGCGCGTTTAGAGAGCCAAGGTAAGCCAATTGCGGGCAAACCTTGTGTAATATCAATCACCATATCTTTATCAGTATATGGTCCAGAAGTATCGTAGATGTTTACAGGTTCCTCACTGCTACCATCAGTCAATAAAATCTCACGCAATGGGACACGTACATTAGAAAAGATAGAACTTTGTTGGTAAATTTTACGTGAGGAGGGAAAAGGACTACAACTGATTGATGGAATATTTTTCTGCATAAATTTTTTCCTTATAAACAGAGAGTTCAAAAACAGGTTATGAGGTTAAGGGGAGATATATTCAAATTATCAATCACATGTGTTTGAATGAAGCGGTGTATAGAATATCGCTTTTATACCAAGACACCTTAGAGAAAAGCCAAGAAACTTTATTGAAAAATTGATGGCAATATCCGTACCCCCCATTTAAAAACTTTTACTTGAAAGAACATGGTTGGCTTAAATACTTGTCTTGTCAATCGCAAAGATATGTTTTTAACGATTTTTATAGACTCGTTAGAAATAAAAACAGGTATTATGAAGAAAAACTTTAAATGCTAAAGTTTTTTTTTATAAAGAGCGGTAAGAGCAAAAATTTATTACCAAAATGATAAGACTTATACCTATTGTTTGTTGTATATTTTTTTAAGTTGTATGCTCATTTTTTATTGTCCTAGTCATAAGCTTAGAAATACTTTTTTGAGCGATATTGAGTGACTTTTATCCCAATAGTTATTTTATTTTCAGGATAATGAGGATGTTGCTTTTATGAGGTAGGATCAGTTAACAGAATAGTTTGGCAAATACGGACTTTGATATTTCTTAGAATTTATTATTCTTGCAAAAAAAAAACATATATAATAAAATACATGAAAAGGTGCCTGTATGAGGTGTTAATGGGGGAAACGGTTACAGTAAGGGGTTTGTAGGGGGGATTGCCGTGTTTTTACAGGGGAGGTAAATTCACAATTCTTAATTCACCTGAAGAAATTGTATGCATTTTTCATATATAGAAAATATGGGATGCACTTTTTAGCGCCTTTAGGAGATATCCATAAGTTGTTAAATTGAAGTGTAGGATGATTGTCTGTATTGAATACATCCTCTTTGGTTCGTTAGACTGGAAAGAAGAAGCGCTCAATAAGAGCGTTGGTCTATTCCAGTAAAAACAGTTCTCAGGGCAAATTGACAAATAATTTATGTTTAAAAAGGTTTTTGCATGCAATAAAAATGCGGTAGAGAAAGCAGAGGGCGGAAAGAAAACCTTTTATCTTGTGTCATACGGAAAAAAGACAATAGCAATCATAATCTCTTTGCAATAATGAGGTAAAATAAGCGATGTAAATTTTGCCAATACAGATTGAGAAAGTGCTGTTCTTTACAAAAGCTCTCATAATCATATGCAAAATAATTGGTAGTGAATAAGATATTGTAGACGAAATCATTGAAAATGAGCGAGAGTGCTATGAAATGCAGCACGATTTATTAAAGTATGCAAGCGTATCAATTTGTTTTTATTTGATCGATAGTTCATCACATTCAACTTTAGCCATGTTAGATCAATGGCAAAGAATCTTATGAATAATATTGATAAAATTTATAAGAAAACAGAAGATTTCAAAGTAGAATTGCATAATGACAGCGAGAGAATAATAGACGCATATTATCAAATGAAGTGATTGCATTGCAAATCACAAAGGCTGGAATGCCGTTTTTATAAAAAAATATAGTGAATTGAATTTATTGAATTGGGGGGGATCAAGAGAAAAACAAATCATAGCAAGAGATGGGTAGAGCAGAAATAATGTATCGACTAATGATGGCGTTTTTCTATATTTTTGCATGTATCTACAATTTTATCACTGTTAATTGATGAATCTGTTGTGGGGAATCGTTTCTTCATAGAGATTAACAAAAAGAAAAAAAATCGAGAAGAATTATGAAGGGGGAAGAATGTCTAATATTTACGATTGGTCGTTAAAGGCTGATGAAAACGCTAATTCAGATAGTATCATTAATTGGGCGGAAGGGCAGCCGCCTAGTTCTGTCAATGATAGTGCACGAGCGATGATGCAGCGTGTGCGTGAATATCTTGCAGATAGTGGTGGCTCTATTAACTCAAGTTTTATGGTGAATGTGGAAGATAAAACAACATTTATCACGTTGAAGACAGCTTCACCTATAGAGAAATACAAAAATGATATGATCATACGTTTTAAGTCTCGTGGTGTAAACCTTGGTACGACAACGATAGCCATTAACAATATAGGGGAGAAACCACTCTATAAAGCAACCAATACGGGTATTATACCATTAGAAGGCGGAGAGTTACAAACAGGTGGTATTTATGAAATGGTATATAATACCGATCTTTCAATGGAAGATTATGATGGTTGGTATCTCTTAAATCCTACACCTCTTCCGCCACCAAAAGTAGAAATCTTTCCTTCAGGGTTTATTGCTACATTTGCCATGCAAGAAGTACCAAATGGTTGGCTTTTATGTGATGGTACTACTTATAAACGCAAAGATTATCCGCAGCTATTCAAAGCCATAGGTGATCAATGGGGAAAAGACAGTGAGACAACCTTTAAAGTTCCTGATTTTAGAGGGATGTTTTTGCGTGGCTTTGATAATGGTCGCGGTTTAGACAGAGGTCGAAAATTTGCAGATAAACAGCAAGATAGCTTTAAAACACATACGCATGATTGCACTATCGAAAAGGCTGGTGAGCATACGCATGATTTTCAGTATGATGGAGTTGGATGGAGTGCCAATGATATTGGTAGAAGGAACCCAAGTTATCACTATAGCGTCATGGCAGGAACGACAAAACCTGCTGGCGTGCACACGCACAAAGCGACACTTTCCACAACAGGTGAAAGCGAAACACGACCTGTTAATACAACGGTTGTTTACGCTATAAAATCATGAAGACTATCAGGTGACAAATAATTTCACTCTTTTTGATGCTTTTATTAACGCGGAGCCATTTCGCGTTATTTTTTATGCAAGGAATAAAAGGTTTATCTCTCAATGAACAAGAATATTTGAAAGTATTTAAAAAACACTTTTGGAATATGTTGGAAGAAATTTCAAAGAGATACAGAGTTTAAAAAACAATTGATTAACAAGAAAAAAACAAGCTTATCTCACGACGCCGCTCGTGAATGGTAAAGAAAGTTATGAATTTTTTTGTAAATCTATCATTGCATAGAAAATGAGCAAACAATAACACATCTCTCTTAACAAATCTTTATTAGTTACAAAAGCACTCTCATGGATCCTTGAGGTTATTTTATAAAGATCAGAGTGTAAAAAGAGAGAGACAGTTTTTATTGATGTGAGAAAAAGAAAATACGCCATCGTATCAAAGTTTCAAGTGTTTTCATTAAGGAAAATTTTGAAGACTGTTGAAAAGGCGCATTTTTTTCCACAGTATTTTGGTGGAAAGAAGATCATGATCTTCTTTTAAAATAGCATATCTACTATACAGAAAAGTATTCATGAAAAAATGACATCTAAACGTATTTTTACATTTTACTTTGCTCGATCATTGAATTCTTTGATGAAAAAACAGAATTCAAAACAAATCGGTGATCTTATAGGCAGGATGCTGTTTGTGGTAATATAAATGGAATATCTGCTTTAGGTAACTCAGAAACAATTAAAGGACAGTGATACACATCACGTAGATTTTGCGTTGTCAAAACGGTCGAGGCATTTCCTTCACAATAAACCTTTCCTTGCTTTAGCAATATCATTTTATCTGCATAATGTGAGGCAAGATTGAGATCATGGAGAACAGCAAGAACACCTCCACCGCAACGAGCAAAATTTTTAGCAATATCCATTACAACGAGTTGATGTTGAATATCAAGGCTAGCAATAGGTTCATCTAAGATCATCCAACAAGAAACCCCATTCACAATGGGTTCCCAAACTTGGCAAAGCACACGAGCAAGTTGCACCCTAGCTTGTTCTCCCCCTGATAATTTATGATAATATTGCTTGCTATAGTCAGCAAGTCCGACTCGTTCTAAAGCTTTTTGGATAAGATTTTGTAATTTAATTTTTGCAATGGCCAATTTGTTTACAGAAAGACCAAGTTCTACAACTTCATGAACTAAGAATGGGAATGCCAATATTGTTGATTGTGGAAGAACTGCGCGCATTTGCGCCATTTCACAAGTTTTTGTCTGACGAACATCATAACCGTTTAAGGTTATTTTGCCACTAAAGGAAAGCTCTCCACTCAGTGCTTTAATGAAAGTGCTTTTTCCAGATCCATTAGGACCGATAATGATGGTAAGATCACCACAATTTGCTTGAATGTTTATATGGTTGAGAATTTGTTTTTTTCCGCGTTGAACGCAAATATTTGTTGCCTCAATCATGAAAATTCTGTTCCTCGTTTGCATATAAGAATCCACAGGAAAAAAGGAGCACCAAAAAGCGCTGTCACGATGCCAATTGGTAATTCTGCTGGAGCAACAATTAAGCGTGCAAAAGTATCAGCAAAAATAAGTAACGCTGCTCCCAACAGGGCAGAGCAGGGGATGAGATAACGGTGGTCTGGACCAATGAGTTGACGCAAGATATGGGGAACAACAATACCAATAAAACCAATGCCTCCACTCATAGCAACTGCACTACCACACATAAGGGCAACAAGGAGAATAGAAATATTTTTAACCCATTGAATATTAAAACCAATATGACCAGCAACGGCTTCTCCAAGAGCAAGAGCATTAAGTGCTCGCGATAAAAGGGGTGAAAAAAGAAGGCCAACACAGATAAAAGGCAGAATAAGCCAAACTTTTAACCATGTGGCACCTGCGAGAGAGCCAAGATTCCAAAAAGTAATATCACGCAGTTGTTGATCGTTTGCAATAAAAATAAGTATTCCCATAACAGCACTGCTCAAAGCACCAAGAGCAATACCGGCAAGAAGCATTGTTGCAATAGAAGTAAAACTATGGTGCGTTGCTATTGTATAAAGAACAATTGTTGAAAGAAGACCACCAAAAAAAGCGCCTATGATAACTTTGTAGGGTTCTAAAAAAGGTGCTAATGAAGCAGGAAAGGCAATGCCGATAACAATGGTCAAAACAGCACCAAGACCTGCTCCTGCTGATACGCCTACAATCCCAGGATCGGCAAGAGGATTACGGAAAAGCCCTTGCATAAGAACACCAGAGACAGCGAGAGCTGATCCAATCAATAATCCTAACATAACACGGGGAAGTCTAATATCGATAAGTACGAGATAATCACGCGTTTTACTAGTTACTGAAAAATCTTGCGTAAGCATTCCATGAAGAAAATCAAACAATGAAACCTTTGAAGGACCATTCAAAACCGCGACAAAAATGCTGAAGATGAGGAAAATAACAAGACCTAATAATGCAATTTTTCTCAAATTCGCACGGTCTATGTTTTTATTCTCTTTTGTTTCTGGTGCATACATTATGGATTCGACCATTTCTATCAGCTCTTACCATTTTGGCTTGCACCATAAAATATATTAATAAGCTCTCTTGATGCATCCGCAGTGCGTGGGCCAAATCCTAAAAGATACATAACTTCCATTTGTTTAATAGCATTATTTTTCGCTGCATTGGTTGCTTGAACTGCTGGTATCGCTAAAATCTTTTCAAGGTTCGTTGATTTCCCTCGATGTGTCACAAACAAAATAACATCAGGGTTTGATTTCAATAACGCTTCACTGTTGAGTAACTTATATCCTTTGTAATCGCTTATGGCATTGATACCACCTGAAAGTTTTATCATACTATCTGCCGCTGTATCTGTTCCAGACGCCATAACGCGCCCATTTTGTATGGAGAAGACAAAAAGAACACGCTTTGGTTTTGTTACTTTTGCCAAAAGAGCATCATTGTCCACAAAGTCACCACTTACTTTTTTAATTAATGCTGCTGCTTCTGCCTCACGATGAAGCGCTTTGCCAACGAGACGGATCTTTTCTATAACACTTTCACGGGAGTAGTTTTCTGGTATAATCACGAGAGGGATTGATGCCTTTTTTAGAATTTCTATTGTTGAAGGTGGTCCACTCCCTTCAACCAATAATATACCTTCTGGAGCAAGTGACAAAACACCTTCAGGTGAAAGAGCACGCATATAGCCCAAGACAGGAAGTTTAAGCGCTTCTTGCGGATAAACGCTCGTACTATCACGGGCGACAAGTTGATCTTGTGCTCCCAAAGCATAAACAATTTCTGTAAGAGAGCCGCCAATAGAGACAATACGCGCATTTTTAGAAAATTGCGTTGTAGGCTCAGCAATGACGGGTTGAGAAAAGATGGAAAGAGAAAACAGTATAAAAATAAAGAAAGTTTTTAGCAGTCTATGCAAAAAAAAATGTAAGCATGTGGCTTTACCTTGATCTAAGCGATTGCCGTTTCTCTGTACGAGGGCAAACTGTTTAATAAAGAGCGCCAATCCTCACGTTCTTTTTGGCCTTCTTTTCGCAAACCAAAGAATTGAATAATCATCTCACTTTCTTTATCAAACACTTCAAGAGAACTGACATAACCATCACTGGTAGGTTTGCGAACATGCCATACTTTATCAACTCCAGAAAGCAATAAATGCATGTCGAATTTATGATCAAGAATATTAATCCAAGGCCCCATTTGCTTAATATTTTTTATTTTTCCACTAAAAATTTGAATACAGCCCCTGTTGCCAATAAAGCACATAATGGGAATCTCTTGTTGTGCAGCTTTGTTTAGCATAATTTCAATAGCTTCTATTGCTAATTCATCGGCAAATTCGCTACCGATATGTTTAACAGCATCATGTCGATTAATTTTCAGTTCAGAAATAATTTTATGAAGCTGATGTACGTCCGTCATTTGCCGCCAACGATCACGAAATTTTTCAACATCCAGCTCTGTTATATCACATTGAGTTGAATCTGGCGCAGGAAGAATATCGAGAACAGGGGACTGATTTTCATGAAAAAGCTTATCAACAAGTTTACTCCACTCTTCCATATCTGTTGTATCCGTAGGATAGAGTTTAAAAATAGCAACACCACTTTGATCAAAAAATTGCAAACTTTTCGTAGGTTTTCCAAGAACAATCATGTCATATTCGAAACCAAATTTCCATTGTTTTGGAAAAATACGCAAATCGATTTCACCAAGTGTGATTGGAATATGTTGGCTTTGAACAATCTCTTCAAAACGTCCTGTTATTTCGTGAACAGCATACTCATTACGTGTTAATGCCATAACTGTTCCAAGTTTAGGAGCGCTTTCCAAGAATATAGCGACATCAGCTTTTAGTCTTTTAGCTTTCCCGATGGTACAATAGGCAGCAATAAGCTCCGCCTCAGATATCCCAATAGAAACTGCAAAATCACGATTTCGTATTTCTTTTTTTTCTTCACGCAAGCGAAGAATCATTTCGGCTGTATAGGGTGACATGGCCTTTCCTTATGTTACTTTAGAGAGTTAATTTTCAAAATGTTACCATTCTAAGGCATGAGGTTGAATCACTCTCAACGAATGACTCAACCTTTCACAAAATAAAGCTGCTATTCCTAACAACAGAACAACTAAAAACCGATCAATGAGGAAGAATAAACGCTTTTCTTTTAAGTCTTTGTAATTTAAAGAACAACGATAACAAAAACACAATAATTCATCCTTTTATTGATAAAATTCTCTATTGATCTCACAGTTAACAAAATTGACTAAAATTTTTGAACGAACGACACCTTAAAATTACGCCCAGGTTGACTATAATAATCATCTGGTGTTGCACTTTTACTGGAAGGAAGATCAGATACATTCCAATATTTCGTATTGAAGAGATTATAGACACCAGCTCTTATAACAAACCCTTTTTCACCAAATGGTTTCCACCACCCAGTCATATCAACAACGTTATATCCTGGAATTTCTGGATAGCTAGATTCTTTAGTCTCTTTATCACGTTTTGCAGATGAAGTGAGGACAACATCCGCCCCCCAAGTTTCTTTTGCATATCCTAATCCAATAACTGTTTTCAAAGGTGCAATGGAGCTTAGGGATTCATTTTTATCAAGATCTTTTCCTTGTGAATAAACAAGGGAAAAATTGCTATGGAATCCACTCTTAAGTACCCAATGCCCTTTTGCTTCAACACCAAAAATACGTACATTTGAACGATTCACATAATGCCGACGGGCAAAACGAAACTCTTCTGACGGCCCTTTATCTATGGTATCTATGAAGTTTTTATATTGATTGACAAACCCATTAAATGAACCACCGAAATTTTTATCCCCATATTTTATGCCAACATCATATCCATTACTTATTTCTGCTTTAAGATCAGGATTTCCTTTCACATAATAGGCAGAGGGTTTGATATAAGAGACGTAAAGCTCTGAAACACGTGGTGCGCGAAAAGCTTGTGCCCATTGAGCGTAAAGCGTTATTTGATTACGAACATCCCACTCCATCCGTAATTTAGGAGAAACATGTGAACCATTTTTTTCTGGAGGGAATTTATCAGAAATCAAAGCTTTCTCATAAGCGGAGGTTTTCTGAGGGACATTCTTATACCAATCATAACGAACACCAGGCGTTACACGGAAACGACCATGGGAAAAGCTAATCTCATCTTCAAAAACCAAACCAAAATTGTAGCTATTTGCATCTGGGGAATCGGATCGATTAGCAGGAACAAACAGACATCCTTGTGCATTTTCCTTCAAATGACAATTATCTCTTCCTAACAAATAATGGTGAAATTGAGATGACGCAACATCAGTGGCAAACCTTAATGTATGGTTTACAGTACCAATGTTCACTTTTTTGGAAGCATGAGCATTTAAACCATAATTGGTATGACGCACAAGATTATCCCTCAAATAATCTCCTTTTGGTGCTCTAACACGAAATCCGCTCATAATATCATTATTTGATTGCTTTAGCCAATAAACTTGCCCATGAAATGTATCAAAAAGCGCATCTCCATTACCGTTATAATCATAAGAAAGAGAAAGACGTTCACGGCGTTTATTTTCTTGATCATAAACAGAACCAGGAGAGTATCTTTTGCTCGCATTTAACAAATGCGTATTTCTACTATGATCAAAGCGTTCCGCTGTAAAACCAAGCCGATGTTTGTCATTGAAATACTGATGGACTTTAAAAAGCAAATTATTCTGATCAAAATGAGCAGGGTTTTTACGGGTACGTTCTTCATAATACCCTTCTATGGTCCCCATATTCTTACGTTCATTTCCTTGCTCATGAGATCCTTGGAAGAGCAAGAATGTTTGTTGAGCACGTACAGCAAAAGCTTGGTCTATACGCCAACTGTTATTAACAGAATGATAACCACCTTTTATAAGGCTACCCCAATTCTTCTCCTCAGAAATAAGGTCTTCGGGATTAAGAGTACGCAAAGCGACGACTCCCCCCAGTGCACCAGACCCATAAAGACTAGAATCTGATCCATGAATAACATCAAGTGTGGAAATAGCACTAAAATCAAAAGTTGCATTTCCACTGTTACCACGCAATATATCATTAACCCATGGAAGAACAATGCCATCCATTGTTGTGAGAACACGATCTCCATTTAAACCGCGAATTACAAAACTCTTTTTTTCTGAGTTATAGGCAACAGACGGATCTAGACGGCTAACTTCATGGACATCGCTGATTTGCTTTTCCTCAAGATCCTTAGAAGTTTTACGATTGGTTAGAATGGTTACTGAGCCTGAATTCCCCTCTATTCTTTTTCCTTTAATCACAATTGGCTTGAGTTCTACAGAACCTGTTTCATTGCTTTGAGCAAAAACAAATGAAGGTATAAAGACAGACAGCGCACTTAAAAATACGCAGCTTTTATGAATATTCTCTCGTCTTATTCGCATAACACATCATAACCTTTATCTTAAACATCCCCTCTCTCGCTTGAAACTTATATCAAAAACGCTTGACTTATCGACGACACACTAGCAGTCAAGCAAAAGTGATTAATTCAGCAAAAAACCACGCGGAAACCATATTAAACATGATAAAATCAGTCAAGAAAAAAGTTGCAATTTCAAAAGAGCCTGTTTTAATAAAACTTGAACATTAATATTGTGCTTCAGAAGAGTAGTTGAAAAAACGATGATTTTTACAAATACGAGGCGGTTATTCATTCTTTGGATTGGTGCGTTTATTTGCGCTTTTTCTTTGCATATAGCATTGGGAGCACAATTTTACTCTTGCAGTACTGGTGTAAGCAATGGCATACATTCGTCTACAATTATGTTGTCTTTTGTGCAAGAGACTGGAGATCCAGATGTTGACACGGATTCTTCCGATATTGATACAGATTTATCGAATGTGCGTACAGAGTCAGAATTGTTGCAGTCTGATCCTTTAGAGCAAGAATCAGAGACATTGGAAGCAATGGATAAGCTTCAACCTGAGGCGCCTCAGGATATTGTGGAAAAGGATGATTTTGCAGTTCTTAAATCTTTAGAAAAACCTCTTCCTCAAAAAGCAGAGCATAGAGTCCTCGATAAAAAACCGATACCAATGCGAAAAACTATGGTAAACCGCCCCCCTGTGAAGGCAGTTCGTTCATCTACGAGTAGTTATGGTGGTGATACAGCAGCACTTGAAGATGCTTTGTTAGTAGAATGGTTGGCAAAAGTGCAGGCGCAATTAGAAATGCAAAAAGAATATGTTGTAAAACAGCGTGTCAGTCGTGCAAAAGGAACGGTCAAGTTAGAGTTTAGAGTAAGCGAGCAGGGGAATATTTTTGCTAGACGTGTTGTCATCTCTTCAAGTGATGCGGAACTTGATCGATTAGCTATGACAGCCCTTCATCGGGTTGGATCTTTTCCTCCTCCCCCATCATCAAAAGTAAACAAAATTATCAGAGTATCATTGATATTTAGCTAATTTTTACAGGCTTTTTGTTTCGTTTTCATATATCTGATTTTATCATTGCTGTAATGATGTGGTTTGTGTATTAAGATAACACATTGATTTATAATGATAATCTGCTGTTTTGCATATTGAATTAGACCCCCGAGTATTCTAAGATTCTCTCATTTCAAACCTGCTTATGTTGAATCGATCAAAATCATCCCCTTGCACGTCACAAGTAGGATTAACGTGTGGATAAAAAATAGAGAAGAAAGGAGTAAAAATGCCTCTTATGAATCGTCTCAATGCAAGAGCTGTCGCAACATTTGGGGCTGGCAAATAGTATGATTGTGCCGGCTTGCACCTTCATAAGCGTAAAGATGGTGGTGCTCAGTGGATTTATCGATATACCATCCATGGGCAGCGTCGTGAAATGGGCTTGGGTGCTTTAAGAGATGTCTCTTTAAAACAAGCCCGTGAATTGGCAACTGGGTGGCGTTTTGTTCTTCATGAGGGTCGTGCCCCCATTAAAGAACGTGATAAACAAAAGCGTGAGGCAATGCGTAATCTGCATTATTTAAAAGATATTGCTCTAGACACTTTCGAAACGCGTAAAGCTGAACTAAAAAATGATGCTAAAGATGGGCGTTGGTTTTTACCTTTACAACTTCATATTCTCCCCCAATTAGAAACAAGAATAAATGATCTTGAGATAAACTAAGTGATATCATTTTAATCGCCCAGAAAGAAGGTCCGCTTTTATGTCTATTTTCCCCGCCAACCTTGCTTTATAAACCTCATAATTTTCCATGACACGCATTACGTAATGACGTGTTTCTGTATAAGGGATACGTTCAATCCAGTCTACGACTTTATCAAGGGGTTGTCCTCGAGGATCGCCATAACGTTCTATCCACTCGTCAACACGACGGGGGCCAGCATTATAACCAATAAGAGTCAATATATAAGATCCATTAAAGCGTTCCAATTGTTCGCTAAGAAAATAGGCTCCTAATGTAGCATTATAACTGGCATCACTGCTCAGTTTTTTGGGTGACCATGTGACTGAATATTTTTTTGCAAGTGTTTTTGCTGTTGTCGGTAATAATTGGAGAATGCCTCGTGCACCTGCTCTTGATATTGCTGTTGGATTAAATTCACTTTCTTGGCGTGCAATAGCATACACAAGCGCTTGTCCTGCGGCAGAAACATTGGCAGAGGCTGGTATAGCACCTATTGGGTGTGAAAGTGCACCAACATTTTTCCCTTGAAAAGCAGCAGCTTTCCCGATTTTAAGACTGGTATAATAGTCTCCATTTTTTTCTGCCATTACAGCTAGGAGGGCTAATTCACCAGGGCTTTCTATTTTTTTACTAAGTTCTCTATAAAAAATTTTAGCTAAATATGCATAATCAACGGCTTCGAGGCGTCGAATTGCTTTAATGGTATTGCGTGTATTAAAGCGCTGTCGCTCATTTGTTGTTGGTTTAGGAAAAGGAATTTCGATGTTTTTTTTGTTAAGACGTTCTGCCGCTAATTGACCATAATAAGTTGTAGCGAAACGGGCAGCAAAATGAAAATATTTTTGGGCATTTTTATGTTCACCTAAAGTTTCTGCTGTTCGTCCCATCCAATAATATCCACGGGATGTAGAAAGAGGTGCAGAAGATAACTGAGGAATACGCGAAAAATGATGCATTGCTAATTGAGGATTATGAAGAAACCGTAGTGCATACCATCCTGCATGAAATTCAGCATCAATTGCCAACGAGGATGTCATACCATGGTGTGTGGTAACCAGTTGATAAGCAATTTTAGGTTTGTTTAAATCAAGCATCTCGCGAGAAAGGGCACGTTGCTCTTTCCACAATGCGTAAGGATCCATAAGTTTTAATACACCGCTTGGTGTTTTCATCATGAGTGATGCAGCGGCATTATATTGCCCTGTTCGCCGAAGATGGCGCATTCGAGCAAATTGTAAGAGAGGGTCGTTTTGCCATGACCGCTCCACAGCACGTAATTTTTGTGCAGCTTTAGGATCATTCTTTTCAACGGCAACAAAAGCATTAAAAAGGGATTGAGCATGGGCTAATTTTGCAACGCGCTCAGCAGAATCGAAGCGATGTGCATAAAGCATAAATTGCATGCGTTTCAGGTGATCAATAGGTTTTAACGCAGCATTTGCATTTTTAAGAATAAGCTCTTCTTCTTTTGCATTAAGCTTTTCTTTATGCCACCACGGCGCAATGATTTGTCGAGCACGGGTGGTTTGCCCCGTTGCGATAAGTGCTTTAGCAAATAGAGCCATACCTTGTGCTGTAAGAGGGGGATGATGAGAAAATTTTTGGATGATGAGATGTGCGGAATTGGTTTCATTGATAAAAGCACGTTCAGCATTACGTTGCATAATGTCTATGCCAGGCCATCCTTTTAGCTCTTTGATTGCATGAAATATTTCAGAACTTGGCACATTGGCTTGGTTTGATATACCGATTGCCCATGTCAAAATATGACGATCAAGGCTGTCTTTTTCCATTGAGTTACGAAGGCTTATTGTTTTTGCGACATTGTTATTTAGAAGTGCATCTAAACCCGTTTTAAGTTGTATGAGAGTGGCATTATTCATCGATAGAGGGGTGTCATGGGGGGAGATATAGAACTGTTTAAGAGGTTTCTGAATCTCTTTTTTTATGACAAAGGGGGTAGGGCGTGTCAGAGGGATTGGTGTGTTCCCATGTAAAAGGCGTGTTTGTGCACATACACTTGAAAATAAAATTGTTGCTTCCAGTATAAGTGCAGTAAGGGCTTGTACAAAAAAAGGGGTTGAAAGTGCACGCATAGAGAAAAACTTTGAGACCTTGCTTTTGGGAAATATTCAAGAGACTTTAGAACACAAACATAAAAAACGCGTTAATGGAGGCGGAGACTGTTAAAAAATATTCGAAATTGAAGGAGATCCATATTCAATATTGTGAAAGCTGTTATGAAATACATCTTGCTTCAATGAGAGAGCAAGATTATGCTCTATCACGAGTAATTTTAAAGGCTAAAAAAATAAAGAGAACATTATAGGGAGTTTATCATGCTCAAGGGAGCTATAACCGCGCTTATTACACCATTTGATGGTGAAGGTGCTATTGATGAGAAAGCATTTTGTCATTTTGTTGAGTGGCAGATAGCACAAGGTATTAATGGTGTAAGCCCTGTTGGGACAACAGGTGAATCACCCACTTTAAGTCACGAAGAACATAAGAGGGTTATAGAATTATGTGTTAAGCAAGTTGCTAAGCGTGTTCCTGTTGTCGCTGGAGCAGGTTCAAACAGTACAAGTGAAGCAGTGGAGCTTGCGCAGCATGCGCAAAAGGCTGGTGCAGATGCAGTTTTGGTTGTCACACCCTATTATAATAGGCCTAATCAGTCTGGTTTATACACGCATTTTTCTTCTATTGCGAAAGCTATTTCTATCCCTATGATCATTTATAATATTCCTGGTCGTTCTGTTATTGATATAGCTGTAGAAACGATGAGAGATCTGTGCCGAGATTTTAAAAATATCATTGGTGTTAAGGATGCGACCAGCAAAATTGAGCGTGTGAGTGAACAACGTGAAAAGTGTGGTGCAGATTTTGTGCAGCTTTCCGGTGATGATTGTACAGCATTAGGTTTTAATGCCCATGGAGGTGTTGGGTGTATTTCGGTTTCATCCAATGTTGCTCCAAAACTCTGTGCAGAACTTCAAGCGGCTTGTTTGCGTGGTGACTATAAAACGGCTCTCGAATTAAATGACCGTTTGATGCCTCTCAATCGTGCAGTATTTATTGAACCAAGTCCTGCGGGTATTAAATATGCTGCTGAGAGATTAGGGATTTGTAGGAGTTATGTTCGTTCTCCGATTGTTCCACTAAAAGACAGTACAAAAGAAATGATTGATGCGGCTTTGCGCCATGCAGGTCTGCTTAAAGAGTAAAATGATATTGTGTAGCCATGAACAAAAAAAAGAACGCGCCAATACGAAAAATAATTGCGGACAATCGTAAAGCCCGTTTTAATTATGAAATTCTTGATAATCTTGAAGCCGGTGTTGTACTTCAGGGAGCGGAAGTGAAGTCTTTGCGTTCCAATCAGGCAAATATTGCTGAAAGCTATGCCAGCTTTGAAAATGGGGAATTATGGCTCATCAATAGCTATATTCCTGAATATACGCAAGCTAATCGTTTTAATCATGAGCCACGTCGTTTGCGTAAATTATTAATTTCAAAACGTGAGATGGCACGATTTTTTAATGCGATTTCTCGTGAAGGAATGACACTTGTTCCTCTCAAACTTTATTTTAATGAAAGAGGGCGCGCCAAGTTGGAAATTGCTCTAGCACGTGGAAAAAAGCTTCATGATAAGCGTGAAACAGAAAAGAAACGTGATTGGGGGCGTGAAAAAGCAAGGCTTTTAAAGAGATATGGATGAGAAAGTAAGTTTGTCTCTCTTTTTTATAACTCTAAGCTTATAAAGGTGCAAGCCGGCGCCATCATACTATTTACCGCCCTCCAATTTTGCAACAGCCCTTGGTATTGAGACGATTCATAAGAGGCATTTTTGCTCCTTTCTAAACGGTTTTCTACCCACATATCAACCCCGCTTATGACGTGTAGAAACATAGTTTCACTTGATTCAACATAAGGGGATTTGAATTGAGAGAATCTTACAATATTCGGGGGTCTCATTCAATATGCAAGACAGTAAATTATTGTTATAAATCAATATGTTGTAGCTATTTTAGCATTGATCCAGATATGTTTTTACTGCTTCAAAAATTTGATGAAACATAGCGTCTGTTAAACGCCCAGTGTTGGTATTGTAGCGTGAACAGTGGTAGCTTGAAAAAATGCGTAATCTACCAATGTTGTTTATTTTTCCATGTCCAAAAGGATAGGCTAAAATTTTTGCATTGAGAGCACGCAGTGTTGAATGGTGTGCTATAGTGCCGAGGGTGATAACAGCTTTAAGCTTGGGAAGATTTGTGAGAAGAGGAGAAAAGAAATACCGGCAAGTGTTAATTTCTGCACCCGTGGGTTTGTTTTCTGGTGGAACACAACGAACTGAGTTAACAATTGCTGTATCAATCAATTGAAGAGTGTCGTCCGCTCTTTCTTCAAAGGCGCCTTGAGCAAAACCAAATTTTTTTAAAGTGGAATAAAGTAAGTGCCCAGCATAATCGCCAGTAAATGGGCGCCCAGTTCGATTTGCTCCGCGTAGTCCAGGGGCAAGACCAACAATGAGAAGGCGTGTTGTGTCTGCACCCTTATAAGGAAAGAATGGGCGTACTGGTGCGTTATGCCAGTTCGGTTCTTTCATACGCCACTCAGAGATAAACTTGTGTAAGCGGGGGCATAGGTTACAATTTTTCGGCGGTTCTGGGCAAAGAGATGTTAATTGGCTATTCATGAGGTGGTATTTATCATTTCTTATAAAAATTATATTAGGCTGTTTATAGGGTTTATGACGGATTATATCTTGGTAAACAATTACAATGAATACAAATGAACTATTTAATAACAGTAATAATAAGGTTTCACATAAAGCCATTGTTTATTCTTTTTCAAAGAACTACTGACATTTAGTGATTTGTTTCATGAATTAAGAGAGGAATGGATGATGATTAATGAAGAAACCACATTATACAAAAAAAACACAATAAAGTCAATAGATTAAGTGCATTTATTTTATATGAATCCACCTTTGAATCCACACTTTTATACACAATTTAATTGACCATTTTTTACAAACAATAGCCATCTATAAACAGAGCATAAAAAGCAAATCATGATGCCAATGTTATAACACATGAGAGCATTCAAATGAAATGCAAAGCAGTTATCATTCATAACATGTCATAAATTGTACAAGACGTTTTTATCATAATTAAATCGCATTGTTAGAACGCAATTGAATATGAGGGCTTGTTTAAATGCAAATATTTGAAACTTTTTTTTGAAAGGGGTTAATTCAAATTTGGATTGAGTGATTTTAGTTACCTCAAAAATGAGGGCACCTCTTTAAGATAGTTAGAGAGAAGTTAGAAAGATACTTCCCCCAAAATTGGGGTGAGTAATTTTAACCAACCCAAACCAGCCCAAATTTGGACCGGTTGATTTTAAAAGAGCTGTTTTTTATTTTATTAAGAGATTGCTTTCAAAACCAACGCTTGCTTTTGATTGACTTGATATAGCTTTCAAAGCGTTTTGAGAACGTGCTTTCTTTCAATTAACCGCTTTAAAAATGAAGGCATTGTATAAATAGGTTTTAAATCATCATAGAGCTAATAGTTTTTTTCATTCAAACGTAATGATCTAAAAGAACGCTTTCATAACCATTCCTTTATATTATTTGGGATAAGTTTTTATAAAGCGAATACAAAGCTTGCAATATAATACATTTTGTATATATGTACTTATAACTCCATTGAGAGTTGAGACATGAAAGCCGCGTCACGTAAAAATGGCACGGCTTTCTTTTTTGCACTCTTGTCTTTTGAAATGGCATGAAACCAACGCCCCCCGCATTTATTGTTTATTCTTCAGTATCAATAATCTCTATAAGAATATCGCTCTTATTAACCTCCTTATTTTTGGGAACCTCTCTTATCTCACTTTTTCGATTGAGTTTTGCACGCCCACAAGCACGACCAAAAACCTTGATAGTATGGGAAACCTGAGCTTTACCATAAACAGAGCCATAAATTTGCGCACAGCCACTTACTTTTGCATAGTCATAAACCTTGCCATAAATCTTTGCACGGCTATTAACAACAGCATAGCCATAAACACGCGCAGTGCTAAAAAGACAAGCAGAGCCTAACACTCTAGCGTTGCCATAAAGCCTTGCATATTCAAAAAGATAACTATTATGAAAAAGATGCGCATTGCCATAAACATGGGCTTCAATTGAAACACGACTATTGCCATACGACACGAGCCTTGCCATAAACATAGCCAGCCACATGCGCACTGTCATAAACAAATGCATTGTCATAAATTTTTGCATATTGAGAAATAAACACCTTATCATGCACCTGAGCATTGCCATAGACAAGACCACAAATTTGCGCATTGCCTCGTATTTTTGCATTCTCATAGACACGGGCATGTTTATAAACCAATGCATTATCATAAACCCAGCAAAGACCGTTATGAGAAAGATTTTCTTCCTTTTCAATAAAACCGCCGAGTTGACCAGCCTTGACATCAGAAAAGCTTTTTAAAGCCTGAATGCGATAAAGCGTTGTAATTTTTTGTGTAATTTTATCTTTCAGTTGTTTTGTTTCATTAGTTAGTTTGTATTTTTTGGACATCATAAAACCCCTCACAATCTCTTTTGTGAAAAAAGTTGCATGGAAAATGTTGGAAAAAGGGGGCACCCCCACGGCGCTTTAAAGATTTAAAAAGGCTTTATTACGCAGCCAGATGATTTTTAATTCATTATTGGAAAGCAATTCGATATAAGACCTTGTTTCAATATCATCGCGCGTCTTTTCTAAAATCATAACAATGCCGTGACTATGAGCATTCTCATAAATAAATGAACATAATTGACGACACGGGCGTGATCATAAATTTGTGCATTACCATAGACATGAGCATGGTCATAAATGATCGATTTACCAAGAACGATTGCATTGCCATAGACATAACCAGCGATAATAGCGTTATGATAGACCCTAGCATTCTCATAAACACGACCGGAGTTTAAAACCAGAGCATTACCATAAACCCAGCAATTGCCATCATGAGAGAGGTTATTTTCATTTTCGATAAAACCACCGAGTTGACCAGCCTTGACATCGGAAAAGCTTTTTAAAGCCTGAATGCGATACAATATGCGATTACCAAAGAGACGCGTTTCATTTGTTAATTCATATTTTTTAGTTACAACTGTACTAGTCATGAGAAAACCCAATCTAAATATTTAATAAATTTTGAATGAAATGTTCTTTTAAAGAGGGGCGCCCCCGCCACGCCCGCGGTGTTATTTATGCTACTTGATTTTCAACAATCTTTACAACGTTATCGCCTTCATAAATTTCACAATCCTTAGGAATCCCATATGCATAGTAAGGATTTTGCTTGATATATGAGCAACCATCTCTTTTTAATATTGCATTGCCATAGACCCTACCTCTAATCAGGAAATAACCAGAGACCCTCGCATTGCCATAAACAGAACCATGAACCTCAGTATGGCAACCCACGCTCGCATTGCCATAAACAGAGCCATAAATTTTTGCAGCCCCATTAACAACGGCATTCTCATAAACTTTTGCCTTTACTTTAATACGAGCACTACCTGATACTTTTGCATTACCATAAACCCGCGCCTTATGATAAACCCATGCTTTATTGGAAATATTGGCATTGTCATAAACATGGGCATGAGGATAAACGCGGGTTTTGTCGCAGACATGGGCATTGCCATAGACATGACCACAAACTTGCGAATTGCCTCGTATTTTTGCATTGTCATAAACACGGGCATGACCATAAACCCATGCATTATCATATACCCAGCAGTTGCCATCATGAGAGAGGTTATCTTCATTTTCAATAAAGCCCCCCAATTGACCAGCCTTTACATCATCAAAATCTCTTAATGCGCGAATGCGATAAAGTGTATAATCATCCAATACACGGGTTTCATTTGTTAATTCATATTTTTTGGATACAATTTTAGATACATTTATAGTGGTCATAGGTAAGTTCCCAATCTAAATAATGGATTAAATTTTAATGAAGTTTAAAGAGGGGCGCCCCCGCCGCGCCCGTGGTGTTATTTATGCTGCTTGATTTATGATTTGATCACAAATTTTGATTTTACCATTCAATTTTTTTGTATCTATATATGAATTACCAAAAACACTCACTTTATTGCAAATGTATGTACCACCTGTAATTTTAGCATTGTCATAAATACAAGCATCATCACAAACCACAGCAAAAAACCAAACTTGTGCGTTACCAAAAATCTTTGCATTCCCATAAGCTTGCGCATAGCCAGTTAGTAAAGCGTTCTCATAAATTTTTGCATTGCCTTTTATAACAGCCCTGTCAGAAACTTCAGAATTATTCAAAACACAGGCATGATTGTAAACAAAAGCCCTTCCCAAAACCCTAGCATTATCAGCAATTTTTGCATTGTCATAAATTTTTGCACAATCAAAAACCTTTGCATTGTCACAAACCGTTGCATTATCGAAAACGCTAGCATAATTGAAAATTTGCGCATTATCAGACACGACGCCATTGTCAGCAACCCACGCATCATCATAAACCCAGCAGTTACCATCATGAGAGAGATTATTTTCATTCTCAATAAAACCACCCAATTGACCAGCCTTGACATCAGAAAAATCTCTTAAAGCACGAATGCGATAAAGGGTACGATTACCAACGACATGCGTTTCATTTGTTAATTCATATTTTTTGGATACAATTTTAGATACAGTTTTAGTGGTCATAGGGAGCTCCTAATCTAATAATCGATAAAATTTGAATGAAGTTTAAAGAGGGGCACCCCCGCAGCGCCCGTGGTGTTATTTACGCTGCTTGATTGGCATCTTCAGAATTGCAATCATATTGGTAATCATCATCATAACCATAATCATCATAATATTCGTGACGATAATAATCATCTTCACTACCCAATTCCGGATATGCCTCGTCCCAAATATGATCATCAGCAGTTAAAGAGGCAGCACTATGTACATAAGAATTGCCTGAGATAAGAGCCCCACAAACCACGGCATCATCACAAACTTGAGAATGATCACAAATATGAGCAGCGCCACTTATTTTTGCATTGCCCCCGACATGGGCATCATCACAAATCACAGCATCATCAGAAATATGAGCATAATTCGTTACAGAGGCGTTATCATAAATTTTTGCATTCCCTTCAATTGCAACAGCATTTTGCACATGGGCATTGCCATAAAGTTTTGCATTGCCTTTTATTGTACGACCTTCAAAAATAGCATTTCCATAAATTTTTGCCTTGCCATAAACGTCGACAAAATAACCTTTGATTTTTGCATTCCCAAAGACACGAGCTTTTTCAAAGACACGAGCCTGATCATAAACCCAGCAGTCCCCATCATGAGAGAGGTTGCTTTCCTTTTCGATATACCCCCCAAGGTCACCTTTTTTGACATCAGCAAAGTCTTTTAAAGCACGGATACGGTATAATAAGTGACCATTGACGCATTGCATATCATATGTGAATTCATATTTTTTGGATGAGATAACAGGGGTGTTTTTAACTGTAGATTTCATTTGAAATCCTTTCTATTCGTTAGGTTATTTTGAATTTACACCCTTATAAAGGGCATCGGGCGCTCAAAACACGGCGAATAGTCCGTTGTTACACTTTCCCCATAAGGGTATTGTATGGTGTAACCACACCCGACAGAATCTTAATATACTAACAAGAGCACAAAAGACAGTCAGTATTTTCAAAGACATGGGAAAGGTTGTTTCGTAACCTATCCGCTATTCGTAAGTGTTTTGATCACTTGAGTATTTATATAACAAATTACGTATTTATTGTCAACTATCTTTTATTATTTTTTGTGTTTTTTATAATTATTTTTTATACCATTATGTATAAATATGCGTCATATGCTTATGAATATTTTCTGTTTTATTGTCTCTATTTGACTCTATATTACGCAATTGCGTTATTTTTCTCTTTTAAACATCATAATAACTAAAAACGCTCTTATGATGCCCATTTTTAACTTTATAACGCATCATTATTTTTACGAGATAACTTGTGAATATTTTTGTGAATTTTTTATAAGAGGTTTGTAATTTAAACAGCTTTATAGAGACCGCCTCCTTATAATCAGCGCTTTTGATTCAAATCTATTGCTTTGATTCATTCTCTATAGCCACCGCATCATTCTCATAAAACAAAATGATAAATATGATCATGCGGTTTTGATTTGCTATGAAAACATTTTGAATTCTTATATCCTTATCAAAATGCCTTTTTATGGGCTTTTGTCTCTTTTGTTTGTTTTGTCAGTTAATCTAGCCCCCCTTTTATTTAAAAAAATTGAGATAAAATAAAAACATTATATTTCAATAGGTTAGTATTTTTCAAAATTTTAAAACATCACGTATAAAAGCAATGTGAGTAATATAGAGAATTAATGACACGCATTTTGTCTGTTTTGTCAAATTTTGTCAGTAAATTTTAACAAACAATTGTTATGATTAGAATGCGTGTTTAAACCATGTTTTATGAGAGGGAGTATAATCCTTTAAAGCCTTTCAAAAGATAAAAGGTGGTTATGAGGCGTGTTATAAAGAGTAACTTATAGATTTAAAGAGGGTTTTGAGTTTTGAAACTTTGTGTTTTAAAGAAAAAACACTAAAAAGACAAAAAACATTATATTTCAGTATATTAAGTTTTATCAATGCTTCAAAAAACAATCTCTCTTGATAAATACAACCTATTAATACGCATATTTGTCTTTAAAGAGAGCTTTTGAAAGATATGATGCTCTCATTTTAGATTGCGAGTTAATCTTTTAAAGGCAATGTAAAAAATCTTATCATCTCTTTTTAGAATAGCACATGGTAAATCATTCCTTTTAAGATTATAGGTAAGCAACTTAATAAGAGAGTATAGATGATGGTTATAAGATCTATACCCCTTATAAGATTGGCATGATTCATAAATCTACTCAGTTTCTCTTAATTCTAGATTTGGTAAGTTCTTAACAATCTTCATTGTTTCTAAACTTACTGTAATAACCCTTTGGAACAATTCCAATGGATAAGCAGGGTTTACAACGGTCTCAAGTGCATAGCGATTGGCATCATTAACAATGCCACTCTTTTTATCAGTCTTTACACATTGCCGCCCCATAACCCATTCAAGAGCAGATTTACCATTTACGATATACTCATAAGCTTCCTTAGGTATATCTGTTATTATGATATTGCTATTGTAAATAACTGTAGACTTATCCTTTTCCTTACTATTTTTGATTTTTGCGAATTTCATTTCTGTAACGTAATAAAACTTTTCGGGATTAGAGATATCTTTCAGTTTTGGATTGCCTTTTTTAAAGGTCACGGGATAAGGCTCTACGGTTTCATAATTAACGTGCAAATTGCCTAATTCACGACCCGCATTAACAAATGCCCAGAAATCTTCAGTGCTCTTTACGCAAGGGATGCGAGGGAGTTCTTTACATAAATTATCAGCATAGCGAGCACGGTAATCTTCTGAATGCAAGATCCCGTAAACATAATAGAAGATATCATCTTTAGTGATGTTCTCATTAGGATAAGCAGCCTTAAAATGTGCTAAACCTTCGTCAGTAATGGCATCACGGCGTTGTAAACCATCTGTTTTTCTTTCTTCTATAGAACTTGTAAATAAATGAGATTGATTATCATTTTTATCTTTTAAAGATATAACATCTTCATAAAAATAACGTGGAAAGCATTGTCCAGTATCCATCGCGTGATAATTAGGTACATCTTTAGTCATCAAAACAGAAAAACCAGATCTTGCTCCTACGCCTGTAACTTGTATCACCCTATTATCAACCGTTTTTCTCATAGGGAATATCCGCGGTATTTGAGAGATGGCTTCGTTAAAAATACGATTATAATAGAACCATTGTTGTGTAAAAGGACGATATAAACTTTGCGCAAGGCAAGTTTCTTCAAATTCAAAAACTTTTTCTCTAGTTAAATGTTGTTTAAGATTAAGACTCCAGCTAATTTTTCTTGCATCTGAATTTACGAAATTATCTACAGCTTTGATACGTATTTTACGGTCAGCATGTGGATAGGCATCATTAAAACGTTTTACTTCGCAATTATAGAAGGCAATCATATTATTCATATTTTTTGCTAAATCTTTACGGCTTGAATTGTATGCCCAAGCATCACGGCTGGTTACGATACCACAGGAATAAGCCTCAAATAGCTTTTTATTATTATTTTTATCACCTAAGGCTATAAATGTTTTAAAACTGTTATCACGTTGATTGATCCAATCACCATGCTCATCTGGTGTAATAATTTTCCAACTTGATTTATCCGCAATACCATCAACACTATTAAGGTATTCAAGAGCCGCGAGTTTTTCTTTTGTCGTAAGATTATTGCCAATATCATGATAATAAATTTTACAATTTCCAGAAACATTAGGATTTTTGATAAATAATGTTACAGCAATACCAGTCATACTACCATTACCAAAAACATTTTCTCCTTCTTGAGCTCTACCACCACTTAACATGTTTTTACGAAGATCTCCTCGTAAATTGAGTGCATAAATACTGGTAAATTCCTTGGCTAAAGATTTGCGTAAACTGTCCATTGTTGGCTTTTCTATGTAACCAGAACCAGAAACAAAGCCAATGATCCCAGCATTTTCAATACGGTCACTAGCCCAGCGAATAGCACGAATATAACTATCATACAAATTTCGGATAAGACTTGCATTCGATTGAGCGGCATAGGTTTCACGAATGCGGTTATCTAAGAGTGGATATGGGGTATTCTTGGCATTGTCATTTGCACTTTTTTGCCCTGTTGAATAAGGAGGGTTACCAAAAATCACTTCAATATTGAGTTTTTTCTGAAGTTCTAAATAGGCACTGTTTTCCTCTAGTAAGCCCTTCATCAGATCTTGCTTTTCAACCATTTGAAACGTATCGGTTAAACCAATATGTTTGAAGGGAATATAATCTCCTTTCATAAGACTATGATAGGTCGATTCAATATTAATCGCTGCTATGTAATAAGCAAGCAAGACAATCTCATTGGCATGGATATCATGACGGAACTTATATTCCATATCTTCTGGTTTAATGAGATCAGATTGCAAAAGCCGCGTGATAAAAGTACCTGTTCCCGTAAAGGGGTCAAGAATAGAAACACCACGGGAGCCCAAGCTCTTGCCAAATTCCTTGCGTAAAACATCATCAACGGAATGAATAATAAAATCTACAACCTCAACAGGGGTATAAACAATACCAAGTCTATCCGTGGTCTTTTTGAACGCCTTGGCAAAAAAACTTTCATAAAGAGTGATGATGAGGTTTTGTCTTGCTTGCGGGGTGGTAATCCCAGAAGCACGTAATTTTACACTATCATAGAATTCTTTAAGTTCTTTTGACTCTTCTTCAATATTGGTCTCATCCAACACAGCTAAGATCTTTTCCATCGCTTGCGAGATGGTATTGTTTTGAACAAATTGATTGCCATCAAACAAAGCTTCAAACACAGGACGCGTCACAAGATGCTGTGCGAGCATCTCAATGGCTTCTTCTTGCTTGATATCACTGTTTAAATTGTTCTTTAGTTCGAGATAAAAGCTCTCAAAAGCATGAAAGGCTTCACTCTTTTCATCAGCAAGCATGTTTTGCAGGCGGTTGATATGGTTTTGTGCAATCTCAGCAACATTGCCAGCCCAGTTTTCCCAATAATCCGTAATGGCAAATTTCTTCGTTAGAAGGGTTATCAGAGCATTACGGAACTCTTTAAAAAAGGGTAATCTTGTTTGTACTCCAACACTTTGAGCAGGTTCATAGGCGGGTTTTCCTATCTTTAATCCCACACTTTCTGATTTTTCATAGATTGAGATTTTATCCTCAACCGCAGTCATGCTGTCTAAGGCAAGAATCTCTAGGGTATGACTTACATCTTGTCCTAAAATCATCTGGTTCAGGGTTATCTCAAAATTCTCATCATGGGCAAGCAGAGCATTGATGACTTGCCAGACAACCTTGTATCTCTTGTTGTGTCTTAAAGCCTGTTCAGCAGAAATCCCCGCAGGAACCCCAACGGGTAGAATGATATAACCTCTTTTTTTCCCCTTGGCGCGACGCATGATACGCCCCACCGCTTGTATGACATCGACATGACTTTTGCGCGGGTGTAAAAACATCACCGCATCAAGAGCAGGAACATCCACTCCTTCTGAGAGACAACGAACATTGCTTAACACACGGCAGGTATTTTCCCCCGCATCTTCCTTTAACCAATCAAGGGCTTGATTGCGTTTTTTTGCACTTTGTTTTCCGTCAATATGTTCAAACTTACAATGAAGAGGGGAGGTCTTTTTATAGCTTTCATAAAGAGTCCGTAATTCATCCTGAATTTCTTCAGAATTGAAGGTATCACGAATGCGTTGCGAGGTTTTAATATCTTTACAAAAAGCCAATGCCCTTCGCATAGGGTTGGGGTCATCGCTTAAATCAACCTTCAAATCGATTTTACTGAGAGCTTGATAACAGCCTACAATTTTGGTCTTATCATCAAGAATAAGTTCATAATTATCATCGGTCATAAGATGTTGAATGGATTGAGCCACTGCTTCTTCATTCACACCCAAGACAATAATCTTATAAGGTGCTAAAAGATCATTCTGAACGGCTTTTGAGAAGGTATAAGTGTAAAGGGTTTTTCCATAGAGCTCTTCATCATCCATGGACGCCAGCACGGCATTAATCTCATTGGCTTGTTTCTTGGCATTATCAGTAAAGATCTTTGGAGTTGCTGTCATGTAGAGGCGTTTTTTTCCCTGAACAATGCTGTTGTCATGAACCTTAACAAATTCCGATTCACTGTTGTCTGTACCTAACACAGCACCTGTTGTACGGTGCGCTTCATCGCAAATGATCAGATCAAATTCAGGTAACGCATAGTTCTTTTGCGCATCGGATATCACTTGTATCGAATGATAAGTCGAAAACACCACAGTCATCACATCAGGTAAAATTTTATTGGCTTTGCTAGCAAGTTCTTTTGCATCTGTTGTAGCAGGCAGGACAAGATCGGATGCGTTAAAATCAGCAGCATCCTCTTGGTTTTTACGCCGCTTGCCAACTTGTGTATCAGAACACACAGCAAAGGAACGCAACGGAACTTGTGTATCGCTTGTCCATTCTCTGATGGTTTGTGACATAAGAGCAAGAGAAGGTACCAAAAACAAAACACGCTTGCCTTGACCAGCAAGAGTTTCTGCTATCTTAAGACTTGTAAATGTTTTACCTGTTCCACAAGCCATAATCAGCTTGCCACGGTCTGCTTCTTTTAAACCCTCACAAACAGCGTCCAGTGCTTCTATCTGATGATCTAAAAGCTTTTTCTTCTTTTGCTCTTTAAGAACAACATCCCCTTTTTCTTCAAAGGCACTCCAATCGATTTGACTGTTTTCGAGATCAAACAGATTAATCTGTTGAATACGGATTTCTTGTCCTTCACAGGTATGAGAAGCATTATCACTCCAATCACTTTCAGTGCTGTCAATAAGAATGCGACGGGAGAAGATCTTTTTTCCAGAGGCAGCAATAAAGCTATCAATATCTTCTTTTTTAATGCAATAAGAGGCGTCATAGCATTTGCATTGGATGGCAGCATAGCTTTCTTGATCACGGATTTTAGCGACTAAATCAATGCCAATATCCCGACCATCTTCACCACGCTCTTTCGCCCAATCGCAATAGGTTTGAACCTTTTCGTATTCTTGGCATTGCAGCGGGTCATGGGTCAAGTAAACCATGACAAGGTTTTCGAAAAGAGTACCTAATTCACGGGGCGATTGTGCTTTATTACGATAAGATTGTAAGAGAGAGCGTAAAGAAGATTGTTTATTATCAGAATTGAGAGATTGAGACATTATTCAATAAACTCCATTGCCTTATGAGACTCAAAAAATCACAATGGCGTTTCATAAATACATTTAGAACAAATATCGAGTACCCAATAAACCAAAATGGCGTGAAAACCACTCAAATCCGTCAAAAAAATTTAACAAGTTGCAATTATAAACAGCCTAAAACAGCAAAGTAGTAAAATTTACTATTCGTTTTTGTGTTAATAAAAACAAATTCGATATGTATTTTAAGAGATCAAAATGATTGTTTCGAAGTGTTTTATGATCTCAAAATATCATAACAATTGTCTATTAAAATTTACCGACAAAATTTGACAAAACAGACAAAACTCAAGTCACTGATTGTCTCTCTTACTCACATGGCTTTTATGCATTGGATTGCAAAAATTTGTATAATGCTAACCTATTGAAATAGAATGTTTTTATTTTCTCTCTCAATTTTTTTTAATGGGAGGGGGGGTAAATCAACAGACAAAACTGTCAAAAGAGACAAAACTCTTTTTACAAAAGAATTCTGATCATTTCCTTTGCAGAAGGTTACCTAACAGAATGCCATTGAAAAGAGTTTTGCAAAATTGTTTTGAGAAGCTTTAAAAGAGCTTTCTTCATTGCTTAATACTCTGATTTTTTACCAAAGGATGCCATTCATAGCGTATGCTAGAACGACCGCCTTTTTGCTCCTTGTCATCACAGATTTTACGAAGATAGTTGCAACGGCATAAAACATCTAAAGCTGTTTTAACGGCTTCTTTGTCTTTTAAATGCGTCCAACAGCGCCTGTAGATATCACGAGCAGTAAAAACCTCAGGTAAGCATTCACAACGCTCTATAATCAAATTTGCACGCTCTGTTGTTAAGCTATCATCCGCCGCATAAAGACGTTTCGCATGACTTAACAAATAGTTTTCCCAACGCAAGGCTGTTTGAAGGGCTTCTTTATTGATTTCAAAACGACCACCTTCGACAAGTTCAAAAATCAAAGCAAGACTTACGATGGTTTTGTCCATTTTTGCACAATGGGATTGCAAAGCTTCAGAGAGATCATCCCTTCTGATCGCTTTCTGATGATTTTCCCACCACTCACTAAACATCTCTTGTGCATCGGGAGAAAAACGCATGGTCGTTGGATGTTGAGAAGATCCTACCGGTTTATCATAAAGAGAACGAAACACTTTTTCATAAGCTTCCCATGCCTTTTGATTGGGATATTCATCCCTCCATTCTCTCTCTTTATTGTTATCGGGCCATACCATCAGTTGAAACCGTTGCAATAAACCATCATCGTTTATCCCACGGTTTATCGCTTGTACAATAGGAATAATCCGAGAAGGTTGAATGCCTCCTATAATGGAAAGTGTTGCATTGGGAATATAAATTGTTCCACGTTCTATACGGTCATAGGTATAAGGAGAATTTCCATTAAAAGCCGTTAGATAAAAAGAACGGTCAGTCTGATATTCCTTTCTTTCCATATTAGCTAAAAAACCAGAAAGTTCATCGCGGACCATTAATAACCCGCGCGGGTTTTCTCTCAGTAATTCTCCAAGCTTTTCAACCGTTGCATCATTGACGAGAAGACGTCGTTTAACAAGAGTTTCATCCTCACTTTCTTGATCTTCAAGAGGTTCATTAAGAAGAGCGATAGCTTGTTGCTTATTTTTATTTTTAAAAGCTTTTCGGGCTTGTTTTTTCTTTTCTTGTCTCTCTAATTCAATGAGAAGATTTTTTGTCTCTTTCTGTTTTTTCTGTTTACGCCACTGTTGATACCATTCATTTTGAAAGGAATAAAGAGGAGCGAGAGCGGCTTGCATATCAGGTGTTTTGAGAGTTGCAGATCGCCCGATAATGGCGCCCCATAGATTAGGGACAATTTTCCAATTGTGCGTATTTTGTTTTGGAGCAATGCGAATTCCATTACCAATCAGGGCAGCTAACCCACACAGAGCCGAGACAGCAATAAAATCGAGAGAAGATTGTTGGCATTCAGCCACGTCATAAATATAGTCTCGTAAAGTTGAAGGCATTTGTTCGGGGTGAAAAGGTTCAACCGGTAAAAGCGCTTTGTTTATCGGTTTTAATTCACCCCATCCCATTTGTTGCAAAGCCTGTTCATAAGGGATGGCTTGTAAACAGGGATGCTCCTTTAAAGAGACAGGGGTGTTATCGTTATCAGTATCATTTACAGAACTATTTTCATTGTTTTCTAGAATATTTTTTGTCATTGTTTTTCGCTTTCATAATTTAATAATAAAATGTTGAAGTCAGAGCCATGGGGAGCTTGCATCATCAAGACTTCAAAGCCTTGGCGATAAGCACGGGCAGCAAGCATCCATTGTCTTGTAAAAAGGTTCTATGGATTGCAAAGGAGCCACCACCCTCAACAAGAGCAACCAACGCGGGGATGGTTTTGCCAGAGGGATGGGGGCATTTGCTATGAAAGCGTAAACTAGGGGGGCAAGTTACAAGTGATCCCACGCTTGCGTAAATGAAGCTCTGCTATGGTCTCTTTAAAAGAATATAGAGCTAAACTAGGTGACCTATCATCATGGGCAGGGCAGCGGGCTAGTCCATAAGCACCATGCCAGACACCCCGCAAGGCATTTGTAATGCCCCGAGCATTTATAAAATGATACATTTCTCTTGTCCTTAGACGTTGCGTCACAGGACGGGTTTTGCTATTTTCA